>NZ_CP046122.1:2456955-3071193 GCF_009707365.1 Microlunatus sp. Gsoil 973
CTGGGCTACTCCATCCCCGACGACCTGCTCTCCGGTGTCGGCGTCCGGATCATCTTCGGCGCGGTGCTGTCCATCCCGTTGGTGGGCACCTACCTCTTCACCTGGTTCCTGGGAGGGGAGTATCCGGGCGATCTTCTGGTGCCGCGGATGTACATGCTGCACATCCTGTTGATCCCGGCCGTCATCCTGGCGCTGGTCGGCTTGCACCTGATCTTGATCTTCTATCACAAGCACACCCAGTTCCCGGGCCAGGGACGTACCGAGAAGAACGTCGTCGGCTACCCCTTCTTCCCCGTGTACACGGCGAAGGCCGGCGGATTCTTCTTCATCGTCTTCGGTGTGATCGTCCTGATGGCCGGGTTGATGCAGATCAACCCGATCTGGACGTACGGGCCGTACAACCCTGCCGAGGTCAGTGCCGGCTCGCAGCCCGACTGGTATATCGGCTATCTGGAGGGTGCGCTGCGACTGATGCCCAACTGGGAGTGGCACATCGGCCACACCACGTGGTCGTGGAATGTCTTCATCCCGGCCATCCTGGGCTTCGTCGCACTGCCCGCCGCGCTGGCCGTCTACCCGTTCCTGGAGAAGTGGGTCACCGGTGACGATCTGGAGCACCATGTGCTGGACCGTCCGCGGAACGCACCGAACCGGACCGCGATCGGGGTTGCCGCCATCGCGGTGTACGTGGTGTTGATGATCGGCGGTGCCAACGACATCGTCGCAACGCACTTCCACATCTCGTTGAACTCGATCACGCTGGTGTTGCGCTGGGGCATCTTCATCCTGCCGATCCTGACGTTCATCATCACCAAGAGGATCTGTATCGGTCTGCAGCGGTCGGCGTACGACCGGGTGTTGCACGGCTCGGAGTCCGGTGTCATCCACCGCTCCCCGGCCGGCGGCTACTCAGAGCCGCACACGCCGATCACCCAGGGCGAGGCCTTCGCGATCACCCAGCACCACGAGTACCAGCCGATCACATCCGGTCCGGTCACCGACGCCAATGGCGTCGCCCGCAAGGGCACCGCGAAGGACCGCGCCAGGCGGCCGTTCACCCGTTGGTACTTCGGGCACAACGTGGCCAAGCCCACCGCTGCCGAGATCGAGGCGGCCGCCCACCACCACGGCGGTCACGAGGTCGAGGGCGACGGCCGAGCGGCCATCGAGAGCGAGCGCGCCGATGAGCAAGTCGGTGCCGGCCACTCGGACTGACGCAGCCTGAACAAGCCAACGCCCGCGGATCAGCCGATCCGCGGGCGTTGTCGTTCCTGCCCTCTCCCCTGCCCGGGTCAACGGCAAGCCCGGCCATTGGCCGGTTCAACTGCGTCGAATTGGTAACGCGCGGCACCATCCCGCACCCGAACCCGCGCGCCGCCGTCGAATCGGTAACACGCGGCACCATCCCGCACCCGAACCCGGCCGCCGCCGTCGAATCGGTAACACACGGCACCATCCCGCACCCAAACCCGGCCGCCGCCGAATGTGGTAACACGCGGCGCGAAATCGCACCCGATCCCAGCGGTACGGTGCGATTCGGCAGCACGTGTTACCAATTCGACGGCGGGGAGGACTGCCGGATCGGACCAGCTGCCAGTGACCAGCGGCAGGGACGCCCGAACAGGGACGCCCGAACAGGGACGCCCGAACAGGGACGCGCGGAAGGAGACGGTCAGGCGGCCGCGCTGTGTTCGGTCGGCACCGCTTCGTCGGGGCTCGGCGGCCCGGGCGGCGTACCGTCGCCGAACGGTCGGCCGCCCAGTTGCTCACGGTGATGCGGCGTCAGCCAATTGGCCAGATCCGGCCCCTTCGGGACGATCCGGGTCGGATTGATGTCGGCGTGAACGATGTAGTAGTGCTGCTTGATCTGGGTGAAGTCGATCGTGTCGCCGAAGCCCGGGGTCTGGAACAGGTCGCGCGCGTAGCCCCAGAGGGCGGCGTACTCGGACAGCTTGCTCCGATTGCACTTGAAGTGCCCGTGGTAGACGGGATCGAAGCGGGCCAGGGTGGTGAACAGCCGGACGTCGGCCTCGGTGATCGTCTCACCGACCAGGTACCGCTGGCCGGACAACCGCTCCTCCAACCAGTCCAGCGCGGTGAACAACCGGTCGTAGGCGCTCTCGTACGCCTGCTGTGAGCCGGCGAACCCACAACGGTAGACGCCGTTGTTGATCTCGGTGAAGACGCGGTCGTTGACCTCGTCGATCTCGTCGCGCAGCGGCTCCGGGTAGAGCTCGGGTGCCCCGCCGCGATGGAGCTTGGTCCATTCCAGCGAGAAGTCGATGGTGATCGACGGGAAGTCGTTGGTGACCACGGCCTTGGTCGGGATGTCGACGATCGCCGGTACGGTGATCCCCCGCGGGTAGTCCGGATAGCGGGCGAAGTAGGCCTGCTGCAGCCTCTCGTAGCCCAGCACCGGGTCGACACCACCGGGATCGAGATCGAATGTCCAGCTCCGCTGGTCGTGTGTCGGTCCGCACAGGCCGAGGGAGATCGCGTCCTCGAGGCCGAGCAGTCGGCGGACGATCAGCGTCCGGTTCGCCCACGGGCAGGCCCGGGCCGCGATCAACCGGTACCGGCCGGACTCCACCGGCCAGCCGTCCCGACCGTCGGCGGTGATCCGGTCCGGGATGTAGTTCATGTCCCGGTTGAATTCCTGTCCCGCGCGCACGTATTCCGAGAGCGACGAACCGGACCCCTGCTGTGTGTCGGACATGCGCACAGCCTAGGAGGTCGTTAAAACCTCAATGAAGAGGGTTGCCAAATGCCGCCATGTGGTCAGACCTCGCCGGCCTGTTCGTTGAAGTCGGGGACGCCGACGTCGACATCCTCCTCGGTGCGTGGCCTG
The DNA here is from genome assembly GCF_009707365.1 of Microlunatus sp. Gsoil 973. GTDB lineage: Bacteria > Actinomycetota > Actinomycetes > Propionibacteriales > Propionibacteriaceae > Microlunatus. The sequence continues at coordinate 2,459,804 of NZ_CP046122.1, forward strand.
ATCAGCAATGACTTGCCGCCGAACGGCCCGAGCGCGACGCTGAAGGTGTTCAGGTTGTCGATCTCGCCGATCACCTCGTCGGTGACCATGTCGACGACCAGCGACGACGGCTCCAGCTTTTCGGAGCGGACGTGGCCGAAAACCGTCCGGTCGGCGAAGTTGAGCACCGTGACCTGCCGCTCGTCCGGGTCCTCCAGTTGGTGCACCATCACCAGCATCGCGTTCGTCGACGTCTGCGGTACGTCGATCTGGGTGCTGGTGGCGATCTTGTACACCTTCCGGATGCGCAGGATGTCGGCCAACTGGGAGACGAACGACTCCGGGTCCTCCAACTGGGCGGGCAGTGCGCCGTACAGGCTGACTCCGCGCGGCATCAGCGACGACGACTGCGTGGCATCGGGCTGGTAGTCCATCAGATCGTAGGCCGCACGGTGGATCCAGCGCGTGTCGCCGGTGCTCAGCAGTGGTGCGACCTGCTTGCGATCGAGGGTGAGCATGCCGACCAGATCCCAACCAGACAAGGCGAAAACGCCCGGCTGCAACGCGTTGAACATGACCAGCAGCAGGTGCGCCCGGCGGATCTGCTCGATCTGTTCGGCATCAAGATCATCGATGCTGGTGTATCCGAGCGCGGCCGCAATGACGGTCGCCGACGTCGAGGCGATCCCGTTGGTGGTGAAGGTCAGGTTGTACGGCGCATGGTCGCCGGTCAGTTTGTCGATCAGGTCCGAACGGATCTGTACCGCCAGACCCTCGCCGGTGTACTCGCCGTGGCGGAACCGGAACAGGTCCTGGCCGTGCACGGTCGCGAAGTGCACCAGTTCGTAGGTCATCTCGTCGTGGTTCTGCAACGCGTGCACCAGCGACACCGCCTCGACCCCGAGGTCGAGGGCCAGGTTCAATGTCATCCGGAGGAACTCGGTGTCCCCGGTCGCCAAGGCGTGATGGTAGGCCGGCCGGTTGACGAAGTCGTAGGACAGGTCGGCACCCCGGGCCGAGGTGTTCCGGATGTCGTCGATCGACAGGTTCAACTCCTGGAAGGTGAAGCCGCCGACCTTGCGTACCATCGAGGCGATCAGTTGATTGGCCGCCTCCGACAGCGGGTGCCCCTCCGACCAGGCGGGCACATCCTCCGCGGTCTTCTCCACTCCGAGGAAGCCGTTGGCGTCCAGCCGCAACGCGCCGGTTCCAAGATCACCAAGGGAATGCAGGGCATCGCCGATCACCAACCGCATCCCCGCGAACGTCGGGTCGAGCCAGTTGATCGTCGGCTGACCCTCCTTGAAGTAATGCAGATACACCCAGCGCCGCTCGACACCGTCCGGTCCGATCACCGGCGCCGTCGCGCTCCAGTTGGTGTCCTTGACCCCGGGCTCGGCGAAGATCACCCGCTGCATCTGGCCGATGATGTAGCCGGCCTTCTGCAACCGGGATTCGGCCTCGTTGTCGAGGTTGATCGAGTCCCTGCCACGGGGAACCCTCGGCAACATGTGCCAGTCCTCGGGAGGGATCTCCACCATGTGGTAGATCCCGGGGTAGTCGCCGACCTTCATCTCGGCCAGCCGGAAGTCAGCACCCTTGCCGGTGTGGCCGGGGACGATGTCGTCGATCACCGTGCCGCCGAAGTTGGCGGCAACCTCACACAGGCCGCGGAACTCGTCCTCGGTGCCGAAGATCTCGTCGATCTTGGTGCTGATCCGGTCGAAGTGGCCGTCGACGCTCGGTGTCTTGTCCCAGCCGTTGAGACCGCCGGCCTGTTTCACCGGGCCGGTGTGGATGGCATCAATGCCGATCCTCTGGAAGATCTCCCACAGGTCGGGGTCGCCGAGTGTCCCCAGGAACGACCTGCCCTTGGGCGTGATCATCGAGATCGGGTACGCGGTGAACCAGACCGACGCCTTCTCGATCGCCGATCGTGGATCGGGATTGGCGTACGGGTTCTGGAACATGCTCGGCAGGCCCTCGAACTGCCGCGCCATGTCGGTGGCATCGAAGAGCATCGACTCCTCGTGCAGCCAGTCGACGTACTCCGGATTGGATCCGACCGGCTTGCCGGATCGCGGCGATCGCTGGCGCAGTGGGAACAGCCGCGTCAGCCGAGCTCGCGGGCGCAGCCGTCGCGGCCTCGCCGGATAGAACTGCTCGTCGTAGTTGATCTCCGGCGGCTCGTGCTCACCGGCGGGTTGGTTGACCTGGTCGTCGGCCATGGGTCGACGTTAGTGGCGAGGGGAAACCGACATCAAGCGACAGGCTGTGCAACACTCAGCCGCTTCTGTGCCGCGACGCTGGTACGCACCGTCCACACCACCAGAGCGGTGATCAGCACCGGAGTGAAGAACGGCACCAACGGCGCTGCCACGGCGAGCGGCAGAGCCAGCACCAAGATCAGCTTGACCGCGGCTTCGGCCAGGAATGCGATTCCCCATACCACCGTCATACCCCGGAAGAAGGACCGAAAACCTGCGTTGACCGGCCACCGGCGAGCCCACTCCTCGCGCTCCGCGTCACCGGTCGCGCCGAAACGCTGCGCCAGGTAGTACATCATCGGCCTTCCGGCCACCAGGGTGCCCAGGAAGATGACGCCGGACACCGCGGTCGAGATCGAGTCCTTGGCGAGCAGGAACCGGGGGCTGCCGGTCACCAGGCTGAGTACAAGACCGATCCCGAAGGTTGCGATCATGAAGAGGGCGAAGGCGTCCACCTCGCGTCGCCGGATGATCACATACAGCGCCCGGAGTCCGGCGACGATGGTGCCGATCAACAGCGCAAGGAACATGCCGGCGCCGAGTTGCCGGGCGATGAGGTAGGCCGCCACTGCGAGTCCGGCGTCCAGGAAGAGGGTCCAGACGATTCGCCCGATCATGGCCCTGCTGTTCATCCCTGCGTCCTTTGCGTTGAGCCGGGTTCGGGGATCCAGGAGCCGTGGAAACCGGCTGGTACCCGGCGTGGAAGTCCTACGGTTGCGATCGGGCCGTGGGCGACGTCGGTGGCATCCAGCACGACCAAGGATGACGCACCACCGTGTCGCGGGGTGACGATGCTGATGAGCCAGCCGGCATCTTCGGTCGTCGCGCCGGTCGCCGGCACGAAGACCGCTTCGCCGACGTGGACCGGCTCGGTGAACGGGTGGGACCGTGCGGTCTGCTGTTGGGTGTCGTACTTGATCAGGCCGCCGTTGTCCTCGTCGGTGACCGCGTAGAGGTACCGGTTGGCCCGACCGACGTGCTGATCATTCAGGCTCGGGAACTCGACGCTGCGATCGTCCAATTGCAGTTCGCTGATCGTTCCACGCCCCGGATCGATGCTCCACCGGTGCAGCACGCCGGTCACGCCGCCGCCTTCCGGATCGGTGCCGAGCTGCCAGAACCTGCCGAACTCCGCCGGGCTGTACCGGACCACATCCAGCACCACTCGGCCGCGCTCGTCCTCCCGGGCGTTGCCGACGTGGAACACGTAACAGGGATCGATCCCGATCCAGTGCACCGGTCCCCCGCTGCGCGGCATCACGCCGAGCCGGGCGCCGTACGCGTCCTGCCAGGTGAAGGGCAGCGACCGACCCAGCCGCTCACGGTCGAAGACCACCGGCAGGTCGAGCCAGATCACGTGATGCTCGGTGATCGCGAAGTCGTGCATCATCGTCGGCGCCGGAACGTCGACCGGGATCGACTTCATCAACCGACCCGCCGCGTCGGCGACATGGAAGGTCAGGTACGGCCGGGCCATCGAGATGCCGTAGAAGAACAGTTCACCGGTCACCGGATCGGTCTTCGGGTGAGCGGTCATCGCAGTACGCAGCCGGCCACCGAAGTCGTAGGCGCCCTTGGTCTCCAGCTCCCCCGTGACCTCATAAGGCAGGCCGCCCTCGCAGAGCGCAAGCAGCGAGCCGCCGTGCTCGATCAGATGCGTGTTGGCCACAGTGTGCCGCAGGTCGCGACCGTCCGGACCGATGGCCGGTTCGCCGCCCCCACCCGGGTGTCGATCCAGCGGTTGCGGTACCACTCCGCACGGCCGCCGCTGAGCCGGACACCGTGCAGCATGCCGGCTCCGCCGAACCAGTGCCCCGGGTCACTGCCGAGCCGCGGGTTGGGGCCGTTGCGCAGGTACCGGCCGTCCAGTTCGGGCGGGAGGGTGCCGGTGACCTCGAGGTCGTACGCGTCGATCTCGTCTGGGACCGGGGCGAAGACGCCGTCCAGATAGAAACTCATAAGGTGAGAGTGACATGTCTATTTCGACATGTCAATAGTGTCATGTACGATTCAGGCATGTCTCTCCGGTTCGCCCTTCTCGGCCTGCTCAACGAACGACCGGCCAGCGGGTACGACCTCACCCGGCGGTTCGCCCAGGGCATCGGCTCGTACGCCTGGGATGCCAAGCACAGCCAGATCTATCCGGAGTTGAAGAAGCTCACCGAGGCCGGCCTGATCGAGATCGCCGAGGAAGGCGCCCGGGGCCGGAAGACGTACGCGATCACCGCCGACGGCCGGGCGCAGTTGCGGCAATGGCTGCTGACACCGGCCGGCAACGCCGGCGTGCGGAACGAGTACGTGCTGCGGCTGTTCCTGTTGTCGGCGCTGCGCCGAGACGAGGCCCGGACGATCCTGGAACACACCATCGAGTACTCGACCGAACAGTTGCAGGCGATCACCCAGGACTTCCAGGACAGCGTCGCCGACGGCGGGCCGACCCGGGGCCACGGTGCGCTGGCCGCGCAGTACGGGATCCGGGTCTTCCAGGCAACGATCGACTGGGCACACTGGGCGATCGAGCAGATCGATGCCGATCCGGGCTTCGGCCACGGTGCAGACGGCTGCGCAACCGCGCCTACACGCTGAGCCAGGCGTCGCAGTCGAAGCATCGCCGCCAACCTCAACGAGACGGTCACGCTGGTGGAGAGGATGACCGGCGTCGACCTGCGGTCGCTGGTCGGATCCAAGCCGGCCGGGTCGGCTGGCCCGGTCTTCGTCGAGCCGTCGGCCGCCCCGTCCGATCGCTCCGCCGACCTGCCGGAGACCGCGGTCGACGGTCAGCGGGGCCCCAAGGATTTGGCCGCCCAGGCAGAATAGACGGGTGAGATTCCTCAACACTCCGCCCGGCTACGACCTGACCTACTCCGATGTGTTCATGGTCCCCAGCCGGTCCTCGGTGTCGTCCCGGCTGGACGTCGACCTGACCAGCACCGACGGGATCGGGACAACCATCCCGCTCGTTGTGGCCAACATGACCGCGGTCTCCGGACGCCGGATGGCCGAGACGGTGGCCCGTCGCGGCGGAGTGGCGATCATCCCGCAGGACATTCCCGCCGATGTGGTGGCCGGAACGGTCGGCAAGGTCAAGGCCAGCCATACCGTCTTCGACACCCCGATCTCGGTCGGCCCGCACGAGACGGTCGGCTACGCGGTCTCGCTGCTCACCAAGCGGGCGCACGGCACCGTCGTCGTGGTCGAGAACGGCCGGCCGCTCGGCCTGGTGGGCGACGTCGAGACCGCCGGCGTCGATCGCTTCGCGCAGGTCCACGAGGTGATGAGCGATGACCTGGTGATCGTCTCCCCCGACACCGCGCCGGAGGAAATCTTCGACATCCTGTCCGGCAAGCATCTCAGCGTCGCCCTGGTCTGCGACGGCGGCCAGTTGCTCGGGGTGATGACCCGCAAACACGCGCTGCGGTCGACCCTCTACCAACCCGCCGTCGACCCGCAGGGCCGGTTGATGACGGGCGCCGCCGTCGGTATCAACGGTGACGTCGCCGGCCGCGCCGAGGCACTGCTCGACGCGGGCATCGACGTTCTCGTCGTGGACACGGCCCATGGTCACCAGGACAAGATGATCACTGCTCTGAAGTCGGTGACCGAGGTCCGCGACCGGTTCGCGGAGCAGACCGGACGCAAGATTCCGCTGGCCGCCGGGAACGTCGTCTCCGCCGACGGGGTACGCGAGTTGGCCGACGCGGGTGCCGACGTGATCAAGGTCGGTGTCGGGCCGGGCGCGATGTGCACCACCCGGATGATGACCGGCGTCGGGCGCCCGCAGTTCAGTGCGGTGTTGGAGTGCGCGCAGGCCGCCCGGGAGATCGGCGTCGCGATCTGGGCGGACGGCGGCGTCCGCTATCCGCGGGACGTTGCGCTGGCGCTGGCCGCCGGCGCCGGCAGCGTGATGATCGGTTCCTGGTTCGCCGGGACGTACGAGAGCACCGGCAACCTGATGACTGACGCCGAAGGCCGGGCCTACAAGGAGTCCTTCGGGATGGCCTCGGCCCGCGCGGTCCGGATGCGGACCCGCGAGGCGAGCGGTTTCGAGCGGGCGCGTGCCGGACTGTTCGAGGAGGGCATCTCCTCCTCCCGGATGTATCTGGATCCGGAGCGGCCGAGCGTGGAGGACCTGATCGACCAGATCATCTCCGGAGTTCGCAGCAGCTGCACCTACGCCGGTGCGACGAATCTCCTCGAGTTCGCCGAACGGGCCCAGGTCGGCGTGCAGTCGAGCTCGGGTTACGAGGAGGGTCGCCCGCTGCCGATCAGCTGGTGACCGTTGCCGGTCCGGCCAACTCGGCCGGATCGAACCAGGTGTAGCCGCGGGTCGCCCAGAGTTCGCGGTGGGCCGCCAGTCGTGGCAGGAACTCGGCCCAGCTCGTACCGGCGGGTGCCCAAGCCCGTTCGGCGATGCCGGGCAGCCGCGGCAGCAGAAGGAACTGCAGATCGCTTTCGCTGGTGACAGTCTCACACCAGACGGTCGCTTCGACTCCGCTGATCACCGCACCGGGTGCCACCTCGGCCAGAGCCAGGTCGGGGTCGAAGCCGAAAGCGTCCTCGATCGTCACCGGCGGGTAGGCCTGCCGCAGCCCCAAGCGCTGCCACAGTTCTTGTTGATCTTCGCCTGGCGGGTCGTCGTACGGCCTGTCGAGGTAGCAGAAACCGACCGGTGAGAAGAGGATCCCGGCACCCTGGCCGACCGCCCGGCCAAGATCATCGTCGGCCTTCCCGAACAGTTCGACCAACTGCCGGGCGAGATCATCCTGCCGCCCCTCGAACATCGCCTCCAGGCGATCGGTGAAGTCGATCCAGTACTGGGCGATGTCGCCGTCACCCAGCCCGGCCCTGGCCGCCTCCTGCCAGCCGACCACCCGCTTGCCGAGCCCGTGCACGATGCCGATCGCCCGGTCCAGGAAGTCGGCGTGGAAGTCGTCGCTCAGCCCGAATCCCTCATCACCGCCGAGGTGCAGGAACCGTCCCGGAGTCAGCGCCGCGTACTGGCCGAGCACATCGGTGATCAACTCCCAGAGCCGGGGTTGATCCGCATCGAGTTGGCTCCGCGACAGTCCGCCCACCTGATCGACTGTGCCGAACTCCGGGTAGGACCGGATCAGTGCCGTGCTGTGTCCGGGGAGATCGAATTCCGGGACGACGGTGATGAACCGTTCGGCGGCGTAGGCGACGATGTCGTGGTAGTCCTCGATGGTGTAGAAGCCACCGGGACGGCCGTCGTAGGCACCTTGGGCCCCGACCGAGGTCAGTTCGGGCCAGCCGTCGATCTCCAGTCGCCAGCCCTGGTCGTCGGTCAGGTGCAGATGCAACACGTTGAACTTGTAGCTGTCCAGCAGATCGATCACCCGGCGCACCGCGTCGGGCTCGAAGAAGGTGCGCACCACATCGAGGTTGAGCCCGCGCCAGGCGTAACGCGGCGCATCGAGGATCCGCACCCCGGGCAGCTCGGGGCCGTTGATCAACAACTGTCGCAACGTGGTCAGCCCACGATGCAACCCTGCCGGTGCACCTGCCCAGATCCGCGCGCCCTCAGCTGTGATCTCCAGACCGTAGCGTTCGGCGTCCGGAGCAAGATCATCCGCTCGTACACCCGATGCGTGTGGCAGTGCGGCGAGGTCCTGATCGTCGGCAACCAGTTCCAGGGTGACGGCCGCCGGACCGTCGCTGAGCTCCAACCGGAGCTCATGATCATCGAGCAGCCCGGTGAGGAAGGGCCGGGCGACTCCGGCCAGGGACGGGTCGACCCCGACCGCCATTCCGGACTCCAGGGTGAACCCGGGGCCGGATTGGGTGAGGACGGTCGGGGTCGGAATCAAGGGCAGCACGGGACGATCGTAGTGTCGGTGCCGGTCTCCCCGTTGGCTCGACGCCGGTTCAGCCCTTCAGCAGCTCGTCGAGCTTGGCGTAGCCGTCATTGATGCCGACTTCCATGCCGCTGGCGAGCATGGCGGCCTGGGCCTCCATCGAGTCGACCAGTGACACCGAGGTGAGCAGGCTGCGACCGTCCGGCAGATCGGTGACTGTGCAGGTCTCCAGGCTGACTGCGCCGGGCAGCCCTTCCCAGCCCCAGGTCTGGACGATCCGGCGCTGGTCCGGCTGCACCTCGTGGAAGGACCCGAAGAACCATTCCTCACCGGTGGCGTACCGGTAGCTGCCGCCGGTTGTGGCCTCCCAGCGGTCGATGGTCACGTCGTACTGGTTGGGGCCGATCCACCGGGCGAAGATGTCCGGATCGACGTGCGCTGTGAAAACCTTGTCGGCCGGGGCGTCGAACTCCCGGGTGATGGTGACCTTGGGCAGATCCGGATCGGCAATGATCGTTGCTTCCCGGGTCTGATTGGTGTTGGTGCTCATCCCGCTTCTCCTCCGTGATCGACTGTGCGATGGTCGCCGGTCTCTTGATCGCCGGCTTGTTCGGTGAGGACGGCATCCAGCCGGCGGTAGCGCTCTTCGGCCCGGCGTTGGTAGCGGTCGATCCATTTGGTCATCAGATCGAACACCTCGGCCTCCAGGTGCACCGGACGCCGCTGGGCATCGCGCGACCGGCTGACCAGCCCCGCGTCCTCCAGCACCCGGATGTGCTTGGACACCGCCTGCAGAGACATGTCGTACGGCTCCGCCAACTCCCCGACCGTTGCGTCGGCGAGTGTCAATCGGACCACCATGTCCCGGCGGGTCGGCTCGGCCAGAGCCGCGAACACCTTCGACAACGCGTCCTGGGCCATCCTGCCCTCCTCAACCGATTGGTTGAGTACAGTTCAGCACCTCGACCAGCGGTTGTCAACCCAAAGGTTGAGGAACCGTGGTGTGAATCAGGCGGTGGCGTACCGCTGCGCGGAGCGTGCGCGGCGCTTGGCCGCCTCCTCCTCGCGATTCTTCGGCGGCGCCGTGGTCACCAGATGATCGAGCAGGTGCTGGGTGCTGTGTGCGATCTCGGCGACCGCCCGATCGAAGGCATCCTGATTGGCCTTGGACGGCTTGGTGGTGCCGGCGATCTTGCGGACGTACTGCAGCGCCGCCTCGTACACCTCCCCACTGGTGGCCGGCGGATCGAAGTTGTGCAGCTGGCGAATGTTGCGACACATGACTTCAGTGTGACCCACCGGCGCGGCCGGCGACCAGGTGCTTGGGGGCGACCAGGAAGATCGTGACGATGAATCCGAGGAAGATGACCGCTGCCGGCAGCAGCAAGGACTGCGACATCGCGGTGGCGAACCCGTCCTGAAGTTGGGGAGGCAGCGTTCCGAACTCCGACTCCGACGGCGAGGCGCCGCCGGGCATCGCCGGCAGCTCGGCAGCCAGCCGGGATTCCATCAGAGCGGCGATCGCGGCACTGCCGAGCACGGAGCCGACCTGCCGGGTGGCGTTGAACACGCCGGACCCGGCACCGGCCTGATGCAGCGGCAGGTTGCGGTTGGCCGACACACCGATCGGGCCGAAGGTGAAGGCTGTGCCGACGCCCAGCAGGGTGAGCGGCAACAGCAGTTGCCAGACCGGGGTGTCCGGCCGCAGCACCAGGCTCGCCCAGACGAGTGCGACCGCGTCGACCAGCAGCCCGAAGCCCGCCAGGTAGCGGGGGTGGTAGCGGTCGACCAGGCGCCCGACGATCGGAGCCAGGATGATGCCGACGATCGCGTTGGGCAGCATCAACAGGGCGGCCTGGGTCGGGGTGAAACCGCGAACGGTCTGGGCGTACAACATGAACGGCAGCTGCATCGCCAGGATCATGAAGCCGACGGTCAGGATCGCGCCGTTGGACAGGGAGAAGTTGCGGTCCCGGAAGAGCGCCAGCGGGACGAGCGGCTCCGACCTGTTGAGTCGCTGCCAGACCACGAAGGCGATCATCAGCGCCACGCCGGATCCGATCAACCCCCAGATCCACGTGTCCCAGTTGTACGACTCCCCCTGCTGGATGCCGAAGACGATGGCGAACATGCCGCCGGCGCTGAGCAGCACGCCGAGGATGTCGAAGCGGTGGCTGTGGGTCTCCAGGCGCGGAACCAGGCGCAGCGCCAGCACGAAGGCGACGGCGCCGACCGGCACGTTGATGAAGAAGATCCACTCCCAACCCGGACCGTCGATCAGCAGGCCACCGGCGATCGGACCGACGATTCCCGCGATCCCGGCGACCGCACCCCACAGCGCCATCGCCCGCCCGCGCTGTTCCGGTGGGAAGGTTCGGGTGATCACCGTCATCGTCTGCGGTGTCATCATGGACGCGCCCAGACCTTGGAAAACCCGGGCGACGATCAACAGGGTGATGGTCCCCGCGAAACCGCACCACAGGGACGACAGGGTGAAGACGGTGAGTCCGATCAGGTAGATCCACTTGGGACCCACCCGGTCTCCGAGCCGCCCGGTGATCAGCAGTGGCACGGCGTAGGCCAGCAGGTAGGAACTGGTCACCCAGATCACCGAGTTGACGTCGGCGTCGAGCCCCCGCATGATCGCCGGCACGCCGACGGCGACGATGGTGGCGTCGACCAGGATCATGAAGAAGCCGATCACCAACGCCCACAGCGCCGGCCATGAGCTGCGGGTCTGCTGGGCAGACGAACTCAGTGTTGTGGTTTCCTGTGCCATAGGAGGTCCCCCGTCTTGATTCTTTCGATGGTGTCGGCGATCCACTGCCGCTGGGCCCGGCGCACTGCCAGGACGTAGTCGACGTCGAGCCAGTACATCTCGGGCACGTCCCGGCACCTGGCCAGCGAGCCGCCCGATTCGAGCAGTTCGATGTCCTGGTCGATCGTCTGCAAGTGAGCCGAGAGGAGTTCCGCGACTTCGTCCCTCGGCAGATTGTGTGCCTCGGTGAGTGCCACCGGGAACCGGGGAAACTCCTCGTACGGCCCGGAAAGGGTCTGTCGGATCCAGCTGTGCATCGCGTCCTCGCCGGACGACGTGATCTCGTACGTCGTCCGCTCCGGTCGCGCTCCGGCACGCTCGGTTCCGGTCGCTTCGATGAACTTGTCCCGCGCCAGTCGGTCGACGGTGTGGTAGAGCGACCCGGGCCGCAACTTCAGCAGTCGATCCTGGCGGCGCTCGAGCATCAGCGAATACATCTCGTAGGGATGCATCGGCCGTTCGGCGACGAGGGCGAGGATGCCCACCGCCAGCGGCGTCAGCGCCATGTCGCCCTCCGATCAGCCCAGCTGAATTATTCCAGGTGGAATATACGACGTGGAACACAGGGGCCGCAAACGGCTTTCCGTTCCTCGTTCCGGGGACCATCCGCCGGCTCATACGCCGCGGCCGTCTCGCGTCCGGCCGAGGTGGCGCAGACCGTAGTCGAGGCACTTGAGCACTGCCGCGTACCTGGGACCGTGTGACGCAACTATCACCTGCTGCCCCGATGCCGGCCGTCACAGAATCCGGCCCGACGACGTCGTGTCTGTGAGGGCGAAATGAAGGCCGGCATCCGGCGCCGACCGGTTCGTACCGAATCCGAGCTAGGAGAATCGTGGCCAAAGATGATCTTGCCCCAGCAGTGGTGAAGATCGGCAGCGCTCTGGATGTCGTCTTCGGCAGACTGCGTGGCCGGGCGTTCGGCAGCCCGTGGTCGGTGCTCTTCGGGATCATCGCGGCCGCCTGTCTGGTGGTGTTGATCATCACCGGCGTGATGTTGATGTTCCTGTACGTTCCGTCGGTCGACCCTGTCCGCTATCACGGTTCGTACCGACCGCTGTTCGGCGTGGAGATGTCGAAGGCATTTGCCTCGATGCTGCACATGTCGTTCGACGTCCAGGGTGGGCTTTTGCTCCGGCAGGTTCATCACTGGGCTGCCTTGTTGCTGCCCGCCGCGCTCGCGCTGCAGTTGTTGAGCATCTTCTTCACCGGTGCGTTCCGGCGGCCACGACAGTTGGCCTGGGTGCTGCTGGTCGGGGTCTTCCTGTTGGCGCTGGCCGCCGGCTGGAGTGGTTATGCCCTGCCGGACGACACGCTGTCCGGTACCGGTCTGCGAATCACCGAAGGGGTGCTGCTCGGCATCCCACTGATCGGCACGGCGTTGGAGCGGATCCTCTTCGGCGGCGCGTTCCCAGGCGTAGCGATCGAACATCTGTACGCCGTCCATCTGGCCGTGTCGGTGACTCTGGTCGTACTGGCGGCGTACTGGATCCGACTGTTGATCAAGCAACGGCTGCCGCAACCGGTGGCGCCGGGTCGCACCGAGTCCAACCTGGTCGGTATCCCGACGTGGCCCAGTGGCGTTGCTCGAACGACCGGGTTGTTCTTCACCACCGCCGGCGTGATCATCCTGCTGGGCACCTTCGCGCAGATCGCGCCGATCTGGCTGTACGGACCGTCCTCCCCCGCCAGCGCGTCCGCGGGCAGCCAGCCCGACTGGTACACCGCATTCCTTGACGGCGCCTTGCGTCTGGTCCCACCCGGTTGGGAATTCAGCTGGTTGGGCAGGACCTGGACCATGGCGGTCATCGTGCCGTTGGCGGCAGTGGCACTGTTCTTCATGATCGTTGCGGCCTACCCGTTCGTCGAGCAGTGGATCAGCAACGACCGTTCTGATCACCATCTTCTTGATCGACCTCGGAACACGCCGAACCGCACCGGCATCGGCGTCGCCGGCATGACGTTCTTCGGTGCACTGTGGCTCGCTGGTGGCGCCGACATCGAAGCGACGACGTTCCACATCGCGTTCGAGAACATCATCGTGGTCCTGCGCTGCGTGACCGTCCTCGGCCCGATCGTCGCGTACGGCCTGACCCGGTCGATCTGCCGCGCTCTGCAAGTAGCTGATCATGATCGGCTGGCGCACGGAACCGAGTCGGGAGTGATCGTCAGGGGCCCGGGCGGCGGCTACTCCGAAGAGCATCGACCGTTGAGCCCGCAGCAGGTGTGGTCCCTGACCCCGCGCCCGTCGTACCGCACCATGTTCGATCCCGACCCGCACGGCGCCACGATGTCAGCCCGGCTCCGCGCCCGGTTGCAGCGAGCCCTCCTCGACGCACCGCCGAGCACATCGGTCTCGTCGGAGGTGGAGGCGCCGGACGAATCGATCACTGGGCGCCCCGAGGCCCCGTCGGGTCGCAAGCTCGAAGTTTGAGCCAGCGGCTCGAAATCGTCGAAAATCCAGCCACGGGATCAAACTTTGAGGTTCGCGGACACAGGGAGCGACCCCCGACGGGCGGCAGGGGTAGGCGCGGTTGTCGAGCCCGCGGTGCAACCGCGCGCGACAATTCAGATCACGCGTGACCGACCCGGGGTGCGGGGGTCGTCCCCCGGGAAGCCGACGACAATGGTTCAGTGCTGGAATTCGCCCCGGTAGTACTGGTAGAGCAAGCCGGTCAGCGAGATCATCCCGAGCGCACCCCCGATGATCACCAGCCACCAGCCGATCACCAGGCCGACCATCACCAGCGCCAGGCAGAGCCCGCAGAACAGCGGCCAGATGCTGTGCGGCGAGAAGAAGCCGACCTCACCGGCGCCCTCGACGATCTCGCCCTCACGCTTGTCCTCCGGCCGGGCGTCGATCCGTCGGGAGATCAACGTCAGGTAACCGGCGATCATCAGCGACAGGAAGAACGTCAGGGTGAGCGCTGCCGTACCGGTCGTCTCATGGGTGATCAGCCAGTACGCCGGCGTGACGATCAGGAAAAACACCGTCAGGATCGCGAAGATCCAGGCTTCCATCCTCATCGCTGGTCACCCTCTCCGCTTCGGGCCTCGGCGTGCTCGATCAGCGCGCCGACCCGGCCGGTGTGCTCACCGGCGTCAATGAATTCACCTTCGGCCGCCATATTGGAGGCGTACTCCTCCAGCGCGATCTCCGGGTGGTGCAGGTCGAAGGCCGGGGACTCGGACCGGATCCGCGGCAGTGAATCGAAGTTGTGCCGCGGCGGCGGGCAGGACGTCGCCCACTCCAGCGACCGGCCCCAACCCCACGGGTCGTCGACATTGACCAGCGGGTTCTTCCGGCTCTTCCAGACGTTGTACATGAACGGCAGCATCGAGGCGCCGAGCAGGAACGCGCCGACCGAGGAGATCTGGTTGAACAGAGTGAATCCCTCGTTGGGCAGATAGTCCGCATACCGGCGCGGCATGCCCTCCACACCCAGCCAATGCTGCACCAGGAACGTGGTGTGGAAGCCGACGAACAACAGCCAGAAGTGCACCTTGCCCCACTTCTCATCCAACATCCGCCCGGTCAGCTTCGGCCACCAGAAGTAGAAGCCCGCAAACATCGCGAACACCACCGTGCCGAACACCACGTAGTGGAAATGCGCGACCACGAAATAGGAGTCGGACAACTGGAAGTCCAGCGGCGGGCTGGCCAGGATGATCCCGGTCAGGCCACCGAACAGGAAGGTGGTCAGGAAGCCGATGCACCACAGCATCGGTGTGTCGAAACTCAGGGAGCCGCCCCACATCGTGCCGATCCAGTCGAAGAACTTCACCCCGGTCGGCACCGCGATCAGGAAGGTCATGAAGGAGAAGAACGGCAGGTTCACCGCACCGGTCACATACATGTGGTGTGCCCAAACAGCCACCGACAGTGCCGCGATCGACAGCGTGGCGCCGACCAGCGTCATGTAGCCGAACAACGGCTTGCGGCTGAACACCGGCAGGATCTCGGTGATGATGCCGAAGAACGGCAACGCGATGATGTACACCTCGGGGTGGCCGAAGAACCAGAACAGATGCTGCCACAACAACGCACCCCCGTTGGCCGCATCGAAGATGTGCGCCCCGAACTTCCGATCCGCCTCCAACATCAAGAACGCCGCAGCCAGGATCGGGAACGCGATCAACACCAGCAGCGCGGTGATCAGCGTGTTCCAGGTGAAGATCGGCATCCGGAACATCGTCATGCCCGGCGCCCGCATGGTCAGGATCGTGGTGATGAAGTTCACCGAGCCAAGGATCGAGGACAGACCGACCAGATACAGGCCGACGATCCACAGATCCCCACCCACTCCCGGAGAGTTGACCTCGTTGCTCAACGGCGAGTAGGCGAACCAGCCGAAGCTCGCCGCACCCTCCGGCGACAGGAAACCAGAGATCGTGATCAGACCACCGAACAGGAACAACCAGTACGACAACATGTTCAACCGCGGAAACGCCACATCCGGCGCACCGATCTGCAACGGCATGATCGCGTTCGCGAACGCCGAGAACAACGGCGTCGCGAACATCAGCAACATGATCGTGCCGTGCATCGTGAAGAACTGGTTGTACGTCTCATAAGACAGGAACTGCAGCCCCGGGAACGCCAACTCCGCACGGATCCCCAGCGCCAATACACCACCGAACAGGAAAAAGACGAAACTGGTGATGAAGTACAGATTGCCGATCATCTTGTGATCGGTCGTGGTCAGCCACTTCCAGGCCACCATGCCCATCGGCCGCGGCCTGCTGACCTCCCGCGCCGGGGCGGCGGCAGTCCGCTCGGCGGTTCCCTCGAAGGTCGTCACGTCATCGTCCTTCCTGCTCGGTTGCCGGCCGTTGCGGCACAGCAACCGTGTTACTCAATGTCTGCAGCTGACCGGTCTGGCCCCTGGCGACCAGCGACTTCAAATGGGCCTCGTACTCACTCTGCGACACGATGTGGACGTTGAACAACATCGCGGAATGGTAGGTGCCGCACAGCTCGGCGCACTTTCCGGCGAACACGCCTTCCTTGGTCGGAGTCAGGTCCAGGCTGTTGTTCCGGCCCGGCACGACGTCGAGCTTCTCGTAGAAGGCCGGCACCCAGAACGAGTGGATGACATCGACCGACTTGAGATTGAAGCGGACGCTCTGTCCCACCGGCAGGTAGAGGTCGGCCGGATGCTCGATGGTGCCCGACTCCCAGACCGCCTGGCCGATGTCGGGGTTGTTCTGCTCCTGGTAGTTGAACGACCAGTTCCACTTCTGGGCGACAACCGTGATGGTGTGGTCCGGGCGTTCGACCCGCGCCTGGACCTTGTCCTGGGCCAGCACGGTGAAGTAGAAGAGCACGCCGATCAGGATGAACGGCGTCACGGTGTAGAAGATCTCGATCGGCAGGTTGTAGCGGTTCTGCCTCGGCACGCCCGGCTTGCGCCGGCGATACCTGATCACACACCAAACGATCATGCCCCACACGGCTGCGCCGACACCGAAGGCCGCGATCCAGGCACCGATCCACAGGTGATGGGTGTAGGGGGTCCGATCACTCGCGGCGGGCGGCAGCCCGAGTCGGCTCGGCAGGCCGGGACCGGTGTGGGCACAGCCGGCAAGAGCCAGCGCGCCAACGCCGAGACCTGCCAGCAGCAGCCGGGACGCTGTCCGGGAAACCCGGATCCGCCGGCGGGAGTCTGGTGCCACGTCGACCCTTTCTGATGCGTACTACTACAGCGTGTCAAACCTATCAGCACCCTAACGCAGCGCGCCCCCGGTCACCCCTTGGGGAGTCGCTGGGAACGGTGCCGACGAAGCATGATCGAAGTCCTGCCTCAGGACTTCCCCACTTCTTCGGACTTTCGGCACTTCCCGGGGCCATTCAGCAGATGATCGACTGGATGAGACTGCGTATGAGGCACGGCGCCTGGGAGGGGAGCCGACCATGCTGACAACCTCGGGGAACGGGAGCATCGACCGCCAACGGTGCATCGAACTGCTTCTAGGGGTGCAGATCGGACGGATCGCCTGGCGGGCGGCCGATGGCATCCACATCCTTCCGGTGACCTACATCTGGTACCAGGAGACGGTTGTCTTCCGCACCTCCCCGTACGGAGTCCTGTCCGAACTGGTGCACGAGGCCGACGTCGCCTTCGAGATCGATCACGTGGACGAACGGACGCGTTCAGGCTGGAGTGTTGTGGTCCGCGGCCGGGCGAGAGCGACCGCCGAACCGGAGGAACTGCGTCGGCTGTGGCGCCTCGACGACCCGGTGCCGTGGGCCGCCGGGACCCGGAACCTGTTCATCCAGATCACCCCGAGCCAGATCACCGGGCGCAGGGTGGGTCCGGATCCGCTTCCGGAGTCGTAATCTCATCCCATGGCCGCGGAATCCCCCCGACCAGGCCGCGAGCTGTCCTCACCGGCCTCGCCGACGTCCCAGTTCGGCGTGCAGCTGTCCATCGACCAGCTGATGCGACTGGTGTCCGAGCGCGCCTCGGACCTGATGCGGACCCAGGAGCGGTTGCGCAGCCTGCTCCAGGCGAACCGCTCGATCGTCAGCGAACTGTCCCTTCCCGGCGTACTGACCCGGATCGTGGAGGCAGCCCGTGACGTGGCCGATGCCCGCTTCGCCGCCCTCGGAGTGATCGGCCCCGACGGCACGCTGGAGCAGTTCATCACCGTCGGCATGGACGACGACACGGTTCACGCCATCGGCGAGCTCCCCAAGGGCCGCGGCCTGCTCGGCGCGCTGATCGCCGACCCGAGGCCGATCCGCCTGCAGCGAATCAGCGACGACCCGCGGTCGTTCGGCCTGCCACCCAACCATCCGCCGATCGAATCGTTCCTCGGCGTGCCCATCCAGGTGCCGGGCGCGGTCTTCGGGAACCTGTACCTCGCGGAGAGCCGCGGCGGGTCCTTCACCGAGGAGGATGAGGAACTCGTCCTCGGACTGGCGGCCACGGCAGGCATCGCCATCGAGAATGCCCGGCACTACGAGGAGTCCCGGCAGCGCCAGGAGTGGCTGCGCGCCCGGGCAGAGGTCGGACGGAATCTCACCACCGACGATCCGATCGCCAATCTGCATCGGATCGCGGAGAGCGTTCTGCGGCTGGCTGCCGCCGACGTCGTCTCGGTCGTGGTTCCCGAGCCGGAAAGCAACCTGGTGCGGGTGGTCGCCGCAATCGGGACCGGGGCCGACGATCTGCAGGGTGCCCGGTACCTGGTGCCGGGTTCGCTGGCCGGCGCCGCGATGGCCCGCGGTTCTGGGGTGATCGTCGACAACGCCGAGCAGTACGTCGAGACCACGATCTGCCCGGCCTACGCCGACGTGCTGGGTGCGGTGATGGCGCTGCCGCTGGCCACCGAACAAGGGATGGCCGGCGCTGTCGTGGTCGGCCGGGCCCGAAGTGGTCGGCAGTTCACCGGCTCCGATCTCGAAATGGCCGAGAGCTTCGCCGGGCAGGCCGCGCTGGCGATGCAATTGGCTGATGCCCGGGCCAATGAGGAGCGGTTGGCCTTGTTGCAGGACCGCGACCGGATCGCCCGGGATCTGCACGATCACGTCATCCAGCGGTTGTTCGCGATCGGGTTGAGCGTGCAGAGCATTGCGGCGAGCTTGTCAAGTTCCGAACACGGTGCCCGGTTGATCGACGTCGTGGGTGATCTTGACGAGACCATTCGGGAGATCAGGACAGCGATCTTCGCGCTGCGGGAGAATCCCGGTGCCGAGCACAGTCTGCGCAGCGCGGTGATGTCGGTGGTCTCCGACGTGGGACCGGCCCTGCCCGAACGCCCGGACGTGATCTTCGTCGGCCCGTTGGACACGATGGTCGACCCAGGCGTGATCTCCGATGTCGGCGCCGTCGTCCGGGAAGGTCTGACGAATATCGCCAGACACGCTAACGCCATGCACGCCGGGGTAAGGGTCGAGGCGACCCCCGAGGAACTCGAGGTCTACATCAACGACGACGGCCGGGGTATCGGTGATACCCGACGCCGCAGCGGTCTGGACAATCTCCGCCGGCGCGCCGAGGAGTACGGTGGTGGCCTGACCGTCACGTCGTCCCCGGGAGCCGGCACGGCCCTGTCCTGGACGATTCCACTGGAGGCAAGATGATCAAGGTCTTCATCCTCGATGATCATGAGCTGGTTCGACGTGGCCTGGTCGACCTGCTGAACACAACCGACGATCTCCAGGTGGTGGGTGAGGCGGCGACCGCTGCCGAGGCCAGAGCCAGGATCCCGGCGACGATGCCGGATGTCGCACTGCTCGACGGACGGCTGTCCGACGGGTCGGGGATCGATGTCTGCCGGGACATGCGGTCCGCCCTGCCTGACCTGCGCTGCCTGATCCTCACCTCCTACGATGACGACGAGGCACTGTTCGCCGCGGTGATGGCCGGAGCGTCGGGCTATCTGCTGAAGCAGATCGGTGGGTCCTCGTTGACCGATGCGATCCGGGAGACCGCACGCGGCGCATCGCTGATCGATCCGGCGGTGACCAAGAAGCTGATGGCGAAACTGCAGAAGCCGGTGCCGCAGACCGACCCGAAACTGCACAACCTGACCGAGCGGGAACGCGAGATCCTCGACCTGATCGCGCAGGGTCTGACCAACCGGCAGATCGGCGAGCGGATGTTCCTGGCGGAGAAGACGATCAAGAACTACGTCTCCACGCTGCTGACCAAACTCGGCATGCAGCGCCGGACGCAGGTCGCCGTATACGGCGCGACCCTGCGGCAGCCGCGGCAGTAGCCCTACCCCGGCACGGCGTCGCGGCCACGCCGCTTGACCGCCGGAACACACCGCAGCCGGACCTCCGCGGCACGCATTCATCGTTTAATGCCTGCGTTCACCGTTTCAACCGCCCGGGCATCGGATTCGCCGCAACAGTAATCGGGACCTTGGACCCTGCCAGAAAGATCTACGGCACCCAAGAATGCTGGAGTGATCATCGGGAGATGCTCACATTTGAGTTTCGGCAGGATCGTCCGGGTCCGGTCTGCTCGTTCGACAACGGGGGAAGTCGTATGAGGCGGACACACCCGGTCGGTCCTGCCGAATCGTTAACACACCTGGCACGTACCAAAGCCCGCCACGATTCCGTGGCGGGCTTTGTGATCTTGCTGCGTTCGACGCTCCGGCGGCTGACGGCTCAGTTGAAGGAGTCGCCGCAGGCGCAGGAACTGGTCGCGTTCGGGTTGTCGATCGTGAAGCCCTGCTTCTCGATGCTGTCGACGAAATCGATGGTGGCACCCAGCAGGTACGGGGCGCTCATCCGATCGGTCACCACATTGACGCCGCCGAACGTCTTCACCACGTCGCCCTCGAGGCTGCGCTCGTCGAAGAAGAGCTGGTAGCGCAGGCCGGAGCAACCACCCGGCTGCACGGCGACCCGAAGCGCCAGGTCATCGCGACCCTCACTGTCCAGCAGCGCCTTGACCTTGGCGGCCGCTTCGTCGGTGAGAATGATGCCGTCGCTGACCGGTGCCTGGATGGTGTCCGTCATGTCGTCCTCGCTAACCAGATACGCGAATGTTGTATCCAGTGTAAGCAGACCGCGGCCTGCCACCAACCGCTACCCGCCGAGCGAGACGCAGCTCACCCGCCGCGCTCACCAGGTCCAGCTGCGAGCCACCCGGCGGACTGTGGAGGCCAGCGCGTCGGCGGTGACGTTCTCCGACGGCTGACCGACCCGGGACTCGTGCACCCCGTAGGCCGACTCAACCCCCATCGAGCGCATCTCGCGTGAGCCGATGACCACCTCACCGGCCACCAGGATCACCGGAACGTTGCCGCGGGCTCCCAGGTCGGCGACCCGGGCGACAACGCCTCCGCCCCGCTCGGCGAAATCGAAGACCGTACAGCCGGTGACCAGCAGGTCCGATCCGCGGACCCGCGCCTGCAGCCCGCCGATCTCGGCGCAGTACTCTGCACCGGTCGTGACCCGTCCGCCGAGCAGGTCAGCGACGAACCCCAAGCCACCTGCCGCGCCCCAGTCAGCCCCCTCGGGCATGCCGGGTGCCGCGGCCAGGGTGAAGGACTGCAGGCTCGCATCGGTGGCCAGCAACAACTCCGGATGCCAGCCCTGGTCGCGGCCGAACCGCGAGGTGATCCCCCGCAGCCCGAGCAGCGGCAGCCCGCGCTGCACCTGCGGTACGACCAACGTCAGGCGGCGACCGGCCAGCAACCGCCGTACCGGCTTCAGGTCCACCCGGGAGACACCGTGCAATCCGGCGACGCCCAAGTCCAGGGGCACGTCGGCGGTCGCCCCGAGCGCCCCGAGCAGGCCGGCGCCGGCGTCGTGGGCACGATTGGCCGAGACATCGAGGACGATCTCCGGAGCACGGTACGGACTGTCGGCAAGCGCCTGGTTGAGCGCCGACCCGAATCCTGCCGACGACGCGTTCCGATCGATCCCCAACTGAGGTCCCGACGTGGCAGGTTCGAATCCGATCACCAACCGCTCCGGGGTGTCGACGATCGTGGTCAGACCGCCCTCGGACACCCCGCCGGCGGGTTCCACGCCGGCGCTGTCGGCCACGGCAACCGTGAACCCGCCGCCCGCCTCCCCCATCGGCACCACCTCGACATCAGCCGGGACATCGGCCCGCCGCCAGCCCTCGGCGAGGATCTCCCCTGCCCGGGCCGAGCTGAGCGGACCGATGGTGTCGGTCGCGATGATCACCCGCATGGGCCCATGATCGCAGTGCATCAGAAATGTCTGATGTCGGTGCCATGGTCGGGGCATGACCTTTGACCTGGCTGAAGAGCTGTCCAAGCAGTTGTCCTGGCACTGGGACTTCCAGCTCCGCCCGCGATTGGACGGTCTCAGCGACGAGGAGTACCTGTGGGAGCCGGTGCCCGGCTCGTGGAATCTGCATCGCCGCGGCCAGGGCAGAACCGACCTGCAGGACGGATCGGGTGAGTTCACCGTCGACTACGCCTATCCGCCACCCGAACCCGCTCCGATGACCACGATCGCCTGGCAGCTGGCCCACCTACTGGTTGGCATCTTCGGCGACCGGAACGCCCGACACTTCGGCGCACCGCCGGTCGACTACCAGAGCTATGACTACCCGGGCACCGCTGCCGCCGCACTGATCGACCTCGATGCCCGCTACCAGACCTGGATCACCGGCGTCCGCGGCCTGACCGATGATGAGCTCGCCGCACCGTGCGGTGAGCCCGGCTTCGAGGCCGACCCGATGATCGGCCTGGTGCTGCACATTCACCGCGAGGTGATCCACCACGGCGCGATGATCTCCCAGTTGCGGGATCTGTGGGCGCACCGATCCGATCCCGGCTAGCTGGTCGCCGGTACGCCGGACCGGCCTCCTTGAGATGATGTGCCGAGAACACCTGGTCGGTTCGACCAGGACCCAGCAGACAGCAAGGGAGCATGATGAGCGACCAGGACGCCCCCCGATACGCCAGCTATCCCAGCCTCGCCGGCAAGCACGCCTTCGTCAGCGGCGGCGCATCGGGCATCGGCGAGGCGGATGTCAGACACCTTGCGGCCCAGGGCGCGAAGGTAAGTTTCGTCGATCTGGATGACGAGCGGGGCGACAAACTCGCGGCGGAGTTGAACTCGGCCGGCGGCCAGGTCCTCTACCAGCACGCCGACGTCACAGACATTCCCGACTTCGTCTCCAAGATCAACACGGCCGCTGAGCAGTTGGGCCCGATCACGATCCTGGTCAACAACGCCGCCAACGACAAGCGCACCGCGTTCGCCGATGTGACCGTCGAGCAGTGGGACAACGAGATCGCCGTCAACATCCGCCATCATTTCTTCGCCGCCCAGGCCGTGGCGCCGATGATGCGGGATGCGGGCGGCGGGTCGATCATCAACATGGGGTCGATCACCGCGCATCTGGACTTCCCCGATCTGACCGGCTACATCGCGTCGAAGGCCGGGATCGAGGGCTTGACCCGAACCCAGGGCCGTGAGTACGGCAAGTGGAACATCCGGGTCAACTGCATCATCCCCGGCTGGATCCTGACCGAGAAGCAACTCCAGGTCGTTGCCAAGCCCGGTGACATCGAGCGGCTGACCCAACACGATCAGAAGATCCCCAACAAGCTGTACGGGGAGGACATCGCCCGGATGGTGTTGTGGCTGGCGGCCGACGACTCGCGGAACTGCACCGGGCAGAAGTGGGTCGTCGACGGCGGGTGGATGTGATCATGGGTGCGATCGCTGCCGCCCAGCTCAGTGAGCCGGTGGCCGGGCTGGGTGAAGGGCCCCTGTGGGACGAGCGGATCGGCCGATTGCGGATGGTCGACCTGCTGCGCGGCGACGTGCTGACCCTGGACGAGAACGGAGCCGCCGAGCGGACGCATGTCGGCAAGATCGCGTCGGTGATCCGACCGCGGACGATCGGCGGGTACGTCGTCGGGATCGAACACGGCATCGCTGCACTGTCGGAGGATCTGGAGCCGACCGGCGAGCAGGTGCTCGCCTTCGAATCGGGGAACCTGCGGATGAACGACGGCGGATGTGATCCCCAGGGCCGGTTCTATGTCGGGTCGATGTCCTACGGCGAGACCGGTGGAGCCGGAACGCTCTACCGCTTCGACACCGACGCCTTCAGCACCGGCGGCCCGGCCGCCCCCGTGTTCTCGCCGGTGAGCGTCTCCAACGGCATCCAGTGGAGTGCCGACGGCAGCAAGGTGTTCTTCAACGACACGCCGACCCGCCGGGTTGCCGTCTTCGACTTCGACGCGGGCGACGGCACCCTTCATGATCAGCGGACCTTCGTCAGCCTGCCGGACGACTGCGCCGGCAGCCCGGACGGCATGGCGATCGACGCGGAGGACGGCATCTGGATCGCCCTCTGGGGCGGATCCGCGGTGCACCGCTACGACAGCAGCGGACAACTGTCCGCGGTGATCGAACTGCCGGCGTCCAAGATCACCTGTCCGACCTTCGGCGGCGACGACTGGACCCAGCTCTACATCACCAGTGCCAACATCAACGTGTCACATGACGACGAGCCGGCCGCCGGTGCGGTGTTCGTGGCCGAGCCGGGGATCGCCGGACCGGCGCCGTACGCCTTCGCCGGCTGATCAGTGCGACTCCCGGCCGACGGTGTCCCCGCTCGAGCCGACCAGGAAGTCAAGATCAACACCGGTGTCGGCCTGGCCGACGTGATCGACGTACAGCCGCTCCCAGCCGCGGAGCGGGCCGCCAACGCGGTGATCATCTGCGGATCGGCCTCCCGCTCGGCCAGTTCAGCGTCGGAGACGAGGAGCCGAATAGTCCGGTTCGGCACGTCGAGCTCGATCAGATCGCCGTCGCGGACCAGCGCCAACGGTCCACCGGCGGCGGCCTCGGGCGCGACATGCAGAACGACGGTGCCGTAGGCCGTTCCGCTCATCCGACCGTCGCAGATCCTGACCATGTCGCGTACGCCCTGCCGGAGCAGCTTCTCCGGCAACGGCATGTTGGACACCTCCGGCATCCCGGGGTAGCCCTTGGGCCCGCAGCCGCGCAGCACCAGCACTGAATCGGCATCCACATCCAGATCGGGATCGTCGAGCCGGGCCCGGCAGTCCTCGATCGAGTTGAAGACAACGGCGGGGCCGCGATGGGTGAGCAGCGCCGGTGTGGCCGCCGACGGCTTGATGATCGCGCCGTTCGGTGCCAGATTTCCTTGCAGGACGACTATTCCGGCGTGTTCCTGGGCTGGTGACTCCCAGGTCCTGATCACCCGGTCGTCCCAGATCTCCGCGTCGTCGAGATACTCGACCAGCGGCTTGCCGGTCACGGTGATCGCCGAGGCATCCAGCAGGTGCCTGACCTGCCGCAGCACCGCGAGCGGGCCACCGGCACGGAAGAGATCCTCCATCAGATACTCGCCGGCGGGCTGCAGGTTGGCGATCATCGGCACGCCGCTGCCGATGGTGTCGAAGTCCTGCAGGGACAACCGCACTCCGAGCCGGCCGGCGATCGCCAGCAGGTGGACGACGGCGTTGGTCGAGCCTCCGACGGCGGCGAGCGCGACGATCGCGTTCCGGAAGGACGCCTCGGTGATCACCTGGCTGGGTCGGCGCCCCTCGCCCACCAGGTCGACCGCCAGCCGTCCGGTGTTGTGTGCGGCCTCCAGCAGCCGGCTGTCCGGCGCGGGAGTGCCGGCCACACCGGGCAGTGTCATGCCGAGAGCCTCGGCCATGATCGCCATCGTCGAGGCGGTGCCCATGGTGTTGCAGTGTCCGCGGCTGCGGATCATCGACGACTCCGACCGCCGGAACAGTTCCGGCGACAGAGTGCCGGCCCGGACCTCCTCGCTGAGCTTCCAGGTGTCGGTACCGCAGGCCATCGGCCGGCCGCGGAAGCTGCCGCTCAGCATCGGTCCGCCGGGCACGACGACCGCCGGGAGATCGACCGATGCCGCTGCCATCAGAAGTGCCGGGATGGTCTTGTCACACCCGCCGAGCAGCACCAGCCCGTCGATCGGGTTGGCCCGGAACATCTCCTCCATCGACATCGCGGCCAGGTTGCGCCAGAGCATCGCCGTGGGCCGGACCTGCGTCTCGCCGAGGGACATCACCGGCAGGTTGAGAGGGATCCCACCCGCCTCGTAGACACCCTGCTTGACCGACTGCGCGATCTCGTCGAAATGTGCGTTGCACGGGGTCAGCTCGGATCCGGTGTTGGCGATGGCGATCTGCGGGCGACCCCCGAACGCGCTGTCCGGCAGTCCGCGACGCATCCAGGCGCGGTGGATCGAGCCGTCCCGGGTGTCTTGGGCGTACCACTTGTTGCTCCGCAGGTCCACGATGGCCATCCTCTCAGCCGGTGGTCCGGGCCACTGCCCCACGGGTCGGGATCGTACGCTGACGCAGACCGATCCCCGGTCCCGAACACCGATCCGGTGACCAGACGAGCCGATGACACGAGCCTCGATGATCACCAGCGCTGTCTCTGCCGAACTGGTGCGCGGCGCCATCGAGCTGGAACGCGCCGACCGACGGGATGCTGCCGCACCGGCTGCCCTCGTGGGCCCGACGCCAGGTGGCCGATCCCCAGCTGGCGATGGTCGAATCCCAGCCTTCGGGCGTACGGCTGGTGTTCCGGACCGACGCGACCGTGATCGAACTGGACACCAGGCCGACGAAACGTGAGTATCCCGGTCTGCCGGGGCGACCGGATGGCAGCTACGACCTGTTCGTCGACGGGGAACCAGCCGGGACGGACGTCAGTGCTCGGCGGCCACGTGATGATCATGAACTTCACCGGCGAGCCGCCACAGGTCCGGCCGGGACGGATCGGGAAGGCTCGCTACGACGGCCTCGCTCCTGGCCCCAAGGACATCGAGCTCTGGCTGCCGTGGGACGAGACGACCGAGCTGATCGGCTTGCGCAGCGACGCCCCGATCGAACCGATCACCGAGACTCACCGGCCGGTGTGGGTGCACCACGGCAGCTCGATCAGCCACGGGTCGAACGCCGCCGGCCCGAGCAGCATCTGGCCGGCGGTCGCCGCGCGCCGTACCGGACGGGAGTTGATCAACCTGGGACTCGGCGGGTCCGCGCTGCTCGATCCGTTCACCGCTCGAACGATCCGGGACACACCGGCCGACCTGATCAGCGTCAAGATCGGCATCAACCTGGTGAACGCCGACGTGATGCGGCTACGGGCCTTCGTGCCCGCGGTGCACGGCTTCCTGGACACCATCCGCGATGGGCACCCCCAGACGCCGCTGCTGGTCGTTTCGGCGATCTACTGCCCGATGCTCCGAGCACACGCCCGGCCCGACGATGCCGGACGTGGAGGCCTACCAGCGTGGTGAGCTGCGGTTCGTCGCCTCCGGCGATCCGGCCGGCATCGCCGCGGGACAACTCACCCTGTCGGCGATCAGGGACCAGCTGGCCGGGATCGTCGACCAGCGGTCGGACGCCGATCCTCACCTGGACTACGTCGACGGGCTACGGCTGTACGGGGGAGGCGGACAGCACCGCTCACCCCTTGCCGGACGGACTGCATCCCGACGCCGAGACACACGAGTTGATCGGCAGCCGGTTCGCCGATCTGGCCTGGCCCTGATCACCGGTGCCTGCAGCGGCCGGACTTCGGTCGGATCAGCCGGGGAGCAGGCCTTCCTGGGACTCCTCGAGCAGCGACCTGACCTCCTCGACCGATGCGTCGGCCGCCGGCAGGATCAGGTCGGAATCCTCCAACTCGTCGTCGGCCACCGGCTGTCCGGCCGCGACGACCTTGGCGTGCAGCGCCGCCAGCGCCTCACTGAGTGCCTGCTGATCGTCGGCCGCGACGGCCTTCTCGATCGCGTCGTCCACGGAGTTCAGGTCAGAGATCGCGGCGTCGTCGACTCGGAACTGGCCCTCACCCAGGATCCGGATGATCATCGGTTCTCCTCCGTGTTCGGCTGCGTCGTCTGAGCCTGTCCGTTCACCTGCTGTCCCGGCGCTTCGGTCGGTGCCGCGGTCGGCTGGCCGGCCTGACCCGCGACGCCCTGTCCCTCGATGGCGGGAGTCGACGCGGATCCGCCGCTCAGGGCCGCCTTCATCGCGGCCAGTTCGCTCTCCACGTCGGAGGTGGACGCCAACCGCTCCAGCTCGAGGGTGATGTCGTCCTTGCTCTGCCCGGTCTGGTCCTCCAGCACACCGCTGGCGATCAGCTCGTCCACCGCGCCGGCCCGCGCCTGCATCTCGGCGGTCTTGTCCTCGGCCCGCTGGATCGCCAGGCCGACGTCGCCCATTTCCTCGCCGATACCGGTGAAGGCCTCGTTGATCCGGGTCTGCGCCTCGGCCGCGGAGTAGGTCGCCTTGATGGTCTCCTTGCGGGTCCGGAACGCGTCGACCTTGGCCTGCAGCCGCTGGGAGGCCCGGACCAGCTTCTCCTCCTCGCCCTGCAGCTGGGCGTGCTGGGTCTGCAGGTCGCCCAGTTGCTGCTGCAGCCCGGACTTGCGGGTCAGCGCCTCCCGGGCAAGATCCTCACGACCAACCTCAAGCGCCTTCTTGGCCTGCCCGTTGAGTTTATCGATCTGGGTGTTGAGACCGTTCGCCTGCAGCTCCACCCGCTTGCGGCTGGTCGCCACGTCGGCTACACCCCGGCGCACCTTCTGCAACAGCTCGAGCTGACGCTGGTAGGAGTAGTCGAGGGTCTCGCGAGGATCCTCTGCCCGGTCCAAAGCCTTGTCCGCCTTGGCGCGGAAGATCATCGACATCCGCTGGAATATTCCGCTCATCTGCTCTCCGCTGATCCTTGAAGGTCCATGTCACGACTGGCGTCCAGCTTATGCCCGCCGCCGGAGCACCGACATCAGACCGAGCGGGTAGTTTCGTAAATGGGTTGTGACCCTGACACAATCCCGGGGTCGACGGGCCAGAAAGCAAGGAGCAGACGGTCGTGGCATTCTTCCGCCGCAAGAACGAATCCTCCACGCAGGAGGAGCCGCAACCGGTGACCATCGAGTCGCTCAACGGCACCCGCAAGAAGGGTGGACCGACGCCGACGCGCAAGCAGGCCGAGGCGGCGCGCCGGGAGCGTCTCACCAAACCGGTCGACAAGAAGGAAGCCGCACGGATGCAGCGCTCCGAGCGGCAGAAGGCGCTGCTGGCCAGGGACAACACACCCGAAAAGGCGCTGGCTCGCGACTACGTCGACTCCCGCCGGCACATCGGAGAGTTCTTGCTGCCGGGCATGATCGTCATCCTCGGCGCGACGCTGCTGAACAGCATCGCGCCGGCGATCTCGTTGTACGCCACCGTTTTCATGTACGTGTTCATCCTGTCCGTCCTGGTCAGTTCGCTGCTGCTGTGGCGAGGGTTCAAGAAACTGCTTGCAGAACGGTTGCCGAAGGCCAGCTCGCGGGGTCTGATGTTCTATTTGATCAACCGCTCGATCCAGATCCGCCGTTTCCGGATGCCGGCGCCCAGGATCAACCGCGGCGACTCGTTCTGATCCCGCCCCGATAGGGTGCGGGAACGATGTTCAGCGCACCCAGCCACCTCGACTGTTCCCGCACCGGCACGCGGTACGAGGCCGACCAGGTCCAGGGTGTCAGCGAGGCCGGCGCGCCGTTGCTTGCCCGCTACGACCTCGAACGGGTAGCCGCGACGCTCACCCGCGAGGAGATCAGCAGTAGGCCGCCGACGCTGTGGCGCTATCGCGAACTCCTGCCCGTGCAGGACCCTGACAACATCGTCAGCCTCGGTGAGGGCATGACGCCGCTCACCGCGCTGCCCCGCTACGGCACGGCGATCGGCCTGCCGCGACTGACCATGAAGGACGAGGGTCTGGTCCCGACCGGTTCGTTCAAGGCCCGCGGTGCGGCGGTGGGTGTCTCCCGAGCCCGCGAACTGGGTGTCCGCGGCGTCGCGATGCCGACCAACGGCAACGCCGGCGCCGCCTGGGCGACCTACGCCGCCCGCGCCGGGCTCGACTGCCTGATCGCGATGCCGGTCGACGCACCTGCCATCACCCGGACCGAATGTGTGGCCGCCGGTGCCGAGCTCTATCTGGTCGACGGGCTGATCGGCGACGCCGGCAAGTTGGTCAACGCCGCTGTCGCTGCCCGGTCCGGCTACCAGGAGGTCTCCACCCCTCAGGGAGCCGTACCGGCTGGAGGGCAAGAAGACCATGGGCTACGAGATCGCCGAACAACTCGGCTGGCGGATGCCCGATGTCATCGTCTACCCGACCGGCGGCGGCGTCGGACTGATCGGCATCGACAAGGCGATCAGCGAGCTGCTCGAACTCGGCTGGATCAGGGACAAGCTGCCCCGCCTGGTCGCGGTCCAGGCCGAGGGCTGCGCACCGATCGTCGAGGCGTACGAGTCGGGCGCGGCCGAGAGTGTGCCGTTCCCCGATGCGCGCACCGTTGCGTTCGGCATCACGGTGCCCAAGGCATTGGGCGACTTCCTGATCCTGGACGCCGTACGCCGCACCGACGGCACGGCGATCGCCGTGTCCGACGCCGACCTGCTGACCGAGCAACGAGCACTCGCGGCGTCCGACGGCGCCTTCATCTGCCCCGAGGGCGCGGCCTGCATGGCAGCGGTCAAGCAGTTGCGCGAATCCGGCTGGCTGTCCGCCTCCGACGAGGTTGTGGTGTTGAACACCGGCGCCGGACTGAAGTATCCCGAGACCGTTCAGGTCGACGTGCCGACGCTGCCGATCGATGGCGTCATCCCCGACCGGCGTGGTCACCGGCGGACCTAGCGTCGCTGACCGACGGCCACGGTCTGCGCTGCCCGACTGGCTGGCTGCCGGAGACTGACTCCAGCGACAGCCATCACCAGGGCACCGGCGACGCCGGCGGCGAGGAAGCTGACGCGTGGCGCGACGAACAGCAACGACGAACTGCCGACGGCGAGTGCAATGATCTTGGCCGCGTTCGCCAGCCCGCCCAGCGCCGCGTACACCTTGCCCCGATCGGCATCCGGCGTCCGAGAGACCAGCAGTGCACCGAAGGTCGCATTGCCTACGCCGAAACCGCCGCTCAGCACAACCAGCGTCAGCGCGTACATCCAGAAGCCCGGCGACACAGCAGCAGCCACCAACCCGACAGCCGCCGCGCCGAATCCTGCGCAGGCGGCCATCACACGCCCACTGACGCCGGCGACCCGTCCGGCGATCCCGGCACCGGCAACGGCGCCGGCGGCGCCGAAGAACTCCGACAGCCCGTACTGGAAGGGCGATCCACCCAAGGTGTCCCGGACCAGGAAGACCTCAACCGGATTGATGCCCTCGACCAAGATCACAAAGATCAGGATCGTCGCGAACAAGGGCCGGACGATCGGATCCCGACCGGCGCTCTTGAGCCCCTCCGCCCACCCACGGCTGACGGCCTGTCCAGCTGACGGCGCCACTCGTCGGCGTGTCCGGACGGCCGCGGCCGCCAACGCCAGCAGCAGGTAGCTCAGGGCATCGACCCCGAAGCCCCAGCGAGCCAGGCCGAGTCCGACCAGTAGTCCACCGACGGCCGACCCAACCGGTGCCGAGATGGCGTTCAAGCCTTGCTGCCAGGCGACCGCCCGGCCGATGCGGTCCTCGCCGACGATCCGCGGGACCAGTGCCGACCAGGTCGGTTGGGCGAACGCCTGCGCCAGCGCAACGGCACCGACCGCCGGATAGAGGACCGCCGGCCGCGGCAGGACGGTGACAGCCGCACAACAGGCCGCCTGGAGCAGGGCGGTCATCACCAGCACCCTTCGGGAATCCGCGCGATCCGCCACCCGCCCCGCAAGACCCATTGTCAGGATCACCGGCACGAAGAGACAGGCCAACAGCCCGGCGACCCCGTACGGCCCCAGCCCGCTGTCGTGGATGAGCAGCAGAGCGGTCACCGAGGTCACCGCAGTGCCGGCGGCACTGGCCGTGCGGGCCACCAACACAACGCGCAGGTCACGGACTGCCCATAGAGAACTTCGAAGCACTTCCTTCACAATTGTGAAGCTAATGCTTCACAACCATCCTCGGCAACTACCCTGGCCATCGTGATCACCAAGCGAACCGAGCTTGCCGGCCTCGAGCAGATGCGCGCCGTCAACCACCCGGCACGATGGCGCGTCCTGGAGGAGCTGTGGAAGGGGCGGGTGCTCACCGCAACAGCGGCCGCGGAATTGGTCGGCCTGACGCCGTCAGCGATGAGCTATCACCTACAACACCTGGCCCGTCTCGGACTGATCGAGCGAGACGACTCCACCGACGGCCGCGAGCGACCGTGGCGCGCCATCGGCGACGGCGTATCGATGACCACCCAACCCGACGACGATCTGGGCGCGACGATGATGCGCAATCTGCTTGCATCGGTCGGACGCCTGCTCACCACAGCGCCGCCCGGCCCCGACGAGAGCCGCCGGTGGCCCGCCTCCTTCACCCACACCCGGTTGCGACTGACACCGGACCAGGCCAAGACGCTCCATGAACGCGTGCAAAGCGTGATCGCAGACCTCGAGCAGCAGCCCGGCGATGACACAGTCGGCGGTGAGCCCGATCCGCGCGCCGACCTGGAGGTGTTCTGGATCCAGGGCACGCCCGCGGAGTGATAACAACGTCGTTGCGGATCGCAGAAATCGCCGCGTCTGCGACGATCCTGTCGTCCGGAAGGACGTTCCTATCGCAGGCGCGGATCGAAGACGCTGCGGTGCGCCCGATAGGCTGAGCGGTGAGCCCGGTCCACTGCCCCTTCCACCACAAGGAATTCGATGGAGTTTCGTTATCTCGGCAACAGCGGTCTGAAGATCTCCGAGGTCAGCTATGGCAACTGGGTGACCCACGGTTCACAGGTCGAGGCCGACGCCGCGAAGGCGTGTGTGGCCGCCGCGCTCGACGCGGGTATCACCACCTTCGACACCGCCGATGTCTACGCCAACACGGCCGCTGAGACCATTCTCGGTGAGGCGCTCGACGGTCAGCGGCGGGAGAGCCTGGAGGTCTTCACCAAGGTCTACTTCCCGACCGGGCCCAAGGGACACAACGACACCGGCCTGTCCCGCAAGCACATCATGGAGTCGATCAACGGCTCGCTGAAGCGGCTGAAGACCGATTACGTCGATCTCTACCAGTGCCACCGCTTCGACTACGAGACGCCGCTGGAAGAGACCATGCAGGCCTTCGCCGACATCGTCCGGCAGGGCAAGGCTCTCTACATCGGGGTCAGCGAGTGGACCGCCGACCAACTGCGGGCCGGTCACAAGCTGGCGACCGAACTCGGTTTCGGGCTGATCAGCAACCAGCCGCAGTACTCGATGATCTACCGGGTGATCGAGGGTGAGGTCGTACCGACCTCGCAGGAACTCGGCATCAGCCAGGTGGTGTTCTCCCCGATCGGCCAGGGTGTGCTGACCGGCAAGTACAAGCCGGGTCAGCCGCCGCCCGAGGGCTCGCGGGCCACCGATCCCAACGGTGGTTCGGATTTCATCAAGCGGCTGCTGCAGGACGATCTGTTGGAGCGGATCCAGAATCTGCTGCCGATCGCGGCCGACGAAGGGCTGTCCCCGGCGCAGCTGGCCGTCGCCTGGGTGCTGCAGAACGACAATGTGGCCACCGCGATCACCGGTGGTTCGAAGCCCGAACAGGTCAAGGACAACGCCGCTGCCGCGGGCAAGAAGCTGTCCGATGAGACGCTCAAGCGGATCGATGAGGTGTTGGGTGACGCGGTGGAACGCGATCCGGCCCGGACCGCGCAGACATCACCGAAGTCGCGGCTTGCGTGATCATCATCCGGAGATGATCAGGTGACGATCATGAGTTGGCGATCATGAGCTGGCACTGGCGGGCGTCCGCCAAGCGCGGTGCCGGCCGGCTCGACACTGCCCAACTGGGACTTGATCAACGCTTTCCCAGCCAGGGCGACGCCGAGAGCTGGCTCGGCGAGATCTACCCCGACCTGATGCAGGCCGGGGTGGATTCCGTCAGCCTCTACGAGGACGACCGGATGGTGTACGGGCCGATGCGGCTGGAGCCGGAAGCCTCATGACGCCGGCCGGCTGCTGGTCGCCTCGGCCAGCAGCCGGAGGGTCTTCTCCCGTCCGGGCGCCTGGTCGACCGGCGTGTCCTGATAAGCGCCGGCCACCGGATTGATCATCACTTCGTCGACGTCGAACTCGGCGGCCAGGTCGAGGAGTTTCCGGGCCGCCTGTTCGGCGTCGCCGATCACCCACTTCTGGCGCATCCGGTCGATCAACGGCGCCTGCAGCCGCAGATAGTCGTCGACCTCTGCCTCATCCACGGTCAACTGGGGGCTGAGCGGGCGTCCGGTGCGCAGCCCGGCCATCTGCACCAACTGCGGCAGCGCCAACCGCGCGGCCTGCTCAGCGGTCTCGGCAACAGAGGCGTTCACGGTCAGGAAGGTGAGCGGCTGGTCCAGCAGCTCCGACGGCTTGAAGTTCTCGCGGTACAGCCGGAGCATCTCCGCCGTACCCTCGCCGGAGAAGTGGTGGGCGAAGACGTACGGCAACCCCTGTTCGGCGGCCAGTCGGGCGGAGTAGTCGGAGGAGCCGAGCAGCCAGATCGTCGGGACACCGGTCGCGTTCGGCGTTGCATGAAGTTCGTAGGTCCGGCCCTGCACAGCCAGACCGACACCTTCGGGGCTCATCATCCGGATCAGGTTGGCCACGTGGGTCGGGAACTCCTCGGCGATGCCCTCGGTGCCGCCTCCGCCGTAGCGCAGCGCCCAGTTGGTCACCGGGTCCGATCCCGGTGCCCGGCCGATGCCGAGGTCGATCCGTCCGGGGAATGCCGACTCGAGCAGGCTGAACTGCTCGGCGACCACCAGCGGCGCGTGGTTGGGCAACATCACCCCGCCCGAGCCGATTCGCATCCGATCGGTCGCCGAGGCCAACAACGCGATCAGCACCGGCGGGTTGGTCGAGGCGACGGCAGGCATGTTGTGGTGTTCGGCCACCCAGTATCGGTGGTAGCCCGCCTCCTCGGCCGTGCGGGCGAGGGCGATGGACGCCTGCAACGCCTGGCTGGTGGTTTGTCCGCTGCGGACCGGGATCAGATCGAGGACAGACAATCTCACAACCTGCCCCAACCCGGTGATCTTTCCGGCTATTCCCAGCAGCGGGCTGGGGCTTTCCCGAGCACCGATTGACACGGCAGCATCATGTCGCCGGCCCACCTGCTGACGGGACGCTGGATGTCGTGTCCGCATTGCTTGTCGATCCCCGTACCGACGCCGATTCCTCGGTTCTCGCGCCCGCCCCGACCTCCAGCCCCGCTGGGATCAGCCCGGTTCCCGCAGACCGGGTTCGCGCCGGGCGGTGTGTCAGGCTGGTCAGCCTGCTGTCGGCGGCCGCCCTGGTGCCGATGATCATCGCCCATATCGTCGGCGCGACAGTCGTCGATCCGCTGACCGATCCGATCAGCTGGTACGCCTTCGTGCCGGGCGGTGCGGCGATGATCATCGCCGGCGGCGGCCTGCTGGCCCTGCTGGGTGTACTGATCACGATCAGGATGTACCGCGGCCGGCTGGTGTCGGGACCTCTGCCGGCAGTCGCGATGGCGGTCTTCAGTACGGCGATGATCACGGTCGGGGCGTTCCCGACCGATCCACCCCACGCGGCTCCGACGGCCGGCGCGATGGTTCACCGGGTGGCCGCCGGCGTCGCCTTCGCAGTCCTGCCGCTGGTCGGTCTGATGATCTCTGCCTCACTCACCGAGCCCCGGACAACACTGCCCCGACGGTTGCGCCGATCCGCCTGTCTGCTTGCCGGGCTGGTCGGGGCGTTCCTGGCCATCCACCTGCCACTGGCGTTCGCCGGATCAGGGATCGCCGCGTTCGGCTTCCTGGAACGGGCCGGTTTCGTGATCATGATCGGTTACCTGTTCCTGCTCGGCGCGACCATCGACCAGGAAAGCAGTCCGCAGCTCGCTAGTCCGCTGCGACGGTGCTGAGCCCGGCCGTACGCCGGCACACCTCGCCCCACGGCGTCGGGGCCAGCCCGAAGGCGGCTGTGATCGCCGAGGAGTCGATCACGTACGGACGCTTCATGATGTAGCTCATCACCCCGAACTGGCGGAAGTCGGCGTTGACCAGGCCGGCGGCCCGGACGAAGACATCCGGGATCCGCCGCATGGCCACCATCGGCCTACCGGCCTCGGCCAGCACGTCGGCGGTGGCTTCTCGCGCGGAGCGGGGCGGGTTGGTCGGGGCCAGCCAGACCCTGCCGTACGCCCCGGGGTGCTCGGCGACGGTGGCCAGTGCCCGGCCGACATCCAGGACGTCGGTCCAGGAGTGCGGCTGGTCCGGGTCACCCATGAACCACACCGGCCTGCCCGCCAGCGCGGCGGGCACGTTGCGGGTCAGGTGACCGTTGCCGCCCACACCGGCACCGGCATAGTCCGATGCCCGCACTTCGACCGCGCGGATCCGGCCCTGATCATGGAGTTGCTTCGCCTCGGCCCACATCGCCGCGCGGATCCGGCCGTTCTTCTCGGTCGCCTTGTCCGGCAGCTGCTCGGTCATCACCGCGTCGACCGGACCGTAGGCGTACAGGCTGGAGGCGCTGACCAGCACCGCCCCGGTCGCCTCGGCGGTCCGGAGCATGCTGGACCACAGCGGCGGCCAGACCTTCTCCCAGTTGCCGTAGTGGCTCGGATTGGCGCAGTTGTACAGCGCGTGTGCACCTGCGGTGATCTCGGTCAGCCTGGTGGGATCCGAGGCATCGGCGGCGACCGGTACGACGCCGGAGACCGCCGGGCGGTTTCCGGTACGGGTGACGCTGATCACCTGGTGTCCCCCGGCGACCAGCGCCCGGGCTGTTTCGACGCCGACCGGACCGGCTCCGACGATGACGTGCTTGCTCATGACGTTTCCTCCACGCTCACAGTTCAGAGAGCATCGCTCTCAGAAATGAGCATGGCACACCGGAGACCGGAAAACAAGAGCACTGCTCACAATTGCGAGGGGAGCGGTTCAGTCGCCCGATCCCCCGCTGCCGGTGGCCTCGACACTCAACGGCTGGGCGATGTCCTCCAGCGACTCCTGTTCCGCCTTGACGCCGAAGAGCAGTTCGGCGATCCCGCCCAGGGCCATCACGCCGGCCGAGATCAGGAAGCCGATCGCGACCGGGCCACGCTCGCCAGTGCCGATCAGCGACCCGAACATCAGCGGCCCGATGATGCCGCCCAGACCGGTACCGACCGCATAGAAGAAGGCGATCGCCAGTGCCCGGGTCTCCATCGGGAAGATCTCGCTGACCGTCAGGTAGGCCGCGCTGGCACCCGAGGACGCCAGGAAGAAGGTCAACGAGACAGCAACGATGAAGGCGGCCTCTCCGCCCCATTGCTTGAAGAAGATCCAGGTCAACGGCAGGGTGAGCACCGCCGATCCCAGGTAGGCGATCGTGATCATGGGCTTGCGGCCGATGGTGTCGAACAGTCGGCCGAGCAGGACCGGACCCAGGAAGTTGCCGACCGCATAGATCACCAGGAACAAGGGGACGGTGCCCGAGGAGGTGCCGAAGAAGCTGCTGAACAGGGTGCCGAGATTGAAGGTGATCCCGTTGTAGATGAAGGCCTGCCCGATGAACAGCGCAAGACCGAGGACCGCCCGGCGGGGATACAGGCTGAGCGCCGTACGGGCGATCTCTCGGAATGGGATGCTGCGTCGCTGCCGGATCTCCAGGGTCTCTCCCGGCTCGTCGAGTTCGCGCCCGGTCTCCTGCGACACCTCCGATTCGATGTCGGTGACGATGCGTTCCGCCTCCTCCTCGCGGCCGTGGATGAACAGCCAGCGCGGGCTCTCCGGAACGTGTCGGCGAACCACCAGGATCACCAGCCCGAGAACGGCGCCGATGCCGAAGGCCAGCCGCCAGCCGATATCGGTCGGGAACACCGCGGAGAGCAGCAGGATGACCAGCGCCGAACCGGCGGCGGCACCGAACCAGTAGGTGCCGTTGATGAGCAGATCGATCCGGCCGCGCAGCCTGGCCGGGATCAGTTCGTCGATCGCGGAATTGATCGCTGCGTACTCCCCGCCGATGCCCGATCCGGTGAAGAACCGTGCCAGGTAGAAGTACCACGGGGCGAAGGCGAAGGCCGTCGCGACCGTCGCCAGAATGTAGACGCCGAGCGTGATCAAGAACAGCTTCTTCCGGCCGAACCGGTCGGTCAACTGGCCGAAGAACAGGGCTCCGACACAGGCACCGACGATGTACGCGGCAGCGGCGATGCCGATCTGGCCGGCACTCAGCCCGAGGCCGCTGTCCTTCTCGGTCAGCCGCGCCGCCACCGAACCGACCATGGTGACCTCGAGACCGTCGAGGATCCAGACGGTACCCAGGCCGATCAGCACCCGCCGGTGGAAGCGGGACCACGGCAGCCTGTCCAGACGTGCCGGGATATTGGTGCTGATCGTCCGGTAGGTGCTGCCTGTCATGCCCCGACAGATACCCAACAGCGGGTTAGGCTCACCTACCGTGCCGACCCCCCAGTTCATCATTGATCTTCGCGAGCACATCGGAACCACGACGCTGCTGTTGCCGGGCGTCCGCTCGGTGGTCTTCGACGATGCGCACCAGCCGTCCCGGGTGCTGCTGGCCAAGCGCGCGGACAACGGGCAGTGGCATCTGCCGGCCGGGATCATGGAGCCCGACGAGCAACCGGCGCCGGCCCTGGTCCGCGAGGTGCTGGAGGAGACCGGCGTCGAGATCGCCATCGATCGCCTGGTCAGTCTGGTCACCCTGCCGACGGCGACCTACCCCAACGGTGATCAGGTGCAGTTCCTCAGCGCGACGTTCCGCGGTCACTATCTCTCCGGAGAAGCCCATGTCGCCGATGACGAGTCGACCGACGTCGGCTGGTTCGCAATCGATCAGCTGCCGGACGGCCTGTACGAGAAGGACCGCGAGACGATCAGCTTTGCGCTGCCGGTCGAGGCACCGCCGTACTTCGCAGTGTGATCAACTTCGACGCGAGGATCGACTTCTGCTGGTGATCACCCTTCCTTGACGCCGGGTTCGACGAAGGGCGGTTTGGTGATCATGAACTCACTGGCCCGCCCCCGGATGTCGATCATCACCGAGTCATTGATCTTGAGTTTCGGATCGACCAGCGCCAGAGCGATCCCGGTCCTCAGCGTCGGTGAGAAGGTGCCCGAGGTGACCTCGCCGAGCACCGTGCCGTTGCTGTCCACAACCTGCATGTGCGGTCGCGGGATGCCCCGGCCGACGGCCTTCAGACCGCGCAGGGTACGGCGCGGGCCGGCGGCGCGTTCGGCCTTCAATGCCTCCGAACCGAAGAAGGACTCCTTCTGCCAGCCGACGGCCCAGCCGAGCCGGGCCTGGACCGGGGTGATGTCGGCAGTGATGTCCTGTCCGTGCAACGGATAGCCCATCTCGGTACGCAGTGTGTCCCGGGCGCCCAGGCCGGCAGGCTGGATGGCGTACGGCCGACCGGCCTCGATGATCGCGTCCCAGACCCGGCCGGCGACCTCCCGCGGTGCGACCACTTCATAGCCCCGTTCGCCGGTGTAGCCGGTCCGGCAGACCGTCAACCCGGTCCCTTCGAACCGAGCCTCCTCGAAGGACATGTATCCGTGACCGACCGGCATACCGGCGGCCTGCAGCACCTCGTCGGAGTTCCTGCCCTGGATCGCCAGGACGGCGAAATCGTCGTGCTGGTTGCTGACCGTGATGCCGGATGGCGCGGCCTCCGCCAGCAGGTCCACCACCCGTGCGGTGTTCGCGGCGTTGGGGATCAGGAAGACCTCCTCAGCACTCTTCAGGTAGGCGATGAGGTCGTCGACGACACCGCCGGATTCGGTGCAGAGCAGGGTGTACTGCGCCTTGCCGGGACCGATCTTCGCCAGGTCGTTGGTCAGGCAGCGGTTGACGAACTCGGCCGCCCCCGGACCGGCGACGGTCGCCTTGCCCAGATGGCTGACGTCGAAGATGCCGACGCCGGTCCGGACCGCTGTGTGCTCGGCGACCACGCCGCCGCCGGCGTACTCCAGCGGCATCGACCAGCCGCCGAATTCGGCGAATTTGGCACCCAGCGCAACGTGCCGATCGTTCAGCGGCGACAACTTCAGATCGCTCTTCTGCCCCTCCGGCATGGAACCCGTCATGGAACGCGAACCTATCTCACCCGTCCGGGCCGGCTGGCGTAACCTGACGTCGTGCCAGCGCCCCGACTCCCCCAGGCGACCATCGCCCGCTCCGTCCCACGTTCGACCGCGGTCCTGATCGCCGGGTTCACCGCCGAGGACGGCGTGGCCGGGTTACCGGACCAGGTGGTCAACAGTTACAAGAAGACCTTCGGCTCCCGCCCCGACGACCTGGCCAGGTCGATCGGCGCATCCGGCAAGGCGCTGGCGACCACCGTGCTTCCGCCCGCCGCCAAGACGACCGTCGTTCTGGTCGGGCTGGGCGACAAGCCGGTCGACCAGGTCACTGACGAGGAACTGCGCGCGGCGGCCGGCGCCGGCGCCCGGGCGGCGAGCGCGATGGATCTCACCGGTGCCTCGATCGCGGTCGGTTTCGGCCGCTCCGAGCCGACCGCCGTGCGGGCCGTCACCGAGGGGGCGCTGCTGGGGACGTACAGCTTCCGGGCGGTGACCACCGGCGAACCCGCCGAGCCCAAGATCAGCGCCATCACGGTCATCTCCCGGTCGACCGGCAAACAGCAGCTCGCTGCGGTCGAGACCGCGGAAGTGGTGGCGGCCGCTGTGGTGGCGAACCGGGACTGGGTCAACCAGCCGGCCAATCTGCTCTTCCCGGAAAGCTTCGCCGACGACGTCCGCGGCTACGCCGGCGCCGCGGGCCGGAAGATCTCGGTCGAGGTGCTGGACGCAGCGGGCCTGACCAAGGGCGGCTACGGCGGCATTCTCGCCGTCGGCGGCGGATCGGCGAAGGCACCGCGGCTGGTCCGGTTGAGCTATGCCCCGCGTGGCGCGGCCTTCCATCTCGCCCTGGTCGGCAAGGGCATCACCTTCGACTCCGGTGGGCTGGACCTCAAGACGCAGCAGGGCATGTACACGATGAAGAGCGACATGTCCGGTGCCGGTGCGGTCTTCGCCGCCACCCGGGCGATCGCCGATCTTGGTTTCAAGATCAAGGTCACCACCTACGGAGCACTGGCCGAGAACATGCCGAGCGGCTCGGCCTGGCGTCCGTCGGACGTGCTGACCACCTACGGCGGCAAGACGGTGGAGAACATCAACAGCGACGCCGAGGGCAGGATCGTGATGGCCGATGCCCTGGCCAGGGCCAGCGCCGAGGACAGACCGGACCTGATCATCGATGTGGCCACCCTCACCGGCGCCGCTGTCGTCGCGCTGGGCGAGCGGACCGGTGCGGTGTTCAGCAACTCCGAGGAGGTCGCCGGCAAGGTGCTGGCGGCGGCGGCCGCCGCCGGTGAGCGGTTCTGGCAGTTGCCTATCGTCGAGGAATCACGCGGTTTCCTGGAATCCGAGGTGGCCGATCTGAGGTCGGGCAAGACCGGGGGCGGAGGCGGCGCGATGACCGCGGCCGCATTCCTGCGTGAGTTCGTCGGCGACGTGCCGTGGGCCCATCTCGACGTCGCCGGGCCGGCGTTCAACAGCAACAGCGCCTACAGCTACGTGTCCTCCGGAGGGACCGGGATGGCGGTCCGCACGCTGGTCGCACTGGCCGAGTCACTGGCCGGTTGAGAAGAGGCGGCCGAGCGGCTACGTCTCGTCGGCGAGCTTGCGACGGGCCTGCAGCTTCTGCCGGTGGTTGTAGTCCCGCATCCGCTGCGGATAGCCGACGACCGCCGCGTCGTAGCCCGGGATCTCCATGTGCTTGGCGAACGAGCGCGCCCACTCCGGCGACGGCACCCTCCGCCTGGTCCACTCGCCGTCGTAGGCGACCAGCAGCACCGTGGTCTGGGTGAGGGTGGTCGGCATCTCGATGTACGCCTCCACCCCGCGCCGAGTCTGCACGAATTCGGTCAGATGGGTCACCGTCTGATGATCGATCGGCACCGGACGGCCGGGTCTGGGGGCACGGCGCAGACGTGCCGTACGGTCCCGGAGCCATCCCATGGCACCCAGTATGGCGACCTGGCGAAACGGCTTGGTCCGGTTCGGTTGGTTCGCGGCCTGCTTGGATGGGCGGCATGAGTGAACACGACCTGGTGATCCTGGGTGCCGGCAGCGCCGGGTACGCCTGCGCGCTGCGCGCCGCCGAGCTGGGGCTCCGACCCGTGCTGGTCGAGGAGGATCTCGTCGGCGGCACCTGTCTGCACCGGGGCTGCATCCCGACAAAGGCCGTCCTGCACGCCGCGGAACTCGTGGACGGCACCCGGGACAGCGCTCGCTACGGGGTGCGCGCCACCCTGGAGGGGGTCGACCTGGTCGGCGTGCGCCACTACGCCGAATCCGTCGTCGGCCGGTTGCACAAGGGGCTGACCGGTTTGATCAGCTCCCGGAACATCGAGGTCGTCGGTGGTCGTGGCGAAATGCTGGATCCGGCTGGGTCGGCGCGGAGTGGGTCGGCCGGCAGGGGGGTACGGGTCGGCGACCGGACCCTCCAAGCGCCGTACGTCGTGCTGGCGACGGGGTCCTCCGCCAAATCGCTGCCCGGCCTGCAGATCGACGGCCGCCGCATGATCACCAGTGATCACGCGCTCGAAATGACCGAACTGCCCCGCTCCGCGATCGTCCTCGGCGGCGGTGTGATCGGCGTCGAGTTCGCCTCGGCCTGGCGCTCCTTCGGCGTCGACGTGACCATCGTCGAGGCCCTGCCCCGCCTCGTACCGAACGAGGAACCCGCGATCTCGACCGCACTCGAGCGCGCCTTCGCCCGGCGCAAGATCGGTGTCTGGACCGGCCAGCCGATGACCGAGGTGGCGGTCGGCGAGGATTCGGTCACCCTGACGGTCGACTCCGGCAAGTCCGTCACCGCCGACATCTTGCTGGTCGCCGTCGGCCGGGCCCCGAACCTGACCGTGCGAACCGACGACCGGCTGCGCACCGATTCCGAGGGCGTGTACGCCGTCGGAGATCTGGTCCCCGGGCTTCAGTTGGCCCATCGCAGTTTCGCGCACGGCATCTTCGTCGCCGAGGAGATCGCCGCGTTGCGCGACGGCACGCGACCGCCCACCCTGGTCAGCGATGAATCGATCCCCCGGGTGACCTACAGCGACCCCGAGATCGCGTCGGTAGGGCTTGGCGAGGAGGCTGCCCGGGCGCGGTACGGCGAGATCGAGACGTTCAGCTACGACCTGGCGGGCAACGGCAGGTCGCAGATCCTCGGCACCCGCGGAATGGTCCGGGTGGTACGCCGCCGGAACGGCCCGGTGGTCGGCATCCATATGATCGGATCCAGGGTCGGAGAGCTCGTCGGCGAGGCGCAGTTGATCACCAACTGGGAGGCCTTCCCCGAGGAGGTCGCCGAACTGATCCACGCCCATCCGACGCAGAGTGAGGCGCTCGGCGAAGCGCACCTCGCCCTCGCCGGGAAGCCGCTACATGTCCATTCCTGACGGAAGATAGGCTGACCGACGACGGCGCTGACACGCCGGGCGCACGAGAGCTGGCCAGGCCAATAGAGGAGTCGAAGCAGAACATGGCAGTCGAGGTCACCCTTCCGGAACTGGGCGAGAGCGTCACCGAGGGCACGGTCAGCCGCTGGCTCAAGCAGGTCGGCGACACCGTCGCGACGGATGAGCCGCTGCTGGAGATCTCCACCGACAAGGTCGACA
This sequence comes from Microlunatus sp. Gsoil 973, assembly GCF_009707365.1. Classification (GTDB taxonomy): domain Bacteria; phylum Actinomycetota; class Actinomycetes; order Propionibacteriales; family Propionibacteriaceae; genus Microlunatus. The sequence goes on from NZ_CP046122.1 coordinate 2,502,803, forward strand.
CCGAGATCCCGTCCCCGTCGGCCGGCACCCTGCTGGAGATCCGCGCGAACGAGGACGACACCGTCGAGGTGGGCGCCGTCCTGGCCCTGATCGGCGACGCCTCCGAAGCCGACGGCGGCGACGGCGCCCCGTCCCAGGCGCCCTCCGAATCATCGTCGGAATCATCATCCGAGCCGGCGCAGCAACCGGAATCTGAGCAGCAGGCACCAGCCGCAGAACCGGCTCCGGCCGAGCCGTCCGCGACCCAGGAGCAGGCACCAGTCGCCGAATCGCCGCAGGCCGAGACTCCGGCGCCGTCGGCCGAGGCCACCCAGGGTTCGTCCAGCGCATCGGGCACCGAGGTGACCCTGCCGGAACTGGGCGAGAGCGTCACCGAGGGCACGATCAGCCGCTGGCTCAAGCAGGTCGGCGAGCAGGTCAAGGCCGACGAGCCGCTGCTGGAGATCTCCACCGACAAGGTCGACACCGAGATCCCCTCGCCGGCCGCCGGGACGCTGTTGGAGATCCGTGCCGGTGAGGACGAGACCGTCCAGGTCGGCGCAGTTCTCGCGGTGATCGGTGATGCCGACGCCGCCTCGGCTCCGGCCCAGCAGGCTCCGCAGCCGCAGGCCGAGGCTGCACAGGCCGAAGCACCACAGGCTCAGGAGCCGGCTCCGCAGGCATCGGCCCCACAGCCCGCGGAGCCCGCATCCGCCCCTGCTCCCCAGCCCGCCCCGGCCGCCCAGCCGGCCCCTTCCCGGCCGGCCGCTTCCCAGCCGGCCCCTTCCCAGCCGGCGCCGGCGGCTGCCTCCGACGGCGAGGGCCCGAACTACGTCACGCCACTGGTACGCAAGCTGGCGGCCGAGCACAGCGTGGACCTGGCGTCGCTGAAGGGCACCGGCGTCGGAGGACGCATCCGCAAGCAGGACGTGCTCGCCGCGGCCGAGGCCGCCAAGGCCGCCGCCGCCGCACCCGCTGAGCAGCCCGCGGCCGCTCCTGCACCGGCCGCCGCCGGCTCCTCGGTCGAGCCGAGCTCGCTGCGCGGTACCACCGAAAAGATGTCCCGGCTGCGGAAGATCATCGCCAGCCGCATGGTGGAGTCGCTGCAGACCTCTGCGCAGCTGACCACCGTCGTCGAGGTCGACCTCACCGTGATCTCGCGGCTGCGGGCCAGGGTCAAGGACGACTTCCTCCGTCGCGAGGGTGTGAAGCTGTCGTACCTGCCGTTCCTGATCAAGGCGACCGTCGATGCGCTCAAGGTGCATCCGAAGCTGAACGCGACCATCGACACCGAGGCCGAGGAGATCCACTACCCGGCCGCCGAGAACGTCTCGATCGCCGTCGACACGGACAAGGGCCTGGTCGTCCCGGTGATCAAGAACGCCGGTGACCTGAGCATCGCCGGACTCGCCAAGAAGATCGCCGATCTTGCCAATCGCACCCGCACCAACAAGCTGTCGCCCGACGACATCTCCGGCGGCACCTTCACAGTCACCAACACCGGCAGCCGCGGCGCGCTGATCGATACACCGATCGTCAACCAGCCGCAGGTGGCGATCCTCGGCACCGGTGCCCTGGTGAAGCGCCCGGTGGTGATCACCGACAAGGTGCTCGGCGAGACGATCGCGATCCGCGACATGATGTACCTGTCGCTGTCCTATGACCACCGGCTCGTCGACGGCGCCGATGCCGCTCGCTTCCTGATGACCCTCAAGGAGCGGTTGGAGGAAGGCGACTTCGGGTCCGAGTTCGGCGTCTGAGACCAGGGCCGGCCACGATGCGGATCCTGATCGCCGGATCCTCCGGCTTCCTCGGCACCGCCCTCCGGGTGCGGCTGGCCCAGGAGGGTCACGAGGTCCGGCGTCTGATCCGCAGCGGGGCGATCTCATCCTCGGAGTTCCACTGGGAACCCGAGACCGGACGGATCAACGCCCGGGCCCTGGACGACATCGACGTGATCGTCAATCTGGCCGGGCCGCCGGTCTTCACCCGCCCCTGGACCACCGGCCGCCGGGAGTTGCTGCGCACGGCGCGCACCGAGTCGACGCTGCTGCTCGCCGAAACCATCGTCGAGCAGTACGCCGATTCCGCCCGCAAACCGCTGTGGCTCCAGGCCAGCGCCTGCGGATGGTACGGCACCGACCCGGTCGAACGGCTGCGGGCCGAGCCGTACGACGAGTCCGACCCGGCCGGCGACGATTTTCTCGGTCGGCTGGCTCATGACTGGGAGGGCGCCGCGCAGCAGGCAGTCGATGCCGGTGTCCGGGTGTGTTTCCTGCGCAACGGCCTGGTCCTTGACCGCAGCGGCAGCGTGCTGAAGTTGATCAAGCCGGTGTTCGGCTCGGGACTGGGCGGTCGGCTCGGCAGCGGCAGGCAGCGGATGCCGGTGATCAGCCTGCACGACTGGCTGCGTGCGGTGTCGTTCCTGATGTCCGGAACCGCCCCGGCCGGCCCGTACAACCTGACGATTCCCAAGCCGCCGACGAACGCCGAATTCACCGCTGCTCTCGCCCAGGCGTTGCACAGCAGGGCCAGGCTGGCCGCTCCCGGAGTCATCCTGCGAACCGCCCTGGGGGAACTCGCCGAACAGCTGGTCGCCGATCAGTACGTCGTCCCGCACGCCTTGCAGGCCCAAGGGTTCACCTTCGACGGTCCGGATATCGCCGCCACGCTCCGACTCGCTCTGCGCCGCGATTAAGCTCACCCCATGAGCGGTGCACTCGATTTCCTTGATCTCGATCCCGGTGAACGGCGTGTCGACTACCTCCAGGCGTGGGCGTTGCAGCGCAGGATCCACGCCGAGGTGGTTGATGGTGATCGGCCGGACACCGTGTTGCTGCTCGAACACGACGATGTCTACACCGCAGGAAAGCGGACCGAACCGCACGAACGTCCCGCCGACGGAACACCGGTGGTCGATGTCGACCGGGGTGGGCACATCACCTGGCACGGTCGCGGACAGTTGGTCGCCTACCCGATTGTTGCGCTGCCCGATGCGGTCAAGGTGGTCGACTATGTCCGCCGGTTGGAGGAGGCGATGATCCGCACCTTCGATGATCTTGGTCTGCCCGGTACCGGGCGGATCGACGGCCGGTCCGGTGTCTGGCTACCGGCAGATGATCATGGCGGAGATGATCATGGCGGAGATGATCATGGTGTTGACACCTTCCGCCCGGAGCGCAAGATCGCCGCCATCGGGATCCGGGTGGCCTCCGGGGTGACGATGCACGGAGTTGCCATGAACATCAGCAACAGCCTCTCCGGGTTCGACAAGATCGTGCCCTGCGGGATCTCCGACGCCGGCGTGGCAACGTTGCAGCGGGAGACCGGGCGTACCGTGCCGCTGACGGAGGTGGCTGCTGCCCTGCGGATCCGGCTCGCCGACCTGCTGTCCTGGCAGCCGTACGCGAGGAGTGCCGACATCCCGCGCCCGGCGCTCGCCGGCTCTGCACTGCTCGGCTGACGAGTGTCCACGCCGTCCCTGGCGGTCGAGGTCCGCGGACTTCGCAAGGCCTATCGCAGCAGGCGGGGCCGGCGTCCCGCGGTCGCCGGACTGGATCTCAGCGTTCCCCGCGGCGGCGTACACGGGTTCCTGGGGCCGAACGGATCGGGCAAGACGACGACCATTCGGATGCTGCTCGGATTGATCACCGCCGATTCCGGATCGATGCGGGTGTTCGGCGAACCTGTGCCCCACCGCCTGGACCGGGTGATCAGCCGAGTCGGCGCCATCGTCGAACAGCCGCGCTTCTTCCCCGCCTTCACCGGGCGCCGGAATCTCGAACTGCTGGCCCGGGCGATCGACACCCGACGGACGCGAGTGGACGAGGTGCTGGACGAGGTCGGACTGGGCGACCGAGGGAATGATCGTTTCCGCGCGTACTCGCTGGGCATGAAGCAGCGGCTGGCAATTGCCGCGACCCTGCTGAAGGATCCCGATCTGTTGATCTTCGACGAGCCGACCAACGGGCTGGACCCAGCGGGCATCCACGAGATCCGCCGCACCATGCGCGGTCTGGCCGACCGGGGCAAGACCGTCCTGGTGTCCAGCCACATCCTCAGCGAGGTGGCCCAGATCGCCGACACGGTGTCGATCATCGGCCGCGGCCGGCTGATCGCCGAGGGTCCGGTATCGGAGATCCTCGCCTCCGGCGGCGAGCAGGCGGTGCGCGTCGGCATCGCCGACCCGGATCGTGCCGCAGGGTTGTTGACCGGCGCCGGCCTGCAGGTGACGGCCTCCGGCGATGGAGTGCTCACGGTCACCGCTGTTCGCCGGTCCCGGCCCGTGGATCCGAGCACGATCACCGAGATCCTCGCCCGGCAGGGGCTGTACGTCAGAGAGTTGACTCCGATCCGGGCAGACCTGGAATCTGTGTTCCTCGAACTCACCGCAGATGATCACCTCGGCGCATCGCCGAACCATCCTGCCGCCGACCATCATTCCGCCGACCATCATTCCGCCGACGATCATTCCGCCGACGGGCAGCCCGCCGCCCGGCACGCAACCAGCGAGGACCGAGCATGATCAATCTCGCCCTGGCCGAACTCGACCGGTTGCGCAGCCGCCGGGTGGTCCTGGTCTGGATGATCGTGCTGCTGGTGGCGCTCGCCGGGTTCCAGGTGATCGCCGGCTTCAGTGTGAAACAGCCGAGTCAGCAGGAGATCGCAGCCGCCCGGCAGCAGTTCCAACAGGCCCGACACGACTACGACCAGAACCATGACTCCGACGTCAAGCAGTGCCAGGAGGCCAATCCCGGCCAGCCGGCGGACCTCTGCGACTACCCCGCGCCCTCCTGGGAGGATTACCGCCCGCGGGCGGCGACCTTCGCCGATATGGCCGGGGCCGGGGTGACGATCACGGTGATCTTCAGCGCGCTGACCTTCCTCGTGGTCGGCGCCTCCCTGATCGGCGCCGAATACGGCTCCGGTGCGATCGCCAACTGGCTCAGCTTCATCCCCGACCGGGTCCGCGTCTACACCTCGAAGCTGGGTGTGCTGATCCTGGTCTCGGCCGCCGCCGGGGCGGTCGCAGCCGGGCTCACCCTGGCCTGTACCGCGCTGCTGGTCAAGATCAACGACGGCCGGGTCCTCCAACTCACCGATACCGCGGCCGCCGGCGCACGCGGCCTGATCGTCGTTGTCGTCTGCGCAACCGTCGGCTTCGCCCTGGCGCTGATCTCCCGGCACACCATCGCCGCGCTGGGCGCGGTGGTCGGCTATCTGGTGTTCGACTTCGTCCTCAACATCGTGATGAGCGCCTTCGACCCGGTGCAGAGGATCAAGCCCTGGCTGCCCGAGTACAACGCGCGCGCCGTTGTCGACCATGGCATCCGCTACCAGGACCAGGTCCGACACCTGACCCCCGACGGCATCAACTACACCTCGATCGAACGCGAGCTGGGATTCGGCCACGGCCTGACCTATCTGATCGTCGTCTTCGCCATCGCGGTCGCGGTCTCCCTGCTGGTCTTCCGTCGTCGGGACGTGACCTGACGTGCCCATGACTCTCCGCAAGGCAACCCTCGCGGCCGTGGTCCTCCCCCCTCATCGGAGTACTGGCCGGAGTGCTGGCCGGAGTGCTGACCGATGGGCCACCACGCGCCGCGAATGCTCCGGCAACCGCCTCGTCGGTCTACGTCGCACTCGGCGACTCCTACTCCGCCGGCGTCGGGACACGGGACCGGCAGGACGACTGCTACCGGTCGCCGTACGGCTATCCGGCGCTGGTCGCCGACCAGTACGACCTGACGTTGGACTACCAGGCCTGCACCGGTGCCACCACCGGCGATGTCCGGGCGGATCAGCTCGCAGCGCTGGACGGCACCACGGCAGCGGTCTCGATCACCATCGGCGGCAACGACGCCGGATTCACCGATGTGCTCACCACCTGCGCGCTGCCGTTCTGGCTGAGTGACTGCACAGGACAGGTGGATCGCGGCCTGGCCGTGGTCGAGGACGAGTTGCCCGGCCGGTACAACGACCTCTTCACAGCGATCCGGGCCGCCGCACCGCAGGCCACGGTCGCGGTCGGCGACTATCCGCTGCTCTTCCAGGGCGAGGACTGCAATGCCGCAACCTTCTTCAGCCCGCAGGACGAGGCGCAGATCAACGCCGCGACCGGAATCCTGGACGACCTGATCGGCGCTGAGGCGGCGACCTACGACTTCCGGTTCGTCGAGGCCAGGCCGGGCTTCACCGGCCATGCGATCTGCGACGACGCCGAATGGATCAACGGCCTGAGCAATCCGGTGACCGAGTCCTATCATCCCAACCGTGACGGCAACATCGGCTACGCCGGGCTCTTCGGGCCGGCGCTGACCGGCCGCCCGTACCCGGCAGGCAGCCAGGTCCGGACGGCTCGGCCGAGGCCCGCTCCGTCCGTGCGGGATCAGGCGGACAACGTGTTGATGATGCGGCTCGACTCACCGGCCAACCTGGCCAAGGCCCGTCGGCACGGCATCCCGCCCGGGCGGATCCGCACGCTGGTGCGGATGCTGCGTGCCGACGACCCGGCCACGGTTCGTTCGGCCCTCACGGCGTTGCACCGGCTGGACCGTCGGGCGGGTTGATCACCAGGTCCCGGGCTCCCGGCGGATCGTCACGTTGATCCGGTTGTAGAGGTTGGTGGTGGCGATCCAGGTGATCAGCAGGGACAGCTCCTGCTCGCTGAATTCCTCGGCGGCCGCATTCCAGACATCGTCGGGCACCGGGTCACTGGTGTCGGCCATCCGGGTCATGCGTTCGGCAAGATCAAGAGCGACCCGTTCCGGTTCGGAGAAGGTGGTCGCCTCACGCCAGCCCGGCAGTTGGGCGAATTCGGTCGTGCTGATCTTGGCCTCCTCAAGATTCTTCACGCCGTAGTCCAGGCACCAGGCGCAGCCGTTGATCTGGCTGACCCGCAGGTGGACCAGCTCGGCGATCCGGGGCGGCAGGCCGTAGCGCTGCGGAGCGGTGCCCAGGGTGGTCAGCGCCTTCATCAGCTCGGCGGGGGTGGACTTGCTCTGCAACCGTGCGGTCATGTTCTCGGTACTCCTTCCGCAGGACCGTTCGGCCCTGTCGTCACATCGGTGGATGTTTCTGCGTCACCCCTGATGACGGATGCCGACCTGACGATGTGACGATGTGACCGAATTTCTCCCGGAAGGTGCCTGATGACTCCGCAGTTGGCCGAACAGTTCGAACAACACCGCACTCGGCTGCGATCGATCGCCTTCCGCATGCTCGGCTCGCACAACGACGCCGAGGACGCCGTCCAGGAGACCTGGCTGCGACTGCAGCGCACCGACGCCGGCGCCGTGGACAACCTCGCCGGCTGGCTGACCGTCGTGCTGTCCCGGGTCTGTCTTGACCAACTCCGCTCCCGCGGATCCCGGCCGGAGGATCCGGTCGAGGAAGTGCCCGAGGATCCTGGCGAGGGGACCACCCCGGAGGATCTGACGATCGAGGCCGACGCCGTCGGCGCGGCGTTGCTTGTCGTCCTCGACACCCTGGCGCCGGCCGAACGGCTGGCGTTCGTCCTCCATGACCTGTTCGGGCTGCCCTTCACCGAGATCGCCCCGATCGTCGACCGCAGTCCTGCAGCCGCCCGACAACTGGCGTCCCGGGCTCGCCGCCGGGTCCAGGGAGTCCGGCCCACCGACGAACGGGACCGCCAGCGTGAGGTCGTCGGCGCCTTCCTGAAAGCAGCACGGGAAGGCGACTTCGGCGGCCTGTTGCAGCTGCTGGATCCCGAGGTGGAGCTGCGTGCCGATCCGCTGCTGGTACAGGCGATCAAGTCCAACGCCCCCGCCGGGGCGCCGCTGCTGGACGCAGAGCAGCTGCACGGGGCCGATGCCGTTGCCCGGGTCTTCGCCGGCCGGGCCGCCGCGGCGCAGGTGGCCCTGGTCAATGGCGTGCCGGCGGCGGTCTGGGCACCCGGCGGCACGGTACGTACGGTCTACGCGATCCGGCTCGGCCGGCACGACGGGTCACTGCGGATCACCGGCATCGAGGTGCTCGGCCGCCCGGAGGAGCTGGCCGAGCTGACCATCGAGCTGTGAGCAGTGCCGAGTAGGGTTGGGCGGGTGACGATCGCACCGGAAGGACGCAAGCTGCTGCGACTGGAGGTCCGCAACTCCGCGACGCCGATCGAGAAGAAACCGTCCTGGATCAAGACCACCGCCAAGATGGGCCCCGAATACCGGGAGCTGAAGCAGTTGGTCAGGGACGAGCAGCTGCACACGGTCTGCCAGGAGGCCGGCTGCCCGAACATCTTCGAATGCTGGGAGGACCGCGAGGCAACCTTCCTGATCGGCGGCGAGCAGTGCACCCGACGCTGCGACTTCTGCCAGATCGCCACCGGGAAACCTGCCGAATTCGACGCCGGCGAGCCGCTGCGGGTCGCCGAGTCCGTGCAGAAGATGGGGCTGCGGTACGCGACCGTGACGGGCGTTTGCCGCGACGACCTGCCCGACGAGGGCACCTGGCTCTACGCCGAGACCATTCGCCGGATCCACCAACTCAACCCCGGTGTCGGCGTGGAGATGCTGGCACCCGATTTCAGCGGCAACCGCGACTACCTGGAACAGGTCTTCGCGACCCGGCCCGAGGTCTTCGCCCACAACGTCGAGACCGTTCCTCGGATCTTCAAACGGATCCGTCCGGGCTTCCGTTACGAGCGCTCGCTCGAGGTGTTGCGCTGGTCGCGGGAGGCAGGGCTGGTCACCAAGACCAACCTGATCCTCGGCATGGGCGAGACCCGGGAGGAGGTCTCCGCGGCGATGCGCGAGTTGCACGACGCCGGCGCCGAGATCCTCACCATCACCCAGTATCTGCGGCCGTCCGCACTGCATCACCCCATCGACCGGTGGGTGACGCCCGACGAGTTCACCGAGCTCGGCGCGGAGGCCGCGGAGATCGGCTACGCCGGCGTGATGAGCGGCCCCCTGGTGCGTTCGTCGTACCGGGCCGGAAGGCTCTATCGTGAGGCGGTCAGCAAGAGGATGAAAGTAGACCATGGCTAAGACCGAGAAGCCGCAGAGCGACAAGCCCGACAGGGGTGGCACCGACCCGTCCCAGCTGGGCCGGTTCCGGCAGATCATCGTCGCCTATCAGCGCACCCACGAGTACGACAAGCCGCTGCCGTTCCTGCTGGCCGGCGCTTTCGTCGTCCCGATCATCCTCGCGGTCATCGCCGGAATGGTCTTCGGGGCGATGATCTCGTTGATCATCCTCGGCATCATGGTCGGCCTACTGCTGGCCATGCTGTTGCTGGTGCAACGCACCAAGGCCGCGACCTACAAGCGGTACGCCGGACAGGCCGGATCGGCCGAGGTCGCCCTGGCCATGCTGCCCAAGAAGTGGATCTCCACCCCGGCGATCGCCGCCAACCGGCAGCTGGATGCGGTGCACCGCACCCTCGGCCCGGGCGGCCTGGTGCTGATCGGCGAGGGCGAGCCCGGTCGGCTGAGGGCGCTGCTGACCAGCGAGGTCCGCAAGCACGAGAAGGTCGCGTACGGCGTCAAGGTCACCACGATCATGATGGGCAACGGCAAGAACCAGGTCCCGCTGGAGAAGCTGGCCGACCACATCCGCAAGCTGCCCAAGGTGCTGGAACCCAACCAGGTGACCGAGATCAAGTCCCGGCTCAACGCGCTGGACAAGGTCCGGCCGCAGATCCCGGTACCCAAGGGCCCGATGCCGACCAACCCGCGACAGGTCCGCGGCGCCAAACAGGCTATGCGCGGCCGGTGAGTCTGCGTACTGCCTGACTGATGATCTTGGCGCCGGCGGCCACGCCGAGCGCGCCGATCCGCAGATGCTGGGTCGACCGGTGGGCGTTGAGCACCCGACGGGTCTCGTCGGCGTCGAGAATCCCTGTCCAGCAAGGGATCCGACACCTTCCGCCGCTCCAGACCGTCCGCTGAACGGTCGAAGAACGGACCGAGCCCGTCGGCCGCCGACAATACCCCGGCGACCCCCTCCACGACCGCGTCCAGCGGCAGGTCGTTCGGCTGGTCGACCTGGTCCACCGTCGGCAACGGCGCGGTCAGAACCGCCGGGTCACCGATCACTCGACATCCCGACGCCCGGATCGCCTCGGCATGCTCCCGGGCCGTCTGCAGCGCGATCCGCGCCGCCCAGCCCGGCACACGCAGGTCGGGTTCACCCGGCGACGGGCGCCGGTTCTCCTGCACCCGGGCGATCAGTCCGTGCCGGATCAGCGACGTGTAGCGGCGCCAGTCGTAGCGCTGCTCCCGCATCGTCAGGTTGACCCGCCGGACCAGCTCCGCCTCGGCAAGGGACAGTCCACGGTTGGCGGCATATCCGCCCACCGGTCGGGTGGCCAGCGTCCCTGGCCGTAACCCGAGCAATTGCTCGAAGGTGGTGATCAACAGGTCCGGGTGCCGTTTGTCGGGGATCACCACCGTGACCTTGTCCGGCCCGACCAGATCGGTCCAGCGACCGACGATCGCCGCCTGATCGTTGCGGCGGTAGAAGGTCGGCACGGTCGGTCCCTGCCCCCGCCGGAGCACGGCGTCCAGCCACTGCTCGAAGCCGCCGGTGTGACCGGCCTTGATCGCCTGTTGCCAGTTGGTCGGCAGCAGGTCGGCGAAACCGCGCACAGTGATCGCGATGTGCAGTCCGTCCCCGAGTTCGGCGCAGAACCGGCGCGCCTGGCGGTCGTCGGATTCGCAGATGAACTCGCTGCTGATGAAGACCCGCTGCGCGGGGCTCGTCCTGGCCTCGCTGACCAGCCGGTCCCAGACCCGGCGATCGTGGGTGATCGCGCCACGACCGCGCCATCCCAGCGGGCGCTGCATCAGGGCGGCAGCCGCGTCACGGTGGTTGAAGGCGTCGCCTGGATAGCAGACGCCCTGTGCCAGCAGCCGCTGACGATTGACCGCCGCACCCCGCTGCAGGGTCGTCGTTCCGGTCTTGGGCAGCCCGATGTGCAGCAGTCGGGTGCCGCCCGGGAGTGCCGGGACGGGGCCTGGCGGAGTCACCGCAACCGGGACCGTACGGACCGTCCGACGTTGCGCACCAGTCTCCGGGCCTTCTTGCGGAGCGGTTTGGTCTTCTGATCGGCGGTCGTGATCCCGCGATAGGCAGCGACAGCGGCGATCGTCCGGTCGTCCAGATGCCTGGTGGCCCGAATGGCGTTGGCCAACTCCAGGCCGTTCTCCGACGGATACAGCTTCTGCAGATAGGCCGGGTAGCTGCTCGCACGCTGGACGCCCTCCGGCGGCTCGTCGAAGAACGCCCCCCGTCCGTCCTCGGCGGACAACAGGCCGGCGATCGCCTCATGCGCGGCGTCTACCGGTACGGAGGTGATGTCGGGCAGTCGTGGGACCGTACGGACCGGCAGGGTCAGGGTGTCCAGGTCACCGATCACCCGGCACCCGGACGCTGCGATGGCGTCGGCGTACTGCCCGGCCCGGACCAGCGCCTTCTTGGCCGCCCACTCGGGCAGGGTGAGCACCGGCTCGTCCGGCCCCGGGCGTCGGTTCTCCTGCAGTCTGGCGATCAGCCCGTTCCGCATCAAGTCAACGTAGCGATCCCAGGTCATGTCCTGGTCGCGGAAGATCTTGTTGATCCGGCGGACGAGTTCGGCCTCCGGCATGGACAGGCTGCGGTTGGCGGCGAAGCCACCGGCGGGGAGCGCGCTGAGCAGTCCGGTCGGGACACCCAGCAGATCCTCGAAGGCGTTGATCAGCTGGTCCGGCCGGCGCTTGTCGGCGATGACCACCGTGACGTTCTCCACTCCGGCGACCCGGATCCAGCGGTCGACGATCGCGGCCTGGTCGTTGCGCTTGTAGAAGGTGGGGGTCGTCTTCAGCTTGGCCGGGTCACCGAGGATCTGCCGGAGCCAGGTCCGGTACGGCTTGAGGTAGCCCGCCTTGACGTACTGCTGCCAGCTCGACCCGAGCAGGTCGGCGAAACCGCGCACAGTGATGACCACATGAACCTGCTGGCCGAGCGCCTCGACGAAGCGGCCCGCCTGCTCGTCGGTGGATTCGCAGGCGAACTCGTGGCTGATCAGTGACCGCGGCGCAGGGCTGGTCTTGACCTCGTTCTCGATCCGCCGCCAGATCCCGTAGCCAGGCGCGGACTCGCTGTTCTTCCAACCAAGTGTCCGGTCCATCAGCGCCGAGACGGCCTCGCGGTGGTTGAGCGACTTCCCCGGATAGCAGACGCCGTGCTCCAGCAGCTCCCGGCGCCGGTACGCCGCGCTCCGCTGCAGCGTTGTGGTGCCGGTCTTGGGGATGCCGATGTGCAGCAGACGACTCCCCTCCGGCAGGGGCTCGACGGGTTGCGACCGGGTCTCTGCTTGCGGTACGGCGGTCACGAGAGTGAGCTCCTCAGGGGTCTGATGCTGCGGCCGGCTCATTTTACCCGGTGTTCAGCTCCGACAGCTCGAGCCAGCGGTCCTCCAGCTCGGCGACCTGGGAACGCAGCCCGTTGAGTTGCTCACCCTGGGCGGCCAACCGGACGTAGTCGGAATGGCTGCCGGCCATTTCCTTCTCCAACCGGCTGATCTCGTCGTGCAACCGGGACATCCGGCGTTCCACAGCGGCGATCTCCTTGCCGATGGCCCGGGTCTTGGCAGCCGAGGTCGGGGCGCCCGCGGCCAGGGCCGCCTGCTCCGACGGGGCCGGTGCCGGTCGCTCGGACCGCCCGGCAACCAGATCCAGGTACTGGTCGACCCCGCCGGGCAGGTGCCGGAGACGTCGGTCGATGATCGCGTACTGCTGGTCGGTGACCCGCTCGAGCAGATAACGATCATGGGTCGCCACCAGCAGCGTTCCCGGCCAGGAATCGAGCAGGTCCTCCATCGCGGCCAACATGTCGGTGTCCAGGTCGTTGGTCGGCTCGTCGAGCACCAGCACATTGGGCTCATCGAGCAGGATCATCAGCAACTGCAACCGCCGTCGTTGACCGCCGGACAGATCCTTGATCGGCGTGGACAGCAGGGCGTTGGGGAAGCCCAGCTGCTCCAGCAGCTGCGCCGGTGTCAACTCCCTGCCACCGGCGACGTACTCGGTCCGCTTGGTCGCCAGCAGTTCCCTCACCCGGAGGTGATCGACGGGGGCGAGTTCGCTGAGCTGCTGGCTCAGTACCGCGACCTTGACCGTCTTGCCGCGCTTGACCCGGCCGCTGTCGGGCTGCAGGGCACCGGTGATCAGTTTCAGCAGGGTGGTCTTCCCGGCGCCGTTGGGTCCGGAGGATCCCGCTCCGTTCCCCGGGCCCGATCCGCCACTCGACTTCGGCGAGCACCGGCCGGTCGTCGTAGGAGACCGACACGTCGAGCACATCGATCACGTCCTTGCCGAGCCGGGCGGTGGCCAGTTGCTGCAGTCCTACGGTGTCGCGGACCGGCGGCTCGTCGGCGATCAGCTGGTTGGCTGCCTCGATCCGGAATCGGGGTTTCGCGGTACGCGCCGGGGCACCACGGCGCAGCCAGGCCAGCTCCTTGCGCATCAGGTTCTGTCGCTTGTTCTCGGCCTGGGCGGCCAACCGGTCGCGTTCGACCCGCTGCAACACATAGGCGGCGTAGCCGCCGTCGAACGCGTCGACGGTCCCGTCGTGGACCTCCCAGGTCAGCGTGCAGACGGCGTCGAGGAACCAGCGGTCGTGGGTGACGACGACCAGCCCGCCGTCGCTCGGCCGCCACCGCCGGGTGAGATGGTCGGCGAGCCAGCCGATGCCCTCGATGTCGAGATGATTGGTCGGCTCGTCCAGCAACAGCACGTCGTAGTCGCCGGTCAGCAGCGCTGCCAGGGCCACCCGGCGGCGTTGGCCGCCGCTCAGCGTGCCGACGACGGCGTCGAAGTCCAGGTCGGAGAGCAGCCCGCCGATGACGTCGCGGATCCGGGCATCGGATGCCCACTCGTGGTCCGGCCTGTCGCCGACCACGATCTGCCGGATGGTCCCGGCCGAGTCCAGGACGTCGGCCTGGTCGAGCATGGCGATCCGCAGGTCGCGCCGCGGGATCACCTGACCACCGTCCGGTCGCAGCCGCCCGGCGAGCAGCCGGAGCAGGCTGGACTTGCCGTCACCGTTGCGCCCGACAACGCCGATCCGGTCGCCGGAGTTGACTCCGACGGTCAGCGCCCCGAACACAGTCCGGGTCGGGAAGTCCAGCGAAACGGCCTGGGTGCCCAGCAGATGAACCACCGGGCTAGCGTAGTTTGACGCCCATGAGCAACGCCGCCACGGACAGGCAACCGATCCAGGGCCTGGTCGCCGAGCTCGGTGGTGACATTGTGACCACCGACCCGGCCGTGATGGAGCGCTATCGGTACGACTGGGCGCGGGACGATCGCGCCGGGATGCCGCTGGCGGTGGTCCGGGCCGAGAACGCCGAACAGGTCCAGGCCGCGGTCCGCTGGGCGGACACCCATCGGGTGGGCATTGTGCCGCGTGGTGCCGGCAGCGGCCTGTCCGGTGGATCGACGGCCGTCGAGCAGGCGCTGGTGATCAGCACTGAACGGATGCGCGCGATCACCATCGACCCGGGCGCCCGGGTGGCCATCGTCGAACCCGGCGCGCTCAATGCCGAGGTCAAGGCCGCGGCCGCCGAACACGGCCTGTGGTACCCGCCGGACCCGTCGTCGTTCGAGATCTGTTCGATCGGCGGCAACCTGGCGACCAACGCCGGTGGCCTGTGCTGTGTGAAGTACGGCGTCACCACCGACTACGTTCTCGGCCTCGACGTGGTGATCCCGGACGGCACCTTGATCAAGATGGGTGGCGTCCGGGTCAAGGACGTGGCGGGTCTCTCACTGATGAAGCTGTTCGTCGGCAGCGAAGGCACGCTCGGCGTGATCACCCGTGGCATCCTCAAACTGGTGCCCGGACAGGCCGATCGGGCCACGATGGTCGCGACCTTCTCCGACGTCGAGGCAGCGGCCCGGGCCGTCGTCGGGATGTGCTCGACGATCCGCCCGTCGATGCTGGAGTTCATGGATGGCCCCTCGATCAACCTGGTCGAGGACTACCTGCATGCCGGCCTCGACCGGCAGGCCGGGGCGATGTTGATCGCCCAGTCCGACGCGCCCGGCCCGGCGCGGTCGTTCGAGATCTCGATCATGGAGAAGGTCTGTGCCGACCTCGGCGCCATCGAGTGCTTCGTCACCGACGATCCGGAAGAGGGCGAGATGTTCGTCGCGGCCCGCCGGGCGAGCTTCCCGGCGATGGAGCGGGCCGGCTCGCTGATGTTGGAGGACGTCGGGGTCGCCATCCCGTTGTTGCCGGACCTGGTCACCGGGATCGCCGCAATCGCCGAGCGGACCGGCACCACGATCCCGGTGGTCGCCCACGCCGGCGACGGCAACACCCATCCCAACATCATCTACGACCCCACCGTGCCGGGAGCCCGGGACGCTGCGCAGCAGGCGTTCGACGAGGTGATCGCCCTGGCGATCCGCCTCGGCGGGACGATCACCGGCGAACACGGCGTCGGTCGGCTGAAGAAGTCGGCGCTGCCCGATCAGCTCGGCCCGGACGTGATGGCGCTCAGTCACAAGATCAAGAACGCGATCGACCCGCACGGCATCATGAATCCGGGCGCGGTTCTGTAGAACGGAGCAGTTGGTGACCATCGACCGATCAACGGTGATCAAGGATTTCGGCCGGTACGTCTATGGCATCACGCCGCGGACGCCGGTGCGGGTGGGCTGCCGGGTGCTCGAGTACCAGGCAGCGTTCGGCGCCGGCAGCCGAAGCCTCAATGAGTTGACCATCAGCACCGACCGGGGCGAGCATCGCGTCGAACTGCTGCTCTGCCTGCCGAACACCGACCGGTCGCCGGTGTTCTGCGGCCTCAACTTCAACGGCAACGAGGCGGTGCTCACCGAGTGGCCGACCGACCTGCTGCTCCGCAACGGCTACGGGCTGGCCAGTGTGCATGCGGCGGCCTTCGAACCGGACCGGGCCGACGGCGCCGCTGAGGGCGTACGGCGAATCCTGCCGGAATCGCCCGCAGAAGCGCCGTGGGGCACCCTCGGGGTGTGGGCCTGGGGGCTCAGCCTGCTGCGCCGACAGTTGGAGACCTTCCGGCATGTGATGCCCGGTGGCGTGATCGCCATCGGCCACTCCCGGATGGGCAAGGCGGCGCTCTGGGCGGCGGCCCAGGACACGGGCTTCGCGGCCGTGATCAGCAACGCGGCCGGCTGCAGCGGCGACTCGCTGCACCGGCACCGGGTCGAGGGTGCTGAGGACATCGCGGCGATCACCGGCAGATTCGGATACTGGTTCACCCCGGGGTATGCCGACTATGCCGGGCGGGACGACGAGCTCCCGGTCGACCAGGACCAGTTGATCGCTGCCGTCGCCCCGCGACCCGCCTACGTCGGCAGCGGTTCGGAGGACGCCTGGGCCGATCCGGAGGGTCAGTTCCTCGCGGCCCTGTCGGCCCGCCGGCTGAACGGTGGAACAGGGCCGGTCGGCTTCCACCTGCGGCCCGGCGGCCATGCGATGAACGTCGAGGACTGGCGTTCCTACATCGCCTTCTGCAAGACCCACATCAGTCCTGGGTGACCAGGCCCCTACGGAGGGCGGCGAAGGCCTGCCGGCGAACACTTCGCCGGCCGGTGTCGATGGCGGCCGGACCGGACTCGCCGGCCACCGCCTGCTCCAACGGCCACCAGTCGATCAGGTGGATCGCCTCGGCGATCATCCAGGCCGCAGTCGTCCGGCGGACACCGGTGACCGGCGACGGAAGCTCCTCGACGATCACATCCCGCAGCTCGACGTAGTGCACGTGGAAGCGTGCGGTCAACACCCTGCTCCCGGCGACCATGATCGCGAACAGTCGCCAGCCGTCGGGACGCCACCGGCCGCGCAACGCCGCGGTGACCGGACCGCCGGTCTCCCGGGCGATGCAGTACTGCTCGGCGGCGGTGATCGCGTCCGCCAGCGTCCGCTCCCCGCGCAGCGTTGATCCGAGTTGGTCGAGCTCGTCGCCGAACTGGTCGAAGACCAGGTCCTCCTTCAGCGGGAAGTGATTGGTCACCGTCATCTTGGACACGCCGGCGGCGTTGGCGATGTCGGCGATGGACACCTGATCGAAGCCGTTCTCGATGAACAGGCCGGTCGCCGCGTCGGAGATCCGCAGCCGCCGCTCCTGGACGGCCGACCGTGGACGGGCCCGCGGCGACGGCGATCCGGATGTCATGACAAAAGCCTAGCGAAGTTTGGTCGAACCCAATATATTTAGGTCTGACCTAAATATTTGGATGGAGTGAGTGATGACAGAAGTGATCATCGTCGGCGGCGGCCCGGTCGGCTTGATGCTGGCGCACGAACTGACCGTCGGCGGCGTCCGGCCGCTGGTCCTCGAACGGCGGGACGACATCGATCCGACGATCAAGGCCGGCTACCTCAACCAGCCGGCGTACGAAGCACTGGGCCGGCGCGGGTTGTTGCGACCGGCCACCGGGCCGTCGGAGGAGACCTCACCCAATCCGCGGACCATGCCGGTGGGCAAGGACGGCCGGCCGATCTTCGTCGGCCATGTCGCGGGCATGCCGATCCGACCGGATCTGGTCGACCTCGAGGTGCTCGACCAGGGCCCGTTCGCTACCGGGGGCGGCCTGATCGGCCAGCAGGAGTTGGAACGTCTGCTCGGCGAGCGACTGGCCGAACTCGGCGTCGAGGTCCGCCGCACCGTGACGATCACCGGGGTCAGGCAGGACGGGGAATCGGTCAGGGTACTGACCGCCGACGGCGTGCTCGAGGCCGACTGGGTGATCGGGTGCGACGGGGGCCGGAGCATCGTCCGGAAGAGCGCGGGCATGGGTTTCCCAGGCTTGGACGGGGAGATGACCGGTCGCCAGGTGGTGGTCCGTGGCACCGGACTGGACCGGATCGAGCCCGGGTGGCACCACACTCCGACCGGCGTGTACCGCCGGATGCCGGGGGCGGAGGTGATCCTGACCGCCGAGTTCGACGGCGCGCCGCAGGACCGGGACCAGCCGATCACCGTCGAGGAGGTGGAGCAGTCGATCAGGCGGGTCACCGGAGTGCCGGTGACCATCACCCAACTGCTCAGTGCGACGCGGTTCACCGACAACACCCGGGTTGCCGACCCGTACCGTATCGGCCGGGTGTTCGTTGCGGGTGATGCCGCCCACGTCCACCCGCCGTTCGGCGGACAGGGTCTGTCGCTGGGCATGCTCGACGCGAGCGATCTCGGCTGGCGGCTGGCTGCCGTGGCCCGCGGCCGCGCCGACGAGTCGATCTTGGACGGCTATCAGGCCGAGCGCCGCCCGGAGGCCGAGCGGATCCTGGAGTGGAGCCGTGCCCAGGTGGGCATCATGCGTACCGACGAACGGTCCCGGGCAGCGTCCCGACTGGTCCGGCGGCTGATGGAGACCCCCGACGGCGCCACCGAGGCTGCGCGCGTGGTATCCGGCCAGGTGATCGGCTACACCACAGACGACGGCCCGGTCGGCAGCTACGCACCGAACTGGCCGGGCACCATCGGCACACTCTGGCAGGCCACCGCCGACGGTCGGGCGGTGCTGGCTCATCGGCCGGACGTACGGCTTCCCGATGACCTCGCAGCTGATCTTGCCGATCCGCGCGGCCGCTACCGGGTGACCGTGTTCGAGACCGAGTTCGCGCCCGTGCCGCTGACGCTGATCAGACCGGACGGAGTGGTCTCCTGGATCGGCACACAGCCGGAGGGTCTGGCCGACGCGCTGGCCGCCATCGGTGCAGTCGAGCCCTCGGTCGACGCGGTCGCCGAACCGGTCTGATCATGAACTCGCACTGCTGTACCGCCGCATGCCGGCCAGCCAGACCAGCCTTGTGATGATCACCAGGACGAGCAGCAGGCCGGCGCCGTAGAGCAGCAACACCGGGCGTACGGTTCCGGTCAGCAGCTGCACCGGAACCGTCGTCGCCAGCCCCAGCGGCAGCAGCGACAGCATGATCACCCGGACCGCCCTCGGGAAGAAGGCCAGCGGGTATTTGCCGGCGGTCAGCAGTGCGGAGAACAGCTCGCCCAGCGCACCGACCGAAGTCAGCCAGAAGGCCAGATAGCCGAGGTTGATCCAGACCAGGGCCACCGTGAGCAGACCGATCACGAAGCCGATCACGGCGATGGCGACCGAGCCCGGACTGATGACGACGTCCGAGGCGGTCAGTCCGATGATCATCAACGCCGTGCCGGTCAGTATCCCCCACGCCTCGGCCGGCTGCACCCAGCGGAGCGCGGCGAACGGCTGGCTGGCGACCGGATGGATCAACAGCAGGTCGAGCTGACCCTGACGGATGTAGTCGGTCATCTTGGCCTGGTTGGGCGCGATGAAGGTCGCCAACAGCGAGGTCATGATCTCAGCGACCCCGCCGATCGCGATCACCAGACCGACATCCCAACCGTTCACCCTGGTCGAGTGGCTGAAGATCACCAGTACCGGTGCCACCTGGGCGAGCATCTCCACCAGGCCGACCCCGACGGTGGTCCAGGCCTGCGCGCGGAACTGTGCCTCGCGGACCAATGACAGGGCCAGCACCGCGCGGGCGACCGCAAGCCCGTGCCGTACCGTCATGCCCCGGCCCCCGAATAGGTCCGGATGCCCAGCCGCCAGATCAGTCGCGCAGCCGCGGCGAACACCAGCAGCCAGCCGAGCTGGCAGAGCAGCCCGGTCACCAGCCCGCCCTGGACGTTGCCGAGCAACACCTCCAACGGGAAGGACACCAGGAACCGGAACGGCTGCACCTGGCTGAGTCCGTGCAGCGCATCCGGCAACAACGCCAGCGGGATCACCGCGCCGGACAGCAGCGGAACGATGACCTCCGACGCCCGGAGGAATCCGTTGACGTCGGAGAACCAGAACGCCAGCGATCCGATCATCACGTCGAGCAGCCAGGTCATCAGCGCGGCGATGATCAAGCAGCCGAAGGCCAGCAGCCAGCGCCAGAGCGCCTGCGGCAGGTCGAAACGATCACCGAGCGCAACCGCAAGCACCGCCACCATCGGGACCAGCAGGATCAGCTTGATCACCTTCTCCCCCACGTTGTTGGCCAGGGCGTCGACGTGGGTCGACGTAGCCCGGCAGAGATACCGGTTCAGGCCGCCGCCGCGGATCTCCTCTGCCAGATAGAACGCCGTCCATGAGTTGGTCAACATGTTGACGATGGAGATCAACACGAAGTAGGCGGTCAGGTATCGCGGCGTCGTCGGGAGCTGGGCACCCGACGCGATCGCTGCCTGCCAGACGAATAGCGAGATCAGCGGGACCAGGACGTTCCCCACCTGCCACAGGAATACCTCCCCCGATAGCTGAACGTTGCCGACAGGTTGAGGACCAGCAGCTTGCTGAAGATCCGCAGATGCCTTCTCGGCCGGCGCAGCGTCGCACGGATGATCATGACTGCACCACCGCCTGCATGACATCGTCCAGATCTGCGTCCCGGACCTCAAGATCCAGCAGCTCACCCCTGGTCGCCGCCTCCGCCAGGACGCGTGGGGCGTCCTCCCGGTCCACCTCGAGTTCGACCTGCCCCGGCGGCCCGGCATAGCTCAGCGTGATCCGCTTGCGCGGTCTGGTCTGCTGGATCAACTCGGCCGGCGTCCCGTCGAACCGGAGCGTTCCGTGATCGATGAGCACCAGCCTGCGGCACAGCTCGGAGACGTCGTCCATGTCATGGCTGGTCAGCAGAACAGTGATCTGTTGGTCGGAGTTGATCTTGGCGAGGAACCTGCGGACCGCAGCCTTGGACACCACATCCAGACCGATGGTCGGCTCGTCGAGGAAGAGCAGCTTGGGTCGATGCACCAGGGCGACGGCCAACTCGCATTTCATCCGCTGACCCAACGACAGTTGCCGGACCGGGATGTCGATCACCTCGGACAGTTCGAGCAGGTCGACCAGTTGATCGACACTGTCGGTGAACATCGGCCGGGGCAGGTCGTAGATCGCCTGGTGCAGATCGAGACTGGCCCGGGTGGAGACGTCCCACCAGAGCATGGACTTGCTGCCCAGGACGACGGCGATCTGGCTCAGATAGCCGAACTCACGCCGGGCGGGCTGGTGGCCGAGCACCGACAACTCCCCAGAGGTCGGTCGGAGAAGCCCCGAGAACATCTTCAGCGTGGTGGTCTTCCCGGCACCGTTGCGACCGAGGAGACCGACGAACTCGCCCTCGTCGACCCTCAGGTCGAGACCATCGACAGCCAGCCGCTCCTCGTGCCGGCGGCGGAACAGGTCGATCATCGCGCCGCCGAGGCCGACGCGGGAACGATGGAAGCGATAGGTCTTGGTCAGATCCCTCGCAGAGATGACAGGCATGGTGATTCCTTACGGCTCGCTGTTGGTCACAGGCGGCGCCGAGCATGGAATCGGTCACGTCATGGCGTGGTCGCAACTGTCGGTGACAGGTCAACGGGAGGCTCGGCGCGTGAATCGGACACGCCCGACCGGCGGATCACGCGATCCGCGGCCAGGAGCCGGTCCGAAGACCTAGTTAGTCTGCGAGGACACCACGGGCGGTGAGGCTAGCGCGCGAAGCACGCGGGGTTCCACTGTGATTCAGATCACAGCCGACCAATTGTCCATTCCCTGGCGGACCTCACGTGTAGAGGTCGATCACACTTCGCGGAATGATCTGCGACGACAACCTGAAGGAGATCCGATGAAGTTCCTGTTCCTGATCTGCGCCGCCCAGGGCCGCCCGACAGCGACGCCGGTCGACAACGGCACGGTGGTCGGCACCCTCGGACCGGTGGATGACGACGTCGAGGTCTGGGTGAAGGAGTACGACGAGGGTTCTGCCGAGGATTCCGGCAGAAGGCTTGCCGGCGACCGGCTGACCGGCCACACCGAGACCGTACGGGTGCGCGGGGGCGAGGTGCTCGTCACCGACGGCCCGTTCCTGGAGTCCAAGGAGTACATCGCCGGCTTCGACCTGATCGAGGCGCCGTCGCTGGACGTGGCTCGCGAGATCGCGTCGAAACACCCGATGGCCCACTACACCGGCATCGAGATCCGTCCGCTGCCGGAGTGAGCCGGACGGGAGCGGCCCGCTAAGGTCGCGCCATGGTGACACCGATTCCGGAACGGCATCTCTTCGGGCCCGGCCCCGCCAATCCGTACCCGGAGGCGACGGCCGGGCTCGGACTGCCGCTGCTCGGTCATCTCGATCCGGACTTCCTGCAGATCATGGACGAGGTCTGCGAGATGCTCCGGACGGTCTGGGGCACGTCCAACCAACGGACCCTGCCACTGTCGGCCACCGGTTCGGCCGGCATGGAAGCGGCCTTCGTCAACACCGTCGGCCGGGGCGACGTCGCCGTGATCGCCGTCAACGGGCTGTTCGGCGAACGGATGTGCGATGTGGCCGCCCGCTGCGGTGCCGAGGTGATCAGGGTCGACCACGAGTGGGGGCAGCCGATCGACCCGCAGCGGGTCGTCGACGCCCATCCCGATCCGAAGGTCATCGCGGCCGTGCACGCCGAGACCTCGACCGGCGTACGGTCCGACATCGCCGCACTCGGCCGGCTCAAGGGTGAGGCGTTGCTGATCGTCGACGCGGTGACCTCGATCGGCGGCATCGACCTGCGGACCGACGACTGGGGCGTCGACGTCGGGTACGCCGGCTCCCAGAAATGCCTCGGTGTCGCACCGGGGCTCGCCCCGTTCACGATCAACGACCGGGCATTCGCCCGACGCATCGAGCGGCCACAGTCCTGGTATCTCGATCTCGGTCTGCTCGGCGGCTACGTCGGCGAGGCGAGCACCAGCCACACCGGACGCACCTACCACCACACGGCGCCGACGGGCATGATTGCGAGCATGCACGGCGCCCTGTCCCGGATCCTCGCCGAGGGCCTCGACCAGGTGATCGCCCGGCACGAGGAGGCCGGCCGGATCCTGCAGGACGGTCTGCAAGAACTCGGCCTGGAGCTGTTCGCCGCCGAGGGCTCCCGGCTGCCGGAACTGACCACCGTCAAGGTTCCCGACGGTGTCGATTCGGCGACGGTACGCAAGGAACTGCTGACCCGGTACAACATCGAGATCGGCTCCGGCGTCGGACCCTATGCCCAGACCGTGTGGCGGATCGGCCTGATGGGTCACAACGCCCGGCCGGATACCGCCCGGCTGATGTTGGCCGCACTCGAAGACTGTCTGGGTCGCTGATCAAGGAGAGGGTGCGATGGCGCGCAAGGCGATCATCTTCCACGGCACCGGGGCAAGTCCGGACATTCTGTGGTTTCCCTGGCTCGACAAACAGCTGACCGCCCGCGGCTATCAGGTCGAGCGGCCGCACTATCCGGACCTCAACGTCGAACCGGTCCGAACCTTCCTCCCCAAGGTCCTCGACGCCCACAGCTTCGACGCCGAGACCGTACTGGTCGGCCACTCGGGCGGCGCGGCCCTGCTGCTGGCGCTGCTGGAACACCTCAGCGCGCCGGTCGCCCAGGCCATCCTGGTGGCCGGCTACTGGACCGAACCCAATGACTCCGCAGAGCCGGTCCTGCAGCCCGGCTATGACTGGGGCAAGATCGCCGGCAATGGCGGAGACCTCACCTTCATCAACTCCGTCGTCGACCCGTACGGTTGCGACGCCGCCCAGGGTCGCTATCTGTTCGACCGGTTGGGCGGCACCCAGATCCTCCGCAACGAGGGTCACTTCGGCGACTGGAACCAGCCGTACGACACCTTCCCGCTGGTCGATCGACTGATCCCCTGACCAGCCCCCGGCCGGCGATCCCACCGACGACGATCCCGGCGTAACATCGCTGAAACACACCCGCAACGGCGGAGAAAACGCCTCGCCTTAGGCTCTGCGACGACAACGTGTCATTCCAATCACCGGAGGATCCATGTTCCAAGGCGCCGACGATCTGTTGGCCTACGTCAAGGATGAGGGCGTCGAGACCATCGACATCCGGTTCTGCGACCTTCCCGGCATCATGCAGCATTTCACCGTGCCGGTTAGTTCGTTCGGTCCGGAGGTGTTCGAGGACGGTCTGGCCTTCGACGGGTCGTCGATCCGCGGTTTCCAGAAGATCCACGAGTCGGACATGGCGTTGATGCCCGACCCGACCACGGCATACATCGACCCGTTCCGGCGCTCCAAGACGCTGTGCCTGAACTTCTTCGTCCACGATCCGCTGACCAAGGAGCCGTACAGCCGGGACCCGCGCAACATTGCGCGCAAGGCCGAGGCGTACCTGGCTTCGACCGGCATCGGCGACACGGCGTTCTTCGCCCCGGAGGCCGAGTTCTACGTCTTCGACGACGTTCGCTTCGAGACCAAGCAGAATGCCGGCTACTACCACATCGACTCCGAGGCGGGCGCCTGGAACACCGGCCGCGAGGAGGACGGCGCCAACCGGGCCTACAAGGTGCGCTACAAGGGTGGCTACTTCCCCGTCCCGCCGGTTGATCACTTCGCCGATCTGCGCGACGACATGGTCAGGAACCTCGAGGCCTCCGGGTTGCTCGTCGAGCGCGCCCACCACGAGGTCGGTTCCGCAGGGCAGGCAGAGATCAACTACCGCTTCAACACCCTCCTCGCCGCCGGCGACGATGTGCAGAAGTTCAAGTACATGATCAAGAACACCGCGTGGGCGGCCGGCAAGACGGCCACCTTCATGCCGAAGCCGATCTTCGGCGACAACGGCTCGGGCATGCACTGCCACCAGTCGATCTGGAACGCCGGCGAGCCGCTGTTCTACGACGAGGCCGGTTACGCGGGCCTGTCCGATCTCGCCCGCTGGTACATCGGCGGCATCCTGGCCCACGCCCCGGCGCTGCTGGCCTTCACCAACCCGACCGCCAACAGCTACCACCGTCTGGTGCCGGGCTTCGAGGCTCCGGTCAACCTGGTCTACAGCCAGCGCAACCGGTCGGCCTGCATCCGGATCCCGATCACCGGTTCCAATCCGAAGGCCAAGCGGATCGAGTTCCGCTGCCCCGACCCGTCGTCCAACCCGTATCTGGCGTTCTCCGCGATGCTGCTGGCCGGCATCGACGGCATCCAGAACAAGACCGAGCCGCTCGCCCCGGTCGACAAGGACCTCTACGAACTGCCGCCGGAGGAACACGCCTCGGTGCCGACCGTCCCGGCCGACCTTCCGGCCGTGCTGGACGCGTTGGAGGCAGACAACGAGTTCCTGCAGGCGGGCGACGTGTTCACCGCGGACCTGATCGAGACCTGGATCGAGCTCAAGCGGGCCGACATCGACGCGCTCCGTCAGCGGCCACACCCGCACGAGTTCGAGCTCTACTACGACGTGTAACGGACGGAACCAGCACTCAGAACGAACTCGCCGAGCGGGTCGCGATCATCGATCGCGGCCCGCTCGGCCGTTGTCTGCGAAGAAGTGATCTCGGATGCGCCGGGCCACCGTTGCGGCCGGCTCCGTCGACGTGTCGACCTCCAGGTCGTAGGCGATTCCACGGTGTACGGCGTCGGCCTGCCGTGCCGCCATTCCGGCGATCCGGTCGCCACGCGCACGCTCCCGGACGGCGGCCACCCCGGGCGGGCAGCGGACCCCAACCCAGCCGGTCGGCAGATCACCGAGCGCATCCCGCCAACGCTGCTGGGCGGCCGGTCCGCTGAGGAAGTTGTCCTCGATGATCACCGCTGCGCCGGCCCGGGCCAGCGCCGCGATCCCGATCGACCACTGACGCTCGAGCAATTTGAAGTCCGGTCCGACCTCGATCGAGCCGTCATCGGCGAGAACCAGTCCGCCGCCCACGGTGGTCAGCCGAGCGGGCGCCGCGTCGATCAGGGTGTCGACGCCGAGCCGCAGCCAGTAGCCGTCGAGGATTTCCTGCAGCGCGCCGGCCAGCGTGCTCTTTCCCGAACTGGATCCGCCGTTCAGCACCAGGACGCGTACGCGGTCATCGACAGTCACGTCACGGGAGCATACGGATCACGCGCGGACGGTACAGCCCAATTGGGGCGCCGGACGTTCCCGCGGGAACGTCGGAGGGGGTACCCGATCACCATCGATCTGGTTCTGTCAGTGGTCGCCGTTAGCGTTCGCCGCCAGATAACGAGGTCTGGAAGGGGTCGGCGAGACGATGACGATTGTTGATCTTGAGCCGCGCATCCCGCGGTACAACGATCCGGTGCCGCGCGAGGCGGCCGAAGCGCTGGCGGCGAAGGTGATGGCGGCGGCGGCCGACGTCGCCAAACAGGAAGCGGTGTTCCTGGAGTTGGTCGGCGAGTTCGACGCGATCAACGGGGCGGGCTGGTGGGACGGGATCCAGTCGACTGCCCACTGGCTGTCCTGGGCCTGCTCGATCGCCCCCGGTACGGCCCGGGAGCACGTACGAGTTGCCCGCGCCCTCCGGCGGATGGCGACCACCAGGCAAGCCTTTGCCGTCGGTGACCTGACCTATTCCAAGGTCCGCGAACTCACCCGCGTCGTCGATCAGCTCGACGACGATGCTCCACGGCGCCTCGAAGGAACCCAGATCGAAGGAACCCAGACCGACGAGCCCGGGCCCAGCGGGCCTGACGCATCTGCGGAGGGCCTGAAGGAGGATGCGCTGGTCGACTTCGCCCGTGCCTGTACGGCGTCCCAACTGGCCCGCTCGATCTCCGGCTGGCGTGCCGCGAAGGGCACGAGCAGGACCCGCAGGAACAGACAACGGGTGGCCTGGGTGGTCCAGGAGAACGGCAATGTTCACTTCACGGCGGTCCTGCCGCCCGAAGAGGCAGCGGCACTGATCGCCGCCGTGCAAGCTGCCGCCGATGCCAGCCGCGACGCCGAGGCGGACAGCGATCCGGCACCCGGTCGGGAACGGCTCGACGACGCCGATGCCCGCGAGACACCTGAGCAGATGCTGCACCGGACCAGGGTCGAGGGCCTGGCGGAGATCGCCAACTGCTATCTGAACTCGCGGCCCGAGGACCGATCGGGAGAGGACCGGACAATGGTCGTGCTCGAGGTCAATGCCGCCGCGCTCCAGGACGATGAGCCCGGGCGTCCCCGCGGGAACGTCGAGGAGGCGCCGTCGGTGCCGACCTGCCGGGTTCGCAACAGTGCGGCCATCGAACCGGACGACGCCCGCCGAGCCCTGTGCGACAGCACCGTGCTGGGCATCATCACCGACCAGAAAGGCATGCCGCTGGCCGTCGGACGCGAACAGCGTCTGGTCACCAAACACCAACGACGTGCACTGATGATCAGAGACGGCAGGTGTCAGTTCCCGGGGTGTCTTCGTGCTCGACGCCTGAAGGCCCATCATCTGATCTTCTGGCTCAACGGCGGTCCGACCGACCTGGACAATCTGATCCTTCTCTGCCAGCGCCACCACACCCGTGTGCACGAGGACGGCATCACGATCACCGCCTGCGGACAGCCGGGATGTCCGATCCCCTGGAAGTTCACCCGCGCGGACGGCAGCACCATCGCGCCGACGGTCACCGGGCTGGACGCACCGTCACCCTGGCGTCCGGGTCGGGCCACGTTCCGGGACGGCAATGATCAACTCGTCGCGAAATGGGAGGCCGACTATGCGACGCTCCGCCAGCAGGCCGCGTCGCTGCGCACCGCGTACCAACACATACACGACACCGGACATCCCGAGGCCTGCAAGGTGTTCCCGGTCGGTGGCGGCGAGGGTTTCAACATCTACAACTGCGTCGATGCGCTCTTCCATTTCACCGATTCGCATCCGATGACGGCGGCCTGACCTGGCAGGATGTCGGGATGGTGCCGACCAAGATCACCCATCTGCTGCTCGACTTCTTCGGTACCATCGTCGATTACTCGCCGAGCCGGACGGCACAGGACTATTCGGCGACGTACGGCCGGTTGCAGCGACTGGGGACGCGGCTGGCTTACCGGGAGTTCCTTACGCTGGTCGACGATGTCTTCGCCCGGTTCGACGCCCGGTCGGCGGAGGACCTCAGCGAGTTCTCCATGCGCGAGCCGAGTGAAATGATCGTGGCCACGGCACTGGGCCGTCCGGCCTCGACCGTCGAGGTGGACGCGTTCGTGGAGACGTATCTGGGCGACTGGAACACCGCGGTGTGCTACGCCGACGGGATGTCAGATCTACTTCGTGATCTTGCCGGCCGCTATCGGCTCGCTGTCGTCTCCAACACCCACCACAGCGCCCTGGTGCCCGCTCATCTGCGCGCGATGGGTGTGGCGGATCTCTTCGACGCGGTCGTCCTGTCCGTCGACGTCGGGCATCGCAAACCGCATCCGGCGATGTTCCGTGCGGCGCTCGAGCGGCTCGACGTCGGCGCCGAATCGGTTCTGTTCGTCGGCGACTCCTACCAGGCGGACTATGCCGGCCCACGAGAACAGGGCATCGCTGCCCTGTTGATCGATCCGGGCAAGTCCGCGCCGGTACCGGACTCGGATCGGTTGCAGTCGTTGTTCGACCTCCGAGACACCGATCTTCGGCCTGTCATCGAGGCGAGTTGACCGGCAGCTACCGCTGGCCGAAGACCTCGCGCAGGACCCGGCGGGCAGCGAGCCGGCCACACATGCCGTGTACGCCGGGTCCGGGCGGGGTCGAGGACGAGCACAGGTAGATCCCCTGACCCAGGCGGTAAGGGTTCCAGCGCGGCGCCGGTCGGGCGATCATCTGCCAAGGCGTCATGGCACCCGCGGTGAAGTCACCGCCGACATAGTTCTGGTTGTGTTCGACCATCCGAGACGCCGGAACACAGCGGGAGGCGACGACGAGATCGGAGAAACCCGGCGCGTGACGCTCGATCTCGGCGATCACCTGGGAGGTCTGGTCGAGTGTCGAACCGGCCGGGACATGCGTGTACGACCAGAGTGGACGCAATCCGGCACACTCCCGTCCCGGATCGACCACAGTCGGGTCGCTGATCAGACAGACCGGACGCTCCGGATGCCGGCCAGCCATGACATCGGATTCGGCCCGAGCTATCTGATCACGAGTCCCGCCGAGGTGCACGGTGCCGGCCCCGGCGACCTCGGGATCGGCCCATGGCACCGGACCCGACAACACGAAGTCGATCTTGGTGACCCCGTCGCCGTGCCGAAAACGACCGAGCGCCCGGCGCAGCGCAGGACTGATCCGGTCCCCCACGACCTCGATCACGGTCCGCGGCGTCGTGTCGAACAGGTACGTCCTGGCCGGCGGAAGGTGGGTGCGGTTCGACACCCGGTGACCGGTGATGATCTCACCGCCCCGCGCCCGCACCTCGGCGGCCAGTGCCGCGGTGATCGAACCCGAACCGCCCCGGGCGATCGGCCAACCACGTCCGGCGTGCCCCAGGGCGCCCAGGAAGACACTGGTGCCCGCCGAGACCAGTCCGGGCAGCCTCGACACGGTGTGCATCGCGACTCCGGTCAGCAGGGCCGGGGCCTCCGCGTCGCGGAACCGAAGTCCCCAGGTCCGGGTGCCCTGTTCCCCGGTGGCCAGCAGCAGTCGCAGGCCCGTCGGCAGGGTCCGGACCGGCGGGAGCGACCGATGATCATCCAGCGCGATCCTCGCCGCGGCATGGGGACGCCGGGCGATCGGGCCCAACAGCGACCGCCACGCTGCGCCGTCGCGACCGAGCCGCTCGACGGTGGCGTCCATCGACCGGTAGGCGATCGCCGCCGGCCGGTCGTCCAGTGGTTGGGCGTAGGAGACCTCCGGCGTCAGCAGGTCGACCCCGGCCGCAGCAAGATCGAATTCATTGAAGAACGGGGACGCCCAGGCCATCGGATGCACTGCCGAACACAGATCGTGCACCACCCCCTCGGCGAGGCCGAGATCGAGCGTGCGGGCTCCCCCGCCGATCGTCTCCTCCGCATCCAGGACGGTGACCGACAGACCGGCCCGGATCAACGTGACTGCAGCGGCCAGCCCGTTCGGTCCCGATCCGACGACGACAGCATCCTGCATGGGTCGAACATACCCACCGGATGGCCGGTCGCCCCGTGCTGCACCAGGTCGGCCAGCACCTCACCGATCACCGGGACGAACTTGAAGCCGTGACCGGAGAAGCCGCAGGCGATGATCACCCGATCATGGTCAGGATGCCGGCCGACCACGAAGTCCTCGTCCGGTGTCATCGTGTACATGCACACCTTCGCCCGCACCGGCCGCGCTCCGATCGCCGGCAGCAATTGCTGGGCGCGCTCGGTGACCGCTGCGATCTCGGCGTCGGAAACCGTGCGATCAAGATCATCGGCCGTTGACTCGCGGATGATCGATCCGTGATGGATGCCGATCTTCAGCCCGCCGTCCGGGCCGTCGATCATCGGGAAGCCGTAGATCTGGTGATCGCGGGATGCTGATTCCTCGATGTAGACCGGCAGCCGCCAATCGGTGTAGTCGCGATATCCCGATGCAGCCGTGAACTCCGGTTGCAACCAGTACATCACCTGGCGTTGCACGATGAGCGGCAGCCCGAGATCTCGCAGCAGCACCGGCGCCCATGCGCCCGCAGTGATCACCAACCGATCGGCAGCGTAGTTCTGCTGTTCGGTGATCACCTCGACGCCGTCGTGGGTGGCCCGCCAATCCATCACCCGCTCGCCGAAGTGCAGCTCGGCGCCGCGCTCGGTCGCAAGATCAAGATGGGCGCGGATCGCTGCCTCCGGCCGCAGGTAGCCGGCGTTCTCCTCCCACACGGCCATCGCATCGTCGGCCGGAGCGAGGACCGGGAACCGCGCCCGGATGCCGTCGGCGTCCAGCACCTCGTGCGGTAGTTCCCACCGCTGTGCCGCGGCGCAGGCGCCGGCGAAGATCGGCGAGGTCTCGCTGCCGATGTACAGACCGCCGCACAGGGTGAGCAGCTGCGCGCCGGTCCGTTCCTCGAGGCGGCGCCAGCCGGCGTACGCGCTGCGCAGCAGCGGTACATAGTCGGCGCCCTCGAAGTAGGACTGCCGGATGATCCGCGATCCGCCGTGCCCGGAACCTTGATCATGAGCCGGCCCGAAGGTCTCCAGTCCGACAACGTCCAGGCCGCGCCCCGCCAACTCCGCTGCGGTTGCGGACCCGAAGGATCCGAGTCCGATCACGATCACCCCGGCAGACCTGCTGACCATGATCAGCCGCCCATGGTCAGCCGCCCGGTCGGTGCGGCGGCGCCGGGCGGACCGGCTTGATCGGGTGACCGCCCCGTTCCGGCGGGTTGATCGGCGGCTGCTGTTTCGGCGGCGTCGGTTTCGACGGCGGCTTCGGCTTGGTCTTCGGCGGACCGGAGGAGAAGTACGCCGTCACCGTGCCGTACTGGGCGATCTTGCCGCTGTCGGGCGAGAAGCCGAGGAAGCTGCCCTTCGGCCGGACGCTCTGCTTCGTGTCCCGGAGGACCGTCAGTCCGATCCGGCGCAGCTTCTTGATCGCCTGGGCAGGGGTCAGCCCGGCAAGGTCGGGGAACGGGATCAGTTTGCCCCGCACCAGGGATGCCGGCGGCTGATGGAAGCCCGTGGCGGGCTTGTCAGCGAGATAGGCCGACACCGCAGGCTTCCAGATGCCCGGCCCGGCGTCGCCGCCGCCGGAACCCGAGAGGTAGATTTTGGTCGACGGAACGGTGTAACCCTTCAGCCCGTGCGAGCGGTAGCCACGCTTGGCCTTGTTGAACGGCTTCTTCGTGGTGTCGATCGAGATCATCGCCGCACCGGAGATCTGCGGGGTGTAGCCGACGAACCAGACCGCGGCGTTGCTGTCGATCGTCCCGGTCTTGCCGGCCATCGGCCGGTGATCATCCAGCCTGGCCTTGGTCGCCGATCCGGTGGTCACCGGTGCGGTGAGCACCTTGTTGACGGCGTCTGCCACGTCGGCGCTGATCACCCGTTTGCAGTGCGCGCTCGGCGGCGCGAGTTGCTTGCCGGTCGGCGTGGTGATCTTGGAGATGATGATCGGGTCGCAGTGGATGCCGCCGGAGGCGAAGGTCGCGTACGCCTCGGCCATCGACATCGGCGCTACCTCGACGGTGCCCAGGGTGAAGGATGGTTTGTCGTCGTAGGAACGGATCGGTGCACCGGCGACGCTGCTCTTCGCACCCACCCTGGCCGCCATCCGGGTCACCTTGCACATCCCGGTGTCCAGTTCGAGCGGCACGAAGTAGTTGTTCACCGACCATCCGGCGGCCCTTGACATGTCCATCCGCCCGTTGACCCCGGTCGAGTTGTGCACCTTCCAGGTGCCGTTGACCTCGGTACGCCGTTCGCAGGAGTCGAACTTGCGGCCGGTGTAGTTGATCGTCGCCTTGGCGTTGTACTTCTTGGCGATCGGGATGCCCTTCTCGAAGGCGGCGGCCGCGGTGAAGGCCTTGAACGTCGATCCGGCCTGGAACCCCTGGCCACCACCCATCGCCTGGGTCGCCGAGTAGTCGAAGTAGGTCTCGCCCTTCTTGGCGTTGCTGCCCATCACCGGTCGGCTCTGCGCCATCGCGACGATCAACCCGGTCCCGGGTTCGATCATGTCCATTGTCGAGATCAGCGGATCGGTGGGACCGATCATCTTGCTGACCGCCTTCTGTGCCGCGTCCTGGGCCTTGGGGTTGATCTTGGTGTAGATCGTCAGGCCGCCGCGGTCGATCGACTTCTGCCGCTCACCGGGCGTCGAGCCGAGACTCGGCGAGGCAAGCAGCGACCGTCGGACGTAGTCGCACAGGAACGGGTAGCGGGTGCCGACACAACCGTTGTTCAGCGCGTGCACATCCGACCTGTCGAAGCCGGTCTTGATCGCTGCTTCGGACGCCGCCGGCGTGATCTCACCGAGTTCTGCCATTCGGTTGAGCACCTCGTTGCGGCGGGCAAGGCCCGCCTCGGCATGCTGCACCGGATTGTCGGAGTCGGGACTCTGCACCAGGCCGGCGAGCATCGCCGCCTGCGGCAGGGTCAGCTTCGCGGCGGTGGTGCCGAAGTAGTGCCGGGCCGCCGCTTCGACGCCGTAGGCACCGTCGCCGAAGTAGACCAGGTTGAGATACCGCTCCAGGATCTGGTTCTTCGACAGCCGCCGCTCCAGGGCGATGGCGTAACGCAACTCGGTGATCTTGCGTTCGTAGGTCGTCGCCTGCGCCGCCGCGATCGCCTGCTTGTCGCCCTCTAGTTCGGCCTGGTTGACCAGCACCATCTTCACGTACTGCTGGGTGATGCTCGACCCGCCCTGCACCGTGCCGCCGCTGGCCTGGTTGGTCAGGAAGGCCCGCACCGTGCCCTGGGGATCGAATGCGCCGTGCTGGTAGTACCGGTGATCCTCGATGGCCAGCAGCGCGGAGCGCATCACCGGGGCGATCCGACTGAGCGGCACATAGATCCGGTTCTGGTCGTAGAAGTAGGCCAGCACGTGATTGTTGACGTCCAGAACCTTCGTCCGCTGGGCGACCGGCGGCAGGGTGAGATTGGTCGGCAGGTTGCTCAGTTCCTTGCTGGCGGCCTGCGCCGACATGCCCGAGGCCGCCGCGAACGGGATGGCCAGACCGGCGACCAACAGCCCGCAGAGCACGCTCACCACCACGAACAGTCCCGCGGCACCGGTGACGATGCCGAAGCGTTTGAGGCCTGTGAGCATGGGCACGAGACTACGTGAATCCATTCACGAAACGCTGCACCGGCCCCGGTTATTCAGCGAATGCGGAGCCGTCGTAAAGCTTTCACCCCGGTAACCAGAAGGTTGCCGTAGCGTTCGCTCGACAGGCCCGCCACCGGGTCGAATCCGATCAG
Organism: Microlunatus sp. Gsoil 973; assembly: GCF_009707365.1. GTDB lineage: Bacteria > Actinomycetota > Actinomycetes > Propionibacteriales > Propionibacteriaceae > Microlunatus. The sequence goes on from NZ_CP046122.1 coordinate 2,536,383, forward strand.
CCGTTGCTGGGCGATGATCTGCGATCGGGTGAACTGCAACAGGCCCTGCCGGCCGTGCCGACGACCGGTGCCGGACTGTTTCCAGCCGCCGACCGGAGCGGCCGAGCCGTATCCGGTGCCGTAGCCCTCGTTGATGTTCACCATCCCCGCCTCGAGCCGGCCGGCCACGCTCCGCGCCCGGCGGGCGTTCCGGCCGAAGACCGAGGCATTCAGCCCGTACCGCGAGTCGTTGGCCAGCCCGACGGCCTCGTCATCGGTGTCGAACGGCTGCACCGTGACCACCGGGCCGAAGACCTCCTCCCGGACGATCTCACTGTCGGGCGCCGCACCGGTCAGGATGGTCGGCTCGTAGACGTACGGCCCCGCCGACGGTTCGGCACGTCCACCGGCCGCGATCTGCGCTCCTTCGGCGACCGCCCGGTCGACCATGCCGCGCACCCGGTCCAGTTGGTCGGCGGAGATCAGCGATCCGACGTCGGCGGTGTAGCCCCGTCCGGTCCCCAGCCGCAACATCCGGGTGGCGGTGACGAATCGGCGTAGGAACTCGGGCTCGATGCTGCGCTGGACATAGATCCGCTCGATCCCGATGCACAACTGGCCGGCATTGCCGAAGCAGGCCCGGACGGCAGCAGGAACGACCCGGTCCAGGTCGGCGTCGTCGAGGATGATCATCGGGTTCTTGCCGCCGAGTTCCAGGCTGCAGCCGATCAGCCGGCGGGCAGCGCGCTCGGCGATCCGCCGTCCGGCGGCGGTCGACCCGGTGAAGGACACGAAGTCGGCCCCGTCGACGACCGCGTCACCGATCTGGGACGCCGTGCCGAAGACGGGCTGCCAGACCTGCGGCGGCAGGCCGGCCTCGACGGCGTACTCCCGGAGCAGCAGGGAGGACCGGCTGGTCTGCCCGTCCGGCTTGTGCACCACCGCATTTCCGGCCAGCAGCGCCGGCACCACGTCGGCCGCCAACGCAAGCGGGTAGTTCCAGGGTGTGATCACCGTCACCACGCCGACCGGTCGGGCGTACTCCCGGGTCTGGGAGAGCACGGGCAGCGGACCGGGCCGCCGCCGCGGCCGGAGCAGCCGGGCCGCGTTGCGCGCGTACCAGCTGATCGACAGGACGGCGTCCAGCAGTTCCTCCAGCGCATTGGCCCGGGCCTTGCCGGTCTCGTCCTGCAGCACGTCCAGGACGGACTCCCGGCGCTCGAGCAACAGATCGGCCAGGGCCAGGAACGGCTCCGACCGCTCCCCTGGCGGGCGATCGGCCCATCCGGGTTGTGCCTGCCGCGCCGTCGCGAAGGCGCGAGCGACCCGCGTCAGGCTCAGTTCGCTGTCTGAAAGGGTCTGGCCCATGGACGCAAAATAGCGCGGCCGGAAGTAGGCGGGACAATGGTCGGCATGGCCGGACACATTCCGGGACGTGTGGCGATGGTGAGTCTGCACACCTCCCCCTTGGACACACCGGGCGTCGGCGACGCCGGCGGCCTGAATGTCTACGTCTGGGAGCTGGCCCACCGGCTGGGCGGCCGCGGTGTCGAGGTCGACGTGTTCACCCGGCGGCGCGATCCGGGCACGCCCGAGGTGGTCATCGTCGGCGATGGCGTCCGAGTGGTCCAGGTGGCCGCCGGACCCGCCGCACCGGTGGCCAAGGAGGAATTACCCGGCCTGGTCGACGAGTTCGCCCAACGCGTCCTGGACCGGGCCGACCGCGGCCGGACGTGGGATCTGGTGCACAGCCACTACTGGCTGTCCGGGCTGGCCGGGCTGGTGCTGGCCGACCGGCTTGCGGTGCCGCTGGTGCACACCATGCACACCATGGCGCGGGTGAAGAACGCCAACCGGGCCGATGATCATCTGCTGGAACCCGACATCAGGGAGACCGGGGAGACGACGATCGTCTCCCGGGCCGATGTGCTCACCGCCAACACCGCCGACGAGGCCGAGGAGTTGATCAAGCACTACGGCGCCCGGCAGGAGCAGATCGCGATCGTTCCGCCGGGAGTGGACCTGGAGACGTTTCACCCGTGTGACCAGATCCAGTCCCGGGAACGGTACGGCGTCGGGCTGCGGCACAAGATCGTCCTGTTCGTCGGCCGGTTGCAGCCGTTGAAGGCACCCGACGTGCTGATCGACGCGGTCGCCGAGCTGGTGGGACGCCGTCCCGACCTCCGCGAGCAGTTGAAGTTGATCATCATCGGCAGTCCGAGCGGCCCGCAGAGCACCTGGGCCGATGCGCTGCCCGACGCCATCCGTGATCATGGTCTGGAGAACCAGATCATCGTCAGGCCGCACTCACCCAGGCCGGAGTTGTTCCGCTGGTACTGCGTGGCCGACATCGTCGGAGTGCCGTCCTACAACGAGTCGTTCGGTCTGGTCGCGCTGGAGGCGGAGGCCTGCGGTCGGCCGGTGGTGGCCACCGATGTGGGCGGTCTGCGGTACGCGGTCAAGGACGGCGAGACCGGGATCCTGGTCCGCGGCCACGATCCGGTGCTGTGGGCCGACGCGCTGGAGAAACTCCTCGACGACCCCGATCGGGCCCGCGAGCTGGGCCGCAACGGTGCCCTGCACGCGGCCCGGTTCAGCTGGGACAACACCGCGGCCGCGAGCCTGTCGGCCTACGGCCGGGCGCTGCTGTCGGCGTAGGCGTGGCCCTGCTCCCGGTCCAGGTGGGTCGCGCCCTTGTTGCGGAACGCCCAGACGTAGACCACAAGTGAGATCGCGATCATCACGGTGACGTAGGTGTAGAAGTACGACGGGTGGCCGATCGAGGCGAACCAGGTGCCGATGTACGGCGCGGTGCCGCCGAACAGGGCGTTGGCGATGCCGTAGGCGAGTCCGACGCCCAGGGCGCGGACCTGGCGCGGGAACAGTTCGGCCTTGACGATCGCGTTGATCGAGGTGTAGCCGAGGACGATCAGCAGCGCCATCATCATCAGGAAGAAGGCGCCGACCGGGCTCGTGGTACCCGACAGGGTGAGCATGATCGGCCACGTCGCCACTACGCCGCCGACGCCGAAGAAGATCAACACCGGCTTGCGGCCGATCCGGTCGGAGATCGCACCGTAGACCGGCTGCAGGACCATGAAGATCAGCAGCGCGACGAAGTTCACCCAGGTGACGGTGCGTTTCGGGATGCCACTGGTGTTGATCATGAACGACTGCATGTAGGTGGTGTAGGTGTAGAAGGCGGTGGTACCGCCCATGGTCAGCCCGAAGACGATCAGGAACGGCTTCCAGTGCCCGGTCAGGGCGCTGATCGTGCCCGGCTGGTCGGCAGCCGAGCCGAGTCTGGTCGCCTCCAGCTGGTCCTGGCTGATCGACTCGTCCATTCCGCGGCGCAGCCAGAGCACGGTGACCGCGGCGACGGCGCCGATCGCGAAGGCGATCCGCCAGCCCCACGAGGCCAACTGGTCGTCGGTCAGGAAGCCCTGCAGCACCAGCTGCACGACCAGGGCTATCACCTGGCCGCCGACCAGGGTCACGTACTGGAAGCTCGAGTAGAAGCCGCGACGGTTCGGCGTCGCGACCTCGGACATGTAGGTGGCGCTGCTGCCGTACTCCCCGCCGACCGACAGGCCCTGCAGCAACCGGGCGATCAGCAACAGGATCGGCGCCAGGACGCCGATCGTCGACCGGCCGGGCGAGACGACGATGATCAGCGCGCCGACGGCCATCATCAACACGCTCAGGGTGAGTGCGAAGCGCCGGCCCATGCGGTCGGCGATCCGGCCGAACAACCATCCACCGATCGGTCGCATGAAGAACCCGACGGCGAACACGCCCAGCGTGTTCAAAGTGTTGGAGAGCTGATCGGCCTCGTCGAAGAACGTCGCACCGAAATACGTGGCGAACGCGCTGAAGACGTAGAAGTCGTACCACTCGATGAGATTTCCGAGTGAGCCGCGCAGGATGTTCGCCGGTACGGAATGCCGCCGTTGGGTGCCGTTCATGACTGCCACGGGCGACACCATAGACCAGCTATCTGCTCTGTGACATCTTTCTACCCCGGCGGCCGATGACCCCGTTGATCGCCCCCGCCGCCCGGACCAGCGCCAGATGTGACAGTGCCTGCGGAGTGTTGCCGGCCTGTCGGCCGGCGCCGATGTCGTACTCCTCCGACAGCAACCCGAGATCGTTGCGGAACGCCAACAGCCGGGCCATCAGCTTTGCGGCGTCCGCGGTGCGGCCGCTGCGCGCATACTGCTCGGCGAGCCAGAAGGAACAGGCGAGGAACGGCGCCTCGCCCGGTGTCAGGCCGTCAACACCGGCATCGGTGCGATAGCGCAGCAGCAGGCCGTCGGCCAGCAGGTCCTCCTCGATCGCGGCGACGGTGCCCAGCATTCGCTCGCTGTCGGGTGGGCAGAATCCGACCTGCGGCAATTGCAGCAGGGCCGAATCAACCTGGTCCGAACCGTAATACTGCACGTACGTGCCCCGATGCTGATCGAATCCTTGGTCCTCGATCTCCTCCCGAAGTTGCTCGCGCAGGCTTTCCCAACGCTCGACCGGTCCGTCCTGCCCGTATTCGCGCACCGCCCTGATGCCACAATCCAGGGCCGCCCAATTCATCACTCGGGAATGGGTGAAGAACTGCGGTTCACCCCTGATCTCCCAGATTCCACAGTCCTTCTGCTGCCAGGTCTTCTCGATCCTGCTGAGCATCGCCCGCTGCAGCGGCCAGGAGAAGCGGTCCTCGCGCAGCCCGTGGCTGCGCGCGGCGTCGAGAGCGACCATCACCTCACCGATCACGTCGGCCTGGAACTGGCGCACCGCGCCGTTGCCGATCCGGACCGGTCGGGATCCCTGGTAGCCGGGAAGATGATCAAGGGTGCGCTCCTCCAGGTCGCGTTCGCCGGCCAGCCCGTACATGATCTGGATGTCCTGCGGATCACCGGCGACCGCGCGCAGCAACCACAGTCGCCAGTGCTCGGTCTCCTCCTCGTATCCGTACGCCAGCAGGGCCTCCAGCGTCAGCGCCGCGTCCCGCAGCCAGCAGTACCGGTAGTCCCAGTTGCGTTCGCCACCGAACTGCTCGGGAAGTGAGGTGGTGGCTGCGGCGACGATGCCTCCGGTCTCCCGCTCGGTCAGCGCCCGGAGCACCAGCAGGGACCGGCCGACCGCATCGTCGTACCGGCCCGCCTCGACACGCTGCCCCGCCCAGTACTGCCACCAGATCGTCGTCTGTTCGATCGCGTGATCGACGTCCACCGGATCGGGCAGGTCGTGGTAGGACCGGAACGACTGCAGCACCAGATCGGTGCTCTCCCCCTCGCGGAGGGTGAACTCACCGACGTGCCGGTTGCCGACCGATCGCGGCAACTGATCACCGCGCAGCACCAAGGCCATCGGGCCCGCGGTGGCCAGCAACATCTGATCGTCCTGCCGCCGCTGTCGTCGCATCCATGGCAACACCCGACCGTAGCCGAACCTGACCACCAGTTCCTGGTGCAGGCCCACCTCGCCCTCGGTGCAGGTCACCCGCCGGATGATTGCCGGATGGTGATCGACCGGCATCAGTTCCACCACCTCGACGACCCCGGTCGCGGTCCGGAAGACCGACTGCAGCACGAAGGTGTCGGGAAGGTAGCGCCGGGACGACTCGATCACCTCGTCGGCCGGGAAGATCGTCCAGTGACCATGATCACCGGTGCCGAGCAGGGCGGCGAACACTGCCGGCGAGTCGAACCGCGGCAGGCACAACCAGTCGATACTTCCGGTGTTGCTGATCAGTGCCGCCGAGCGGCAGTCGCCGATCAGGGCGTAGTCCTCGATCCGTGCGGATTCGTTGCGCGGTGCCATGGACAATGATCACCCCTGCCAGAAGATCTCGTCGACAACCCGCTTCGCCCGGCGGGCGATCCGTTGGTAGTCGGCCACCAGATGTGATCCCTCGCCCGGCCGGCGGCCCATCAGCTGGGCGACGGCGGACAGCTCCCGGGGGTCGGTCGGGAAGGTGTCGGAGCCGCGACCCCGGACCAGCATGATCTGGTTGCGGATCCGGCTGGCCGTCAGCCACGCCTCGCGCAGCCACTGCGCCTGCCGGGGCGCCAGCAACCCGGCGTCGGTTGCCACCTGCAGGGCCTCGATCGTCCGTCCGGTTCGCAACTGCGGCAGCCGTCCGGCGTGCTGCAGCTGCAGCAACTGAACGGTCCATTCCACATCGCTCAGCCCGCCGGGGCCGAGTTTGAGGTGCTTGGCCGGATCCGTGCCGCGGGGCAGCCGTTCGACCTCCATCCGCGCCTTCAGCCGGCGGATGTCGGTCAGCTGCGCCGCGGTCAGCCCGTCGGCCGGCCAGCGGTACGGCTCGACGATCGCCATCAGCTGCCGGCCGAGATCAAGATCACCGGCCAGTGGCGCGGCGCGGATCAGCGCCTGCATCTCCCAGGTCGCCGACCAGCGCTCGTAGTAGACCCGGTACGCCGGCAGCGACCGGATCAACGGACCGCCTTTGCCCTCCGGACGCAGGTTGGTATCGATGGCCAGGGCCGGGTCGGCGCCCGGCAGCGACAGCAACCTGCGCAGCTCGGTGATCACCGCCGAACCACCGCGGGTGTCGTCGGAGGACATCACGAACATCGCATCGGCGTCGGAGGCGTAGCTCAGCTCCCGACCGCCCCAGCGGCCCATCGCGATCACCGCGATGGTGACGTTCGGATCCAGCTCTTTGGGGTTCCGGGTGACGGCAAGCGCTGTGTGGATCGTCGCCGAGGCGAGATCGGTGAGCGACTCACCGACCGCGAGCACGTCCAGGAAACCGAGCAGGTCGGCCGCCGCGATCCGGAACAGTTCACGCCGCCTGATCGCCCGGATCGCCTCCACCGCTGCGTTCGGGCTGGACTGCCGACCGGCCGCCGCGGACATCTCCGAGCGCAGCCGCTCGAAGGAGCGCGGAATCAGTTCATGATCATCGGCCAGCATCTGGACGCTCTGCGGTGCCCGGCGGAGCAGGCTCACCGCGTACCGGCTGGAGGCCAGGATCCGGGCGAAGCGGTGCGCCAGCTCGCCCTCGTCGCGCAGCGCCCGCAGGTACCAGGGGGTCGTGCCCAGCGCGTCGCTGGTCTGCCGGAACGCCAGCAGGCCATGATCGGGATTGGGGGCGTCGGCGAACCAGCCGAGCATCGCCGGGAGCAGTTGCCGCTGGATCTCCGCGCGCCGGCTGACACCCTGGGACAGCGCTTCGATGTGTCGAAGGGCCGCCTTGGGGTCCTCGTAGCCGAGCGCCGCCAACCGGTCCTGGGCCGCCTCGGTGGTGAGCCGGAGCCCGTCGGAGGGGATGCTGGCGACCGCGTCGAGCACGGGTGAGTAGAACAGCCGCCGATGGAGCGCCTGGACCCGCTGGGCCGTGGTCCGCCAGGTGTTCAGCAGCCCGTTCACCGGGTCGGCGTAGTGCAGTGACCGGCCGATCCGTCGAAGATCATCTTCGGCGGTCGGCAGTACATGGCTGCGGCGCAGCCGCTGCAGCTGGATCCGGTGTTCCAGGGTGCGCAGGAACTGATAGGCCAGCGCGAATCCCTTGCCGTCCTCGCGTCCGACGTAACCGTGGTCGATCAGTGCCCGGAGCGCGTCAAGGGTGGAGCGGCTGCGCAACCGCTCGTCCACTCGTCCGTGCACCAGCTGCAACAGTTGGACCGAGAACTCGACGTCGCGGAGGCCACCCGGGCCGAGCTTGAGCTCCCGGTCGCTGACCTTGTCCGGGATGTGCTCGATGACCCGCAGCCGCATGGCCCGGGCATCGTCGATGAAGTGGTCGCGCTCCCCGACCCGCCACACCATCGGCGTGAGCATCTCCACGAACTCCCGGCCGAGTTCCCGGTCACCGGCTGCGGGGCGGGCCTTCAGCATCGCCTGGAACTCCCAGGTGCCTGCCCACTTCTCGTAGTAGCCGCGGTGGCTGGCCAGGGTACGGACCAGTTGGCCGGCCTTGCCTTCCGGTCGCAGTGCGGTGTCCACCTGCCAGATCGTCCCGGCGGCGGTGTGGGCCGAGCAGATTCCGACCAACCTCGCTGCCAGCTGGGTGGCGATCCGGATCGATTCGTCGCCACCCACCCGGTCGTCGGCGGGTTCGGCGACGAAGAGCACATCCACGTCGCTGACGTAGTTGAGTTCCTGGGCGCCGGCCTTGCCCAGTGCGAGGACGGCGAGCCGGGTCCGGGCAGCCCGGTCGGGGCCGATCTCGTGGCGGGCCACGGCGAGCGCCGCCTCCAGGGTTGCGTCGGCAAGATCGGCAAGCTCGGCGGCGATGTCGGGAAGCACCTCGATCGGCTCGGGTGCGCCGAGATCGCGGGCCGCGATCCGGAGCAGGGCCGCCCGGTAGGCGATACGCAGCGGGTCGGCGTCGGTCTCGGCGACCGGTGCTTCGGCGGCGGGGTCGGCGCCCACCGCCTGCAGCAGTTCGGCGCGCAGTTCGACCGCCGTCCGCCGCCGCGCCGGCTCGGCCAGGTGATCGAGGTGATCAGGATGGGCGAGCAGATGTTGCAGCAGCGCGGCGCTTCCGCCGAGGACCAGAACGGTCTGTCGGGCCAGGTTCTGATCGGACAGCAGCCGGTCGAGCAGTTCCGGCAGGTGATCAGTCAGCCGGTCCAGGCCCAACAGCGCCTGGTCCGGATCAGCGGATGCCGCGATCAGGTCGAGCAGTGGTTCGTAGGAATGGTCCCAGTCGGCCAGGCGTCGGTGTGCAGTCGCGGAGTCGGTGAAGCCGCGCCGGGCCAGCGTCCCCTGGGTGATCTGCACGAAATAGGATCATGCCACCATGTCGTTGCTGATCGACCTCACCCCGCTCCGCCGGAGCGTTCCGTTCCGCAGGTTGTGGTGGGGACTCGGCATCTCCAACCTCGGCTCGCAACTGACCCAGGTCGCGGTGGGCCTGCAGGTCTACGCGATCACCGGATCCACCTTCGCTGTCGGCATTCTGGGACTGTGCGTGCTGGTGCCGCTGGTCGCCCTCGGCCTCTACGGCGGAGCACTGACCGACCTCTACGACCGTCGCAAGGTCGCCCTGATCGCCTCCTCGGGGCTGTGGATCATCTCCATCGCGCTGGCGGTGCAGGCCTGGCTCGGGGTGAGTTCGGTCTATCTGCTGTACGGCCTGGTCGCGCTGCAGTCCTGCGGCTTCGCGATCAACAATCCGGCACGGTCGGCGATCGTGCCGCGGCTGATCGACCCCGAGATGTTGCCGGCCGCGCAGGTGTTGCAGAACACCAACTTCAACATCGCGATGACGGTCGGCCCGCTGCTGGGTGCAGCGTTGTCGGCCTGGAACTTCGGGGCGGCGTACGGGTTGGACGTGATCTTCTTCACCGCAGCGTTGTGGGCGTTGTGGCGGCTGCCCGATCTGCCTCCGATCGGCGCCGAGGAGAGCCAGCCGGACCAATCACGGCGGCGTCCCCGGGCGCTCGGACTGCATTCGGTGCTTGAGGGGCTGCGCTATCTGGCCACCCGGCCCAATGTCCGGACCAGCTTCCTGGTCGACCTGATCGCGATGATCACGGCGATGCCGCGGGTGCTGTATCCGGCCGTCGGCGTGTTGTTCCTCGGTGGCGGTGCGACCACGACCGGTGCGCTCAACGCGGCCTTCGCGGTCGGCGCGGTGCTGGCCGGTCTGTTGTCCGGCCGGTTGGTGCAGATCCGGATGCAGGGCCGGGTGATCGCGGCCGCGATCATCGCGTACGGACTCTCGGTGGCGTTGTTCGGTCTGGTGCTGACCGTGACCGGTGACACATCGCCGAGCCGTACGCTGATCGTTCCGCTGATCTTCGCCGGGTTCTTCCTGTCCTGTGCCGGCGGCGCCGATTCGATCAGTTCGGTGTTCCGGAACACCCTGCTGCTCTCGGCCACCCCGGACGCGATGCGCGGTCGGTTGCAGGGCATCTTCATCGTCGTCGTTGCCGGCGGTCCACGGTTGGGCGACCTGCTGGTCGGCAGCTGGGCGGACTGGTGGGGCGAGAACCGGGCGGCGATGATCGGTGGCAGCCTGTGTGTGATCCTGATCATCGCCGCGATGGCCTGGCAACGCCGCTTCCTCGCCTACGACGCGGCCGACCCCCAACCCTGATCGGCACACTCCCGATCGGTAGCCGTCAACTTCCCGACGCCGCCCGCCGCGGCCGGGAGTTGGTCAAGGTGATCACCCGGGCGGCGGCACGGCGCGGCAGCCAGGTCGCGTCCGGTCGTGGTTCGACGGTCCGCCGCAGACCGGGGCGGGCCACCTCGACCGCGTCGAAGCCGGCCGCGCGGGACTGCACCAGGGCCATGAATGGATCGGCGAACGGCATCAGGTGGGTCAGCAGCAGGTGATCGACATCGGCATCGGAGGCCAGCCGGGCGACCTGCGCTGCATCGGACAGATACGGCGCATCCTCGGCAGGGACGCCCTCGGGGTAGCTCGCCTCGGCGATCAGCAGCCCGGCGTTCCTGGCCAGCTCGAGCCGGTCGCCACTGTCGCCGGAGTCGGCGGTGTAAGCCAACACGGCACCGTCGTCGGAGGTGATCCGGAAACCGAGAGTGAGAACGTGATGGCGCAGTTCGGCCGCCTGCACCGCCAGCGGCCCGAGCGTCACGCTGCCCGCGGCCACCGGTCGGACGTCGGCGCCGGCAGCCACCGAGGCCAACGGGTCGAGGGCGAGCACCGCGTCGACTGCACCGTGGGGTGCCAGCACCGGAAGCCGGTCGCAGTTCGCGCCGAGCACCCGGGAGCGCAACAGCGGATTCAGATCCGCGCAGTGATCGGGATGTCCGTGGCTGATCAGCACAGCGTCGACCGCTGCCGGTTCACAATGCCGGAGCAGTTCACCCAGCACGCCGTAACCGGGGTCGATCAGCAGCCGGAATCCGTCGTGTTCGACCAGATAACCCGAACAACCCTGCTCGGGACGCGGCCAGCCGCCCGATCCGCCCAACACCACCAGTTCCACAAAATCCTCCGCGCCGCACGAGCCCCGACACACCCTAATGCCTGCGACCTGCGCCCGAAAGGTCGTGAATCCGCAATTGTCCGGGCAGTTCGGCGGAGTTGATCTTGGTAACTGTCCGGCACGAGGACGCACGGTTCGGGCCGGGAGCCTGGCCGCATATCCGTTCCGCACACCGCGGTCCATAGAGTTGTCCGCATGCCCGCACGCACGTCCGACGTCCGCGGCAAGGACGTCGCCGCCCTGATCGATCAGCTCGGCGTGCTGGTCGACTGGCTGGCCGGTCTGTCGGAGCAGGAGTTCGGCTCACCGACCGTGCTGCCCGCATGGGATGTCCGCACCCTCACCGGGCATCTCCTGCTGATCGCCGACGGCTTCGCCGGCATCCTCGACCGGGCCCTTGCCGACCGCCGACCGGCGGGCCGTCCGCTGCCGGCAGCGATCCTGGTCACCAGGTACCGGCGCGAAGTCGACGACATCGCCGAGGCCACCGCGGCCCGGACCGCGGACAAGCCCCACGATCAACTTCTGGCCGAGCTGCGGGCGGCGGCCGGACGACTCGACGGTCTGCTGGCCTCGCCGCTGCTGCCGTCCACCATCCAGACCCCGCGCGGGCCCGGCCGTCTCGCCGAATTCGTCCGGACGAGAGTGGTCGATGTCGTCGTACACAGTGATGATCTGAACCGGTCGCTTCCCGGGCGTCAGCCGGTGCCGATCGGGCGCCGGCCGCTGGCGATCGCCTGCCGGACGTTGGCCGACCTGCTGGCCGAACAACACCCCGGCAAGTCCGTCGAGGTGCGGGTGCCGCCGTACGCGGCCGTCCAGTGCGGCATCGGGCCGGAGGGCCCCTCGCACACGCGCGGCACGCCACCGAATGTGGTGGAGACCGATCCGCTGACCTTCCTCCGGCTGGCGACCGGCCGGATGTCCTGGAGCGACGCCCGGGCGGCGGGCGCGGTGTCGGCCAGCGGTCAACGGGCCGACCTGTCCGCCATCCTGCCGGTGCTGAGCTAGCTGTTCTGTGGGGCCGTCATTTGTGGATGACGATCTTGTCGCCCTTACGCAGGTAGGCCAGTACGATTCGCATCTTCTTCTTGCTGATCGACACACACCCTGCGGTCGGGCCGTCACCGTTGACGTGCAGGAAGATCCCGGCGCCGCGATGCCGGACTGCCGGCCAGCGGTTGTAGTTGATCACGATCGCGTAGTCGTACTGTCCGGGGTAGGAGGCCAATCGTTCGCTGCTGTTCGCATTCGACGGCGGCAGCCACCAACGGAAGCCACCCCGACTCTTGTTCCGGTACTGGTTGTAGTAGTCGCTCTTGTTGTCCTCGACCCAGTAGTCACCGGATTTCACGTGACGATAGGGAATCCAGGATCCCGGGTTCTTCCTGATTCCGAACGCCTGCGACATCGTGTAGCTGCCAAGCGGAGTCTTCCCTGTGCCCTGTTTGCGCTTGTCCCCAGCGATCGTCCCGCTGTAGCCCAGCCGGGACTTGGTGGCTCGGAACATCCGTTGGAAAGAGCAGGCCTTGCCGTTGATCCGTACGTAGAACCGGGTGTCGGCGTAGGTCTTGGACCGCTGGTTGACGATCAGCACGGTGCGCCGGCTCTTGCCCACCGTGACCTTGACGCCGTTGAGCCTCCTGGTGCAGGTCTGCCAGCCCTTGCCGTACTTCGGTGACGACGCCGAGATGTCAGCCGCTGCCGCAGCGGGCGGGCCGATCACCGCTGCGCCCAGCGTCGCCCCCAGCACAGTAGTCAGCAGGACTGCCACGACCCTGCGGAGCGTGTTCCTCATCGTCACTGTCTCCCATCGTTGCCCGGCCCCGATGGGCCGACGTTACAGAACGGGCAGCAGGCGCTCCAGCTCGAACTCGGTGACCTGCTTGAGATGATCGGCGAATTCTGCCTTCTTGTTGCGCAGGAAGAAATCGAAAACGTGGTCGCCGAGGGTTTCCGCGACCAATTCCGAGCCCTCCATCTCCCGGATCGCCTCGTCCAGGTTCTGCGGCAACGGCTTGATACCCATCGCCCGCCGTTCCCGCTCGGTGAGTGACCAGACGTCGTCCTCGGCGCCCTCGGGGAGTTCGTACTCCCCGTTGATCCCGGCCAGGCCGGCCGACAGGACGACGGCGAAGGCGAGGTAGGGGTTGCAGCCGGAGTCGAGCGACCGCAACTCGATCCGCGCCGAGGCGCCCTTGTTGGGCTTGTACATCGGCACCCTGACCAGGGCCGAGCGGTTGTTGCGGCCCCAGCAGATGTGCCCCGGCGCCTCCCCGCCGGCCGCGATCCGCCGGTAGGAGTTGACCCACTGGTTGGTCACCGCGCTGATCTCGGCGGAGTGTTGCAGGATGCCGGCGATGAAGTGCCGGGCGACCTTGGACAGGTGGTTCTCCGCGCTGGCGTCGTAGAAGACGTTGGTGTCGCCCTCGAAGAGCGACATGTGGGTGTGCATGGCCGAACCCGGATACTCGGTGAACGGCTTGGGCATGAAGGAGGCGTGGATGCCTTGGCTCAGGGCGACCTCCTTGACCACCACCCGGAAGGTCATCAGGTTGTCGGCCATGCTCAGTGCGTCGGCGTACCGGAGATCGATCTCCTGCTGGCCGGGCGCTCCCTCGTGGTGGGAGAACTCGACGGAGATGCCCATCTGCTCGAGCATGGTGATCGCCTCGCGGCGGAAGTCGCTGCCGACACTTTGCGGTGTGTGGTCGAAGTAGCCGCTACTGTCCACCGGCTCGGGACGGACACCGGGGGTCAGCGGATCCTTGAACAGGAAGAACTCGACCTCGGGATGGGTGTAGAAGGTGAACCCGAGATCGGCGGCCTTGTTCATCGCCCGCTTCAGCACGAATCGCGGATCGGCATAGGACGGCGACCCGTCGGGCATCTGGATGTCGCAGAACATCCGGGCGGTCGCCGGCTTCTGGTCCCGCCAGGGCAGCACCTGGAAGGTGGACGGATCGGGCCGGGCAACCATGTCGGCCTCGTACACCCGGGCGAAGCCCTCGATCGCCGAACCGTCGAACCCGATCCCCTCGTCGAAGGCACCCTCGAGTTCGGCCGGGGCGATCGCCACCGACTTGAGGAAACCCAGCACGTCTGTGAACCAGAGGCGTACGAACCGGACGTCGCGCTCCTCGATGGCCCGCAGCACGAACTCCGTCTGCTTATCCATAGGGCTGAGTCTGCCGGTTCTGTGTTTCAGACGGATGACGGGGGCAGGGTGTGTCTCGCCGGATCGGCCCCGCATGCCGTCCGGAAGGTCAAACTTCGACCCTGCGGCTGGTTTCCGCGCCGATTTCGGGCCGCACGATCAAACTTTGACCTTGCGATTGAGGTGGGTGTGGGTGAGCCTTACTCGATCGGCCTGTGATCGCGCCAGGTCCGTTCGAAGGGCAGCCGCCAGGCGTGTGGGGCGATCAACTGGTGGATCGCATTCGGCCCCCAGGAGCCCTGCGGGTAGGGCTTGACGGGCGGCGGCATCCGCAGCAGGTATTCCGAGCGTTCCCACAGCGCCTCGATGCCCTCGGCGGTGGTGAACAGGGTGTGGTCGCCACGCATGGCATCCAGCAGCAGTCGCTCGTACGCCTCGAGTACGTCGGCGGCACGGTCGGTCTCGTCGGTGGAGAACTGCATCGACAGTTTGTCCAGCCGCATTCCCGGCCCGGGTCGCTTGCCGTAGAAGGACAACGACACCTTCGACTCGTCGGCCAGGTCGAAGGTGAGGTGGTCCGGACCCTGCGCACCCACCCCCGATCCGCCGGGGAACATCGATTTCGGGGCCTCCTTGAAGGCGATCGAGATGATCCGCTGCCCCTCGGCCATCCGCTTGCCGGTACGCAGGTAGAACGGGACGCCGGCCCAGCGCCAGTTGTCGATGCCGACCCTGAGGGCGATGAAGGTCTCCGTCTCGGAGTCGCGGGCGACCCCTTCCTCGCTGCGATAGCCCATGTACTGGCCGCGGACCACTGCTGCCGGATCGATCGGCTCCATCGATCGGAAGACCTTGTTCTTCTCCTCGCTGATCGCGCGGGGTTCCAGTGCGGTCGGCGTCTCCATCGCCACGAAGGCCAGCACCTGGAACAGGTGGGTGACCACCATGTCCTTGTACGCCCCGGTGGCCTCGTAGAAGTTCGCCCGGCGGTCGAGTCCAAGGGTCTCGGGGATATCGATCTGCACGTGGTCGATGAAGTTGCGGTTCCAGATGGGCTCGAACAGGCCGTTGGCGAACCGGAAGGCCAGGATGTTGAGTGCGGCCTCCTTGCCCAGGAAGTGGTCGATCCGGAAGATCTGGTTCTCGTCGAAGGTCTCGTGCACCTGATTGTTCAGCTTGATCGCGCTGGCCAGGTCTGTGCCGAACGGCTTCTCCATGATCACCCGCGAGCGCTCCACCAGATCGGCGTCGCGCAGGGTCTTGATCACCGCTGGTGCCGCGGCCGGCGGAACACTCAGGTAGTGCATCCGCCGGGCGTCTCCGCCGAGTCGCTCCTCGGCCGCCTTGACAGCGGCGGCCAACCCCTCCGGTCCTGCCGAGGTCGGGACGTAGCTGAGCTTGTCGGCGAACCGGAACCACTGCTCCTTCTCCAACTGCCGGTGGCTGAATTCGCGGATCGCCTGGGACGCCAGCTTGCGGAACCCCTCATCGTCCATCTCCTCCAGCGAAGTGCCCACCACCTCGATGTCGGGGACCAGCTCCGACAACGACAGATGCGCCAGGCCGGGCAGCAGCTTGCGTTTGGCCAGGTCGCCGCTTGCCCCGAACAGCACGATCACGTGCGGATTGACCGGCTGATCGTCCCGGAGGATGGGAACCGAGCCCGGTGCCGGGTAGGCGATGGTCTGGGGGGAATTCGCATCGGTCACATCTCCGATGCTGCCACCGTCGGAGCGAAATACCTATCGCCGAAGCCGGCGCCGAAGCCGGCCCGGCCGGCCGATGCGGTCAGGTCGGCATGTCCGGGTCCGGCGCCATCAGGTCAGGCGCCGGGACTGTAGGCCGGCAGCCCAACAGGCCGACCCGGCCGCCGCCAGGGTGAGGACAAGGACCACAACGGTCTGCGGCAGATGTCCGTGGTCGGCCGACACGGTGATCACGTCGGTGAGCAGCCGGACCGGAGGGATCCTCGGGACCGCGACCATCCCGATGCTGATCGCCAGGCCGAGGACGAACACCGTCGACTGCCGTTCCACCAATGGCCTGGTCAGCCAGGATCCGATGGCCGTCCCGGTGGCCGCCGCGGCCAGTTGGGTCAGCAGGGCCATGATCACCATCGGCGTGTCCGGTGCCGACGGCGCCCGCAGCCAGGCATAGCCCAGGGACAACGGCAGCGGCGCGATCGAGGCGACGAAGGAGGTGGCCGACAGCATCAACCGGTAGCCGGCGGTGCCGCCGTAGTGCAGCGCGTGGGTCCCGGCCTGCACCGGATCCTCTCCCCGGAAGGTCGCGATGGCCATCCAGGTGGCGATCGGCACCAGCACCGCCGCGCCGATGTTCAGCGAGTCGACGGCCGGCGCGCCGGACACGTACCCGATGGAGATGATCAACAGGAACGTCACCCAGACCGGCGGCCATGACAGGAACGGTGCGCATCGTGCCGCGGTGTAGACCATCACGCTAATCGTGCGCATCGGCCCGCACTCCGATGATCGACCAGCCGGCGGCCAGCAGATCGGCCAGCAGCCGGTCGCGGTCCGCGTCGGCCACCTCGAAGGTGCGCCGACCGGCCCGGCCCACTGCGTCGATGCGATAACTCGCCTCCGCCCGGCTCGCCGGCTCGACCGGCGCCAGCCGGCCGGAGCTCAGGCTCAGCCGCTGGTCGTAGCCGTTGCCGCCGGCCTCGTGGTCGGCGATGATCACGGTCGACCCTGCCGCGGTCACCGAACGGACGAGTTGATCAAGAACCGGTCCACCGCTGTCGTCCAGTCCGGCCCGCGGCTCGTCGAGCACGATCAGGTCGGAATCGGAGAGGAAGGCCTGGGCGATGCCGACCTTGCGCAGATTGCCCGTGCTCAGCGCGCCGAGCCTCGCGCTGGGGGCAGGGGCAAGATCAACCAGTTCGAGCAGGTCGGCCGACCGGTGCCGGGCCGCCGCCGGAGTCAGCCCGCGGATCCGGCCGAGGTGCCCGAGATAGTCGACGGCGCGCATCAACGGCGGCGGCGCGAACGCCGCCGGAAGGTAGCCGACCCGGGACGGAATTCCGGTCACCGTTCCGGAGGTCGGCACCGACACGCCTGCGAGGATGCGCAGCAGGGTTGACTTTCCCGACCCGTTGCTCCCCAGCACGGCCGTCCGACTGCCCCGGGGCAGCCGGACACTGACCTGGTCAAGGACCAGGCGTCGCCGGTAACGCTTCGACACCTCCCGCAGCAGCAGGTCCCCGGATCGATCGCGCACGGATGCCAGGCTAGTAGGTCAGGGTGGCAGCGATCGGCACGCCTGCCCGATAGGCCAGGTGCCGGTAATCCGGGGCGTCGAGGACGGCGAGATCGCTCCGGCAGCCGATAGCGATCCGCCCGATGTCGTTGCGACGCAGGGATCGTGCCGATCCCAGGGTGGCTGCACGGATCGCCTCCTCGACCGTCATCCGCAGTTCCCTGACGGCCAGCGCGACGACGAATGGCATCGATGTGGAGTAGCAGGTGCCGGGATTGCAGTCGGTGGCCAGGGCGACGCAGACCCCGGCGTCGATCAGCCGGCGAACGTCCGGGTACGGCGACCGCGTGGAGAACTCCACCCCGGGCAGCAGGGTCGCCACCGTCTCGCTGTCGGCAAGGGCTGCGACGTCGTCCTCGGTCAGCCAGGTGCAGTGATCAACACTCGCGGCGCCCGACTCGACGGCAAGCCGGACCCCGGGGCCGGGGCCCAGTTGGTTGCCGTGGACGCGCGGGGTCAGTCCGGCCTTGATCCCGGCCTGCAGGATCCGGCGCCCTTCGTCCTCGGTGAAGGCATGCGGACTGTGCGGTTCGCAGAACACGTCTATCCACCGTGCGTACGGCCGGCACGCCTCGAGCATCTCCCCGGTGATCAACTCCAGGTAGTCGGCGCGGTCGGTGTGCGGTGGTACGACGTGGGCCCCGAGGAAGGTCACCTCATCGGTGGATTCGGCGGCGATCCGCAAGATCCGTTCCTCGTCGGCGACGGTCAGCCCATAGCCGCTCTTGATCTCCACCGTCGTCGTCCCCTGGCGTCTGGCCTCGGCAAGCCGCGCCCGGACGCGTACCCGAAGTTCGTCGTCGGAGGCCGCTCGGGTCGCGGCCACCGTGGCGGCGATGCCACCGCCGTCGTAGGGCTGACCGGCCATCCGGGCCGCGAACTCGTTCGCGCGGTCACCGGCGAAGACCAGATGGGTGTGGCTGTCGACGAAGCCCGGCAGCACACAACGGCCGCCGACGTCGACCGCCTGGTCGGCCTCCGGCGCCCGCCCGGCAGGCCCGACCCAGCGGAGTCGATCATCCTCGATGATCACCGCACCGTCGGTGATCACCGCCAGTTCCCCCCTCGGCATGATCGATGGCCGGTTCGTTGGTGACCAGCTGACCTATGCCGGTGACCACAGTGCTGGTCACGACTCCTCCAACAACGATGAGATCGCATCGTCCAGCATCCGGGCGACGTCGCCGAGCCGATGTCGATGATCATCGACGACGACCCGGCCATCGATGATCACGGTTCGCACATCGGCAGCTGCGGCGGCGAAGATCACCTGGTCGGGGGATCCGCCCGCGGTGCGCACCGAGTCGGTGGTGACCGCGACCAGGTCCGCCCGGGAGCCGACGGCCAGCAGACCGGCGTCCGGCCAGCCGAGGCTGTCGTGACGGGTGCCCATCATGATCAACTGTTCCGGCGTGAAGCATCCTCGACGGCCGGTCGCCAGACGCTGGTCCAGCTCGACCGCACGCATCTCCGCGAACGGGTCGATCATCGCGTGCTGGTCGGTGCCGAGGCTGAGCGGTGAGCCGGCGGCGGCCAGTGCGCGGGAAGGTCCGATGCCGTCCGCGAGGTCCCGCTCCGTGGTGGGACACAGGCAGCAGGTCGTACCGGTCGCGCCGAGCAGGGCGATGTCGCTCTCGGTCAGGTGGGTTGCATGGACGGCCGTGGTCCGCGGCCCGAGTACGCCATGATCGGACACCAGTTCCGTAGGGGTCCGGCCGTAGTAGGCGGTACACGCGTCGTTCTCGGCCGGTTGTTCGGACAGGTGGAGGTGCAGCGGCCGATCAGCGACACCGTCGATGACCACTGCGAACAGATCCGCAGGGACGGCACGGATCGAGTGGATCGCGGCGCCGATCCGGAGGTTGTCGTCCGCGACAAGATCGGCGAACCGGGCGGCCCAGCCGTCGGCGTCCCGGTCGCCGAACCGGCGTTGCACACCCTGCAACGGCGTGTGGCCGCGGGCGTCAAGCCCGCCACTGAGGTAGCAGGTGTCGAGCAGCGTCAGTCGCACGCCGGCTTCGCAGGCGGCCTGGCGGAGCGCCTGGGCCATCGCGTTGGGGTCGGCGTAATGCTTCCCGTCGCGATCATGATGCAGGTAGTGGAACTCCCCGACTGTGGTGATTCCGGCGAGTGCCATCTCGGCGAAGGTCGCACGGGCCAAGGCCAGGTAGCTATCCGGATCGAGCCGGCCGGCGACCGCGTACATCGCATGGCGCCAGGCCCAGAAACTCCGTCCGTCCTGTGCCCTGGCACGCAGGGCCCGGTGGAAGGCGTGGCTGTGGCAGTTGGCGAAACCCGGCATCGCGACTCCGGGCAGCCGGTGCGCATCGCCGGGATCGGTGTCGGCGGTGACCCTGCTCCAGCGACCGGCCGTCTCCTCCAGGAGGACATTCGTCGCGATCCCGTCCGGCAGCTTCGCGTACGCCGACCAGTAGCGCGTCATCTGGTCGCCGCCCACCCCTCCTGCATCGGGATCCGGATGTCCTGGGCCGCCGCGGTGTCCTCGGCCAGGTCGTAGCCCGCGTCGACATGCCGGATGATGCCCATCGCCGGGTCGTTGGTCAGCACCCGGGCGAGTTTCTGTGCCGCCAACGGCGTGCCGTCGGCGACCGTCACCTGCCCGGCGTGTTGGGAGCGGCCGATGCCGACTCCCCCACCGTGGTGGATCGACACCCAGGTGGCCCCGGAGGCGGTGTTGACCAGGGCGTTCAGCAGCGGCCAGTCGGCGATCGCGTCGGAGCCGTCGATCATGCCCTCGGTCTCGCGATACGGAGAGGCCACCGAGCCGGTGTCCAGATGATCACGACCGATCACGATCGGCGCAGTGATCTTCCCGGAGGCGACAAGATCGTTGAAGGCCAGCCCGGCCTTGTCGCGTTCGCCCTGACCCAACCAGCAGATCCGTGCGGGCAGTCCCTGGAAGGCGATCCGCCGCTGGGCGCCAGTGATCCAGGTGTGCAGTCTTCGGTTGTCGGGGAACAGGTCGAGAACGGCCCTGTCGGTGACCGCGATGTCGGCCGGATCACCGGACAGCGCAACCCAGCGGAAGGGTCCCCTGCCCTCGCAGAACAGCGGCCGGATGTAGGCGGGGACGAATCCGGGAAAGTCGAAGGCCCGGTCGTAACCGGCCTTGCGTGCCTCGTCCCGGATGGAGTTGCCGTAGTCGAAGACCTCCGCACCATGATCACCGAACTCCACCATCGCGCGGACCTGTTTGGCCATCGAGGCACGGGCCCGTTCGGTGAACTCCTCCGGCTTGGTTTCGGCATAGTCGTGCCAGTCGTCCAGGCCGACGTCCTCGGGCAGGTAGCTGAGCGGATCGTGGGCGCTGGTCTGGTCGGTGACGATGTCGATCTCGACGCCGCGCCGCACCAGTTCGGGGAAGATCGATGCGGCGTTGCCGACCACGCCGACCGACCAGGCCCGATGGTCCTGTTTGGCGCGCAACGCCACGTCGACCGCGCTGTCAAGATCATCAGCGATCTCGTCCAGGTAGCGGTGATGCGCCCGGCGTTGCAACCGGGAGGGGTCCACATCCACGATCAGGCAGGCGCCACCGTTCAGGGTCACCGCGAGCGGCTGCGCACCACCCATGCCGCCGCAGCCCCCGGTCAGGGTCAGCGTGCCGGCCAAGGTACCGCCGAACCTCTTCTCCGCAACGGCGGCGAAGGTCTCGTACGTCCCCTGGACGATCCCTTGGGTGCCGATGTAGATCCAGGATCCGGCGGTCATCTGGCCGTACATCGTCAGGCCGAGCCGTTCCAGTCGGCGGAACTCGGGCCAGGTCGCCCAGTCGGCGACCAGGTTGGAGTTGGCGATCAGCACCCGGGGCGCCCACTCGTGGGTCTGCAACACTCCGACCGGCCGGCCGGACTGGACGATCATGGTCTCTTCCGGACCCAACGTTGTCAGGGTCCTGACCATCGCGTCGAAGGACCGCCAGTCCCGGGCGGCGCGGCCGGTGCCGCCGTACACCACAAGATCATCCGGTCGCTCGGCCACCTCGGGATCAAGATTGTTCTGCAGCATCCGCAGCGGTGCCTCGGTGCTCCAGGACCGTGCGGTCAGCGTGGAACCGCGAGGGCTGCGGACCTGGCGTGCGCCTTCCATGATCACTCCTTGGCTGGTGTGCGGTGTCAGTTGAGTTCGCCGATGACGATCTCGGCGGCCCGGACCGGACCGCCGGACCGGACGAATTCTCTGGCCCGCTCGATCTCCGGTGCCAGGAACCTGTCCGGTCCGGGGCCGCCGACCCGTTCCCGCAGCGCCGCGATCACCGCGCCGGTCGCCGGCGCCGACCGCAGCGGGGCGCGCAGTTCGATGCCACGGGCTGCGGTCAGCAGTTCGATCGCCAGCACCCGGGTGAGGCCGTCGATCGAGCGGCGCAGCTTGCGGGCCGCCGACCAGCCCATCGACACGTGGTCCTCCTGCATCGCGCTGCTCGGGATCGAGTCGACCGAGGCGGGTACCGCCAGGCGCTTCAGCTCGGCGACGACCGCGGCCTGGGTGTACTGGGCGATCATGTGTCCGGAGTCGACGCCGGGATCGTCGGCCAGGAAGGCGGGCAGGCCGTTGTTGCGGGCGACGTCGAGGAACCGGTCGGTACGGCGCTCGCTCATCCCGGCAACGTCGGCCGCCGCGATCGCCAGGAAGTCCAGGACGTAGCCGAGCGGGGCGCCGTGGAAGTTGCCGTTGGACTCCACGCGGCCGTCGACGGTGATCACCGGGTTGTCGATCGCCGCCTCCAACTCCCGCGAGGCCACGGCAGCGGAATGGTCCAGCGTGTCCCGGGCCGCGCCGTGTACCTGCGGCGCGCAACGCAGCGAGTACGCGTCTTGCACCCGGGTGCACGCGCCGGGGTCACGATGGGAATCCCGGATCGGGCTGTCTGCCAGCATCCGGCGCAGATTGCCGGCGCTGGCCGCCTGGCCGGGGTGGGGGCGCAGCCGCTGAAGATCATCGGCGAAGACGTCGTCGGTGCCGAGCAGACCCTCGACACTCATCGCGGCCGCGACATCGGCGGTGATCAACAACCGGCGCAGGTCGGCAACGGCCAGGATCAACATGCCGAGCATGCCGTCAGTGCCGTTGATCAGCGCAAGACCCTCCTTCTCGGCGAGTTGCACGGGTTCGATGTCGTACAACTCGAGGGCGGTGCGGGCATCGAGCAGCTCTCCGTCGGTGTTACGCAGCGCGCCATCGCCGGTGATCGCCAGGGCGCAGTGGGCCAGCGGAGCAAGATCACCGGAGCATCCCAGTGATCCGTACTCGTGCACCAGCGGGGTCAGCCCGGCGTTGAGCAGGTCCGCGTAGCGGTCGGCGATCAGCGGGCGGACACCGGTCCGACCGGTGCACAAGGTGCGCAGCCGCAACAGCATCAGGGCGCGGACCACTTCGGTCTCGACCTCCGGTCCGGATCCCGCCGCGTGTGACCTGATCAGACTGCGCTGCAACTGTACGCGGCGATCGGCGGGAATGTGCCGGGTGGCCAAGGCACCGAAACCCGTCGACACCCCATAGTGCGGGACCGGGTCACCGGCCAGCGATTCCACGACGGCCCGACTGGCGGCCATGGCCCGCCGGGCCGCCTCGTCGATCCGTACCGGGGCGTACTCGCGGGCAACCACCGCCACGTCGTCGAAGGAGAGCCGGCCGGCGCCGATGATGATCTCCGACATACCGCCATTGAAGTTCCGGGCAACCCCGGTGCGGCAGACCCGGCGACCGTTAGCTGTCTCGGATCCGAGACAAGTCCGGGCGTCGGCGGCACAATGGTCGGATGGCCAACGCACCGGCGGCGGCACAGGCGCTGGCCGTGCTGCAACTCCTCGGTCGCCACGCCGACCCGCTGCCCGCCGCGACCATCGCGCGGGAACTCGGCCTGCCCCGCTCGTCGACATATCACCTGCTCGCCGTGCTCAGCGAGGCCGGCTTCGTCAGCCATCTCGAGGACGACCGGCGCTGGGGGCTCGGCGTTGCCGCCTACGAGCTCGGATCCGCCTATTCCCGGCAGGCACCGCTGCAGCGCCTGGCGCGCCCGGTGCTGCGGCAGTTGGTCGACGTCACCACCCACACCGGGCACCTGGTGGTGCTGCACGGCACCGATGTGCTCTATGTGATCGAGGAACGCGCGCCCGGTCGGCCATCGCTGGTGACCGATGTCGGCGTCCGGTTGCCGGCCCAGCTGACCGCCTCCGGGCTGGCCGTCCTGGCAGCCCTGCCTCATCGGCAGGTACGTGCGTTGTTCAGCTCGCCGGAGGATTTCGTGGTGCGGCACGGTGGCGGACCCCGTTCGCTGACCTCGTTGCGGGCGGAGTTGTCGACGGTACGTCGCCGGGGATACGCGACCGAGGACGACCTGATCACTCCCGGCCTCTCGTCGGTCGGCGCGGCGGTGCGCGAACACACCGGCCATCCGGTCGCCGGCATCGCCGTGACCTATCCGCGTGAGGTCCTCGGTGCTGCCGATCACGAGGAACTCGTGGCGGCGGTGATCACTGCGGCGGACGCGCTGACCCATCGCCTTGGTGGCCACTGAATCGGATCAGGTCTAGTTTGTCCTCACCAACGTGCTCGGGGGACGCACTCGAAGAGGAGAACCCATGGGCCGCATGTCGCGCCGTTCGTTGTTGATCAATTCCGGCATTGCCGCTGGTGGCGCGGCGGTGGCCGCTGGGGCGGTGTCGCCGCTGCCGGCACACGCTGCGCCGAACCTCCGCACGCCGCCGATCACTCCGGTCTACGTCGAGGTGAACAACTACCACCTGGCCAGCGTCGGACAGTACGCGTTGGCCACCACCGGCGCCAATGTCTTCGACATCGGCATCATCTTCGCCGCCAACATCAACGCCGGGAGCGGTGGTCGGCAGGCGCAGTTGTTCTGCAATCCGCAGGTCCAGGCGACGCTGGACGACGCCGCCAACCAGATCCGGCCGCTGCAGGCCAAGGGCATCAAGGTCCTGCTGTCGATCCTCGGCAATCACCAGGGCATCGGGTTCGCCAACCTCACCGACCAGGCGGCCGCGACCGAGTTCGCGCGGCAACTCGCCGACGTGGTCGATCAGTACGGCCTGGACGGCATCGACTTCGACGATGAGTACGCCGACTACGGGACCAACAACACCCCGCAGCCCAACCCGTACTCCTTCGTCCACCTGGTCTCGGCGCTGCGCCGGATGATGCCGGACAAGATCATTTCGCTGTACGACATCGGCCCGGCCTCGACCACGCTGAGCTACGACGGCGTCAATGTCGGCGACCTGATCGACTACAGCTGGAACCCCTACTACGGATCCTGGATGGTCCCCGACGTACCGGGGCTGACCAAGGCCGAACTCGGACCCGCCGCAATCGCGATCAACTCGACGGCGACGTCGACGGCCTTCGCGCTGGCCGAGCGGACCCGCCACACGGGATACGGCGTCTACCTGACCTACAACCTGCCGGACGACGACTCGCACGAATACCTGTCCTCGTTCACCCGGGCGCTGCACGGCAGCGCAGCCGTCTATCTAGGCTGACGCCATGATCATCGCCTTCAGCATCTCCCCGGGGACCGCGGACGAGACCGGTTCGGTCTCCGAGGCGGTGGCCGAGGTCGTACGGATCGTCCGCGCGTCCGGCCTGCCCAACGAGACCAACGCCATGTTCACCAACATCGAGGGCGAGTGGGACGAGGTGATGGCCGTTGTCAAGCAGGCCGTCGACGCGATGACCGCCATCTCACCCAGGGTCAGCCTTGTGCTCAAGGCCGACATCCGGCCCGGCTACACCGGCCAGCTGCAGGCCAAGGTCGAGCGCGTCGAGAACCACCTGGCCGCTGCCCCGCCGACGACCTGACCTGACGCCCCGGTCCTCTAGGGTTTCCGGGTGGCAGAGGGCGGCTGGTATCCCGATCCGAGCGGTGAGCCGGGTCGCTACCGCTACTGGGACGGTGCGCGGTGGTCGGCTGAGACCAGCACCGACCCCGGCATCACCGGCTCCTCAGGTATGGCCGGCGACCGGCGCCCAGCCGGGACCGGAACGCAGCCGGCGCGGTGCCGGCCGCGCCCCCCTGCTGATCGCTGCCCTGGTCATGGCGTTGATCGTCGTGGCTGTCGGCGTGGTGGTCTTCCGCGCCCAACGGTCGGGAGCGCTGGTGGATCCGAACCCACCGGCGCCGAGCGTTTCCGGTTGGGACGACTCGCGTCCACTGCCGACCGCCGGGCCGTCCACGCCGGCAGGCTCACCCAGCACCTCACCGGTCGAGTGCCCACGCGGTGACCCGCTGGACCGCCGGTCACATCCCCACGACAACCGGGTCCACGGGGGGCGGCTGTCCTTCGCGATGCCGCCTGGGCAGTGGCAGCGGCGGCCGACCAACGGCAGTGGACTGAGTTTCGCTCACGACGTCGAGCTGATCGATCAGCGCGTCGAAGTGGAATGGGTTGCGTCACTGTCGGCCGGGGCGATCACCCGTGCCGACGGTTTCGTCGGCCCGCGCCGCTCCGCGGAGCAGATCCTGCAGTGCATCGCAACGTCGGCCTACTACCGGAACATCACCGGTCAGCGGCAGCTGGAATCGGAGCCGATCACCCTCACCGACCACCCCGGCTGGCGGATCCGCGGAGAGATCCGGGTCGACGATCCCCAGGTCGAGGCCGACGGCGACATCCTCGAGTTGCGGGTGATCGACACCGGTGCGGCCGGGTCGATGTCCTTCTTCTGGGGGTGTGCTCCGATCGGCGACAAGCCCCGGATCCGCACGCTGGACGCCACCGTAGGGACACTGCGGGTGGACTGACCGGTCCGCTCAGCCCGGCGAGACCTGGGTTCCCGCCGTACCCTCGACGATCTCGGTGATCTCGGTGAGCGCGCCGATGGCGGCGCGCCCGCCGGTGGCCTCGACGAACCTGCACGCCGCCTCGACCTTCGGGCCCATGGAACCGGCGGGATAGCTGCCGCCGCGAAGCTCGGTCGGCGTCACCTTGGTCAGCGCCTGCTGCCGCGGGGTGCCCCAGCCGCTGTAGACCGCGTCGACGTCGGTCGCCATGACGAACATGTCGGCGTCGATCTCCCGGGCGAGCAGTTCACTGGCCAGGTCCTTGTCGATCACCGCCTCAACTCCTTGGAGGGTGTTGCCACCGCCGGAGGCGAACATCGTCGGCACCCCGCCACCGCCGGCGCAGATCACCACAACACCCTGGTCCAGCAACCATCGGATCGGACGGATCTCGAAGATGCGCAGCGGTTCGGGGGACGGCACCACCCGTCGCCACCGGTCGCCGTCCGGCCCGAACACCCATCCCTTGGCCACGGCCATGGCGTCGGCGGTCGCCCGGTCATAGACCGGGCCGACGAACTTGGTCGGGTTGCCGAAAGCGGGATCCGACGGGCTCACCTCGACCATGGTCAGGATTGTCGCCAGCGGTACCTCCGGGGGCATCACGTTGCCCAACTCCTGCTCCAGGACATAGCCGATCATGCCCTCGGTCTGGGCGCCGAGCATGTCCAGCGGGAACGGTTCGACGTCGGTGTAGGCCGCGGCCTGCAACGCCAGCAATCCGACCTGGGGTCCATTGCCGTGGGACAGCACCAGCTGGTGTGCGCGGACGAGCGCGGCCAGTCCCGGCGCCGCGGCGCGGACGTTCCCCCGCTGGTTGTCGGCTGTCATCGGCTGGCCGCGTTTCAGCAGGGCGTTGCCACCCAGAGCGACGACGATGCGCACCACCACTCCTCCTTGTCGAGACTCGTTGTCCCGTTGAAGGTGGGATGGATCCTAGGCAGACGATCCTCCCGCCGCGGCCAAACCAGGAAAGATCGAGCTCGCGGTGTCGGGCAGCCGCCGGTCAGCCGGGCACGCAGGCGCCGACGATCGTCCGGGATATCGCACGGTCGAGGAGTTCCAGGACATCCTCGACCCTTCGCTCGGGTTCGTCGTTCCACGACGTCAGCGCCCGCAGGTGCGCCCGGCGCTGGTCATGGGAATAGATCCGGCCGACCGAGGCCGAGCCGTGGCCCAGCTGTTCGTGCATCGCCTCGTAGAGCTCATCGACGCAGGACCAGGCGTCGGCGATCGACGGTGCGGTGTCCTGGTTCTCGACCAGCTGCAGGATCGTCCCGACCAGACAGCCGGCCGCGACCTTCGATGGGGCGTGCAGCAGCCTGAATGCCTCCGCCGGTGTGGCCCGCCGGGGGCCGACGGCGCCCGGGCTGGTGACTCCGAACCAGGCTCCGGTGATCCAACCGTGCTGAACCAACGACGATCGGGTCTGCTCCAGAAGATCGCGGGTGCGGTCGAGTCGCCGCAGCCGGTCATCCTCCGGTGTCAGGCGCGGGGTCGGCGGATGGGTGGGCACCTGACGCGGCCACAGCAGCACCCGGGTGCGCTCGAAGAAGATCCGCCAGGCTACAGCGGCTTGCTGTTGTGACGTCGAGTCAGGCATCGGACTCTCCCGGAAGCACGCGTTTCGGCCAGCATGCGTCGAAAACCGGCAGCTGGCAAGTCAACTACCGGGCTGCATCGGATTCCGGCTCCGGACCGGGTCGAATCCTGTGTGCAGGCCTCGGCCTGCCGACGACCGGATCTGACGCCCCGGTCATCTAGGGTTTCCTGCGTGGCAGAGCGCGGCTGGTATCCCGACCCGGGTGGTGCGGCCGGGCGCTACCGCTACTGGGACGGATCCCGCTGGTCGGCCGAGACCACCTCCGATCCCCAGTCGCCGCCGCCGAGCGTGCGTCCGGGACCGGCATCACAAGGGACGTCGGGCAAGATCACCAGTCGCCTGCCGTTGGTCATCGCGGGAGTCGCCGTGCTGCTGGTGATTGCCCTGATCAGCCTGCTGGTCATCCGCTCACGCCGGCCGGACGTGCTCACCGACCCGAATCCTCCGGCCCCGAGCGTGTCCGGCTGGAACGACTCGAGCCCGCTGCCCACGGCCGACCCGACGCCGAGTCCGACTCCACCGCCGACTCAGTCGCCCAGTCCGTCCGGCCTGCCCCGTGGCCAGGTGGCCTGTGCCCAGGGGGATCCGTGGGACGCCCGGCAGCACCCGACCGACGGGCGGATCCACGGCGGTGACCTGTCCATCACCCAGCCCGGTGGCGACTGGGATCGCGACGACGACTACGCCCAACAGATGACGTGGGCCTACGACGTCGCCGGCGCCGACGAATGGGTTGAGCCGCACTGGCTGGCGATGGTCGCGGTCGGCGCCGTGCACGCCGACGACGGATTCCGCAGCCCGAAGCAGTCCGCCGACGGCCTGATGCAGTGCATCGCCAGCTCGGCCTACTACCGCTACTTCACCGGCAGGACCGATCGGTTCGCCAGGGCGGTGACCGTCGACGGCCACAGGGGGTGGGCACTGCGCTCCGAGGTCCGTGTCGACAATCCCGACGTCCGGGCCGAGGGTGACGTCGTCGAAGTGATCGTGCTGAACACCGGGAGGTCCGGCGAACTGTCCTTCTTCGCGGGATTCATACCGATCGGTGATCATGACCGGCTCGCGGTCCTCGACAGCACCATCGCAGGGATCCGGGTGGATTGACCCCTGACTTGGCCTGCCGCACTACTGTCGGGTTCCGAGGTTTGACGCACCGAGCGCGAACGGGAGGGGTCGATGACCGGCTGGTATCCGGATCCCGGCGGACAGCCGAACCGGTACCGGTACTGGGACGGCGCCTCCTGGTCGGAGGAGACGTCGATCGACCCGGCCGATCCGCCGCCCGGCTCCCCCGGTAGGCTCCGGCAACAATCCGGCGACGAGAACCGGCATTACGGCGGTGCCGCCTTCGGCCTGGCCGCATTGGCATTGGTCGTCGTCGTGGTCAGTACGGTCATGATCATCCGCAGGGCCGGCGACCCGCAGGCCCTGGACGCGCCTCCCGGTCCGGGTGCCAGCGTGAGCGCCTGGGACGACCGCAGCCCGCTGGCCGGCCCGCCCGGTCCGGGCCCCGCCCAGGCCACGACCATCCCCCAGCGCCGGCAGACCTGCCCGGGCGGGGACCCCGACGAGCGCGCACCCCACCCGGTGGACGGCCGGGTACACGGCGGGCGACTGTCGATGCCCCGGGCCGCCGGCTACTCGACGCCGGTACCGGAATACATGCTGAGCTGGATGTCGGACACCCAGGGGATCAGCCAGACCACCGAGCCCGGCTGGCAGTCGATCTTCGCGGTCGGCGAGCTGCAACGTACTGCTGAATTCTCCACCGTCCGCAAGGCGGCCCACTCGTCCATGGAGTGTGCCATCCATTCGGCCTGGTACCTGAACCTCGTCGGGCACAAGCCGATCCGTGACGAGCCGATCACGATCGACGGGCACGACGCCTGGATCCTCACCTGGAACGTCTACGACGACACTCCGGGGCTGCAGGTCGCCGGTGACCAGCTCACCTTCCTCGCGGTCGACGACGGCCGGTCCGATGCGTACTCGATGTGGTGCGGGATGGTGCCGCTGGGCGACACCGACCGGACTGCCCTTGATGGGAGGATGCTGGCCGATCTGGAGGTCGGCGGCTGATGGCCTACCGCGAACGCGCGTCGATGGTGCCGGGTGCCGTGGTCTGGCGGCAGGACAGTTCCGGCCCGGGAGAGGTGTTGCCCGACGGCTGCATGGACCTGCTGTGGATGGACGACACGATCATGGTCGCCGGCCCGGACACCATCGCCCATCCGGTGCACGGCGACGGGCGGGCCTATGTCGGCATCCGGTTCCGCTCCGGCACGCTGCCCGCGCTGCTCGGCGTACCGGCGGTCGAGCTTCGTGATCGTCGGGTTCGGTTGGCGGACCTGGTCGGCCCTCGGGTCGCCGATCGGGTCCGCGACCGGTTCGCCCGGTCCGACCATCCCGGCCGGGTACTCGAGGAGTACGCGGCCGACCTGATCGCCGAGCATGATCAGGACCGCCGCACGCCCGAACTGTTGGCGATGATCAGTTCCGGGTTGCCGGTGGCCGAGATCGGCCGTCGGATCGGCCTCGGCGAACGGCAACTGCACCGGCACGGCCTGCAGTACTTCGGTTACGGACCGGCGATGCTGCGCCGGATCCTGCGGCTCCAACGGGCGTTCGCGCTGGCCGAATCCGGCCGGCCAGCGGCGATGATCGCCGCCCGCGCCGGCTACTCCGACCAGGCTCATCTGATCCGGGACTGCCGGGCGCTGACCGGGCGCAGCTTCGGTGAGCGGGTGATCTTGGCGGGCTAGGTGGCCGCGTACAGGTCGACGTGATTGCCGTCCGGGTCGACGACGACGGCGTAACGCTGGCCCCAGAACGCGTCCCAGGGTTCCCGGTGGCTGCCGTGTCCTGCCGCGACGACTCGCGCGTAGGTCTGGTCGACCTCCTCCGGTGACGCGCATTGGAAGGCAAGAGTCATCGGCTGCCCGCCGCTGGGCCGGGTCCAGGTGGGATCGATCTCAGCCATGGCAGCGACCGAGTCCCACATGACCCGGAGACCGCCGACCTCGGCCTCGGCGTGCGGCTGGTCGCCGGGGTCGTCGGCGGTGATGCCGAGCAGTCGGTAGAAGGCAACGGAGGCGGGGATCGATTCGGAAACGATCCCGACAGCCTTGAGCGTGACAGTCATGCCCCGACGGTATTCCGCGGCGCGGCAACGATCTTGAAGGAATCGGACATCGACACGCGGACATCGACACGCCGACATCGACATGCGGACAAGCGAATGCCCGCCCCTCGGGGGTGGGGCGGGCATCCGCGGCTCGGCGGCCGCCGTCAGGCGTGCGCGACGTCCCGCGCGGCCTCGCCCTCCACGCTACGCCGTCCTCGTCCAGCAGCACAGTCGGCGCACAGCCCCCAATAGGTGACCTCTGCCTCGTCGATCAGGAATCCGTGGGTCTGCTGGGGTACGGCGCACGGTATCGATCCGACGCTGCATTCCACGTCGGCGATCGCGCCGCACCGTCGGCAGACGATGTGGTGGTGGTTGTCGCCCGCGTTGATCTCGAACAGCATGGCCGAGCCGGCCGGCTCAACCTTGCGCAGGATCTGATGCTCGGTGAGGGTGTTCAACGCGTCGTAGACCGCCTGGGTGGACACGGTCCCAATCCGTTCCCGCACCCGGTCCGACACCTGGTCAGCGGCGAGGTGGGAGTTCTGGCGGACAACTTCCAGTACCGCCAGCCGTGGCTGAGTCACCCGCAGGCCGGCCGATCGGAGTCGTTGCCGCCAGTCCGGTGAGGCAATGGTCTCTTCCACCGCTCCGGTGATCGTGCCCATACCCCGATTGAATCATTGTTTCTGGAATCATTCAAAGAACTCGCGGGTGATGCTGATCGACAACTGGGAAGTTGCTGCTGTGACTACCCGGCACGAACTTCCCAGCAGCCTTCACGAGCGCGGCTCGTCCCACTCACGATCCTCTTCGTCCCACTGCTCGTTGCGTTCGGCGACCTTCTCCAGGGCGTGTTGAGCTTCCTCACGGGTGGCGTACGGACCGAACCGGTTGATCGATCGGCAACCGTCCTTGGGTTCGACCGTCTTGTGGTCCAGGCAGTAGTACCACATGCCTTGTTCGTCCGCCATCGTCATGCTCCTCGGCTCACTGAAGCTGGTGGGTCACTGGGACCCTAGCGCGCATCCGATCCGCATAGGATCGGGCCCGTGAAGCCCGTCATGACCCCGATCACGCCGTACCCGATCACACCGTGGCGGACCGTTCCGAAGGACATCCCGCGGCCGGACTACGTCGGAGGATCGGGCCCCGCCCCTTACGGCGGGCCGCACGTCCAGTCGGTCGAGACGATCGAGAAGATGCGGATCGCCGGCCGGATCGCGGCGCAGGCGATGCGGGCTGCCGCCGAGGCGATCGCGCCGGGCGTGACCACCGACGAGATCGACCGGGTCGGGCATGAGTTCCTCCTGGATCATCACGCCTATCCGTCGACGCTCGGCTATCGCGGCTTCCCCAAGTCGCTGTGCACCTCCGTCAACGAGGTGATCTGCCACGGGATCCCCGACACCAGGCCGCTGGAGGACGGCGACATCGTCAAGATCGATCTGACGGCCTACGTCGACGGCGTGCACGGCGACAACTGCGCGACCTACTTCTGCGGCGAGGTCGACCAGGAGGCCGTCCGACTGACCGAGGTCACCCACGAGGCGATGATGCGAGGCATCAGAGCGGTCAAACCGGGTCGCCAGGTCAATGTCATCGGCAGGGTGATCGAGAAGTACGCCGCACGCTTCGGCTACAGCTCGGTCCGGGACTACACCGGACACGGCGTGCACACCGCCTTCCACTCCGGCCTGGTCATCCCGCACTACGACGAACCGTCCTTCGACACGGTGATCGAGCGGGGCATGACCTTCACCGTCGAGCCGATGATCACCACCGGCGGGTACGGCTGGCAACAGTGGGACGACGGGTGGACCGTGGTGACCGCCGACGGCTCCCGATGCGCCCAGTTCGAACACACCATTGTGGTCACCGACAGCGGAGCAGAAATCCTCACAGTTCCCTGACAGACCCGCGGTCGGCGCGCGTTTGTTCAGGGCAGCCGCAACGACTACGCTTCCTAGGTAACTACAAGGTTCTGTCGATCAGCACCTGGAAACATCGATCACCGCTCGGTGATCGGCAGAGGTGCTGAGAATGACAATTCTTGATCTGTCCGCTGCTGCGCGTGCGACCCGACGACTCGCCCGCCAGCCGGAAACCAATTCCTACACCCAGCTGTCCCGGCAGGTTCGTGAGCGCAATCTGCTGCGCCGGACACCGACCTTCTACAGCCTGCTCTTCGCCGGCCTCGTGCTGGCTCTTGGCGGCGCCATCGCCGGCTTCGTGCTGCTGGGACATTCCTGGCTGCAGTTGCTCATCGCCGGCGCTCTGGGGATCATCTTCACCCAGTTCGCCTTCCTGTCCCACGAGGCCGCCCACCGGGCCATCTTCACCTCGGGGCCGGCCAACGACCGGGTCGGCCGGCTGCTCGGCAACGGTGTGGTCGGGATGAGCTACTCGTGGTGGATGAACAAGCACTCCCGACATCACGCGAACCCGAACCGCATCGGTAAGGATCCTGACATCGAGGAGCCGGCGATCAGCTTCTACTCCGAGGAGGCGGCGACCCGGACCGGCTGGCGCTCGGCGATCGCCACCAAGCAGGGCTACTTCTTCTTCCCGCTGCTGTTGCTGGAGGGTCTGAACCTGCACCTGGCCTCGATCCGGTCGCTGGTCACCGTACGGCCGACCAAGGAACGGGTCTTCGAGCTGGCGCTGATCTTCGGACGCTTCGCGCTCTATCTCGCCGCGGTTTTCTGGGTCCTGCCGTTCGGCATGGCCTTCGCGTTCCTCGGCGTGCAATTCGCGATCTTCGGCCTCTACATGGGCTCGTCGTTCGCCGTCAACCACAAGGGCATGCCGATCGTGCCGAGCGACGTGAAGCTGGACTTCCTCAGCCGACAGGTCCGTACCTCCCGGAACATCCGCGGCCGGGTCTGGCCGACGATCCTGATGGGCGGGCTGAATTACCAGGTCGAGCACCATCTCTTCCCGTCAATGGCCCGGCCACACCTCGCCGCGACCCGCCGGCTGGTCCGGGCACACTGTGAGCAGGAGGGCGTCCCGTACACCGAGATGTCGTTGCTCCGCTCCTACCGGACCGTCGTCACCTATCTGAACGATGTCGGGCTGTCCGCCCGGGACCCGTTCGCCTGCCCCGTGGCCGCAAGGCTGGGGAGAGAATGATCTTGGTCGTCGGCAACCCCGCCGGTGATCATGTACGGCGCCACACAGGCGCTACCGACCGGTGACCCGACACGGGCACCAGATAGTTAAGGAATACGAGCATGGCTCAAGGCACTGTGAAGTGGTTCAACTCCGAGAAGGGGTACGGCTTCATCACTCCCGACGACGGTAGCAAGGACGTCTTCGCCCACTTCTCCGAGATCGCCGGCAGCGGCTTCCGGTCGCTGGACGAGAACCAGCAGGTCGAGTTCGAGATCACCCAGGGTCAGAAGGGCCCGCAGGCCTCGAACATCCGTCCCCTCTGATCTTCACCGACTGATCATCCCAGGCTGAATCTGATCAGCCTGTGCTGATCGACCCGGTACTGCAGCGCGGCCCTGACCACTCCGGTCAGGGCCGTCTCTGCGTTACCGGCCGGGCGCTCGACGCCGGAGGCCCGCGTGCGAGGGGTGAGCCGGCCGATAAGCCGGATTCTGTGCCCGGCGTGAACGCCGGGCGGCGATCATCCATCTGCGACCACCGTTGCCGGCGGCCTGGTGCGATCTACCCGGGAACCTCGGGCGAGCAACCCTCGATCGGTTCCCGCGGAAGCGCGAGCGCCTCCTTCTTGATCTTGCTCCGGGTGGGGTTTACCGAGCCGCTCCAGTCACCTGGAACGCTGGTGGTCTCTTACACCACCGTTTCACCCTTACCCACGCTGCGCGTGGGCGGTTTGCTTTCTGTGGCACTGTCCCGCGGGTCACCCCGGGTGGGCGTTACCCACCACCCTGCTCTGTGGAGTCCGGACTTTCCTCGATACCGGTCATCCCGGTACCGCGATCGCCTGGCCGACTCACCCAACGTTCCATCCTAGGCCGTCGGTGGCGTAGCGGCCAATGTCGCGCGGGCCGGCCTCACCGAAGTCGTGCGGCCGTCACAGGCCGGAGTTGATCGTCCGGACCAGGATCCGGCCGCATTCCTCGCAGCGCAACACCTCGTCCTCGGGCGCCGCGGCGAAGGTCCGCAGGTCGGCGGCATTGACCTCGAGTTGGCAGCCCGTGCAGCGCCGGTTGCGCAACTCCGCGGCACCGACGCCGCCGTGGCTGCTGCGCAACTTGTCGTAGGTCGCGATCAGCGGCGCAGGCAGATCGGCGGCGATCCCAGCCCGCTCCTCCGCCTTCGCCCGCCACTGCCTCTCGATGGCGGCGACCTGCTCGTCGCGGCGCGCGACGACCTCGGTGATCCGGCCCTGGAATTCGGCATCCCGCGCCGCAAGATCATCGCGTTCGGCCGATGCGTTCTCCAGTTGCTCCATCACCTCCAGCTCGGCGTCCTCAAGATCACTGATCCGGCGTTCCAGGTGCTGGATCTCCTCCACCAGCCCGGCCAACGCCTTGGCGTCTCCCACCGAGCCGTCGTCGATCCGCCGCTGGTTGCGAACCCGGCGCTGCCGAACCGGTTCCAGATCCGTCTCCGCCTGGCGCTGGGCCAACTCAAGATCGGATACCCGGGTCTCTGCGGCCACCAGGTCCGCAGCTGCTGCGGCCCGTTCGTCCTCGAGCTTGGCCAGCTGGGCGTGTTCGGGAAGGTTCGCCCGGCGGTGCCGCAACTGGGCGATCGCGGTGTCGACCGCCTGCAGGTCGAGCAGCCGGAGCTGGGTCGCGTGGTCGGCTTTGATGAGTCCGCCCTCCCCCTTCTGGTGTGGATTTGTTCTGCAGAGCGTACTCGCGGATCAGTGCTCCGCACTGCGAGACGCCGGCTCGACCGACGTCGGGTCATAGGGCATCATGATCAATGCCGGAACTTCCGACGCATCGGGGAATGAATTCGCGGAACTGCGGGTTGGTCCCGGGGCGGTCTTCGACCAGGCCGGTACTTCGCTTCCCTTCAGGTCACGCCGTCGTGACCGGCCTCCCTGTACGTCATTTCCTGCTCGAGGACCGCCATGTCCAGCGCTGCTGCGCCCACATCCGTCCACGTCTCCGGCGACCGCTACGTCGGCAAACGGTACGTCTATCTCGTCCTGCTGCTTGGCGTCCTCACCGCCATCGGCCCGCTGACCGTCGACACCTACCTGCCGGCACTTCCCGCCTTGTCGGACGAGCTACACGCCAGCGACGCCGCAGCGCAGCTGACCATGACCGGGCTGATGGCCGGGCTCGGTCTGGGACAGCTTCTCATCGGGCCGCTGTCGGACTCGGTCGGCCGGCGCCGGCCGTTGATCATCGGGCTGGCCGGACACTCCCTGATGTCGCTGCTCTGCGCGCTCGCGCCGAGCATCGAAATGTTGATCATCGCCCGCACTGTCCAGGGCCTGGCAGGTGCTGCAGTCGCCGTGGTCGTGATGGCCATCGTCCGTGACCTGTTCGCCGGGGTGAAGGCCGCCCAGCTGCTCTCCAGGCTGGTGCTGGTCACCGGTGTCTCGCCGATCCTGGCGCCGAGCATCGGCAGTGCGCTGCTCGCCCTCACCGACTGGCAGGGCATATTCGTCGTCCTGGCCGGTTTCGCCCTGCTGAGCATGACCGTGGCGATCATCGCCCTGCCCGAGACCCTGCCACCGGTCCGCCGAACTCCCGCCGAACCGGTCCGCTGGCTGTCGGCGTACGCCGTGCTGTTCCGGGACCGCAGTTACCTGATCATGGTCGGCGTCGCGGCGCTGATGTTCGCCGCGCTGATCGCCTACGTCGGCGGATCCCCGTTCGTGCTGCAGCGGATCTACGGCCTGAGCCCAAGCGCGTTCGGGATCGTCTTCGCGGTGAACGCTGCCGGCTTGATCATCTTCGCCCAGCTCAATCCGCTGTTGACCAACCGGTTCGGACCGGAACGGGTGCTGACCGGTGCCGTGACCGTCGGCGTGCTGTCCGCGCTCGGCATGGTGGGCACGGCGGTGCTCGGCCTTGGACTGCCAGGATTCATGATCTCGATCTGGCTGCTGCTGGCGGCGTGCGGGGTGGCGTCGCCCAACGCCGCGGCGATCGCCCTGTCCCGGCATGGTGAGGCCGCCGGCACGGCGTCCGCGCTGCTCGGCTCGGCGCAGTTCCTGATGGGCGGGGTGACCACGCCGCTGGTCGGGGCGCTGAACAACGGTACGGCGCTGCCGCTGGCCGGAATCCTCTTCTGCGCCACGGCGCTGGCCGCGGGACTGTTGATCCCGGCCCGCCGCTACCAGCGTCGGTTGTTGGAGGAGCAACTGGCGCTGCCGACCGTCGACCTGCCGCGAAGCCACCCGTCGGCCTGACCGGCCAGTCCTGCCGGCTCACCCGGCCTGTTGGACCGATGCGTTCCAGCGGAGCAGTGCCGGCTCGCCCTTCGCCCAGCCAAGAACGGAGACGGTCGCGGTCTGCAGCGGGAAGCGCTCCCCGAGGGTCAGGTCAAGGTCGAGCCAACGCAGGGTGAGCGCTCTCAGGGCGTGTCCGTGACCGAAGGCGATCACCCGCCCGACACCCGAATCGCGGACCCGGCTGATGACCCGCTCCAGTCGCTCGACGACCTGAGCCGGCGACTCGCCGTCCGGGCAGCCGTCACGCCAAAGGTCCCAGTTCGGATCCCGCTCGCGGATCTCATCGCTGGTCAGACCCTCGTAGTCGCCGTACGCCCATTCCACCAGGTCCTGGCTCGGCTCCGGTTCATGATCACCGGTGAAGCCGGCCAACCGGGCCGAATCGACGGCGCGGAGCCGCGGGCTGGACAGCACCAGCCCGAAATCTCCCGGATGCAACTCCCCCTGCAACGACTCTGCCTGTTGCCGACCGGCGTCGGTGAGCGGCAGATCAGTGACCGAGGTGTGTTGCCCGCTGCGGCTCCACTCGGTCTCACCGTGGCGGACCAGATACAGCTCGGTCATCTCGCTCACCCGGCGAAACGGTCCTGGTCGAAGGTCCCCGCGCAGACGTGCCAATGTCCGCCCGACCGGATCTTCGCCACGATCGCCCGCTGCAGCGAGGTGTCCTGCGGAAGAGTGTCGACGTCCACTTCGCCGCGACGTCGGAAGACGAAGAAGAGGGCGTCGCCGTCGCCGTCTCGCTGGCGTCCGTCGAGCTGCCACAACTGCTGGAACTTCACCATGTTCGAACCGGGCTCCAGGACGTCGACCAACTGCGGGTCGAGCAGCCAGGAATCACAGTGGAATCGCGTCGTCGGATGCTCCGGGAAGTGCTCGGCGAAGAACGCCCGGGCCCGCCGGAAGGAATCGGCGCAGGCCTGCGGAGTGAGTGGACCCGACTCGGGGATGTGGGTGGATACCACCCACTCGTCCTGATAGCGAGTCAGGTTGAACTGCAGGCGACCGAGCCAGTAGAGAGCACCCGACCAGGCGATCCGCATCCAGCCGTAGGTATGCAGGCCGAAACCGTCGAACGTACGGCGATGCACCCATGCCTGCTGACCGAGATCGGACAGGCTCGCCGTCGATATGGCAGGATCGATGCCCCGAGCGGCGTGGAACGCGGCGACGTCGTCGGCAGTCGCCAGCAACGCGAGCAGCGGCAGGATCCCGACGCCCCACTCCTTGTCCAGCACTTCGGGATCCAGCTCGTCGAAGTCGTTCGGGATCGCGAACGGATCGGTGTTTCCTTCGAACTTCCCGATCTGCCGGCCCAACTGGTCGGCGACCAGCTGGACGCGGGCGAGCACCGCCGGCTCGCCGAGCGCGCGCCGGATCGCCAGCGCAACGTCGCGCCGGTCGTCGGCGTGGAAGCCGAGCCGGGTCAGGTTCTGGTCATCGACGGCGGACAGTCGGTCGGCTACACGGGTCAGGGCCACGAGTGAACCTTACGGCGGGCGCCGGTGCCAGGACGAGTGGACCCACCCCACGAGAGGGAACCGAAGATCGTGCGGCCCGCGGTGCAACAATTCCCTCATGAGCGAGAAGCAGCCGGACCTCCCCAATCGCCAGACTCCGTTCTCCGAGGCCTTCCGCGCCTTCATCGGAACCGATTGGGCCTCCGGGTCGGGTGAACTGCCCGACCCG
The DNA here is from genome assembly GCF_009707365.1 of Microlunatus sp. Gsoil 973. Taxonomy (GTDB): domain Bacteria; phylum Actinomycetota; class Actinomycetes; order Propionibacteriales; family Propionibacteriaceae; genus Microlunatus. Next base: position 2,575,354 of record NZ_CP046122.1, read on the forward strand.
CTGCCGGCGACGGCGTACGCACCGTCGCGTCGGGACAAGGTCGGCGCCGCCTACCCCGGCGAGCGCATCGTGGTCCCGGCCGGCGGTCTGGTCGTCCGGTCCAACGACACCGACTACCGCTTCCGGCCGCATTCGGCGTTCGCCCATCTGACCGGTCTTGGCACCGACAAGGAACCGGACGCCGTGTTGGTGCTCGAGCCGACCGACAGCGGACACGAGGCGACGCTGTACTTCAAACCTCGGGCGCCGCGAGAATCCGAGGAGTTCTACGCCAACGCCCGGTACGGGGAGATGTGGGTCGGCAAGCGGGAGACGCTGGAGGAGATGGCGGCCCTGTCGGCGCTGCGCTGCGTGCCCATCGAGGAACTCGAGGATGCTCTTTCCAAGAACGCCGACCAGACGGCGATCCGGCTGTTGCGCTCGGCCGACCGGGCGATCGCCGAACTGGTGGACAGAATTCGCTCGCAGAACGCCGTCGATGCCGAGCAGGCGGCCGAGGCCGACCAGGAGCTCGAGGTGCTCCTCAGCGAGCTTCGGTTGATCAAGGACGAGTTCGAGGCCGACCAGTTGCGGGAGGCCTGTGCGCGTACTGCTGAGGCGTTCGCCGAGGTGGTCAAGCAGTTCCCCGAAGCGGTTCGCCGGGGACGGGGCGAACGCTGGGTGGAAGGCATCTTCGGCCTGCACGCCCGCCACGTCGGCAACGCGGTCGGCTACGACAGCATCGCCGCGTCCGGTGATCACGCCAACACCCTGCACTGGATCCGTAACGACGGCGACCTGCGGGAGGGTGACCTGATCCTGATCGACGCAGGAGTCGAGATCGACACCCTGTACACCGCCGACGTCACCCGCACCCTGCCGGTCAACGGCACCTTCACCGACGCCCAGCGCAAGGTGTACCAGGCAGTGCTCGAGGCCCAGCAGGCCGGTATCGACGCCGCCAAGGCAGGTAACAAGTTCTCCGAAGTGCACCAGGCGGCGATCGCCGTGATCGCCCGGCACCTGGCCGAGTGGGGCATCCTGCCGGTCAGCGCCGAGGAGTCGCTGTCCGACGAGGGCGGCCAACACCGGCGCTGGATGGTGCACGGTACGTCCCACCACCTGGGCATCGACGTCCACGACTGCGCCCAGGCCCGACGGGAGAACTACCGGGAGGGCACGCTGGCGCCGGGAATGGTGATCACCGTTGAGCCGGGCATCTACTTCAAGAGCGACGATCTACTGGTGCCGGAGGAATTGCGCGGCATCGGCGTACGGATCGAGGACGACATCCTGATCACCGAGGAAGGCAACGAGAACCTGTCCGCCGCACTGCCGCGAAGTGCCGACGAGGTCGAGGCGTGGATGGCGAAACTGCTGAAGAACTGATCCGCTGATGAGCCCCAAGCCTCGTCAGTCCAGCCGCGACCGCTACCTGTCGTTGAGTGTGCTGGGGCGCAGGAATCCACCGCAGAGCACGGCGGGACCTTCCGGGCCAACGCCCAGTTCGGTCGTCGACTGGGGATGGTACGTCGACGGCATCCGACAGCAGGCCACCGATGTTGCGGCAGCCGCCGGCCGGGCGGTCGCCGAGAAGCAGGGCTTCGTCTGGCTCGGCTTGAAGGATCCTACCGACGCCGACCTGCATGCGCTCCCCCAGCAGTTCGACCTGCACCCGCTGGCGATCGAGGATGCGGTCGAGGGCCACACCCGGTCGAAGATGGAGATCTTCGGTGCCGACCTGTTCGTCGTCATCTCCACCGTCGCCTATGTGGAACATGAACAGATCAGCGACGCCGCGGAGATCGTCTCGACCGGACAGGTGATGATCTTCCTCAGCGAGCATTTCGTGATCACGGTGCGCAAGGGTGAACACGCCCCCCTGGGCAACATCCGCCGGAGGCTGGAAGCAGATCCGCAACGACTCGCCCAGGGCACCTGGACCGTGCTCTACTCGATCGCGGACATGATCATCGACGACTATCTCGAAGTGGTCGGCGAGTTCGAGGCCGATGTCGACGAGGTGGAGGCGATGGTCTTCGCCGAGGACGGCGAGCGCAAGATCAGCAACGTCTACCAACTCAAGCGCGAGCTGATCGAGTTCAAACGGTCGGTCGTGCCGCTCGCCCAACCGCTGCAGCGGCTTGCCACCCGGGAGTACGCGATGATCCCGGCCGAGGCGCAGGCCTACTTCCGGGAACTCCATGATCATCACATTGCCGCGGCCGAAGCCGTCTCCTCCTACGACGAGGTGCTGACCTCGATCATGCAGGCCGCCCTGGCCAGGCTGTCGGTGAGCGACAACCAGGACATGCGCCGACTGGCGGCCTGGGCGGCGATGATCGCCGCGCCGACCGCGCTGGCCGGGATCTACGGAATGAACTTCGTCCCGTTGCCGTGGAGCCACGGCCCGTGGCACTTCTGGATCTTCATGGCCCTGATCGGTGCCGTGATGCTGGCGATCTACGTCGGCTTCAAACGCAACCGCTGGTTGTAACAGTTGGTTACAGCGGCTGATCAGGGTTGCAGGAACTACTGGAAGTACGCGGCCCGGGCGCCGGGCATCTGTTGCAGCATCTCCCGAGCCTTGGCCGCCACCTTATGCTCGCAGAGCACCTCGTACTTGGTGGCCACCACCTGGGTGATCGAGGTGAAGTCGCGCCGCCCGCGGGTCATCGCATATCCCAGTGCCTGGAACCCGACACCGAGCACGATGCCGATGCCGAGCGCGACCAGGATCAACGCCACGAAGTTGCGCACCGGTGCGAAGAGCAACATCACGAAGCCGACGACCACACCGGTGGTCAGGCCGGACTGCACGCCCTGGCCGATCACCGTTCCCCAGCTGCGCCGGCCGAGTACCCGCTCGACCTGCTTCAACTCGGTGCCGACGATCGCCAAATTCTGCACCTCGAACTTGTTGTCGGCGAGGTAGTCCACGGCCTTCTGCGCATCCTGGTAACTGTTGTACAACCCGACCGATTGCGGGAACTCCAGCTCGAAGAGCGAACTCATGTTCGGGCGGCCGAACCCGGGGTTGGATAGTGACATCTGACGCTGCCCTCCAATCTAGATTCCACGCTACCGTGCGAACACGCAGAATTCGTTACCTTCGGGGTCGGAGAGCACGTCCCAGCTGATTTCGTCGTCGCGGCCGCGCAGCAGGGCCGCGCCCGCCGCGAGGTAGTCCTCCGTCCTCCCCCAGACGTCCCAGTGCAGCCGGTTCTTCACCGTCTTGGGCTCCGGCACCGGGTTGAAGACCCAGGGCCAGGGCAGCGATCCGCCCTCCAGCCACCACCACGGATCGTCCGCGTCGTGCCGAGGTTCAAGATCGAATCGCTCGCCCCACCAACGGCAGATCGACTCCGGATCGGCGGAGTCGACGACCAGTTCGTACATCCGATAGTCCGGCAGCCTCGCCGGCTCGCGGGCGAAGGCGCAGAACTCGCCACCCTCCGGGTCGAGCATCACGGTCCAGCGCTCGTACCTGGTCGAGACGCTCGCGCCGAGCTTGATCAACTCCTCGATGTCGGAGGTCAGCAGGTCCAGGTGCACGCGCTGTTTGACGGTTCGCGGCTCCGGCACCTGGTTGACCCACACGGTGTGTACCGGCCGGGATCCGTTGAGCGCGGCGTCACCGCCGGTCCCGTTCGGCCGGGCTTCCAGGCCGATCGCCGCGGCCCAGAAGTCGGCCATCCGCTGCCCGTCGGTGGCGTCGATCACGACATCCTTGAACGCCGGGGTGGATGCTGATGTCTCGCCATCGGTGCCCATGCCGCCACAGCGTAGCGTTGAGACCGTGACCTCCGGCCAACCGGAACAGCTCCGGGTTCGGCACCGCGCTGGACGAGGCGGCACGGTCTCCTCGGCCCGGCCTTCCCGGTCAGTTGCCGCAGTGGAGCGGTGTTCAGGGCGCGATGTTCACCGAATCAGATGACCGTTCCGGTCATCGGACGCGCTAGTCTCACCGCGTGAACGGGTCCACTTCTTCGGTGTTCATTTCGAGGATTCGTGGATTGCCGATCCTCGACGACGCAGGGGACACGATCGGCAAGCTGCGCGACGTCGTGATTTCCGAACGTACGTTGAGCAGACCGCCGCGCGTCAAAGGGCTGGTGGTCGAGCTGTTCGCCCGGCACCGGATCTTCATCCCGATAGCCCGGGTGCGCAACGTCGACGCTGTGCAGATCGTCACCACGGGAGTGGTCAACACCCGCCGGTTCGCCCGCCGGGAGTCGGAGACGCTGGTCGTGGAGGATCTGTTCGATCAGCAGGTCAGCCAACCCTCGACCAACGGACCGTGGGTGATCTTCGACGTCGCCATGCGGCAGATCCGCACCTCCGACTGGGAGATCTCCGAGGTCGCCCTGCGGGAGGCGACGCGGACCGGACGCTTCGGCCGCCCGTTCACCCGCAGGGGTCAGGTGATGATCGTCGAGTGGTCCGACATCGCCGCCATGCTCGGCTCCTATGGCCAGGCGATCGAACAGCTGCTTGCCGAGATGGAGGACATGAAGCCGGCCGATGTCGCCCGGGAGTTGCACGATCTGACCCCGGCACGCCGCTCCGAAGTGGCTTCAGCGCTCGATGATCAGAAACTCGCCGATGCCTTGGAGGAACTGCCCGAGGACGAGCAGGTGCAGCTGATCCAGGCGCTCGACGTGGAGCGGGCGGCGTCAGTGCTGGAGGAGATGGATGCCGACGACGCGGCTGACCTGATCAACGAACTGCCCGACGAGATGGCCGAGCGACTGCTCGGCGAGATGGAACCGGAGGACGCCGACGACCTGCGCAGGTTGTTGACCTACGAGGAGTTCACCGCCGGCGGGATGATGACTCCGGAACCGGTGATCGTGCCGCCGGACGCCACCGTCGCCGATGCCTTGGCCCTGGTCCGGCAGGAGGAGCTGTCCCCCGCCCTTGCCGCGATGATCTTCGTCTGCCGGCCGCCGCTGGAGACCCCGACCGGACGGTTCCTGGGTGGCGTGCACTTCCAACGCCTGCTGAGAGAACCGCCGTCCACACTCGTGTCCGCGGTGGTGGATTCGGAGCTGGAGCCACTGACCGACCGGGCCGATCTGCACGACGTCAGCCGCTACTTCGCGACCTATAACCTTGTCAACGCCCCGGTGGTGGACAAGGAGAACCGGTTGATCGGAGCGGTCACCGTCGACGACGTACTCGATCATGTCCTTCCAGCAGACTGGCGAGGTGATCAGCTCGACGCGATGAGCGATGCCGAGGAGGTGGACTGATGGCACGGGCACGCCAACGGGAGCCCGAGCGACTGAACACCCCCGGTGGGGTCCGACGGTCGATCGTGCCGCACATCAGGGTCTCCCACGACACCTTCGGCGAGTTCGCCGAGGGGTTCGCACGCTTCATGGGCACGGCACGGTTCATCCTCTACATGACCCTGTTCGTGATCATCTGGGTGACAGTGAACCTGATCGGCCTCTTCGGGTTGCGCTGGGATCCGTACCCCTTCATCCTGCTCAACCTGTTCTTCTCCACCCAGGCCAGCTATGCCGCGCCGCTGATCCTGCTCGCCCAGAACCGCCAGGAGGCCAGAGACCGGGTCACGCTCAACCAGGACCGGCAACAGGCGGCGCAGTCCCGGGCCGACATGGATTTCCTGGCCCGCGAGATCGCCTCATTGCGGATGTCGGTCGGCGACCTCGCCACCCGCGACTACCTGCGCACCGAACTGCGCAACGAGCTGCGGTCGATCCTTGCCGAGATCGACGAGCCGGCGGCGGGCCACGAGCGCCCCTGATCGCCCTCACCCGCCGTCGCGCGGCCGATCCCTCGCGCCTGGGCGCGGGTGCTGGCCGGGTCGAATTCGTAACACGCGGCACCATTTCGGCCAATCCGGCCGGCCTCGGCGTGGATTTGGTAACACGCGCTGCGAAACCGTCGGCCCCGCGCCCGGGCGTCGAGTTCGTACGACGGGCCGCGACCCCACACCTGGCGGTCGACTTCGTAACACGTGGCACGATTTCGGCCGATCCAGCCAACTTCGGCGCGGATTCGGTAACACGTGCTGCGAAATCGTGACCCCCGCGCCCGGTGGCGGCTTGGTACGACGGGGTGCCCGCGACCCCGACCGGCGGTCGAATTCGTAACACGTGGCACGATTTCGGCCGACCCAGCCAACTTCGGCACGGATTCGGTAACACGCGCTGCGAAATCGCCAGCCCGCGCCCGGTGGCGGCTTGGTACGACGGGGTGCCCGCGAACCCCGACCGGCGGTCGACTTCGTAACACGCGGCACGATTTCGGCCGATCCGGCCAACTTCGGCGCGGATTTGGTACCACGTGGTGCGATTTCGGCAAGATCCGGCCGGGGCGCACCTCCTGGACGGTCGAGGCGCGGGCGGAAGCGGGCCGGTCGGAACTGAGCGATTAGGCTGGTCGACATGCCGGATGTTGAGACGCTGACCCCCGAGAACCCGCTGGTGACCGCTATCACCAAGGCGTTGGCCGGGGTGAACGACCCGGAGATCCGCAAGCCGATCACCGAGTTGGGGATGGTGAAGCGGATCGACATCTCCGACAGCGGCAGGGCCGACATCGAAGTCCTTCTGACGGTGGCCGGGTGTCCGCTCAAGGACACCCTCCGCCGGGACGTGACGGCCGCCGCTTCCGGTGTTCCGGGGGTGGAGCAGGTCGAGGTCAGTCTCGGCGTGATGAGCGACGAGCAGCGCGCCTCCCTGCGGGACTCCCTGAAGGGCGGCCAGACCGAGCGCGACATCCCGTTCGTGCGGCCGGATTCGCTGACCAAGGTGATTGCGATCGCCTCAGGCAAGGGCGGGGTCGGCAAGTCGTCGGTGACGGTCAACCTGGCCATGGCGCTGGCCCTGCGCGGCCAGACCGTCGGTGTGCTGGATGCCGACATCTACGGACACTCCGTGCCGGCCATGTTGGGCATCGCCGACGCCCGGCCGACCTCGGTCGAGGACATGATCATGCCGGTTCCCAGCAACGGGCTGAAGGTGATGAGCATCGGAATGCTCAAACCCCGCCGGGACCAGGTCGTCGCCTGGCGCGGACCGATCCTCGACCGTGCACTGCACCAGATGCTGGCCGATGTCTACTGGGGCGATCTGGACTACCTGCTGCTCGACCTGCCACCGGGAACCGGCGACGTGGCGATCTCGGTCGGCCAGAAACTGCCGAACGCCGAGGTGATCGTGGTCACCACGCCACAACAGGCCGCGGCGGAGGTCGCCGAACGTGCCGGGACGATGGCATCGATGGTCAACCAGCGGGTGATCGGCGTGGTGGAGAACATGTCGTTCCTGGTGGCGACCTGCCCCCACTGCGGGGAGCAGCACAGCTACGACGTGTTCGGATCAGGCGGCGGCGAAGAGGTCGCCACGACGCTCAGCACCCGGTTGGGCTACGACGTCCCGCTGTTGGCACAGGTGCCGCTGGATCCGACACTCCGCGCCGGCGGCGACCGCGGCGTACCGATCATCACCTCGGATCCGGGGCAGCCGTCGGCGGAGGCGCTGGCGAGCCTGGCCGACTCGCTGATCCGGAAGGGACGCGGACTGGCCGGGCGGAAGCTCAACCTGCAACCGGTCGCGCACTGACGCAGCGCGTCTCACAGCCGGAACGGGACCGGCAATCCAGGCTTCCGAAGCGGGTCAGGTCGCGTCGGGATCGTACGGCGTGGTGATCAGCCGCGGAGCCGTCAGGGCGGGCATCACCGTGGCGACGACACCGTTCCCGGTGGTGATCGACTTCTTCGTCGCGTTCCGTTTGGCGTCGTCGATCGCCGTGGTCGCTTCGGAGACGGCAGCCTTGCCCAGGGTGCCGATCCCGGTGAGCTCGCTCTTCATGTCGGTGACCAGCGGCTCGACATCACTGAAGAGGTGCTTCTGGACGAACGCCTTGGGGTTCAGGTCCCGGAAGTCGAGGTCGTCGAACTCGGGGCCCAGCTCGCTCTTCAACTGGGTCTGCGCGTTGCCGGCCATCTGGCGGACGTAGCTGATCGCCTTGGCCGCTTTCCGGGCGATTCCGGGCAATTTGTCCGGACCGAAAACGATGATCGCGAGGATCCCAAGCACCAGCAGCTCCGGCGCCCCCATATCAAACATGGAAGAAGGTTAGCCTCGTTTCGAACCCAGCCGGACGTCGGCGGTGTGACTGTTACCGTTCCGCTCAAATTCCAGCGTCACGACGTCGCCCGGCCGGTGGTTGCGGATGGCCACGATCAGGTCCTCGGTCTCGCCCACCGGGTGGCCGTTGACGGCGGTGATGACGTCGTCTGACCGCAGGCCGGCCTTGTCGGCCGCGCCACCGGGTGTCACGGTCGACAGGGTCACCCCGCTGCCGGAGCCGTTGCTGGTCACCGTGGCGTTGATCACCGGGTACGTCGCGTGCCCGTCCTGGATCAACAGGTCACCGATCTGCCTGGCCTGGTTGATCGGGATCGCGAAGCCGATGCCGATGTTTCCCGACTGCTGTCCCCCCGACGATCCGGTGAGGATCGCGGAGTTGACGCCGATCACCTCTCCTGCGCCGTTGACCAGCGGCCCACCGGAGTTGCCATGGTTGATCGGCGCGTCGGTCTGGATGGCGTTGAGATAGGCCTGGCCGTCGGTCGAGTTGGCGTCGCCGACGGCGACGGGCCGGTTGATGGCCGACACGATGCCCTCGGTGACGGTGCCGCCCAGGCCGAGCGGCGAGCCGATCGCGATCGCGGCCTCGCCGACCTTGGTCCGGCCGGAGTCGCCGAGGTCGGCGGGATGCAGCTTGCGGTGGTTGGCGACCTGGATGACGGCCAGGTCGTAGCTCGGGCTGCGGCCGAGAATCTCGGCTCGCGACCGGTGACCGTCGGAGAAGGACACCATGATCGAGCCACCGCGCGCAGCATCGGCGACGACGTGGTTGTTGGTCATGATCCGGCCGTGGTGATCGAGCACGAAACCTGACCCGAGCTCACCCTCGTCGCCGACGGTCACCCGGATGGTGACGGTGCTCGGCAGCGTCCGTTCCGCGATGGTCACCGCGTCGGCGCTTCCCCGCGTCGGCGGGACCGGCGTGGCAGCGTGCTGCGGAACCGATGCCGGACCGGGAGCCGTGCCTGGTGAGGTGGTGACCGGTGACGTCGCCGCCGGTGTGCCGGCGTCGGGTGCGGCCGATCCGCCGAGTCGGGCACCCAGATATCCGGCGCCGCCACCCACGACGACCGCAAGCAGCGCCGCTGCGATGAGTACGCCCCCAATCGCCTTACCCGCCGGACGCCCGGACTGCAGCACCGGTTGGCCAGGTTGCGCAGGATGGCCGGGGTGGCCGAGTTGGAAGGGCGCGCCGGGTTGCAGGGATCGCTGGTCGTACGGGTACGGCTGGTCGGGTCCGGGCATCGGCTGGCTCGGCCGGAACGGTCGATCGGCGTACGGGGACCGGAAATCCGGGACGAACCGCGGCGGCTCGGAGTAATCGGGAGGCAGGCGGGTCGGCGTCGGGTAGGAAGCCGGGCCGAGGGAGTCGCCGTTCTCCGGCCCGGTGCTCTCGGACATGGCTATCCCAACGCGTGCAGGATGCGGGACCAGCCCGCCTGGATGCGGCTCATCGTAGTTGGACCGGGCACCGTGTCGTGCGGCAGCGCGCGGACCATTTCGTCCCGCAGAGCGGTGGGCCCGTCCGTGGCAACGGTGAAGACGGCGTGCCCGGACTGCCAGGTCGCCACATTCACCATGGCATCGGTCCGGTAAGCATCAAGGGTCGGGTCCCAGGTCGACGCGGACGGTGGATCGACCAGCCGTCCCCGGCGTTCGAAGACACTGACCGTTGACAGGCCGTCGGTGTAGACCATGTGCAACACGCCGGGTTCTCCGGGGGCGTCGGCACGCAGCCGCACCAGTTTCAGGCCGGCGAGTCGGGCGTGGCAGAACCAGCCCTGGCTGGACAGCGACCCGGCGCTCGCGGTGGTGAAGGTCGCCGTCGTCAACGGCCGGGTGAGCAGGGCGGCTGAGGTGGTCAACTCGCGCCGGGCCGGCGTCCGGGCGACCCCGGTGGTGGCCGGCGCCCCGATGCTCAGGCTGCTGTAGCGCGCCGAGAGCACCAGCCGGCCGGTGTGGTCATAGAGCTGCTGGCGGACCACCAGACCGGTGTCGGTGTCGATCCACCAGGCGGCGGCCGGCTTGTCGACGGTCGCGTCCCTCGCCCAGGCCTGCACCAGGGCCACCGGCCTGCCGGCCGCGGTACCGCCGGCGATGCCGGTGAGCCGGTAACCGGAGGCGAGAGCGGAGATCAGGTTGTTGCCTGCGATGCGGGAGGCGGCCGGGGTGGGTACCAGGCCGCCGGCCACCTGCTCGCCGTCGAGAGTCCGGATGGTGACCTGGCTACCGTCGGCGGGGGTGAAGTCGACCGCCACCTCCGCGGCGGTGGTGCGGTCGTCGCGCGGGGCCACCACCTGTTGAACCCCGGAGTACGGAACCCGCGCCGATGCCCACGCGGCGCTATGCAGCAGGTGGTCGACCTGCCGGTGGTCGAGCCGGGGCCCGGTCATCGTCGGCTCGTCATCGAGTTCGGGGCTGGTCGCCCCCAACCGCAGCGGATCGACGGTCAGCGCCGCCGCAACGGCGGTGCTGGTCAGTGGAAGCTGCGCCAGTGCGGCCGAGAAATCGGTGCGGACCGCCGCCGTCGGATCGGCGATGGCGTCGCGTCTGCCGTCCGCCGGGGCCGCGGCGTATCCGACTCCCGCGATCAGGACCAGCAGCAGGGCGACGCCGGCCAGTGGGACTGCCCGGGTGCCCACCATGCGCGGCCTGTCACGGTCTGTTGCAGCATCGGACCGGGCGATCGCGGCCAGCCGGTGGGTCAGTTCGTCGGGGACCGGAGCCCCGGTCTGACGGCCGGTGTCGGTGAGCAGCGACCGGAGCCGCTGCAGTGCCGCGACCTCCTCACGGCAGACGGCACAATCCGACAGGTGCGCGAGCAGCGCCTGCCGCTCCTCCTCGCCGAGGTAACCGTCAACGTACGCCGAACGAGCTTCGGCGAAGTCCCGACACGATCGCCGCTTCACGCCGTACCCAGGGCTCCCATCATCGGATGGCCCTTCTCAGCGTCGACGCCGAAGTAGCGCGCATGCCCGGCAGCGGGGCTGCGGTGGGCCAGCGCCTGCCGCAGCTGCGCGCGACCACGGTGGATCCGGCTGCGGACCGTACCGAGTTTGACGCCGAGCACGTCGGCGATCTCGTCATAGGACATGCCCTCGATGTCACAGAGCACGACGGCAGCACGGAATTCCGGCGCCAGATCGGCCAGCGCCGCAGCGACATCGTGGTCGAGGCTGGCATCGGCGAGTTGTTCGGCGGGCGCGGGCAGTCGGCCCTCCAGCCGCTCGTCGCTGCCCTCGGCGAGCCCGTCGAAGCGGATCTTCTTGCGCCGCCGGGCGCCGTCGAGGAAGAGATTGGTGGTGATCCGGTGCAGCCAGCCCTCCAGCGTTCCGGGCTGGAACTTGTGCAGCGACCGGAAGACCCGGACGAACACATCCTGGGTCAGGTCCTCGGCATCGTGAGAGTTCCCGGTCAAGCGGTAGGCGAGTCGGTAGACGCGCGCACTGTGCTCCCGGACGACCTCGTCCCAGCTCGGCGGCGTCCAGACCGGCTCGACGGGGGTCTGCTCACGGTTGATCGTGGTCACGTCCGAATTCTTGTGAACCAGTCTGGTAAACCGCTGTGAGAACACTGGTAAACCGCCCAAGTCTCTGCCCCGTTTTCTTGGACAACTCTCATCCGCCTTGTCTGAACCAACGAGTGGGCCCGGTCCGTTGTTCCATCCACCCGCAAACCGCGCACAATCTGCAGACCGGCGGCGATCCAAACAGACCGGCGCGATCTACAGACCGGCTGCGATCAGGGCCCGTTCCAGTGCCGCGCGCTGTTCGTTTGTCGCCGGAACCATCGGCGACCGCAATCCACCGACACCGCGCCCCCGCAACTCCAGCCCGGCCTTGACCAGGATGCAGCCCTGGGTGGCGAAGACACCGGTGTAGATCGGCAGGAGCTGACGATGCAGCCGTACGGCTTCGTCGTTCTTGCCGTCGAGGAAAGCCTGGATCAGCTGTTTGGTGCCGCGGCCGCTGAAATGGGTCGAGGTGCCCACCACACCGACCCCGCCGATCGACAGGATCGGCAACGTCATGGCGTCGTCCCCGGAGTAGTAGAGCAGGTCGGTCTCCGCCAGCACCTGCGCCGAGGCCGTCAGGTCGCCCTTGGCGTCCTTCACCGCGACGATCCGGGGATGCGCGGCGATCTCGATCATGGTCGCCGTCTCCACCGGAGTACCGGTCCGCCCCGGGATGTCGTAGATCATCAACGGCAGATCAGCAGAATCGGCGACCGCGCGGAAGTGGTTCAGCAGACCGGTCTGCGGCGGCCGGTTGTAGTACGGGGTGACCACCAGGGCGCCGTCCGCGCCGGCGTTCTGGGCGGCCGCCAACAGCTCGATCGTGTGCCTGGTGCTGAAGGTGCCGACACCGGCGATCACACTGGCCCTGTCGCCGACCGCGGAGACCACCGCGGCAAGCAACTCGGCCTTCTCCTCGTCGGAGGTGGTCGGCGACTCGCCCGTGGTGCCGCTGACCACCAGTCCGTCGTTACCTTGATCATCAACCAGGTAACGGGCGAGCTCCATGGCGCGGTCGGTGTCCAGTGTCAGGTCCGCGGCGAACGGAGTGACCATCGCGGTCAGCAGCCGGCCGAACATCGGGCCACCGGTGTTGATCATGCGGATCAGCTCCTATGCCTCGTCGATCACCACGAGTGGGTCACCTTCGGTCACGACATCACCAGCGGTCACGACCACCTCGGCCACCACGCCGTCGACCTCGGCCAACACCGGGATCTCCATCTTCATCGACTCCAGAACCGCCACCGGGTCGGCCGCCTTCACCGTCGCGCCGACCGTGACCTCGACCTTGAGGACATTGGCGACGAGCTCGGCCGTGACGGTGTGGCTCATGACCGCCATCCTAGGGCCTGGACCGCTGGTGGCCGACGGTGCTTTCGCTAGGGTAAGCAGCGTGAGTACCTCCGACAGCGAGTACGGCTCGCGCGCTGCACAGGTCGGTGCCGAATACCCGACCCGAGACACCTGGACCTTCGCCGAACTCTTCAACGAGGAGAACCCGGCGGCGACCGAGGCCAGAGAGGCGGGCAAGCAGTTCGGCGCAACGCCGGTCAGTCGGGGTGCGGCGAGCACCCTGACCGTGTTGGCCAAGGCGATCAACGCCCGGGCCGTGGTCGAGGTGGGCAGTGGTGCCGGGGTGTCGGGCCTCGCGCTCTTCGCCGGCATGCAGCCCGACGGGATCCTGACCTCGGTCGACATCGAGCCGGAACATCAGAATGCGGCACGCCAGGCGTTCCGGAGCGTCGGCATCCCCAACCAGCGGTTCCGCCTGATCGCCGGCGCGGCGCTCAACGTGCTGCCCAAGCTCAGCGACGGCGCCTACGACATGGTGCTGATCGACGCCGACAAGCTGGAATACCCGGAGTATGTCGAGCAGGCGTTGCGGTTGTTGCGGCACGGCGGGCTGCTGGTGATCGACAACACGTTGTGGCACAACCGGACCGCAGATCAGGGAAACAACGACGACGAAACGGAGGCGATCCGTCAGGCGGTCCGGGACGTCCGGGAGAACGAGGGCCTGGTGAGCACGCTGGTGCCCACCGGCGACGGCTTGCTGATCTCGGTGAAGTTGTGACCTGTTTGCGTCCGCCTGGGTAGCGCTGGCGCGGTTCTTTTCGTGACGCTCAGCGGCGGCCGATCAGGAAATAGAGCAGCGGTACGAGGCCGGCCGAGTTGATCGTGGTGATCGCCGTTGCCCAGACGATCTTCTTGCCGCGCACCGCCGCCTGGCGCCGACGGGCGAGATCGACCAGTGCGATGATCTTGAAGACCGCCTCGGCGGCGCCGACGGCGATCATGATCTTCTTGGTCCGCGGGTCGAGTTCGATCCTCCGTACAGCCATGCCTGCCTCCTAGGTCGGGGTGACCGTCACACCCTTGCCGACAACGGTGATGCCGCCTGGCGACACGGTGAAGCCGCGGGCCAGATCAGCTTCATGATCAACGCCGACCTGTACGCCCGGTGGCACGATCACGTTCTTGTCCAGGATGGCGTTGTCCACCACCGCTCCGGCGCCCACCCGGACACCGCTCATCAGCACCGAGCGGTTGATCTGCGATCTTTCCTGCAACCGGATGTCCGGGGCCAGCACCGAACTCTCGACCTGGCCGCCGGAGATGATGCATCCGGGGCTGACGATGGAGTCCTCCGACGTACCCTCCAGCACGAATTTCGCGCCGGGCATCTGCACCGGATAGGTCCAGATAGGCCAGTCGTCGTTGTAGAGGTTGAACATCGGCTCAACCGAGACCAGATCCATGTGAGCCTCGTGATAGGCGTCGATGGTGCCGACGTCCCGCCAGTAGTTGATGTCCTTGGCGGTGGCACCGGGCACCGAGTTCTGCGTGAAGTCGTAGACCTGCGCCGCCCCCTTGTCGACGAAGCCCGGGATGATGTCACCGCCCATGTCGTGCCGGGAATCGGGGTTGTCGGCGTCGGCCTCGAGGGCGTCGACCAGCGCGGACCGGGTGAAGATGTAGTTGCCCATCGAGGCGTAGGAGGACTCGGGGTCGTCGACAAGCCCCGGCGGATCCGCGGGCTTCTCCAGGAACGAGTTGATCTTGTTGTCGATCCCGGCATCGATCACCCCGAACGCCGATGCCTGGCTCCGCGGCACGCGGATGCCCGCCACCGAGCACTCGGTGCCGCTGTCGATGTGGGCGTCGATCATCTGCGAGATGTCCATCCGGTAGATGTTGTCCGCGCCGAAGACCACGATGTAGTCGGGATCCTCGTCGGTGATCAGGTTCATCGACTGGAAGATCGCATCGGCGCTGCCCTGGTACCAACGCGGCCCGCGACGCTGTTGGGCCGGAACCGGGGTGACGTAGTTGCCGAGCATCGTCGACATCCGCCAGGTCAGCGAGATGTGCCGGTCGAGGGAGTGCGACTTGTACTGGGTGAGGACGCACACCTGGACCAGGCCGGAGTTGGCCAGATTGGACAGGACGAAGTCGATCAGCCGGTAGGTCCCACCGAACGGCACGGCGGGCTTGGCCCGGTCCATGGTCAGCGGCATCAGCCGCTTCCCCTCGCCGCCCGCCAGGACAATGGACAGGATCTTCGGACGCGCTGCCATGGCCCGAACCTAGTGCACGTGCAACGATGCCGCTATGACTGCGGCCGTGTCTGGGGCAACCTCGCAAAACCTGAGGGTCTCGGTGTTGACCCGCGAGTACCCGCCGACCATCTATGGCGGAGCCGGCGTGCACGTCGCCCAACTGGTGCCGCAGCTGCGCAAGCTGATCGAGGTCGACGTGCAATGCATGGGCGAGTCGAGGGAGGGCGCCACCGCTCACCTGGAAAACTTCCCCGCCGGTGCGAACCCCGCCCTCCGGGTCTTCGGCGCAGACCTGTCGATGACCGCCGCGATCGGCGAGGACATCGATCTCGTGCACAGCCACACCTGGTATGCGAACCTGGCCGGCCATCTCGCGGGGTTGTACCGGGACATTCCGCATGTGGTGACCGCCCATTCACTGGAACCGCACCGGCCGTGGAAGGCCGAGCAGCTGGGCGGCGGCTACCGGCTGTCGTCCTGGGCGGAGCGAACCGCGTTCCTTGCCGCCGACGCGGTGATCGCGGTGAGCTCGGGCATGCGGGAGGACGTGTTGGCGTCCTACGGTGACCTCGACCCGCAGAAGGTCCACGTCGTCCGCAACGGCATCGACACCGAGGAGTTCCGGCCTGATCATGATCCGGCGGCACTCGAGGCGTACGGCATCGACCCCGACCGACCGTCGGTGGTGTTCGTCGGGCGGATCACCCGGCAGAAGGGTCTGATCCATCTGGTCCGGGCCGGGGCCCGGCTGGACCCCGACACCCAGCTTGTGCTGCTTGCTGGCGCCCCCGACACACCTGAGATCGCCAGGCAGATCGGCGATGCCTTCGCCGACCTCGAGCGGACCCGGGGCAACGTGGTCTGGGTGGAGAAGATGCTGCCGCGGGCCGAGGTACGGCAGATCCTCAGTCACGCGACCGTCTTCTGCTGTCCGTCGGTGTACGAACCGTTGGGCATCGTCAATCTCGAGGCGATGGCCTGCGAAACGGCCGTCGTGGCGAGCGCGGTCGGTGGCATTCCGGAGGTCGTCG
Source organism: Microlunatus sp. Gsoil 973 (assembly GCF_009707365.1). Lineage (GTDB taxonomy): Bacteria > Actinomycetota > Actinomycetes > Propionibacteriales > Propionibacteriaceae > Microlunatus. The sequence goes on from NZ_CP046122.1 coordinate 2,591,570, forward strand.
TCGACGGCGAGACCGGATTCCTGGTGCCGTACGATCCGGGCCGCGCCGACGATCCGGCAGCGGTCGCCGCGTTCGAGGCGGGGCTCGCCGACCGCATCAACGAACTGACCAGCGATCCCGGTCGAGCGGCGGAGTTCGGCAGGGCCGGCCGCCGGCGCTGCGTCGAGGAGTTCTCCTGGTCCAAGATCGCCGCCGAGACGGTGGCGGTGTACCAGCGGGCGCTCGAGGTGCACGCGAGCAGCTGAGGTCAGTCCTGGGAGCGGCAATGAGATTCCGCGATCGCGATCGTGCCGGCCGGCTCTTGGCCGACCGGGTGTCCTCACTGCTCGAGGCGGAGGGAATCGACGCCGGCACACCCGGAATGCAGGTGCTCGCGCTGCCCCGCGGAGGCGTACCGGTCGCCCACCCGATCGCCGACCGGCTCGGGCTGCCGCTGCGGGTGTTGCTGGTCCGCAAGATCGGGCTGCCCGGTCACCGAGAACTGGCGATGGGCGCCGTTGCCGTGATCGGGGACCAGTATTTCAGTGTTCGCAACGCCGACGTTCTGCGCAGCTACCGGGTCGATGAGGCGACCTGGCAGGAAGTCCTGGCGGACGAGCAGGACGAGCTGGAGCGTCGGGCGACCCGATTCGCCGGCTGGACTGCGGGCGAACCTGCCGGAGCTCCGGTGATCCTGGTCGACGACGGCCTGGCCACCGGCGCGACCATGCGGGCAGCGGTGAGGTCGGTACGAGCGGCCGGCGCCGGACCGGTCATCGCCGCGATTCCGGTCGCCTCCGGGCATGCCATCACTGCGCTGGAGGAGGACGGTGTGCTGGTCTGCTGTCTGACGGTTCCCGCCCGGCTGATTGCCGTCGGGGAGTCGTACCGGGACTTCCACCAGCTGTCCGACGAGGAAGTGGTGCGGGTGCTCACGACACACGAACGGCCCGGATCCGGGCCGGATCCGGGCCGCTGATAGACCACGAGAACTCAGCCGACGACCTCTTTGAGGGCTCCGGCCAGCTCGGCTGCCTCATCGGCGTTGAGCTCCACCACGAGTCGGCCGCCGCCCTCGAGGGGAACGCGCATGACGATCTCGCGGCCTTCCTTGGTGACCTCCATCGGGCCGTCGCCGGTCCGCGGCTTCATCGCAGCCATTGCATCCTCATCTCTGTCTCAACTGAAGTCCGCACAGGGGCTTGCGCCCATTATCCCGTATCTGCAGCCCCTCGATGTATCCGGCACCACACCTGCGGCTTCGATGTGGGAGATATTTGCCCGCCATTAGGTCTGAGCGAGAGGAGCTACCTGACCCGACCGATCGGGCACTCCCGGGCATCCCCGCCGGATCACCAACACTCGGTGGAGATCTCCGGTATAATAGGATTCGCAGAATTAGGGGGCATTGACCGCAAATAGCTCCGTTTCTTCGCGGAATCATCAACTGATTCTGTTGATTTTCGCGTCTCCTGCTGCGATAGTCGCGAGGGTGACGAACCTACGGATCCGTGCGGTCGAGGCCGGGGACCTCATCCCGGTCGACCTGCCTGCACCACGCCCCGATGTAGACGGCGCCCGCTGGCGCCGCACCCGCGTCGCAGTCGCCGACGGACAGATCGTAGGCATCGCCAGCGTCGCCCTCTCCGCGGCCACCGACTCCTATTTCTGCGAGGTAGAGGTCGTGCCCGGCCACCGCCGGCGAGGCATCGGTACGCAGCTGTACGCCGCCGTCCACCGGCTCACCGATCCCCGCTTCCCCGTCCTGGCCCGGGCGATGGACAGCTTTCCGTTGCGACGTCGGTTCGCAGAAGCGCTGGGTTGTTCGGTGGTCACCCGGTGCCCTGCGCCGTGGATCGACCCGCCGACGCCGGCGGCCGAGAGCTGGGCTACCGGGCAACAGGCGCCGGCCGGATATCGCACGACGGTCATCGGCGACCGGCCGCTGGCGATCGTCAAGGACGCCTGGGCGAGCTCGTTCGCGTGGGTGCACCGGGCGTTCGGCGCGGTCCACATCGACCGGATTCCGCAGATGTGGGACCAGTACAGCAAGGGTGTCGACCCCGCCGCCTCCGCGGTCGCCGTCGACCGGAACCAGACGATCGTCGCCTTCAGTCTGGTCAGCCCCGACGCGTGGGACGGCAGGACGTTCATCGTTGCGGAGACGGCGCATCCCGACCAGGCACACGGAACACAGGTACTCGGTGCCACAGTCGCAACATCCGTGACGGTGCTGGCCCGCCGCGGGACCCGCCGCGTCCAGCTCGAGGGCCACACCACCGATCGGCACACCCCTGATGTGATGCGAAGCCTCCCGGCGGTCGGGAGCGATCCGATGGACATCCTCCGGCTCGAGCCGCCCCCGGCCGTCAGCCGCGGTGGATGTCGGTGAGGTGTCTGCCGATCTCGGTCCGGAAACCGTCGGCGTCCCCCGCGGCGATCAGCTCGACGAGGCGGCGGTGCTGATCGAGGATCCGGTCCCGGACGTCGGGGCTGCGCTGGACGGAATCCCGGGTCATCCGTCGCTGCCGGTCACGCAGTCCACGGTAGAAGTCGATCAGCAACTCGTTTCCGCTCGCCGCCGCGATCTCCGCGTGGAAGTCGGCGTCGGCGACCGCAAACCCCGGCAGATCGTCGGCGTCGGCAGCCTGCGATTGCCGGTCGATGATCGGCCGGAGGTGCGCAGCCAGGCCGGCTGCCCGCTCCGGCCGGGCGGCCAGCGCCGAAACGGCATGGGATTCGACGAGTGCCCTGGCCTCGATGACCTCTTCCACCTCACGCGGCTTGATCGGGGTGATCGCCGCGCCGCGTTTGGGATACAGCTTCATCCAGCCCTCGGTCTGCAAACGCAGGAAGGCCTCCCGGACCGGTGTTCGGCTCATCTGCAGGGTGTCGGCGATCTCCCCCTCGCTGACCAACACACCGCCCTCCAGGTCGCCCGACAGGATGCGCTCCTTGACGTGGCTGTAGGCACGGTCGGCCGCGGTCGCGCTGCCGGCCTTGATCCTCGCTGATCGCGGCGTATGGGTCACAGCGGCAGAGCCTAATCGGCGGCCTCGGGGATCAGCCCGACCCGCTCCGCCAGTCCGGCCCGGATGGCCGTCGCCGGTTCGCGGCGGGTGAGCCGACCGCCGATGACCACCACGACCAGTGTGGCCAACGCCAGTGCCGACCCGCCCGCGAACATCAGCGGGTAACTGAACCACCGGCTGAGTGCCGCCAGCCCGGCGGGCACCAGGAATCCCAGATAGGCCAGGCAGTAATAGATCGCCGTCAGGCGGGCAAGCTCACCGGGACCCGCCAGCCGCTGCACCTCCGAAAGTCCGGAGACCATCAACAGTCCGTAGCCGCAGCCGAGCACCGCGGCCGCGAGCAGGAAACCGGCTGGCGCGCCCGACACGACCGCGAATCCGCCGACCAGCAGCCCGAGGGCTCCGGCGCCCAGACCGGCCGCCATCGGCACCGGTGCCCCGCCGGCACCCAGCCGTCGGCCGAGCGGCTGGACCAGGATGCCGCAGCCGAGCGCGATCAGGCAGTGCAGGCCGGACACTCCGGTGGCCAGGCCCCGGGACCAGCCGGCCAACAGCTCAGGCAGGATCGCGTACGCACTGCCGGCGAAGCCGAAGATCCAGGGCGCCATCGGTACCACGAGCAGCCCGAACCGACGCCGCGCCCAAGCCCGGGCCGCCGACTCGTCCACCACCCGATCCGCCGGCCTGCCCGGCGCGCGATCCCCGATCGCCGCCCCACCGGATCGGTGCGGGTCTCCGGCGTGCCGACGATCAGCAGAGTCGCCGCGAAGGCCAGCCCGACGTGCACCAGGTAGGCCGAGCCGGTCGGCCATGGAGCGAATTGGGCCAGCGCGGCGGCCGCACCGGCACCGACGGCGAATCCGAGGGTCAGTGCGGTGGAGGCGTCGGCACCACCCGAGGCCGGCCGGAGCTCCTTCAGCCAGCTGGTGCCGACAGCCATGCCGAGGCCGAGTGCCACACCGGACAGCATCCGGCCGATGAAGAGCACCGGCTCGGAGCCGGCACCGGCCGCCAGCAGCAGGCTGCCCAGTGCAGCGATCGCGGGCGCCGGATACATCAGTGGTCGGCGGCCGTGCCGGTCCGACAGCGGGCCGCCGAACAGCAACGCCGGGACGATGCCGGCGACGTAGGCCGCCAACAGCACGGTGACCGCCTGGTTGGAGAAGCCGGAGTGTTGTCGGTACATCACCAGCAGTGGCGTGAACTGGTTGCCACCCCAGGCGACGGTCGCCAGCGCCAGGGCGACTCCACGCCCGCCCCTCCACCCGACCCACCTCATGCATACATCATAGATACAAGTTGGATGCATGTCGAAGCCGACGGGCACGGGTCAGCCGCGGGCAAGCATCTCCGCGATCTCGCCGGCGTACGTGACCTCCGAATCGTCCTGGGGTGCGTAGCCGACGACACGGCGGGCATTGCTGATCGACCAGAACGTCCGGGCGTTGTCGGAGACCGCGTAGAAGATCTGGAACCCGACGCCGAACGGGTCGTCGATGGACTCCGCCTCGATGCAACGGACGTACAGCTGCTGCAGATCCCGCGGGCTCACCCAGCCGGCGATGTCGCGGAGATAGTCGGCCAGCGGCCGGTCGGCGAAATCGGCTGCGCGGATCGGCCGCGGCGCAACGATCCGGATCTGCACGTTGGGAACCGGCCTGGTCTGGGCGCCTGTCGCGTACAGGAATCCGAGCGACTCGTAGGCGACCTTTGCCCAGCCGTAGAACGTGTCGGGCCGTGGATAGTCGAACGGGTCGACCCGGTCGATCTGCTTGGCCTTCCACGGCCGTTCGTACCACTTGCTGGCCTGGTTGGTGCTGGTGCAGACGACGCGCCGGACGTCGCTGTCGGCGGCGGCCTGGAAGACCCGGGCCGCCATGTCGACGTTGATCCGCTCCGCCGCGTACGACGGCCCGGCGGACGGCCGCCGGAATCCGGCATGCACGATCGTGTCGATCCCACGGCACAACTCATCGAACCGGCCCTGCGGATCGTCAAGCAGATCGAGCACCTCGACGCCCGGTACCGGCCGCCCGTCGCGATCGGTGTCCCGCACGTCGACCAGCGTGAGGTCATACCGTTCGCGGAGGGCCGGAAGGATCAGCGCGGCGATGTAGCCGGCCGCTCCGGTCACCAGTACACGTCGGGTCATCGTCGGCTCCTTCGCTCAGGGCGTGCCACCGGCCAGGTGGCCTCAGTTCAGTTGGCGTCAACCATGACGAAGCAGTCCGCGAGGTGGTCGTCGACCAGGCCGACAGCCTGCATGGATGCGTACGCCGTCGTCGGGCCGAGGAAGCGGATGCCGTGCTTCTTCAGCGCCTTGGACAGGGCGATCGACTCCGGCGTCACGGCGGGGATCTCCGCGTCGGAGTTCGGCCGCGGACGCCCGGGCTGGGCGTAGGACAGCACCAGGTCGGCGAAACCTTGGCCCCAGTCGGAGATCACCCTGGCGTTGTTGATCGCGGCGTCGATCTTGGCCCGGTTGCGGACGATGCCGGTGTCGGCCATCAGCCGCTGCACGTCCGTGTCGTCGAAGCGGGCCACCCGGTCCGGGTCGAAGTCGGCGAACGCCGCGCGGAAGGCCGGCCGTTTGCGCAGGATGGTGATCCAGGCAAGCCCGGACTGGAACGCCTCGAGCGTCAGCCGTTCGTACAGGCCGTGGACCGTGGTGACCGGACGACCCCACTCGGTGTCGTGATAGTCGAGATACAGCGGATCGCCGACGCCCCACGGGCAACGTCGCCGGCCATCCGGCCCGACCACCGAGCCGGTCTCCGGCGCCGCCATCCTCAGCCGACCCGCTCGGCGTCCGACCGGCGCCGGCGGTCCTGGCGGCGCCTGCGCTTCTCCACCTCATCAGTGAAGACTGCCGCGCGGGTGTGCTTGGCCAGGTGACGCCGGGACGGATCGGACAACTCCGTCGGCCGGGGCGCGTGCTCGGCGACCAACTGGGCGAAACGCCGCAGACTGCCGGCGAGCTGGCTCTGCAGCACAGGTCGGATCGCCAGGGCCGCCATCTCGGCTGGCCGACCGCCCGGCAGGTCGATCCGCTCCCGGATGGACAGCCAGCTGCGTAGCCCGCGCGCCTCAATGGTGAAGACCCCGACGCCGGTGAACCACGGCCCCAGATGCGCCACCTCGAGTTCGTACGGCGGCTCCCAACCGGTGACCACCATGTTGTCGGTGAAGCCGACTCGTTTCCGGCCGACCTTCGGGCCGTGCTCGGCGCGGATCCGCGAACCGATCCCTTCCACCCGCTCCTGGATCACCCGCATCGTGGTCAGCGGGATCCAGCGGGACTGGCCGACCCAGTCGACCAGATGCGGCCACACGTCGGCCGGCGCGGCCGGCACCATGGCCGAGCCGTTGAATCGCAAGGTCACCGGCCTACCCTCTCATCGACCGGTGTCGTTGTGGTGGCCGGACCGTTCATGGTCAGATCGCGAATCAGCGCATCACGTTCTGCGATCTCGTGACCCAGCCGGGCGAGCACGTCGTCCACCTGATCCATGGCATAACCACGGATCGTGACGCCGAACTTCAGGTTCTCCAGATCAACAGCGGTCAACGGCCGGTCAGGTAGGTCCTGCCGGTAAGTGTCCCGCACGGGTTCCCTGCTCATCTCGCCGACTCCTCCGGCCGCCACCGCGGCCGCGCATCCCAGCACGGCGATCACCAGGATCGCGATCGCCCACTCCATGCGGTGAGTGTAGCCACCGGAGCCCATAAAGTTGGGCCCGTGACCGACGTTCAGAATGGCCGACCCGCCTGGGGCTGGGGCGTTGCCACCGTGCACGCCTCCGGCCAGGTGCTCGACACCTATTACCCCGACCCGCAGCTCGGCCTGCCGGAGAACAGTGAGCCGCCGGAGGAGTTGGCGATCACTGCGGCCGGGGCGAGCAGCAGTGACCCGATCCGCCGGGTGCACACCGACCTGGTCCGGACCGTGATCGACCTGGACGATGCGCCGACCGGCGCCGCGGACGTCTACCTGAGGCTGCATCTGCTGAGCCATCGGCTGGTCCGGCCGCGGGAGGTCAACCTCGACGGGTGGGCCGGGCTGCTGAACACGGTGGTCTGGACCTCGATCGGCCCCTGCGCGGTCGAGGGTTTCGAGGCGATCCGGACTCGGATGCGGGCCGACCGACGGGAACTCACGGTGCACGGCGTGGACAAGTTCCCCCGGATGCTGGACTACGTCATCCCGGGCGGGGTGCGGATCGGGGACGCCTCCCGGGTACGCCTCGGCGCGCATCTGGCGCCGGGCACCGTGGTGATGCACGAGGGCTTCGTGAACTTCAACGCGGGCACACTGGGTCCGGCGATGATCGAGGGTCGGGTCAGCCAGGGCGTCGTGGTCGGCAAGGACTCCGACGTCGGCGGCGGCGCCTCGATCATGGGCACCATGTCCGGCGGCGGCAGCCACGTGGTGTCGGTCGGCGAGCGGAGCCTGATCGGAGCCAATGCCGGGATCGGCATCTCGCTGGGTGACGACTGCGTCGTCGAGGCCGGCCTGTATGTGACGGCCGGAACCAAGGTGACGCTCGCCGGCCAGGGTGGACAGGACAGCCGGGTGGTCAAGGCCCTCGAACTCTCCGGCCAGAACAACCTGCTCTTCATCCGCAATTCGGTGACCGGTGCTGTCGAGGCACGGGACCGGGCAGGACGGACCGTGCAGCTCAACGCGTCGCTGCACGCGATCTAGTCGTGGCCCGTCGGGGGCGAACCGCCGGCATCTCGGTGCTGGTGATCGTCGGCATCCTGGTCGGTCTGGTGATCGCCGCCATCGTGATCATCCGTCGGATCCCCGATCATCCGCCGATGCCCGGGGAGCAGCGCTGTGTGGCCACGGCCGCCGGACGGTCGGTGGCGGTCGACACCGAGCAGGTGCAGAACGCCGCGATCATCGCCGGTGTCTCGGTACGCCGCGGGCTCGCTCCGCGGGCTGCCTCGATCGCGCTGACCACCGCCTACCAGGAGAGCAATCTGCGCAATCTTGATCATGGCGACCGGGACTCGGTCGGGCTGTTCCAGCAGCGGCCGTCGATGGGCTGGGGTTCGCGGAAGAAGCTGATGAATCCGGTGTACGCCACAAACCGCTTCTACGATGCGTTGATCAAGATCCACGGCTGGGAGAACGCCGACATCACCCGCATCGCCCAGCAGATCCAGATCAGCGGCTACCCGGACGCCTACCGTGATCACGAATCCGACGGCCGCGTCTTGGCCTCGGTGCTCACCGGGCAGAGCCCCGCCGGCCTCCGCTGCCTGATCCGTGACCGGCAGCCCGGCGACGCCGCGGGTTTGGCGAAATCCCTGCACCGGACCTACAAGATCAGCCCCAAGCGTTCGGCCACGGTGATCACCATCTCCGCGAGATCGGGCCAGCGGGCCTGGTCCTACGCCCAGTACGCCCTGGCCGACGCCCGCGAGCACGGGGTGACGTCGGTTCAGGTCGGTGGCAGACGTTATGTGATCAGCAAGCAGAAGCTGACCTCCTGGCAGACCGCCGACCGTGCCATCGGCCGTCACACCGTGCGGATCACCGTGCGCTGAGCGTGCGGGCCAGTCCGTCGGCGGCCAGCACCCGGGCGGGGTTGACACTCCCCCAGCCGCGATGGGGATGGACGCGGTTGGTCAGCAGGATCACGTAGGCGCGTCGCTGGAGATCGATGACCAGCGAGGTACCGGTGTAGCCGGTGTGACCGATGGTGCTCGGGCCGGCCAACTCGCCCATGTACCAGCTCTGGTTGATCTCGAATCCCAGTCCGTGATCATGCCCGGGGAACCGGGCTGTGTGGTTGGTGATCATCTGGGTCCAGGCCGTGTCACCGAGCAGTTCTCGGTCGATGATCGCCCGGGCCAACCGGGCAAGGTCGGCTGCGGTGGAGAATACGCCCGCATGCCCGGCCACACCGCCGAGCGACCAGGCGTTCTCGTCATGCACCTCCCCGCGCACCATGCCCCGATCGGGAAGGATCTGGTACTCGGTCGCTGCAATCCGGTTCCGGAGTGCCGGGTCGGGGTTGTAGCCGGTGTCGGCCAGACCCAGCGGGGTGCAGATCCGGTCGGCGACCAGCCGGTCCAGGCGATGTCCGGTGATCCGGGCGGCAAGCTCACCGAGCGTGATCAGGTTCAGGTCGCTGTAGCAGTAGGCCGTCCCGGGCGCGGTGACGAGTTCGGCCACCAGAGCGCCGCGGATCCGGGCGACAGGGTCGCCGTACAGCCGCCAGAGCGGAATCTCTGCGGGGAACCCCGAGGTGTGGACCAGCAACTGGCGGACTGTCACCGCCTTCTTCCGGGCGGCGGCGAACTCGGGCAGATAGTCGATCACCCGCCGGTCGAGTTCGATGTCGCCCGATTCCACCAGCCCCATGATCACCAACGAGGTGAAGAGCTTGGAGATCGACGCCAGGTCGAACACGGTGTCGATGCTCATCGCGACCCGCTCGGACTCCGGCAGCAGCGTCCCGTGCTGGTCGGCGTAACAGAGTGCGAAGCCGCCGGCACGGTGGTAGATGATCTTGTCGTCCACGCCGCAGAGCAGTACCGCACCGGGGAACAGCGGACGCTCCGCTGCTTGGGACCGGAGCGCGGTCAGCTGCTGCCAGGCCCCGTCCAACTTCCCCGTGTCGATCATCGGACCACCCCGGCACCATAGGGGAACAGCGGGCGATCGGGGATCTCGCCGACGGCCAATGGCAGCCGACCGGTCGGCGGCACCCGACCGAGCAGCACCCTGACCAGTGCGTCCACCGAGCCGGGCGTGGCGGAATAGGTCAACAGCATCGTGCCGCCGTCGGCGACCATGCCGGCGTCGTACGGTTCGGTGACCGCCACCAGGACGACCCGCGACGCCGCCTCCCGGATCGCGCGGGACAGCATCCGCTGACGCTGGCTGCGCCAGCCGGCGCTCATCACCACCACGGTCTGGAAGGCCGACCTCGCCTGTCGCCGCGCCCTGTCGATCAACTCCCGGCTGGGATCGGGGCCGGTGACCGATTCGGTGGTCCGCAGGCCGGCGGAGCGAAGCCCGCGGGAGATCCGGCCGACCACGGATCCGTCCGCGCCGACGACCAGCGTCGGGCGGTTGGGAAGCGGAACCAGTTCCTGATCATCGCGGACCAGGGTGACGGTTGAGTCGGTGATCGCTGCCGCCCGGTCGCGGTTCTCTACACTGCCGACCAAGCGATCGATCTCCGCGGCATCGGTCGGCGCTACGTCGAAGAGACCGCGACGCTGCTTCAGTTCCAGGATCCGTCGCACGCTGGCGTCGATCCGCTGCTCGGTCAGCCGGCCGGTTTGTATCGCCTCCCTGATCGCCGACACCGCGGCATCCGGATCGGCGGGCTCCAACAGGATGTCCACCCCGGCCTCCAGGGCACGGACTGCGACCTCACCGTCGCCGTAGGACTCCCGGACCGCATCCATCCGCAGCGAGTCGGTGATGATCACTCCCGAGAAGTCGAGATCCTCCCGCAACAGCCCGGTCAGTACCGGGCGGCTCAGAGTTGCGGGATCACCCGACGGATCGCAGTCCGGCAGCGCCAGATGCCCGGTCATGATCATGTCGACTCCGCTGCGTACCGCGGCCCGGAACGGCGGTGCGTCCAGTGCCTCCCAGTCGATCATGGAGTGGGTGATCACCGGCAACCCGTGATGGCTGTCGGTTGCTGTGTCGCCGTGACCCGGGAAGTGCTTAGCCGCGGCGGAGATGCCGGCGTCGAGTTGCAGGCCGGCAACCGCCGCGGCAACCTGATCGGCGACGACGTCGGGTTCGCTGCTGAAGGAGCGGACGCCGATCACCGGATTGGCCTGATTGACGTTGACGTCGGCGACCGGCGCGAAATCGGCGTTGATCCCGACCGCCCGGAGCTCCCGACCGGTGATCGCGTACGCCTGCCGGACCGCATCAGCGGAATGGGCTGCCGCCAACGCCATCGCGCCGGGGAACTGGGTTGCCGGCGGCCCCATCCGGACCACCCGGCCGGTCTCCTGGTCGGTGCCGATGATCAACGGTGGCAGTCCGGCCGCCTTCGCGGCGGCTTGCAGTCCGTTGCTGAGTCGGCCGATCTGCCGCGGATCGGCGGTGTTGCCGGCCCAGGCGAAATAGACCACACCGCCCAGGTGGTATTTCCTGACGACCTCGGCAGGGGTCGGGACGCCGAAGAGTTCGGTGTTGCGCTTGTCCGGTTCGTCGTCGGCCGCGCCGTAGACCAGCTGGATGATCAGCTGACCGATCTTCTGCTCGAGGTTCATCGTGGCCAGGACCGGCAGCGGATCGATCACCCGGGCAGGCTACCTAAAGTGCGGCCAGCCGCTTCACTGCGGCCCGTATCCGCTCGTCGGTGGCCGTCAACGCCACCCGTACATGGTCACCGCAGTTCTGGCCGTAGAACGCTCCGGGACCGACCAGGATGCCGATCTCGGCAAGCCGATCGACGGTCTTCCAGCAATCGCCGTCCGGGTCGGTGACCCACAGGTACAGGGACCCTTGCGAATGGTCGACGACCAAGCCCACCCGTTCCAGCGCCGGGCGGAGCAGGTCGCGGCGGGCCCGGTACCGCCCCCGCTGCTGTTCGATGTGCTCGTCGGTACCCAGCAGGGCGATCATCGCCTGCTGGACCGGTCGGGAGATGATCATGCCGGCATGTCGGCGGATCATGGTGAGATCGGCGATGACCTGCGGATCACCGGCGACGAATCCCGCCCGGTAGCCGGCGAGGTTGGCGATCTTGGACAGCGAATGGACAGCCAACAGGCCGGTGTGATCGCCGCCGCAGACCCGCGGATCCAGCACCGAAACGGCCGGCACGTCCCAGGCGAACTCCAGGTAGCACTCGTCGGAGGCGACGACTGCCCCCAGCGCGCGGGCCCGGTCGACGCGGGCTCGCAACTGATCGACGTCGAAGATCCTACCGGTGGGATTGGACGGCGAGTTCAGCCAGACCAGCCGGGGTCGGACGTCGTCCCACCGGTCCAGGTCGTCGGTTGCCACCACCCGGCAACCGGCGATCGTCGCGCCCGCTGCGTAGGTCGGGTAGGCGGCTTCGGGGACGACGACCACGTCATCCGGCCCGAGCGCAAGCTGGGTCGGCAGCCAGGCCACGAATTCCTTGCTGCCGATGGTCGGCAGCACCGCGCCGGGGTCCACCGTCGCCGACGTCCGGCGGCCCAGATAGCCGGCGACCGCCGATCGCAGTTCCGGCGGACCGGCCACCGTCGGATAACCGGGACTGTTGCCGGCGGCCGCGAGCGCCTCAACGGCGACTGCGGGAGTGTCGTCGACCGGTGTACCGATCGACAGGTCGACGATCCCACCGGGATGCTCGGCGGCCCGCTGCTTGGCTGGCTGCAGGGCATCCCAGGGGTAGTCGGCCAGAGCGGCCGCCAGCCGGTTGGTCACTCGTCGTGTTCCTGGGGCGGCAGCGCCGCGACGATCTCGTGGTCCTTGTCGATCGGGCCGAGCTTGGCGGCGCCGCCGGGCGACCCGAGGTCGTCGAAGAATCCGACGTTCGCGTCGTAGTAGTTCTTCCACTCCTCAGGCACGTCGTCCTCGTAGAAGATCGCCTCGACCGGGCAGACCGGTTCGCAGGCGCCGCAGTCGACGCACTCATCGGGGTGGATGTAGAGCATCCGCTTGCCTTCGTAGATGCAATCCACCGGACATTCCTCGACGCAGGCCAGGTCCTTGAGATCAACACATGGCTGCGCGATGACGTACGTCACAGCGTCCTCCTCATATCTGCAGCATTAACAGATCACTAGTATCACGCCTTACCTGTCACCATACGAAGGAAGCCTCGCCTAATGGACACCGATCCCCTCACCCGCATCGTCCCCGCGGTACGGGTCGACGATCGGGTGACCATCCGCTACCGGCTGGATGACGGCTCGGCGACCGACGTCGTCGGCTGGCTCACCAGGCTGGAAGCCGGGATGGTCGAGGTCGCCTCGCCCGGGGATCGGCTGACCAGCGTGGATCGGAAGCGGATCATCCTGGCCCGGCGCGTGCCGCCGGCCCGCGGTGGGCGGCCGCCCGAACGCTGGTCCGTCGACGAACTGGAACGGGCCGCGGCGGGCGGATGGATTGCCGATAACCAGCCGCTGGGATCCTGGCTGCTTCGCTCGGGAGGACGGTTCACGAACCGGGCCAACTCCTGTCTTGCCGTCGGGGACCCCGGAATGGACTACGGCGAGGCGGCCGGGATGATCATCGACTTCTACACCGGGTTGGGGCTGGAGCCGCGGGCACAGGTGGTGGCGGGGTCCGCCCCCGAACAGCAGCTCTTTGATCTTGGATGGCGGCCGACCGGGATCGAGACGACAGTGATGGCCACCACGCTGGCCGGTCTGATCGGCGGTCATCGGCGAGATCCGGAGGTGCGGTTGGATCGGGAGCTCCAAGACGACTGGTGGCAGGGCTACCTGGAGTACCGTCCGATTCCCGATCATGATGCCGCCCGGCGACTGCTGACCGGGCCGCGACCGGTGGCACTGGCCGGGATCCGCCGGGACGGCCAGGTCGCCTCACTCGGCCGCGGCCAGGTGACCGACGAATGGCTGGGCATCGCCGGTCTATGGACCCGCCCGGCCCACCGTCGACAGGGTCTGGCGACCAAGATCATCATCGAGCTCGGGCACTGGGCCGCGCGCACCGGCGCTCGGAACGCCTACCTGCAGGTGGAAACCAGCAACACCGGTGCCGTGGCGGCCTATCAGTCGCTCGGTTTCCTACCCCACCACGAATATCGCTATCTGCGTCCGGCGTCCTAGTCGAGATCGGCTGGTCAAGTCCGGCTAGTCGAGTCCGGCGAAGAGATCGTCGGCCCACTTGTCAGCCTGCGGGAACGGTTTGCCCGATGCGAAGCGGAAGTGCTCGCTGGCCCAGAAGTCGGCGATCGTGTCCGAGGCCCGGAAGAACCAGCTGTTGTCGGCGATCTGCGTCCTGTGCGCGTGCAGGGCGGCAAGCTTCTGATCTGAGTACTCCGGCCCGTTGACCTCGGCGGCGATCAGGTCGTCGGAGACTCCCATCGGCAGCGAACCGGCGACATCCGGGTCGACGCCGGCCCAGGTCTCGGTGTCACCGGCGGCGCGAAGCTGCCTGATGCCGTCGCGCATCTTGCTCTCGCTGAGCGCCGTCCAGACAACCCGATCGACCGTCCACGGATCGCCGAGATCGGGGCGGAAGCCGGGCACTGCGGCCAACGCCTGGGCGTACGTCGCGACCCGGTGCGCCTGGATGTGGTCGGGATGGCCGTACGCACCGTTCTCGTCCTGGGTGATCAACACCTGCGGCCTGCGGTCGCGGATGATCCTGACCAGTTCACTTGCCGCCTCCAGCAGGTCGGCGGTCCAGAAGATGCCGTCGCGGAGCACGTCCCGCGGCACCGCGCCGCGGCGGTCCTCGCTCCATTTCATTCCGGAGTCCCGGAAGCGGAAGTCGCCGCCCAGCCGCAGGTAGTCGGCCACTCCCAGCGCAGCCATCGCGTCGTGCAGTTCTCCCAGCCGGTGCGGACCCAGCGCGTCGTCGCGTTCGGCAGCGAGGTGCTCCAGCGCCGGCACCAGCACCTCGCCCTCCTCACCGAGGGTGCAGGTGACGAGGGTGACCGCGGCGCCCTCGGCGACGTACTTGGCCATTGTGATGCCGGTGCCGATGGACTCGTCATCGGGATGGGCATGGATCACCAGCAGTCGCCGGTCGGGCAGGTCGGAGATCGGTCGCTCGTCTGAAGTCACAACCGCGATCCTACGAAACCGGCGAAATCACCAGCGACCGCTCATCCGGATCGCGGATGGCGTCGGTCACCCAGGCGATGTACCGGTCCGCGGATTCGTGCACGATCCGTCGCGCGTCGTGGTCGATGGTGGACCCGAAAGCGCCGTAGATCCGGTCGTAGTCGTAGGGCTCGACGGCGTCGACGATCTGCCGCACCAGCCGGGGCGACAGCGGAATGCTGTTCGGGTAGGACCGCATGAAGCTGGCGGTCCGGTTGGCCACCACGGCGATCGTGTCACCGCAGAACAGCACGCCGCGGTCGTCGGCGCCGACCGCCCAGTGCGCGACCGAACTGCCCGGGAAGTGACCGCCGGCCTGGACCAGCGTCAGCCCCGGAAGGATCTGCCGGCTGTCCCGCCAGAGTTCGATACTCGGGTCGGGATGGGTGATCCAGCGCCGGTCGTCGGTGTTGAAGTAGAACGGCGCCGCGAACTCCCGTGCCCAGACCACCGACGCCCCGACCAGGTGCGGATGGCTCGATGCCACCGCGGCCACACCGCCGCGGTCCGTGACGGTCTGCAGCAGGTCGTCGTCGATGTAGCCGCTCGGCTCCCAGAGCAGGTTGCCGGCCGGGGTGTTGACCAGCATCGTCTTCTGACCGATGCCGAAATCGGGTGTCACATCGATCCGGGTGACCCCGGGTTCCGGTTCGGAGAGGGTGAATCGATGATCACCGGCGATCTCGGAGACGTCCAGCCACACCTGGCCGTCCTCGAGCAGGTACTGCCGGTCGTCGGCGCAGATCGGACAGACCTGCGGCAGGTCGTCGTTGCTCGGGTAGGCGTTACCGCAGGTCCGGCACAGGATGATCGAGAGCATGCCACCATCTTCGGACCTCAAGCCGGCTTCACGTCAAGGGCGCAGCTCCGGATCCCGCGGCTCGGTGCGGGACTCGGACTTTTCAGACAACCCGGCGCGGTTCGGCGAAGTGACAGGCGGAGACATGCTCGCCGATGCCGTCGGGTCGGGCGATCAACGCCGGCTCCTCGATCGAGCAGCGCTCCTCCGCTTTCCAGCAGCGGGTGTGGAACCGGCAACCGCTCGGCGGGTTCGCCGGGCTCGGCACGTCTCCGCTGAGCACGATCTGGGACTTGTTCTCCCGCTGCGTCGGGTCCGGCACCGGCACGGCCGACAGCAGGGCCTGGGTGTACGGGTGGGTCGGATGCTCATAGATCTGGGCGTCGTTGCCGATCTCGACGATCTTGCCCAGGTACATCACCCCGACTCGGTCGGAGATGTGCCGGACCACCGACAGGTCGTGGGCGATGAAGATGTAGGCCAGCCCCAGCTCGCGCTGCAGTTCCTTGAGCAGGTTGACCACCTGCGCCTGCACCGAGACGTCAAGCGCCGAAACCGGTTCGTCGCAGATGATCACCTTCGGGTTCAGCGCCAGGCCGCGGGCGATGCCGATCCGTTGCCGCTGACCGCCGGAGAACTGGTGCGGGTAGCGGTTCAGGTGTTCGGGGTTGAGCCCGACGAGCTCGAGCAACTCCTGCACCCGCTTGCGACGCTGCCCGCGCGGAAGCACCGACGGATGGATATCGAAGGGCTCGCCAACGATCTCCGCCACGGTCTTGCGCGGGTTCAGCGAGGTGTACGGGTCCTGGAAGACGATCTGGATGTCCCGCCGCAGCCGGCGCATCGCCGCGCCCTTCTGGGCATAGACGTCGATGCCCTCGAAGGTGAGCTTGCCCGCGGTCGGTTCTTCGAGCCGCATCAGCAGCCGACCCAGCGTGGACTTGCCGCAGCCGGACTCGCCGACGATGCCCAAGGTCTCACCCTTGTACAGCTCGAGATCGACACCGTCGACCGCCTTCACCTGGCCGACGGTGTGCCGGAAGACACCGGCCTTGATCGGATAATGCTTGACCAGTCCCTCGGCCTTCAGGATGACCTCGTTGGTCGCTGTGCTGCCGGTGTTCTCGACATCGGTTGCGGTCACTGGCGTACTCCTTCGGCGAGAACGTCCTGGGCGAAGTGGCAGGCGGCGTGCCGGTTGCGACCGACCTCGAGTAGCGGCGGCGGCGCGCCGTGGCGGCAGACATCCTGGGCGTACCGGCAGCGTGGGTGGAAGGGACACCCCGGCGGGATCGCGAGCAGGTTCGGCGGCAGCCCGCCGATCGCCGCAAGTTCCTGGCCCTTGAGATCCAGCCGCGGGATGGATTCCAGCAGCCCCTTGGTGTACGGGTGCGCCGGGTTGGCGTACAGGTCGAAGACGTCTGCCTGCTCGACGATCCGGCCGGCGTACATCACCGCGATCCGGTTCGCGACGTCGGCGACCACACCAAGATCATGGGTGATCAGGATCAGGCCCATCTTGCGCTCGTCCTGCAGGTCGGCGAGCAACTGCATGATCTGGGCCTGCACCGTCACATCCAACGCCGTAGTGGGCTCGTCGGCGATCAGGATCGCCGGATCCAGCGCGATCGCCATGGCGATCATGATCCGTTGCCGCATGCCGCCGGAGAACTGGTGTGGGAACGCCTTGACCCGTTGCTTGGCGCCCGGGATCTGCACCCGCTCCATCAGGTGCACGGCCCGCTCCAGTGCATCGGTCCGGTTCATCCCGCGGTGCTTGCGGAACATCTCGGCGATCTGCCAGCCCACCGGGAAGACCGGGTTGAGGGCACTCAGTGCGTCCTGGAAGATCATCGAGATCTCCGGGCCCCGCACCGTACGGCGTTGAGCCTCGGGCAACTTCAACAGATCGGTACCGCAGTATTCGACCCGGCCGCCGGTGACGAAGCCGGGCGGCGAGTCGAGGATGCCCATGATCGCCTGCGCGGTCACGGACTTGCCGGAGCCCGACTCTCCGAGGATGGCCAGCGTCTGACCCTGGTAGAGATCGAAGGTCACGCCGTTGATCGCCTTGGCCACACCTTCCCGGGTCCGGAACTCGACCTGAAGATCACCGACGTCGAGCAGCAGGCCGTCCGGACCCGGCTGCCACCGACGGCCGATCCGGGAAACGTCCTCAGCGAGTTCAGTCATGATCAGCCACTCCTCATCGCAGCTTCGGGTCGAACGCGTCACGGACCGCATCGCCGAGCAGGATGAATGCCAGCACGGTGAGCGAAAGGAAGAGGCTCGGGAAGAGCAGCATGTAGGGAGCGGCACGGATCAGCCCGAGGCCCGAGGCATCGGAGATGTCGCTGCCCCAGGAGATCGCCGGGGACTGCAGGCCGATGCCCAGGAAGGACAGCGTCGCCTCGGTGGCGATGTAGACGCCGAGGTTGATCGTGGCGACCACGATCACCGGTGCCAGCGCGTTGGGCATGATGTGGCTGAGCACGATCCGCGACGGCCTGGCACCCAGGGCCCGCGCCGCCTGCACATAGTCGGCCGGCTTGACCTGCATCACCGCGCTGCGCATCAGCCGGGCGATGTTTGGCCAACCGAGCAGGGCCAGCACCAGAACGATCTTGAGCACCTGGACGATCAGCGGCGCGTCGACGTTGGTCGGGAACTTGTAAAGGAACAGGACGCCGCCGAGCAGCAGCGGGATGCTGAAGAAGACCTCTCCGAGGCGCTGCAGGACGGCATCCAGCCAGCCGCCGAAGAACCCGGCCATCAGACCCATGGTCACACCGACCAGCGTGGTGGCCAGGGTGCCCAGCAGTCCGACGCTCAGCGACGCCCGGGCACCGTAGATCGTCCGGGCGTAGATGTCCCGCCCCTGGTTGTCCCGGCCGAAGATCGAGCCGTCCAGCCACGGCTTCTCCCGGGCCAACTCGAGGTTGGCGAAGCGCGGATCGGTATGGGTGAACAGGTGCGGGAAGATTGCCATCAGGACGAAGACAACGATCAGCACCGCCGAGATCCAGAACAGCGGCTTGTGCCGCAGCTCGACCCAGGCGGCGGCCCATTGCGACCTGCCACCCGCCGAGGGACCGTACTCGGCCGCCGGGGCCAGTGATTCCTCAACCGCGGCTTCACTCATCGCCGACCTCCCTTCCCCGGACGGGACGTGATCATCGGTCCCGGCCCGTTCATCGGCCACGCGCTAGTCACTGGCGATCCTCGGGTCGAGAACGCCGTACAGGATGTCGACGATCAGGTTGACCAGCAGGAACACCAGCACCAGGATCGTGACCGCGCCGACCACCGACTGACCGTCGTGTTGGTAGATGCTGCGGTAGATGAAGTTGCCGATCCCGTTGACGTTGAAGATCCGCTCGGTGACGATGGCGCCGCCCATCAACGCACCGACATCGGCGCCGACGTAGGTGATCACCGGGATCAGCGAGTTGCGCAGCGTGTGGACCCCCACCGTACGACCCCGGCTGAGGCCCTTGGCACGAGCGGTCCGGACATAGTCGGCACGCAGGTTCTCCACCAGGCTGGTCCGAGTCAGCCTGGCCACGTAGGCCACCGACAGGGACCCGAGCACCAGCCCGGGTAAGATCAACTGCCCGATCGTACCCTCCGAGGCGGTCACCGGGAACCAGCCCAGCTTCACGCCGAAGACCAGCTGGGCCAGGGCGCCGATGACGAAGATCGGGATCGAGACCACGACCAGCGTGCTGACCAACACGAGATTGTCGACGAAGCCGTTCTTCCGGATGCCGGCGAGGACACCGGCGGCGACACCGATCACCAGTTCGAAGAGGATCGCGATGATCGTCAACTTGATGGTGATCGGATACCGGGCGATCAACTCCTGGCTGACCTGGTTGCCGTAGAAGTTGGTGCCCAGGTCACCGTGCAGCAACTTTCCGAGATAGAGCACGTACTGGACCACCAGCGGCTTGTCCAGGTTGTACTCGGCATTGAACTTGGCGATGTAGGCCGGCGGGCAGGGCCGCTCGCCGCAACGGCCCTTGGCCGGATCACCCAGACCGAACACCATCGCATAGATCAGGAAGGTCGTTCCGATCACGACCGGGATCATCTGCAGCAGGCGCCGGATGATGTATCTGCCCACGAAGGATCGCCCCTTCTCTGTGTGGTCCTGAGGGTACGCCGCCGGAGCCCGGCAGAGCGTAGAGGTGACCAGGGGTGGGCCGTCATGCCCACCCCTGGTTCGGTTCGGTCCTCAGGACTTCTTGAGTTCGATCGCGGACAGATCGACCTGCTGGAAGGCGTCGACCTTGACGTTGGTGACGTTGTCCGACCAGCCGTAGCTGGTCTTCTGGAACCACAGCGGAGCGGTCGGGAAGTCCTTGGCCAGGATGGCCTCGGCCTTCTGATAGGCAGCGTCGGCCGGAGCGCCGGTGTCTGCCGCCGCGGCAACCTGCAGCTGGTGATCGAACGCCTCGCTGCTGTAACCGGAGTAGTTGGAATCTGCGCCGGTGCCGTAGATCGGGGCCAGGTAGTTCTCGATCGACGGGTAGTCCATCACCCAGCCGTTCCGGAACATCCCGCTGATCTCCTTCTTGTCCAAACTGTCCAGCAGGGTCTTGAAGTCCGGGGTCGGCTTGGCGACGACCTTGATGCCCAGGTTCTGGCTGACCTCGCTGGCCACGGCCTCACACCACGCCTTGTGTCCGCCGTCGGCGTTGTAGGTCAGGGTCAGGGTGCCGTTGTAGCCGCCCGACTCCTGGTAGAGCTGCTTGGCCTTGGCCGGGTTGTAGGTGCAGTTCTCACCGCAGGCGCCGGCCTTGTAGCCCTCGACCACCGGCGACACCCAGCTGGTTGCCGGCGAGTAGGAGTTGGCGAAGATCTGCTTGATGATCAACGGCCGGTTGATCGACATCGAGATGGCCTGACGCAACTTGAGGTTGCTCGGTCCGGTCAGCTGCTTGTCGATCGGGCTGAAGTTGAGGTAACCGAAGACACTGGAGTCCTTCTGACCCCAGCGATCGGCCAGGTCGCTCTTCCACTGGTCGTTGGTCAGCTGATCGTTCGGGATCGGGTCCATCGTGCCGGTGAAGTCGAGGTTGTTGGACAGCACGTCGTTGTAGGCGGCCTCAGGATCGGTGTAGATCTTGAAGTCGACCTTGTCCACGTGAGGCTTGTACGGCCCCGCGTAGTACGGGTTCTTCTGCACCACGATGTCGGTGGTGGTGTTGCTGACCACCTTGAACGGGCCGGCGCCGACCGGGATCTTCTCCTGCTTCTTGCGTGCGTCGGCGTTCTTGAAGAACGAGTCGGGCAGCGGCGCGAACGCGATGTAGCCCAGCCGGGTCGGGAGGTTGGAGACCTTCTCGGTCGTGGTGATGGTGAACTCGGTGTCGCTCTTGACGTTCAGTCCCGACATCTTGTCGGTCTTGGGAGCGGTCTTGCACTCGCCGTTGTCGGTCTGCAGGTCGGCGTACCCCTTGATCGGGGTGTAGAAGTAGGAGTTGGCCTGCCCGTTCTTGCAGTTGGCCGCCCAGTTCCAGGCATTCACGAAGTTCTCGGCCTTGACGGTCGTGCCGTCGGAGAACTTGTAATCGGGCTTGATCTTGATGTCGAAGTGTTGGTTGTCGCTCGTGGTGATGCTCTGGGCGATGTCGTTCTCGGGTTCTGAGGTGTCGACGTTGTAGTGCACCAGCTTCGCCGTCGTCGCATCGAGCACCGTGCCGCCGCACACCTCGTTGGTGTTTCCCGGGTACAGCGCGCTCTGCGGTGTACAGGCGCCGATCTTGACCTCTGAAGCGTTCGTGGAATTGCTTCCACTGTTGTTGCTCGTGCCACCGCCGCAGGCAGCCAGTGCAAGACCGGCCAACCCGATTCCGGCGACAGCAGCCATCGCGCGAGTGCGTCCTCGCATTGGATGTCCTCCCGTCCCCGCGCCCGGATCTCGGACGCATGATCCGCGCAGCAGTCACACGTGGTTGTGCCCGACACTGCTGGCGTATAACAGACAAGTTCTAACCACAAACCGGCGTCAGCAGCAAGTTGACCGGTGGTTCGGGCCCGGACAAGAAACCTGATTGTGACCTGGATAACAGGCAGGAAAATTCCCGACGGGACGTCCGGGGCTGGATCCGACGTGCTGGTTTCAGACGGAGCCGAAGCGCTCCAGCGACCGCAGGGCCCGGCGAAGCTGGTCGACGTCCTCGGTCAGCACCCGGCGGATCACCGGTGAGGTGGTGTCGGCGGCGAGCACGGTTTCTGCTGCCGCCAGCACCTCAGGCTCGGTGACCGCAAGCGGGAAGCCCAGCGTCGGGACCTTGCCGAGCACCCAGCCGCTGCGGAATCCGGCGGTTGCCGCCATGTCGGCGAAGAACGTCAGGGCGTACGGCCGGGTCAACTCCACCTGTTCGCGCGAGTCGCCGAACATCGCCTCCGCGGTCGCGTACAGCTCGTACGCCGACAGCTCGGCCGGCTTGGTCAGCAACTCATAGGCACGTTGCTTCGCCTCGGCAGTCGGGAGCGCTGCCCGCGCCCGGGCCGCGTTGACCCGTGCTGCAGCGGACTGGTCGGTCGCCAGGGTCTGGTCGATGACCTCCGGCCGGTCGGCGAGGAAGCAGATCCTGGTGACGATGGCCCAGGTCAGGTCGGGATCGAGCGCGATGCCGGCCGGCAGGTTTCTGCCCCGCCTCCAGCCATCGAGCCGGTCGGGATCCGAGCCCGCAGCGATGGCGGTTCTGAAAGCGATCAGCTGACGGTCCGAACCGGCGGGCGCGGTGTCCAGGATGCGCCCGGCGAGCGCCGACACCGCCGCCAACCGGTCGGCACGCTCGGCGATCGGGGCGTACGGACCGGCAAGGCTCCGGTGGGCAGCCTGCAGGATCACGTTGACGATCACGTCCTCCGGCTCGTCCGCCAGTTGCCCGCTGATCATGGCCAACGCTTCCTGCGGATCGAGTTCGGCGTCGCGGACCTGGTCCCGGACGCTGTTCCACACGACGACCCGGCTGCCCGGCTCGGTGATCCTGCTGACCAGCGATGCGAGCTGCTGCCAGTCGGTCGGGTCGAAGCGCACCTTGGCCCAGGTCTCGTCGTAGGCGTCGGGAATGACCGCGACCGCGCCGGCCGGACGCTGGTAGGACACCGGATCGGAGGTGAGGACGACCGACTGCTCCGCCACCAGCGCTCCGTCGGGCGTCACCCCGGCCGGCCGGACGGTGTGAGTGCGATCGGCCGGACGGTCGGCCGGCGGCGTGCGGACCAGTTCACCGCCGACCAGCCGCAGGGTGTCGACGCCGGCGGTCAGCAGCCACTGCTTGGTCCAATCCTCAAGGTTCGCGCCGCCGCCGCCGACCAGGACGCCACCAGTTCGGCGAAATCGGCGTTGCCGAAGGCGTACCGGTCGAAGTGCCGGCGCAGCCCGGCCAGGAACACGTCGTCGCCGAGGTAGGCCGCGAGTTGCCGAAGGGCCGCCGCACCCTTGGCGTAGGAGATTCCGTCGAAGTTCTGCAGGGCGGTCTGGGCGTCCTCGGCCCCATTGCCCGCGATGGGGTGGGTGGCAGCGGACTGGTCGACGACGTAGCCCCAGGCCTTGCGGGAGATCCCGAACTCGGTCCACAACGGGTAGGCGGTGGCCTCGGTGCAGCAGCGATGAGCCATGTACTCGGCGAAGGATTCGTTCAGCCACAGGTCGTCCCACCAAGCCATGGTGACCAGGTCGCCGAACCACTGGTGGGCCATCTCGTGGGCGATCACACCGGCCCGGCCGGCCCGCTCCGACCGGGTGGCCCGGGAACGGTAGATGAAGGAGTCCCGGAAGGTGACGCAGCCCGGATTCTCCATCGCACCGGCGTTGAAGTCCGGCACGAAGGCCTGGTGGTATTCGCCGAACGGGTACCGCACGCCGAAGGTGCGGTGGTAGTAGTCGAAGGCCTGTTCGGTCACCCGGAAGATGTCCTCCGCCTCGCGTCGCAGGGCGTCGCCCAGGCTGGCACGGACGTGGATGCCGAGCGGAATGCCGTCGTGTTCGGTGTAGAGCGAGGCGTACGGGCCGGCGATCAGGGTGACGAAGTAGGTGGACAACGGCTGCAGCGGGGTGATCGTCCACTGGCCCGGCGCCGTTTGTTCGGCCGGGCCGTTGCCGTGGACCGTCCAGTCCTCTGGTGCGGAGATGCGGAACGTGTAGCGGGACTTGAGATCGGGTTGATCGAAACACGCGAACCAGCGCGGCCCGGCGTCCAGGAAGCTCATCGCGTACAGGTAGGCCTTGTCATCGGCAGGGTCGACGTGCCGGTGCAGGCCCTCGCCGTCGTTGGAGTAGGCCATCACGGCGTCGACCACGACGGTGTTGTCGGCGGCCAGGTCGGTGAGCGGGATCCGCTCGTCCTGCCAACTCGACGGATCGAGTTCGCGACCGTTGAGCCGTGCCGCGTTGAGCCGCACACCCTTGAAATCAAGGAAGGTCTGTGCGCCGGGACGGGCATCGAAGCGGATCGTCGTCACCGACCCGAATTCCCGCTCGCTCCTGCTCTGCCGGGTCAGATCAAGGACCACGTCGGTGTCGCGGACGGTGATGAGTTCGGCACGCTGTTGCGCCTCGACGCGGGTCAGACTCGGCATGCGGTGACCCTAACGCAAGAATGCTGATCATGGACTTCGAGATCCGCACCCCGACCCAGGACGAGGCGGAGCGCTTCTGGCGCCTCGGCCACGAGGCCTTCGGCTTCCCACCCACGCCGTCCGAGCCCGGCAGTATCGACCGGCCCGGCGCGATTCCGGTGGTCGCCATGGACGGAGAGACGATGGCCGGACGGATGGTCGATCGGGATTACGACTGCTGGTTCGGCGGCAAACTGGTGCCGACATCGGGCATCGGCGGCGTGACGGTGGCGATGGAGTACCGCGGCCAGGGGCTGCTGGCCCCGCTGTTCACCGAGTTGTTCCGTATCGCCAAGAACCGCGGGGCGGTCATCTCCGCGCTCTACCCGTCGTCGGTGGGGATCTATCGGCGGTTGGGTTACGAGGTGATCTGCACTTCCGACCCGGCACGTTTCCCGATCTCCGCGCTGGCCCGGATCACTGCGCCCGAAGGGGTTCGGACCCGCCGCGCAACGGCAGCGGACGGACCGGCGATCCGGGAGGCGTACGACGTGTGGGCTGCGGCCAACAATGGACCCCTCAGTCGTCGGGGAGCCTCCTTCCCGGTCGACGACGAGGAGTTGATCAAGAGCTTCACCGGTATCACCGTCGCCGAACGGGACGGAACGATCATCGGTTATACGAGCTGGAACCGCGGACCGTCTTTCGGACCGGACGGCGAGCTGCAGGTCTTCGATCTGATCGCCGCCGAACGGGACGGCTACCGGGCCCTGCTGGCGGCGCTGGGGTCGTACGCCAGCATCGTCGGCTGGATCAAGATCGAGAACGCCTCCGGTCTTGATCTCGTGCTCCAGCTCTTCCCGACCTCGGAGTGGCAGGTTCTTGACTCACAACCGTATATGCTCAAGATCATCGATGTCGTGGGTGCCCTGCAGGCGCGCGGCTATCCGACCGTGATCAGTACGACCGTGGAGTTCGGGGTCGCCGGGGATCCGATCACCGGCACCGATGGGCACTACCGGTTGGAGCTGTCGGCCGGCGTTGCGCGGTGCAGCAGACTGGGTGATCTTCGCGCAGACAGCCCGGTACCGGTGTTCACGCCCAACGGGCTGGCGATCGCGTATGCAGGGGCACAGTCGGCGGCCGGCATCCGGACCGTCGGCGGACTGTCGGGCTCGGCCGATCACGACGACACCCTCGGCGCGATCTTCGGTGGCCGTCCGGCGCGGATCCGTGATCATTACTGACCGGCCTGCTCGTTCCCGCACCAACTGCCCGTTCCCGCACCAACTGCTCGTTCCCGCGACAGCAACTCGATTGCGCACCGGCTGAAGCTGGTGCGCCGTCGAGTAACTGGTGCGTCACCGAGCAACTGGTGCGCAGTCGAGTGACTAGCGCATCGTCGAAGACCTGGTACGTCGCCGTTTCCGACGGTGAACTTGGGCGCCCCTTTGCACTCCGCAGTGGATGTGCTTAACTTCGCGGAGGAATTTCATAACGGTTTGGTGTCGACGAGAGACGTTGGGGGTGGGGGTCGCGTGGCGAGTCGAATGCGGGAGTGGATCGCTCCCGTTGTGCTACCGGCCACCCTGATCGCAGCCATCGGCACCGGGGTCACAGTCGCCGTCTGGCCGGGCCGCACCGCACCTGCCGCAGATTCGGAGGTCGTCACGCGTACGGCGCCGGGTTCGACAATTCCCGGACGGACTCCCGAGACGACCGTTACTGGACCTCGCCACGCCGACCCGCACCTCGCGCCGAAGCACACCACACCGGAGCGGACCGCGCCGAAGAGCACGTCGCACGGGGCCTCAGCATCGACGACCCGCTCCACGGGCACCCCGGGTACCAGCGCCGCGGACAGGAGAAGGCTGCTCACCAACGGTTCCGACCCGGTCAGCCGGAGCGCTCGCCGGCCCGCGCTCACCGACCCGGCGACGGCGCCGCCCAAGCCATCGAAGTCGCACCGAGGGAAGGCCGCGCGCTCGCGTTCGAAACAGGAGCAGTCGTCACCAGCGAGGTCGCCGGGCCGTACGGCGCGACCGGTCCTCACCGATCCGGCCCGCAACAAGCCGAAGCCGACGACCGTCCAGCCCGTACCCAGCAAGCCCGCCACCATCAAGCCCGACAACGACACGACCATCGGCAACGGGCCATCACCAGCAGTCAAGCCGCCGAGCGGCGTGGCGAGCCCCAGGCCGACTCCGAGCATCACGCGGCCGAGCATCACCCAGCCGAGCATCGCGACTCCGAGCATCACGAAGCCAAGCAGCTCGAAGCCAAGTAACTCGAAGCCAAGCAACACGGTGCCTGCTGGCCCGGGCACGACGGCAAGGGTGCACGACCCCGACCCAGCAGGCCCAGCTTCCCCTGCCCCGGATCCACAGGCTCCCGGGTCGGACGGTCGTGGTTGGCACGTGAAGATCATCGACCGGGGCAACCATGGGGTTCACGTGTATCCCCACCACCGGTCGTCGTGGGTAGGGGTTTCCCCACGCGAGCGTCCCGGGAAGTGGCTTCGGACGAACGATGCCAAGCGACCCTGCTGGACCGCGAAGGTCGCCGACTCGCGAAGCAACCGCTGGTCGGATCGAACCCTCCTCGACTAGCCCGACCGTCCTCCCCGCCCGTCCTTTCCTGCCGTCATCGGTGACTTCTGGCCTCCTGCGCTGACGCCTGCGCTGCATGCAGGGCTACCACCGGATCGGTGCCGTCTCTGACCGCCTGCCGGATCGCCACGGCAAGGAATCCCCTGCAGTCATCGACCCAGGTGACCGGCGGCAACGGCGTCGCGATGTTGAGCTGCTCGGTCGCGCCGACGACGAAAGGTTCCTTCTCGGCGTTGGTCTTGTAGTCAGCCCGCTGGGTGGCCTGTTGGCACACCGGCAGATAGCCGGTCCGCGCCGACAAGTAGGCCTGCTGTTCCGGCTGGGTGAGGAACTGCATGTACTTCCAGGCAGCGGCCCTCTGCTCGTGGTCGGCGGCCGCGAACAGTGCGAGGTTGGAGCCGGCCAGCCGGTTCGCCCTGCCGCTCGGCCCGGTCGGCAGCGGCGCGACGCCGAGGGTGAACCTCCCGCCGATGGTCGCGCGGGTGTCGGAATACTCCTCCACGCCGGAGATGTCGAAGACGCCGGTCTGGTCGGCCAGAGCGCTACGACCCGGATGGTTGCTGCCGAGTGCCAGGGCTCCCGCCCGCTTCAGGTCGACCAGATAGTGCAGAGCCTTGGTCACCGGCGGTTCGGTGAACTGCGGCGAACCATCGGCGGAGAAAACGGGGGTGCCGTAGCCCTGCGCAATGATCTCCAGCAGCGTCGTGCCATCGGCAGGTGCCGCAGCGTTGCCCGGATCGATCGTCAGTGCGACCACCTTTCTCCCGGTCGACGTACCCCTGGCCGACCTGCCCTGGGAAACCGAGCGGGCGACCTTGGCGAAGTCGTCCCAGCTCGTCGGCGGTTTTCCGATCAGGTCGGCGTTGTAGTACAGGACGTCGACCGACTTGGTGAACGGCCACATCCAGGCGTTGCCGTCGGGGAGCTGGAGATCGGCCTTGACGCCGTCATAGAAGTCCTCGTACTGCTGGGCATCGGCGATGTAGGAGTCCAGCGGCACGATCGCTTCGGCCTTGACGTAGCCGGCCGCCCAGTGCTCGGCGACCTCCGCGATGGTCGGCGGACGGCCTTCCGCCAGCTGCACGTTGATCCTGCGCCGCAGGGTCTGCTGGTCGGATTGTTCCCTGAGTTCGACGACGATGTTGGGATTTGCCCGCATGAAGTCCTCGGTCAGCTTCGCCAGCGCGGCTCGCTGGGGACCCGACGACATCGCCTCGAGGAAACTGATCGTGATCTTTGAGCCGGCAGCGCCGGCCGTGGCTGCAGCTGAGCTGGACGGCTCACTGGTCCGGGTCGGCCCGCCGGTCCGGGTCGACCCACCCCTGCGGGTCGGCCCACCGCTGCGGGTCGGCACCGAACCGCAACCGCTCAAGCCGACCGCACCGGCGAGGAGGCTGAGACCACCGACCAACAGATGGCGGCGGGTCGAGGTGATGGGGGCAGACATCGCAGAAGTTGCCTTTCGAACCCGATTCATGCCACGGGCGGTCAGTGAGTCTGGCGAACGTGAAGGAGCACATCGTCGGTGACATGATCACTCACCGTTCCTGGCACCGGCAGCAGCAACACGTCGTGCTGCTGGGTGGTCACTGAGAATCACTGATTGATCCGATGACCACGCGGAGTCGAGTTGGTGACCAACCGTGGGATTGGCCATTGACTCCCGGATACATCCGATGATTTGCTGGGACCATGAACCCTGAGCACGCCTGGTTCACCCACGATCGGTTCGGGATGTTTGTGCACTGGGGCTTGTACGCCCTTCCCGCCCGGCACGAATGGGTGATGAACCGCGAACGCATCCACACCGAGGACTACGAGAAGTACTTCGACTATTTCGAGGCCGACCTTTATGACCCGCGTGCCTGGGCGCAGGCGGCGAAGGACGCCGGCATGAAGTACGTGGTGCTGACCACCAAACACCACGAGGGCTTCGCCATGTGGGACTCGGCGCTGACGGACTACAAGGTGACCAAGACGCCGCACGGCCGGGACGTCGTCGCCGCGTACGTCGAGGCGCTGAGGGAGGCCGACCTCAAGGTCGGTCTCTACCACTCGTTGATCGACTGGCACCATCCCGACTACACGGTGGATCCGGTGCACCCGCGACGCGACGACGACAACGCCGCGGCTCTCAATGAGGGCCGGGACATGAACCGCTACCGGGAATACCTGCACGGGCAGGTCCGCGAGTTGCTCTCCAACTACGGTCAGATCGACTACATCTTCTACGACTTCTCCTTCCCCGGCCGAGCAGCCAACGGACTGCAGGGCAAGGGCAAGGACGACTGGAACTCACCGGAGTTGATCAAGCTCACTCGGGAGCTGCAGCCCAACATCATCGTCAACGACCGGCTGGACATTCCGGGCGACCTGGTCACTCCCGAGCAGTATCAGCCGTCCGGCCCGATGACCCGCGACGGCCAACCGGTGATCTGGGAAGCCTGCCAGACGCTCAACGGCAGTTGGGGTTACGACAGGGACAACCACGACTACAAGTCGGTCGAGATGTTGATCAAGATGTTGGTCGACGGTGTCAGCAAGGACGGCAACCTGCTGTTGAACGTCGGGCCGACCGGCCGCGGCAACTTCGACCCACGCGCGATCGCGTCCCTGGCGGGGATCGGCGAGTGGACGAAGTTGCACGGCCGGTCGATCTATGGCGCCGGAGCCAGCGAGTTCACTCCCCCACCGGACACTCGCTACACCCAGAACGGCAAGCGGCTCTACCTGCACCTGTTCTCCTGGCCGATGCGACATGTGCACCTCGCCGGGTTGGCCGGCAAGGTCGCGTACGCCCAGCTGCTCAACGACGCCTCGGAGATCCGGTACACCGAGACCGATCCCAGCCAGACAGCGCAGAACACCACTCCGGGCGGGCAGCCACCCGGCACGCTCACGCTCGATCTGCCGATCCAGTCGCCGGATGTCGCTGTGCCGGTGGTGGAGATCTTCCTCAAGTAAGCGGTTGGCGTCGCGGGTGCTGATCATGGTTGACTCCCGACCATGAGTCAGCACCCGACGCCGCCCCATCACGCCGAACTGACCCTGGAGACGGTCGTCTCCGACCAGATCGAGTCCTTCGAACGCGCCGTCACGTTGGGTTTCCATTCCGACTACCACGGTGACGAGTGGGAGCACGACCGCAAGGCCTACCAGGAGGGCCGTTGGTTCGGCTTCCGCTCCGGCGACCGATGGGTGTCCTCCGCGCTGTCCTCGAGCCGGCGGATGGTCGTCCCCGGTGGGACTGTCGACGTCGCGGCGGTCACCGCCGTGACGGTGGCGCCGGGATTCCGACGCCGGGGCCTGTTGACCCAGATGATGCGGCACCAGTTGACCACGATCAGCGAACCGGTCGCGCTGTTGTTCGCAACGGAGTCGTTGATCTACGGCCGCTTCGGCTACGGCGGCGTCACCAGACAGTTGCGACTCTCCGGCAGGACGCGGGAACTGCAGTTCCTGCCCGAAGTCGATCTTGGTGACGGGTCGGTGGACGAGGTCTCCGTCGACCAGTACAGGATGCTGGTTCCTGGGTTGCGGTCGTCGTTCCTGCCGGATCGTCCCGCCCATCTCGAGCGTGACGACATCTGGTGGGAGTCGGTGCTCGCCGACCCGGAGCGCTGGCGGGACGGCGCGAGCTCACGACGGTTCGCGGTACATTTCGCCGTCGACGGTACGGCGGACGGGTTCGCGGCCTTCCGGACGAAGCGGCAGAGCTCGATCGTTGATCATGGTCGAGAGGTGCAGGTCGAGGAACTCGACGCCGGCAATTCCCAGGCTTACGCCGCACTGTGGCGCTGGCTGCTCGATCTGGACCTGGTCCGCGCCGTCAGCCGGCCCAACGCGCCGGTCGACGAGCCGCTGCATCAACTGCTCGCCGACCAGCGGATGATCAAGACCGAGCTGACCGACGCAGCCTACGCGCGGATCGTCGACGTGCCGGCCGCACTCCAGGCCAGGACGTACTCCGATGATCTTGATCTGGTGATCCAGATCGTGGATCGCTTCCTGCCCGACGCCGGCGGTCGCTTCCGGATACAGGCCGGCGTCGACGGGGCGACCGTCGCCCGGACCGATGACGCTCCAGACCTCACGCTGAGCGCACGACAGTTGGCCGCGGGTTATCTCGGCGGCACCCCGTTCAGCGCCTTCGCCCGGGCCGGCCTCGTCGAGGAGCACACCCCCGGAGCCGTCCGAGCGGCCACGTCGGCCTTCCGCAGTGACCGCGCACCATTCTGTCCGGATTTCTTCTGAGCGATCAGCTGGGCGGTTACGGCACCGCCTTCCCCGGGTAGCGTGAGCCAGGTATCCACCCACTGAAGGGGAACAGATGGCACGCAGGGCCAAAACACCTCTGGACAGTACCGATCTCGAACTGCTGAACGCCTACTGGCGGGCGGCGAACTACCTCTCGGTCGGCCAGATCTACCTTCTGGACAATCCGCTGCTCACCGAGCCGTTGCTTCCCGAACACGTCAAGCCCCGGCTGCTTGGGCACTGGGGCACCACCCCCGGACTGAACCTGCTCTACGCCCACCTGAACCGGGTGATCAAGGCGAGGGACCTCAGCTCGATCTTCATCACCGGTCCCGGCCATGGCGGGCCGGGGCTGGTGGCGAACGCCTATCTTGAGGGCACCTACTCCGAGATCTATCCGCACATCGGGAACAACGCCGAGGGACTGCGCCGGCTGTTCCGACAGTTCTCCTTCCCCGGCGGGATCCCCAGCCACGTCGCGCCGGAGACGCCCGGTTCGATCCACGAGGGGGCGAGCTCGGCTACTCCCTGGCCCACGCCTACGGGGCGGCGTACGACAACCCCGACCTGTTGGTGACCTGCGTGATCGGGGACGGTGAGGCCGAGACCGGCCCGCTGGCCGCGAGCTGGCATTCCAACAAGTTCCTCAACCCGGCCCGAGACGGTGCAGTCCTGCCGATCCTGCACCTGAACGGGTACAAGATCGCCAATCCAACGGTGCTTGCCCGGATCGGTGACGACGAGCTGATGCAGCTGATGCGCGGTTACGGCCACGATCCGGTGCTGGTCGCCGGCTACGATCCGGCCCAGGTGCACCAGGACCTGGCGGTCGCCCTGGAGCGCTGCCTGGACACCATCGCCGACATCCAGACCGGTGCGCGCACCGGGGGCGGCGCGCGCACCCGCCGGCCGTGGCCGATGATCATTCTCCGGACGCCGAAGGGCTGGACCGGCCCGAAGACCGTCGACGGGTTGCCGGTGGAGGGCACGTTCCGGTCACATCAGGTGCCGCTGGCCGAGACCCGGACCAACGCCGAGCATCGTCGACAGCTCGAGGACTGGATGCGCAGTTATCGGCCCGAGGAACTCTTCACCGCCGATGGCGCCCTGATCGACGAACTCCGCGCACTCGCCCCGGAGGGCGACCGCCGGATGAGCGCCAATCCGGTGGCCAACGGTGGCGTACTACTTCGTGATCTTGATCTGCCGGACTTCCGGGACTACGCCGTCGAGGTCCCTGCGCCGGCAGCCGGCACCGGCGAGGCGACCAGGGTGCTCGGCACGTTCCTCCGCGACGTGATCAACACCAACCGTGATCATTTCCGGGTCTTCGGTCCGGACGAGACCGCGTCCAACCGACTCAGCGCGGTCTTCGAGGCCAGTGATCGGACGTGGGAGGCCGACCTGCTGGAGACCGACGTCCAGCTGTCCCCGGACGGGACCGTGATGGAGGTGCTGTCGGAGCATCTGTGCCAGGGCTGGTTGGAGGGCTACCTGCTGACCGGCCGGCACGGCCTGTTCAACTGCTACGAGGCGTTCATCCACATCGTCGACTCCATGGTCAACCAGCACGCGAAGTGGTTGAAGGTCACCCGGGGCATCGGGTGGCGGCGCCCGATCGCGTCGCTGAACTATCTGCTGTCCAGCCACGTCTGGCGGCAGGATCACAACGGCTTCAGCCATCAGGATCCCGGCTTCATCGATCACGTGATCAACAAGAAGGCCGAGGTGGTGCGGGTCTATCTGCCACCGGACACCAACACCCTGCTGTCGGTCGCCGACCATTGCCTGCGCAGCCGCAACTACATCAACGTCATCGTCGCCGGGAAGCAGCCTGCGCTGAACTATCTGACCATGGACGAGGCCATCGCGCACTGCACGCGCGGCATCGGCATCTGGGACTGGGCCGGAACGACCGACGGGGAGCCGGATGTCGTCCTTGCCTGTGCCGGTGACATTCCCACCCTGGAGACGCTGGCGGCGGCAGACCTGATCCGGACCCACCTGCCCGATCTCAAGGTGCGCGTGATCAACGTCGTCGATCTGATGCGGCTGCAGCCGAGCACCGAGCATCCGCACGGTCTGACCGATCGGGAGTTCGACGCGCTGTTCACACGGGACAAGCCGGTGATCTTCGCCTACCACGGCTATCCGTGGCTGATTCACCGGCTGACCTACAGCCGCACCAATCACCGCAACATCCACGTGCGCGGCTACAAGGAAGAGGGCACCACAACCACCCCGTTCGACATGGTGATGCTCAATGATCTTGACCGTTTCCATCTGGTGATGGACGTGATCGACCGAGTGCCGACGCTGGGCAGCCGGGCGGCGACGCTGCGGCAGGACCTCGCAGATTCCCGGCTCGCTGCGCGTGCTTACACCCGGGAACACGGCGAGGACGACCCAGCGATCTCCGGCTGGTCATGGCCAGTCGATCAGGACGCGGCTCCGGCGGTCGGCGACTGAGGGGTCGCGATCATGCGCCTGCTGACTGTCAACGCGGGGTCCTCCAGCGTCAAACTGCGGCTGTTGGAGGACGGAGCCGTTACGCACGCCGGCGATCTGTCGATCGCCGGCGAGGAACTTGATCCGAGGGCCGTCGACGATGCGCTGACCGGATGGCCGAAACCGGACGTGGTCGGACATCGGGTGGTGCACGGTGGAACGCAGTTCTCGTCCGCGGTGCGGATCACCCCGGAGGTCGAACGACAGTTGCAGGACCTCACCGACCTGGCTCCCCTGCACCAGCCGAAGTCACTTGCCGGTCTACGTGCCGCAGCCGACCTGTTGCCCGACGTGCCGGCCGCCGCCTGCTTCGACACCGCCTTCCACGCCACCATCCCACCGGCTGCGGCGACCTACGCGATTCCGCAGGAGTGGCGCGACCGCGGCGTCCGGCGCTACGGGTTCCACGGTCTGTCGCACGCGTACGTCAGCAGGCGAGCCTGCGAACTGGCCGACCTGCCGGTCGACGGCACCCGGGTGGTGACCTGCCATCTCGGCGCGGGTGCCTCACTGTGTGCCGTGCAGGACGGCCGCAGTGTGGACACGACGATGGGCTTCACTCCGCTGGAGGGCCTGGTGATGGCGACGCGATCGGGAACGGTCGACCCGGGCATGGTCCTGTGGCTGGAGGAACACCAGAAGCTGTCACCGGCGGAGGTGACGCAGATGCTGGAGTCCGGGTCCGGGATGTTGGCGCTGGCCGGGACCAAGGACCAGCGCGAGGTCGAGGCCGGCGTCCGGGCGGGCGACCGGCGCGCCACTGCGGCGCTCGAGGTTCAGCTGCACCGGCTGGTCACTTCGATCTGCGCGATGGCCGGATCGATGGGCGGCGTGGACGTGCTCGCGTTCACCGGCGGGGTCGGCGAACATTCGTCGCTGGTCCGGCAGTCTGTCTGCCGGCGGCTGGATTGGCTCGGGGTGGCGATCGATGAGGCCCGCAACGACAGTGCGCAGCCGGATCTCGACCTCACCGGGGGCGGCGCCCGGGTCCGCTCGGTCGTCGTCACTGCGCGGGAGGAACTCGAAATGGCCCGAGAGATCGCCGCACTCGATCTGTCGTCCTAGCGATCCCGGACGGGGCTTCGCCGTCGTCGGAGATCACGGGTGCAGTTCGCCGGCTGCAGTCTCAGGACACTTCAAACGCGTATTCGAAGGAAAGGGCGGCTAGAGGTCGCTGTTGCGCAACCAATGATCGGCGAGGAACTCGTCGACGGCATTCACCACGATCTCGCCGACGTCGCAACCCTCCTGGTCGGCGACCCACCGCAGTTCGTCCATCATGGCTTCGGGAAGGCGGACGGTCAGCGGGCGTCCGACGGTGCGGAAGCGGCGCGCCCCGGACATTCCAAGATCATTACTAGATCTTTCAACAGCCGGCTCGACAACATCCGGAGACACAAGGCTGCTCGGAGCCATTGGGGGAACGACCTCTTCGATCATTGTCTTTGGCACCATCCTCGGGGCTGCTTCCATCTTGCGACGTCTTCGCCTTCCTGTCGATACTTGGAGGGGACATATTTGATCTTGCGCAACTGTTTAAACGATTCGCGAGGGGTACAGGAAACAGAAGCGGGCAAACCGATGTGCCGGTTGCGACGACAATGGAGTACCCCGTTGACACCGGTTGAATCCATTCATGATCGGAGGAATTTCAGATGGCAGACCAGACCGATGCGTTCCGCGCCTCGACGAAGTTTTCAGAGCACCTTCAAAACCTGCTGGTCGAGTTGATCGACCTGCACCTGGTGGGCAAGCAAGCCCACTGGAACATCGTTGGACGGAACTTCCGGGATCTGCACCTGCAGTTGGACGAGATCGTCGCGGATGCCCGCAACTTCGCCGACGACGTCGCCGAGCGGATGCGTGCGGTGTACGTGGCTCCGGACGGCCGCGCCCAAACGGTCGCCAAGGTCTCCGGGCTGAAGCCGTTCCCCGAGGGGGAGATCAGCACCAGCGAGGCGGTCGACGCCATCAGCGCCGCACTGTACGGCGTGGCCAAGACGGCGCGGGAGATCCATGACGACGTCGAGGAGGAGGATCCGACAACCTCCGATCTCTTGCACACCATCATTGAACGCACCGAGCAGCTGGCCTGGATGGTCTCGGCGGAGAACCGCACCCCGCAGCACTGACCGACGCCCACATTCATCCGAGCACTCGACCGGCCCGGCGCAGCTTTGCTGTGCCGGGCCGGTCGTCTTGCGCCCGGCGCTACCTGAAACGATCATGACAATCCCCACCGCTACCGTGTTTGTATGGTCGAGGTATTTCGCGACGCTCAGGGCGTGCCGCATCTGCGGGCCGATTCCGTCGACGAACTGGCCCGGTTGCAGGGACGCGTCGTGGCTCAGGATCGCGCCTGGCAGATCGAGTGGAACCGGCGGCGCGCCGAGGGCAGAACGGCCGAGATCATCGGGGCGCCCGGCCTGACGTTCGACCGGTTCGCGCGCCGTGCCGGGATCGACCGTGTCGCCCAACGCTGTTTCGACAACCTCGACGACCGGACACAGACCTGGGTGTCGGCGTTCACCGAGGGGGTCAACACCGGGCTGGCCGACGGTGCGTCGGGGGCGTACGAGTTCGATTCGCTCGACATCGGCCCCGGGACCTGGCAGCCGTGGTCACCGCTGGCCCTGTTTGCGGTCCAGCAGCTCATCTTCGGCGGCTTCGCCTACAAGTTGTGGCGGCGGCACGTCAGCCGGCGGCTCGGCGCCGACGTTGTCGATCTGCTGGACAGCGAGATTCCCGACGCGATCGGCAGCAATGCCTGGGTAGTGACCGGCCGTCGTACGGCCAGCGGCAAGCCGATCATCGCCGGAGATCCGCACCGGCAGGCCGATTTTCCCGGTGTCTACCAGCAGGTGCGGCTCGCCTGCCCGGAATTCGACGTCTTCGGCTTCACCTTCGCCGGCGTCCCCGGCGTTCAGCACTTTGCGCATACCGGACGGGTGGCCTGGGCGATCACCAACGCGATGTCGGATTACCAGGACCTGTTCGAGGAGCAGCTGGACCGCTCCGGTGCCGAGGTGACCGCACGCGGACCGAGCGGCCCGGAGCCGGTGCAGCGGCGGATCGAAACGATCTCCGTTCGGGGTGGTACGACCGAGCAGCTCGAGGTGCTGGTCACCCGAC
Source organism: Microlunatus sp. Gsoil 973 (assembly GCF_009707365.1). Lineage (GTDB taxonomy): Bacteria > Actinomycetota > Actinomycetes > Propionibacteriales > Propionibacteriaceae > Microlunatus. The sequence goes on from NZ_CP046122.1 coordinate 2,628,241, forward strand.
GCGGCCCGGTGATCGTCGATGGCGAGACCGGGCCGCCCTCAGCCTGCAGACGCCGACGATGGTCGAGAACGATCTCGGCTTCAGCAGCCTGCTGCCACTGCTGCACGCCCGCGACGTCGACGACGTTCTGGCAGCGATGGCCTCCTGGGTCGAGCCGGTCAACAGCGGGATCGTCGCCGACTGTTCCGGCGCCGTCCGGCACTTCGTTGCCGGCCGGGTTCCACTGCGGGACGACCGGAATGTGGACCTGCCGGTGCCGGCCTGGGATTCCCGCCATGCCTGGTCAGGCGCGTACGCCGCGATGCCGGTCGATGTGGTCGATGACCTGGCGGTCAACGCGAACGACCGGGCAAGCGGTGGGGGTCTCGGGAAGTTCTACGCGCCCGGCTGGCGGGCCGGCCGGATCAGCTCCCGGCTCAGCGAGCTAGCTGCGGGAGCCGCCGATGTGTCGGCGATGGAGTCCATCCACGGCGACGTGCAACTCGGCGCGGCACGACTGGCCAAGCAGATCCTTCGGCGCACGGAGGTCACTGGGTCGGAGCAGGTGTCCGCCGCGGAATCACTCAGGCAGGAGCTGCTGGCCTGGGACGGGCAGATGAGCGCCGACAGCCGTGGTGCCCTGCTGTACGCCAGCTGGCGGGCGGCGATGACCGACTGGATCGCCGAGCAGCCGCCATTCGTCGCACTGCGCGATCCCGATCCGCTGCCAGGTCCTTTCGCGGCGACCATGGACGTGCGGGTCCGGATCGGCGTCGCCTTCGACGCCATCTGTCTCAACGCGGACAAGCTCGATCTTGATCTTCAGACCGGCGTCACCTCGGCTCTCGCTGCGGTGGCGGCGGATCCGCCGACCGGCGTCTGGGGCGACGCGCACCGGCTGGCCCCGGTCCACGGATTGACCGGGTTGGCCGAGGATCATGTGCCGCGCCTCCCCGATCCGCCGCTGGCAGGGGACGGCAGCTGCGTTCGCGCCACACATTCCACGCCGGGACTGACCCATCACTGCGCGATGACCTCGATGGCCCGGTACGTGTGGGATCTTGCCGATCCGTCACGCAGTCGGTGGGTTGTGCCCTTCGGCGCCTCGGGCGGCCCGGCCATCCGCACCACGTCGACCAGACGGCGGCGTGGGCGGCGGCCGAACTCCACCCGGTGGTCCTGGACTGGTCCTTGCTGATCAAAGAGTGTTGATCAAGCGGAACAGATCACGAATTGCTGATCATGGACCGATCACGGACCGTTGATCAAGGAAGTTGATCAGTCCTCCGGGTCGTGCTGGTGTGGGAAGTGCTCGGGAGCACGATCGAGGAAGCTGGAGATCGAGCAGATCCGTCCGTCGGTTGTGAACGCGATGACGTCGGTGCCGGAGGCGAACGACTCCCCGCCGGCGAGCTGGATCTCCCAGAGCAGCCGGGCACGGTCGTGATGGGTCTCCGGGGTCCGGCGGACCACGAGCGAGGCACTGCCCATGTGATCGATGAACTGCGTGCGAAACTCGATCAGCGACTCGGCTCCGGTCAATACCCCCACCGGTGCGTGATACTCCAGCGGCTCGTGGAAGATCGAACCGGCAACGCTGCGCTGCAGCTCGGGGGTTTCGGCGTTCCAGAACTCGATGTAGTGCTGGAGCACCTCGCCTTGATCAAGAGACTCGGATCGTTGGGTGATCTCGGTGTGATGGTCGGCCGTCTCGGTCATGGGTCTTCTCCTTCCAGGAGATTCGATGCGTCGTCGGTCGGTTCCGACGACCTCGGTGTCCGAGTAACTGTCCCCCGACATGATCATCGTGTCGATTACCTCCGACGTCATTGCCGCGCGAGCCCCGATCGGGCACGCTGTCTGCCATGACGGTGACCACCCAGCCGGTCGGCGCGTTGATCCGGCAGTGGCGGCAGCGCCGGCGGCTCAGCCAGCTGGACTTGTCGCTGGCGACCGGCGTTTCGGCGCGGCATCTCAGCTTCGTCGAGACCGGACGATCATCGCCGAGCCGGGAGATGATCGAACGGCTTTGTGGCGAGCTCGACATTCCGCTGCGTGAGCGGAACATTTTGCATCTTGCGGCCGGCTTCGCTCCGCCGTACTCCGAACGGTCGTTGACCGATCTCGCGGCCGCCCGGCTGGCTGTCGACGGGATTCTCCGCGGACTGGAGCCGAATCCTGCTGTTGCGGTCGACGTCGGTTGGAATCTGATCGCCGCGAACCGGGCGGCCGAGGCCTTCCTCGGCGGTGCAGCCGGTATCCCGTCCCAAGGAACATCCCATCCGCCGCTGAACATGCTCCGGATGACCTTGGCGCCCGATGGTCTGGCACCGCAGATCCGCAACCTTGCCAGGTGGCGTACAGAGGTATTGCGGCGCCTGCATCGCCAGCTGGAACGGACCGCGGATCCGGGACTGGCCGACCTGATCGAGGAGATCCTCGACTACCCCGCTCCGGCCGACGACGATCAGGGCGACCGCGGCTCGGCAGATGATCTTGTTGTGCCGTTGCAGTTGACGACCGAGCACGGCGAGCTGAGGTTGCTGTACACGACGACCGTCTTCGGCTCACCCAGGGATGTCACCCTGGACGAGATCGCGATCGAGACGTTCTTTCCGGCCGATGATCACACCGCCCGGGTGCTGCGCAGCCTGTGATCATCCGCGTCGATCATCCCGCCGGAGTCAGACCGCGTCGCGCGCGGCGACCATCGATGCCACCGCCTCGTCAAGATCATCGGTCACGATGAGGATGCCGAGATCGGTCGGGCCGATCTTTCCTTCGGCCAGCACTGACTTCTCGAGCCATTCCATCAGGCCCGACCAGTAGTCGGTGCCGAGAAGCACAACGGGAAACCTGGTGATCTTGCGGGTCTGCACCAGCGTCACGGCTTCGAAGAGTTCGTCCAACGTGCCGAATCCCCCGGGCAGCACCAGGAATCCCTGGGAGTACTTGACGAACATCGTCTTGCGGGCGAAGAAGTAACGGAAGTTGACGCCGAGATCGACCCAGTGATTGAGCTCCTGTTCGAAGGGCAGCTCGATGTTGAGCCCGACGCTGACACCCTGGCCCTGCTGCGCTCCCCTGTTGGCGGCCTCCATGGCACCGGGACCGCCACCGGTGATCACCGCGAATCCGGCTTCGGCGAGCTTGCGGCCGGCTCGCTCCGCCAGCTGGTACTCCGGGGTACCGGGCTTGGTGCGGGCGGAACCGAAGACGGCGATCGCCGGTCCGATCTCGGCCAGTGCCCCGAAGCCCTCGATGAATTCTGCCTCGATCCGCAACACCCGCCACGGATCGGAATGCACCCAGTCGGTCGGGCCACGATGATCAAGGAGCCGCTGATCGGTTGTGGTCTGCTCGATCTGTCCGCGGCGTTGGATGATCGGGCCCTTGATGCGGCTCGGGAAGTCGAGGTCCACGGGCCGCTGGTTGCTTGTCGTCACGGAGCAAGTGAAGCACTCCGGGTCCGCTCGGGTGGGTCAGAGCAGCGGACTGCGGTTGGTCCAGCCCCCGGAGAGCTTGATCCGGCTCCCCAGGCCGTTCTGCTTGCCGGGATACAGGTACAGGTTCCCCGTGCTCTTGTCGACCGCCATCAGGTCCGGATAGCTGCGGCGATCGAAATTGCCGACACCCACCAGGCCACGCCGGTCGGACCATCCCGTGCCCAGGTTGATCCGAGCAGCGAAGCCGCTTGCCTTGCCGGGATACAGATACAGCGTGCCGGAGGCGGTGTGGCGGGCCAGCAGGTCAGGCCTGCTGTCTCCGGTCAGGTCGCCGATGCCGGTCAGCTCACTCATCGTCTGCCAGTCCGGCCCGAGGCTGATCCGGCTGGCCAGCGCGGTGCCACGGCCGGGATAGAGGTAGAGCGTGCCCGATGACTTGTCCGCCGCCACCAGGTCCGGGAAGCCGTCGCCGGTCAGGTCGCCCACCGCGGTGGTCTCCCGCATGGCGTTCCATCCGGTGGCCAGCCGGACCCGCGGCCCGAGCCCGGAGCCGGTGCCCGGGTAGAGCCACAGGTAGCCGGTGTTCGAGTCGCGGACGATGATGTCGTCCGGACCGTCACGATTGAAGTCGCCGAACCGGGTGATCGAATCCGAGGCGGTCCACTTGCTCGCGATCCGGGTCCGACTCTCCAGGTTGGTGCCGTTGCCCGGGTACAGGTACACGTCACCCGTCGCTGTGTCGCGGGCCAGCAGATCGGGCCACCCGTTTCCGGTGAAGTCGTTGAAGCCCGGGCCGGGCAGCACTTTCAGGTCGACGTAATCGGTGTCGATGTTGATCTTGACTCCGCCCCAGGTCTCGTCGTGGCCGCCGCGGTATTGGTGGCTCCGACGGTGGGGGCTCCAGTAGCCGGACGGAATCGCCGGGTTGTCCACGCCGGCGACACCGTCGTAGCGGGCGAACCACAGATAGTCCGGATGCGGTCGGCTGGTGGAGCGATAGTCGTCGACCAGGTCCCGGACGGTGGAGTTCAGGCTGCCGTAGGCGCCGGAAAGGTAACCGAGGTCATGCAGTCGTGAGGTCCAGGCGCCGAGGAAGCTGAGCACTGCAGTCGTGCAGGCGGAGTTGTTCTCGGCGTACGCCTCCATGTCGAAGATCAGGGTGCTGTCCCGGGGGAGCCCGAGGGCTTTGGCCGCCGTCACGGCCGCCTCGGCCTCCGACCTGCCCTGGGCGGAGGCCCGGGCAGGATCGAAGAGGTTCTTCTTGTTCGACGTCGTGCACGGCGCCTGCAGCCCGAGATAGATGGGCAGCAGATGCCAGCCCTGCGACTGCTGGTGACTGACCCAGGACGCGGTGAGATTCGGCTGGCTGCAGGCACGGTTGCTGCCGCCGAAGTAGATGCCGACCGCGCGATACGGCGACGCGAGCCAGGCGTCCATCGCGGCCGACGACGGCGCCGTACAGGCATCGAACCCCGGGCCGGTGTAGGTTCCGGGTGCGCGGTCCGCCGCCGCTGCGCGCGGCGGGACCAGCCCGACCATGATCAATGCCAGCATCAGCGCCAGCAACCATCCCGACGTCCGCCTCATCACGCTCACCCCCGCGTACGGTGGCGCCAGTCGACCACCGGGAGCCGCGCTGAAGTAGTGGCTTTCGTCCTGACCTTGTCGTCCCGAGAACCCGCGGGCGCCGGTTCCCGCACCCCTCGTCCGCTCCCCCACACTTTGCCCGGCCCGCACCATTTGCCCGTCCCCGCACCCGCTGCCCGGCCCCGCACCATTTGCCCGGCCACGCACCATTTGCCCGGCCACGCACCATTTGCCCGGCCCCGCACCATTTGCCCGGCCCCGCACCCGCTGCAGCCGGTGCGCCGCCGACGTACCGGTGCGCCGTCGAGGAACTGGTGCGGCATCGACGAAGTGGTGCGCGCACACCCCACCGAGTCGGGTTCCCCGCACCATTTGCCCGGCCCCGCGCCCCTTACCCGGCCCCGCACCCGCTGCAGCCGGTGCGCCGCCGACGTACCGGTGCGGCATCGACGTACCGGTGCGGCATCGACGAACTGGTGCGCGCACACCCCACCGAGTCAGCGTTCCCCGCACCATCTGCCCGGCCCCGCGCCCCTTACCCGGCCCCGCACCCGCTGCAGCCGGTGCGCCGCCGACGTACCGGTGCGCCGTCGAGGAACTGGTGCGGCATCGACGAACTGGTGCGCGCACACCCCCGCCGGGTCAGCGTCCCGCACCATTTGCCCGGCCCCGCACCATTTGCCCGGCCCCGCACCATTTGCTCGCTCCCGCGCCCCTCACCCGGCCCCGCACCCGCTGCAGCCGGTGCGCCGCCGACGTACCAGTGCGGCATCGACAAACTGGTGCGCGCACACCCCACCGAGTCAGTGTCCGCACCTGCTCGAGCGAGCGGCCGCCGAAGGTTTCCCGCACCCTCACGGCGCCCAGTCCGCTGGAGGACTACACGTTGAAGCGGAATTCGACCACGTCGCCGTCGTGCATGACGTAGTCCTTGCCCTCGATCCGGACTTTGCCGGCCTCCCGCGCTTTGAGCAGTGACCCGGCGGCGACCAGGTCGTCGTAGGAGACGATCTCGGCCTTGATGAACCCCTTCTGGAAGTCGGTGTGGATGACACCGGCAGCTTCCGGTGCGGTCGCGCCCTTGCGGATCGTCCAGGCCCTCGATTCCTTCGGGCCGGCGGTCAGGTAGGTCTGTAGGCCGAGGGTCTGGAAACCGACGCGGGCCAGATGATCAAGACCGGGCTCCTCGATTCCCATGTCTGCCAGGAATTCCGCGGCCTCGTCCGGCTCCATCTCGGCCAGCTCGGATTCGATCTTGGCGTCAAGGAAGATCGCCTCGGCGGGAGCGACCAACCGGCGGAGCTCCTCGCGGGTCGCCTCGTTGGTCTCGTCGGCGCTGGTGTTGAAGACATACAGGAACGGCTTGGCGGTGAGCAGAAACAGGTCACGCAGCGGGCCGCGATCGAGCCCGGAGCCGAAGACCGTCTGCCCCGACTCCAGCACTTCCTGGGCCTGTTTGACCGCCACGACGACCGCCTGCTGGTCCTTGTTGAAACGGGCTTCCTTCTCCAGCCGCGGCAGCGCCTTCTCGATGGTCTGCAGGTCGGCCAGGATCAGCTCGGTGGAGATGGTGTCGATGTCGCCGGAGGGGTTGATCTTTCCGTCAACGTGGGTCACGTCCGGGTCCTCGAAGACGCGGGTGACCTGACAGATCGCGTCCGCCTCGCGGATGTGGGACAGGAACGCATTGCCCATCCCCTCCCCCTTGCTGGCGCCGCGGACGATGCCGGCGATGTCGACGAAACTGACCGTCGCCGGCACGACCCGTTCGGACTTGAACAGCTCCGCCAGCACGGCAAGCCGGGGATCGGGTACGCCGACCACGCCGACATTGGGCTCGATCGTCGCGAACGGGTAGTTCGCGGCAAGCACGTCGTTGCGGGTCAGCGCGTTGAACAGTGTCGACTTGCCCGCGTTGGGCAGGCCGACGATTCCGATGGTGAGGGCCATTCAGCTCCGCTTCCCAAGAGGAGGGTTTTCGGTCAGTGCGTTACGCAACCGCCCACCCTACCCGGGCCTAGATTGGGCCTGTGCATTTCGTCGGCGACTCGTTCGTCCGCTGGGGCATCGGCCATCAGACGATGCTGGCCGTCACAGTCATCGGCTCGGTGCTGCTGATCGTCGTCGGCAGGCGGATCCGCGGCACCCGGTCGGAGACGGTGCTGTCCGTGGTGTTCGCGGCGACCCTGTTCGTGGTTGCGGTGATCCACGTCGTCCACGGGCTGCTGCCGGTCAACTTCCGGCTCCAGGGATCGATTCCGCTGCAGTTGTCCGACGTCCTGCGTTTCGTCTCGGCGTACGCCCTGTTGACCCGGCGGTTCTGGGCGACGTCGGTCGTCTACTACTGGGGGCTGACGTTCAATCCCCACTCCTTGATCACGCCGAACCTGCACTACACCGATTCCCCGATCTACGACTTCACCATGTACTGGTCCTTGCACATCTTCGTGATGTGGGCCGCCATCTATCTGACCTGGGGACTGGCCCACCGGCCGAACTGGCGGAGCTACCGGATCGCGATCATCGCGACGCTCGGCTGGGCGGTCGTCGCGTTCACCTTCAACGTGCTGGCTGGCACCAACTACGGGTTCCTCAACGCCACGCCGACCAGCGCGTCGTTGTTGGACCTGATGGGTGACTGGCCGGTCTATCTGTTCACCGCGTTCATCGCGATGTTCGTCGTCTGGGCGTTGATCACATTGCCCTGGATGATGCGCCGGCGGCCGGTCACGACGGATCGGACAGAAACGCCTGCATCGCCAGGCTGAGAGCCGCGGCGTCCGTGACACCGGCCAGTTCACGGGCCGAATGCATCGACAGCAGCGGGATCCCGACGTCGACAGTGGTGATCCCCAGCCGGGTCGCCGTGATCGGGCCGATGGTCGACCCGCACGGAATCGCGTTGTTGGACACGAAGTCCTGGCTGCGCACGCCGGCGGCCGCACACGCCCGACGCCACACCGCTGTCCCGCGGGCGTCGGTCGCGTAGCGCTGGACCGCGTTGATCTTGAGCAGCGGGCCGCTGTTCAGCAGTGGCCGGTTCTGCGGATCGTGATGGCCTGGGTAGTTCGGATGGACGGCATGGCCGGCGTCACCGGACAGGCACACCGAATCCGCGTACGCCCGCAGGTGATCTTGTCCGGCATAGCCGAGGGCAGCTCCGATCCGGGTCAGCACGTCCTCCAGGATCGGACCCGCCGCACCCGATCGCGACGAACTCCCCACTTCTTCATGATCGAAGGCGGCCAGCACCGGGATGCGCGGGCCCGGTTCGGCATGCAGCAGGGCGACCAATCCGGCATGCACGCTGCTGAGGTTGTCCAGCCGCCCGCAGGCGAAGAACTCGTCGTCGGCGCCGAAGACGGCCGGCGGATCGGTGTCATAGGCCGTGATCTCGTAACCGAGAAGTTGATCACGGCCGATGCCGACCAGCCCGGCAAGATGATCAAGGATGCCACGGTCCGGCCGGCCGACACCCCAGATCGGCGCGGTGTGCTGCTGCGGGTCGAGGGTCAGCCCGTTCTGGTTGACGCCGCGATCAAGATGCGGCGCCAGCTGCGGGATCCGCATGATCGGTCCGGTCTTGACCAGTTCGGTACGGGTCTGGTCGCCGTCGGCGATCACCACCAACCCGGCGAGCCCCAGCTCGCGGTCCAGCCAAGAATTCAGCAGCGGGCCGCCGTACACCTCGACACCGACCTGCTGCCAGCCGTCGGCGCTGCGCAGGTCGGGACGCGGCTTGAGCTTGAAGGTCGGCGAGTCGGTGTGCGATCCGATGATCCGGAACCCCGTTCCCGGCGCAACCTGGTCGCGGATTCGCCAGGCGATCAGACTGCCGTCCCGGACGACGAAGTAGCCACCGGACTCCAGGTCCCAGGTCGCTCGCTCGTCCAGCTCACTGAATCCGGCCGAGGCCAACCGTCGCCGTGATTCGGCAACGGCGTGGAACGAGGTCGGTGCAGCGACGACGAAGTCGCCGAGATCCTTGATGTGCTCGAGCGCAGCAGCCACGAGGCCCATCCAACAACACGACGTCACGGCCGTCGCGATCAGATCGCATATGCCTTGACCGACATATACGCGTCAAGGCATATTGGATGAGTGCCGAGCGACGTCTTCACACTGATCGCCGAACCGAACCGGCGGGCGATCCTGGATCTGCTCCGAACCGGCCCGGCGACCGTAGGCCAACTGGTCGAACGCCTCGACCTGTCGCAGCCGACCGTGTCCAAACATCTGCGCGTGCTGCGGGAGAACCAGATCGTGGAGGCGACGGTCGCCGCACAATCCCGGATCTACCGGCTGAACGCCGCCCCGCTCGCGGAGCTGGACAGCTGGCTGCAGCCGTACCGGCGACTCTGGGAGCGCAGCTTCACCCGACTCGGTGAACACCTCGACCGCCGGCAGGACGCAGACCGGACAAACGCTGACTGGACGAACGATGACCGGACGAACGCTGACCGGACGAACGATGAGGAGACCTGATGAACGCCGACTTCGACCCCGGCCCGCTGCGGGATACCGGCATCCGGCCTGCCGGCGGCCGGTGGACGTTGATCTACCGGCAACATTTCGATCATGCTCCGCGGGCGGTTTGGCTGGCGCTGACCGATCCCGCCGAGCTGCGCGCCTGGGCGCCGTACACAGCCGACCGGAACCTGGACAGCACCGGACCGGCGAACCTGATCATGGTCGACGGTGACCGGCAGACCCGGATGCCGACAACGGTGCTGGCTGCGGACGCACCTCGACTGCTGAGTTCGATTGGGGCGGCCAAACGCTGCGCTGGGAGTTGCTCGCCTCCGGAGACGGGACCGAGCTGGTCCTGGAGCACACCGTCGACGACCGGTCCGAACTGTCCGCGATGGCGGCCGGTTGGCATCTGTGTCTGCTGGTTGCCGACGACCATCTGTGCGGCGGCCAGCAGGCGCCGATCGTCGGTGAAACGGCCCACGACTACGGCTGGGACGAGTTGGAACGGCAATACGCCCGTTCCCTCGACACCGACCGGGACGCCACCGGAGCGGATCCGAACCGCTGATCGACGGCTGATCGAACGCCGATCACCTGGAATCCGGGCCGCGCGGGCGCGTCCATCACGGCAATGTCCGAGCCACAGGTCAGGATCACAGGTATGGCGACCTCGACCGTGCTGGCCCTGCTCGGCGGACTCCTGCTCGGCGCACTGCTGGGAGGAGCCGCGGCGTGGCTCGTGCTGCGCGCCAGGGCGGAGACGGTGGGCGCCCGGGACGATGCCCGGCTGGCCGACTCCCGGTCGGAGCTGGCGCATGCCCAGTCCCAGGCAGCCGAGGCTCGGTCGGAGGCGGCTCATGCGCGGGCCGAACTGGCCAGGGTGCAGACCGGGGTCGCGGAGGCGCGCGCCGAGGCATCCGCCGCACAGGCCGAGGCCGCGGACGTGTCGGCGAGCCTGGGCAAGGCGATCGCCGAGCGTGACGCCGCCGTCCACCGCGCCACCGAGATCGCCGCCGATCGCGAGGCGATGTTGAACGAGTTCAAGGTGTTGTCCGCCGAGACGATCGAGCGGCAGTCGAGACAGGCCGACGCGGCGGCCGAGGCCCGGCTGAAGGCGACCGAGCAGTTGATGGCGCCGGTGCGTGAGTCGCTCGAACGCTTCAACAGCCGGCTGACCGACGTGGAGAAGGAGCGGGCCGCGATGTCGGCCGATCTCCGCGCCCAGGTCCAGACCGTACGGCAGACCGGTGAGACGCTGCGCAAGGAGACGAACGCGCTGGTCACCGCCCTGCGCAAACCGCAGGTCCGCGGCGCCTGGGGTGAGGTACAGCTGAAGCGGGTGGCCGAGGTCTCCGGCATGCTGCAGCACTGCGATTTCGATCTGCAGACCACCACCCGGACCGACGACGGTTCGGTGCGGCCGGACATGCGGGTGAACCTCTCCGAGGGCAAGTACATCTTCGTCGACTCGAAGGCGCCGCTGAGCGCTTTCCTGGATGCGGCCGAGACGCAGGACCCCGACAAGCGGGCGGAGCACCTGCAGCGGTACGCCAAACACGTCCGCAAGCACGTCGACCAGCTGTCCGGCAAGCGGTACTGGAACGCTGCCGAGACTCCGGAGTTCGTGGTGCTCTTCCTGCCCAGTGAGGCGTTCTACTCCACCGCCCTGGACCAGGCGCCGGACCTCTTCGACTACGCAGCGCGCAAGGACGTGGTCTTCGCCACGCCGACGACGCTGATCGGCATGCTGCGTTCGGTGGCGTACGGCTGGCGGCAGGCGGCACTGGCCGAGAGTGCCGCGGAGGTGTTCAAGCTCGGCCGCGAGTTGCACGACAAGCTCGGCCTGATGGGCAACCGGTTCGACAAGCTGGGTCGCGCCCTGCGCACCTCGGTGAACGCGTACAACGAGACCATCGCGACGGTCGAAGGTACAGTCCTGGTACGGGCCCGCCGGTTCTCCGATCTGAAGGTCACCGAGGCAGAGCTCGAGTCGCTGGCCGCGGTCGAGACACCGGTCCGGCAGATCCAGGCCCGAGAACTGGTCGAGGACGCGGTCCAGGTCGAACCGATGGTGGGGCGAGGTGCGAAACGCCGCAGCCGCAGTTCGGCGCCTGAGGCCGACGAACTGGTCCGGGGCGAGCCCGACCTGTTCGAGTTGACGGCCGGCGAGGCCGACGACGATCACGGCCGCCGGAACACCGGCGCCTGATCCTGCGGAGCGCCGGCTTCGACCGGCCGGCGCGACCGCCGATCAGTCGCGCGGGACACCCTTGCGCAGATCGCGGCGCAGCTCGGGAGGCAGGGCGAAGACCAACGACTCCTCGGTCAGCCGCTCCTCAGTCGCCACCGGGAAACCTCTGTCCTGCAAGTGGTCGAGGACACCCTGGACAAGATCATCGGGTACCGACGCACCACTGGTGATCCCGATGTTCTGCACGCCGTCCAGCCACTCGTCGGCGATCTCGGTGGCGTTGTCGACCCGATAGGCGGCCTTCGCGCCCGCCTCGAGAGCGACCTCGACCAGGCGGACGGAATTGGAGGAGTTGGCGGAGCCGACCACGATCACCAGGTCCGAATGCGCCGCGATCTGCTTGATCGCAGCCTGCCGGTTCGAGGTGGCATAGCAGATGTCGTCGCTGGGCGGGTCGATCAACTCCGGGAACTTCTCCCGCAGCCGTCGCACCGTCTCCATGGTCTCGTCGACGCTCAGCGTGGTCTGGCTGAGCCAGGCGACCTTGGCCGGGTCACGGACCTCGACGCCGTCGACATCGGCCGGTGACTGCACCAGGGTGATGTTGGCCGGCGCCTCGCCCGTGGTGCCCTCTACCTCCTCGTGGCCGGCGTGGCCGATCAACAGGATGTCCAAATCCTCGCGGGCGAACCGCTTGGCCTCGTGATGCACCTTGGTGACCAGTGGACAGGTCGCGTCGATCGCCTTGAGCCCGCGTTCGGTCGCCTGCTCCCGCACCGCCGGTGACACGCCATGTGCGGAGAACACCACGGTGGCTCCCGCCGGCACCGCGCTCAGATCGTCGACGAAGATGGCGCCGCGCTGCTCGAGCGTCTCGACCACGTGCCGGTTGTGCACGATCTGCTTGCGTACGTAGATCGGGGCGCCGTAGGTCTCCAGCGCCCGCTCGACCGTCACAACGGCCCGGTCGACGCCGGCGCAGTAACCGCGCGGCGCTGCGACCACGACGCGCCGACCTCCGGAGTCGGTGTGCGGCTGGTCGGTGGCGAGATCGAGCTGGGGCATGGCGCCCAGTGTATGAGCCGTGTCGGCGGCTCAAGTTAGTGTCTGCTGCGTGCCCCTGGACTCGTCACCGGACAACCCGCAACCGCTGCGGGTGGTGGCCCATGCCGTCAAAGGCTGGATCGAACGGCTGGGCTGGGTGTGGGTCGAGGGCCAGCTGATCGAGATCAACCGGCGGTCCGGATCGCGTACGGTCTTCCTCACCCTGCGCGACAAGCTCGCCGACGTGTCGGCGAGTGTCGCCATCTCGCCGACCAATCTGGATCTCGCCGGGCCGATCGCCGAGGGCGCCAGCGTCGCGGTTCGCATCCGACCGACCTACTACAGCCCGACCGGCAGGTTCTCCTTCTACTGCGAGGAGATCCGCCCGGTCGGCGAGGGCCGGCTGCTTGCCCGGCTGGAGCAGACCAAACGACTGCTGCAGGCTGAGGGGCTTTTCGATCGGGTGCGGAAGAAGCCGCTGCCGTTCCTGCCCCGGGTTGTCGGACTGATCACCGGCGCCCAGAGCGCGGCAGAACGTGATGTGGTGGAGAACGCCCGGCGGCGCTGGCCGGCGGTGTCGATCGAGATCCGCAACACCCTGGTCCAGGGACCACAGGCCACGGCGGAGATCATCCAGGCACTGCAACAGCTCGACAGGGCCCAGACCATCGACGTCATCGTGATCGCCCGCGGCGGTGGTTCGCTGGAGGATCTGCTGCCGTTCTCCGACGAAGGGTTGGTCCGGGCCGTTGCCGCGTGCCGCACTCCGGTGGTCAGTGCCATCGGACATGAGACCGATCAGCCGATCCTCGATCTGGTGGCCGACGTGCGGGCATCGACACCAACCGATGCGGCGCGCCGGATCGTCCCCGACGTCGCCGACGAGCTGTCCCGGGTACGCCAGGCGCGAGAGCGCGGACTGAGCGCGATGACCAAGATCATCGAGCGGCAACAGGAGTTCCTGACCGCGACCCGGACCCGGCCGGTGCTCGCCGATCCGACAGCGACGTTCGACCTGCGCTACGAACAGTTGGCCACGCTGCGGCATCGCGGCTACCGGGCCATGACCCATCTGGTGCATGCCGAATCCACCGCTGTCGAGCACACGCTGGCCCGGGTCCGGGCCATGTCGCCCAAAGCGACCCTGGAACGCGGCTACTCGATCCTCGTCGACGAGTCCGCAGCGACCGTCTCGGACGCGAGTCAGGTCGCGGAGGCAGATATCGTGATCGCGCACCTGGCTTCGGGCCGATTGTCGCTGACCGTGACCGAGCGCCGGCTGGCAGAGCGAGAAGAGTGAGGACCCGACGACCGATGACCGATCGACCCGACGACCAGCACACCGACGACCAGCACACCGACGAGCAGCACACCGATCACCACCCCGGCGAGGAGGACCTGTCCGGGCTCAGCTATGAGCAGGCTCGCGAGGAGCTCGTCTCGGTTGTGCAGCGGCTGGAGTCCGGCGGCGCCCCGCTCGCCGAATCGCTGGCGTTGTGGGAGCGTGGGGAGAGACTGGCCGCCATCTGCCAACAGTGGCTCGACGGTGCGAAGGCCAAGGTCGAGGCGGCCCGCAACCAGGACGCCGACTGAGCCGGACGGCTCAGGCCCGGGCGACCCCGAAGCGGCGCCGATAATCGCCCGGCGCAACGCCGACGTGGCGCCGGAAGTGGTCCCGCAGGACGACACCTGAGCTGAAGCCGACCCGATCGGCGATCTCTTCGATCCCAAGATCGGTCTCCTCCAGCAGCCGCCGCGCCTGGAGGATCCGCTGCTGGGTGATCCACTTGTGTGGCGTGGTGCCGGTCTCGGCCTGGAATTTGCGAGCGAACGTCCGCTCGCTCATGTTCGCCCGCCTGGCCAGTGACCGCGAGGTGTGCTGAACGACGAGATTCTCCGCGATCCACGGCAGAAGCCCACCCAACGAGGAGGAGTCGTCGGGGGATAGCGGCCGGTCGACATACTGGGCCTGACCACCGTCGCGATGCGGTGGAACCACCATCCGGCGGGCGATCCGTACGGCGATCTCCTGACCGAGCTCCCGGCGCACCAGATGCAGTGCTGCATCGATGCCGGCCGACGTGCCGGCGCTGGTGATCACGTCCCCCTCATCCACGTACAGCACATCCGGATCAACCGTGGTCCTGGGGAACTCGGCCTGGAAATCGCTGCAATACATCCAGTGCGCCGTCGACCGGCGGCCGTCCAGCACTCCCGCCGCGCCGAGCAGGAACCCGCCGGTGCACAGGCTGAGCAGGATCGCCCCGTCCTCGTGCGCGTGGCGGATCGCCCCGATGATCTCCGGCGGATAGCCGTTCTCACCGCGCGGGGTGGTGGCCGAGACGATCACCAGGTTGCTGCCGCGTACGCCCTCCAGACCGTGGGTCGCGGTGATCGTGAACGGTGCGGTCGACTTGGCCATCAACGGTCGGTCGGGGTGCAGCGCACAGATCCGGAATTCGAAGGGTTCGTAGCCCTCCTCACTCCGATCGATGCCGAACACCTCGACGGCCATCGCGAACTCGAACAGCGACACAGGTTCGGTGAGGATGACGCTGACCCGCTTGAGCGGTGTCACGGGCTTGAGTCGACTGACACCGGACTCCATCAGCACCTCCACGATTGGCGGCCCGCCACGGTCGGTGGCAGGATTTCGTCGTCGCCCGTCGATTTTGCCACTGGCCACCCCTGAGGACCAGTCCGAGAATGGACGACATGATCGGTCTGTTGCTTCTGGCCGTGCTGGTCGCCGGTTGCGCACCAGCCTTCCTCGCCGAGCGCCCGGGTCCGAACGGGTGGCAGTTGATCATGCGCCCGATCCGCAGAATCCTCCTGTCCATTGACAGAATCGAGGAAGCCACCCGCCGCCGCAGGGACGTCTACGAGACCGTCTCGCGACTCACCATCGACCTCAGCTCGCGGACCGGCGGGCGCGATTCCTGACAGCAGAATCGGGTTGGCGAGAATCTTTCGAAGACTGTCGTTCCTGCCACTGTTGGTGGCGGCCGGAACGGTCGAGACTTGATCACATGGTGCTGATGATGATCTTGACCGCGGTACTGATCGCCGCGCTGCTGATCGGTCTGGAGCGGACCGCCCACCGGTACGGCGCCCGGCCGGATGACCGCCCGACGGCGGGCTCGGAGGACGCCGACCACCGCCGGACCGTTGCCGAGTTGCGGGCCACCGCACAGCGGCCGTCGACCGCGACGTCGACTCCGACCGCGACTCCGACCGCGACTCCGACCGCGACTACGACTTCTGCGGCTGCAACAACCCCACGTACGTCTCCAGCAGCGAATAGCTCACATCCCCGGCCACGATCGCTGTCACGCGCGGCGTAGCGAGGACCAGAGATCGGGTTCGGTCGTCATCGGTGACCAGCCGCTTCCAGGTCCGGCCGTCGACGGTGCTGGTGCCGTCCGGGGCGCCCTGCCGGGAGAGATCATCGACCATCTCCTTGGCACGGATGTCGCCCTGATCGAGCTCGATGTACAGATCGGAATCGGTCAGCACGCCGAGCTGCCAGCGATTGCGTACCGAATCGCTGCCGGTCGGATCCGGCTGGCCGACCCGGGTCCAGGAAACCCGGGTTGCCCGCCACCCGGCGGGCAGTTCGACCGGCGCGAGGACCTGGTACGGCGCCTGCTGGCCGGCCCGGATGGCGACTGGCTTCCAGTCGACGGTCTCGACCTCGGCGTCCCGCGGCCCCTGGCCGAAGATCGCGACGATGATCGCCAACGGAACCAGGATGACCACCAGCGACAGCACCATGTCCCGCCCGGTGGTCGGCCTTTTCGCCTGCGCCATTCCTGACATCCTGTTCCGCTGCCGCGTTCCTGCCCGTCGCCGCGGTCCGGTCCAACGGCTGGGTGATGCGGGGGGCGACCCCCTACGTCCCCGCACTGGGTACGGGTAAGAATGAGCCTATGAGCGATACCGCCGATGAGCCAATCGAGCAGTTCAGGATCGAGCACGACACGATGGGCGAGGTGCGGGTCCCCGCAGCGGCTCTGTGGAAGGCCCAGACCCAGCGCGCGGTGGAGAACTTCCCCATCTCGTTCCGGCCGATCGATCCGGCGTTGATCGCCGCGCTGGCCCGGATCAAGGGTGCGGCCGCAACGACGAACGCTCGGCTCGGTGTCGTCGACGAATCGATGGCCAAGGCGATCAGCCAGGCCGCCGCCGACGTGGCCGCCGGTGAGCACGACGATGAGTTCCCGATCGATGTGTTCCAGACCGGCTCCGGCACGTCCAGCAACATGAACACCAACGAGGTGATCAGTTCCCTGGCGACAAGGATCCTGGGCAGCGCGGTCCATCCCAATGATCATGTCAACGCGTCGCAGTCCTCCAACGATGTCTTCCCCAGCGCGATCCACATCGCCACCACCGACGGCCTGATCAACACGCTGGCGCCGGCGCTGGAGCACTTGCGCGAGGCGCTGTCGGCCAAGGCCGACGAGTTCGCCGATGTGGTGAAGAACGGCCGCACCCACCTGATGGATGCAACACCGGTCACCCTCGGTCAGGAGTTCGGCGGCTACGCGGCGCAGGTCAACAACGGGATCGAGCGGATCAAGGCGGCCCTCCCCCGCGTCGCCGAACTGCCGCTGGGTGGCACCGCGGTCGGCACCGGGATCAACACCCCTGCCGGGTTCGCCGCATCGGTGATCAAGATCATCGCCGAGGAGACCGGGCTGCCGCTGACCGAGACCCGCAACCACTTCGAGGCACAGGGCAGCCAGGACAGCATCGTCGAGGCATCCGGCGCCCTCAAGACGGTCGCGGTCAGCCTGACCAAGATCGCCAACGACATCCGCTGGATGGGCTCCGGCCCGCGCTCCGGTCTGGGCGAGATCAGCCTGCCCGACCTGCAGCCGGGGTCCTCGATCATGCCGGGGAAGGTGAACCCGGTGCTGTGCGAGGCGACGATCATGGTGTCGGCCCAGGTGATCGGGAACGACACCACGATCACGGTGGCCGGCGCCCAGGGCAACTTCGAGCTCAATGTGATGCTGCCGGTGATCGCACGCAACATCCTGGAGTCGATCCGGCTGCTGGCCAACGTCTCCCGGTTGTTCGCCGACCGCTGCATCGCGGGCATCACCGCCAATGTCGAGCATGATCGCCAACTGGCCGAGTCGTCACCGTCGATCGTCACTCCCCTGAACCGCTACATCGGCTACGAGAACGCCGCGGCCGTGGCCAAGCAGGCCCTCAAGGAGGGCCGGACGATCCGCGAGGTCGTGATCGACAAGGGTTTCGTCGCCGACGGCAAGTTGACCGAGGAGCAGTTGGACGCCGCCCTCGACGTCCTCGCGATGACCCGCCCACCCCAGTAATCCGCCGAGGGGTCACAAAATCCCTGATCCGTGCGGCGTGTCGCGAGCCGGTTGAACCATCGGACTGTCGGCGGCGCGGGGTTTACTGCCATCCCAGTAGTAGGGGCGGAATTTTCCGACCCTGCCCAGCGATCCGGCGAGGGCGCCGGGATGCAAGGAGCAGCGATGGCAGCAACATTCGGCAGGTCCGACGACCTGAAGGGCGCGAGCTTCGACCACGTGGCGCTTTCGGGGGCGCGGTTCGTCGCCTCCGACCTCTCCGCGGTGGTGATGCGTGGGGTCGACGCCCATGACCTGGAGATCGACGATCCCTGGCTGGTCGAGGGCGGCGGCGGCAACCTGATCGTCAACGGCGTCAACATCGCGCCGTACGTCGACGCGCAACTCAACCAGCGATTCCCGGGCCGCGATCTGCGGGTCGCCCGGCATCCCGACGGTCTGCGTGATGCCTGGGCGGCCGTGGAGGCGACCTGGACCCAGACCTGCCGACGGGTCGCGGCCATGCCGCCCGGCACGGTCGATATTTCCGTCGCCGGTGAATGGTCCTTCGCCCAGACCCTTCGGCATCTGGTGCTGGCGACCGACATGTGGCTGGGCAAGGCGGTGCTGGAGGTCGAGCAGCCGTTCCATCCGATCGGGTTGAGCGACTCCGGTGGCGAAGCAGACAGCCAGGCGGACGCCTTCGCGGGTTCCCCGGGCGGTCCGCCGTACGACGAGGTGCTCGCCGCCCGTGCGGACCGCCTGGCGATGGTCCGCGGTTTCCTGGCGACGGTGAGCACAAAGACGCTGGCACAGACCCGGAAGAACCCGCACGCTCCGGAGTACGACGAGACGGTGCTGTCCTGCCTGCACACCATCCTCGAGGAGGAGTGGGAACACCACCGC
Source organism: Microlunatus sp. Gsoil 973 (assembly GCF_009707365.1). Classification (GTDB taxonomy): domain Bacteria; phylum Actinomycetota; class Actinomycetes; order Propionibacteriales; family Propionibacteriaceae; genus Microlunatus. The sequence continues at coordinate 2,647,191 of NZ_CP046122.1, forward strand.
TACGCCGTACGCGATCTGGATGCGATCGAGCGGGAACGCTTGGGGGCCTGACGGAGCGGTCGTACAGTGAACTGAAGAGACACCAAGGCAGCAGCCCTGTCATCGATCACCATCATCGAAGCCGGTACCGATCACCGACAGGAAGGGAAGCTGGGAGATGTCCGTCTCGCACGCACCGTCGTTCCTGCACACCCATCATGGGCTCCATCGACGCACAGAGCGCCGGAGCCGCACAGAACTGAACCGTCGGCACAAGGCCAACCTGATTCTCGGCGGGGTCGGGATCTTCCTGTTCGGGGTCCTGGTGACCGGCTTCATCGGCCTGGCCACCACCGCCGCCCCCAGGCCCGGCCCCAGTTCCAGCTACGGAGCCGACGGCAGTTGGTATGTGTCGCCGCCGCACATGGCGACGTTGTGGTTGGCCGTGATCATGATGTCTGTCGTCGCGCTCTTCGCGTACGGCCTGATCACGGCCAACCACAACCAGCAGTGACTGCTCAGGTCACCACGTCATCTTGACGACGTCGACATCCGACGCCTTGACGAACATGATCCGGTGACCGAAGGAGATCTGCAGGTACTTCGTCGCGCCCCTGACGTCGACGTGGTCCGTCGGCGGTTTGCCGTCGAACTCGACCGCACGGTAGTAGTCGGTCGACACGGTGGCGTCCTCCAGCACTGCGGCCTGCCCCGCCTTGAGCTGGTAGGACAGCGGCGCGGTGCCCTGATCAGGGATGCCGGCCGGGTAGGCCGATGACTCCGGGTAGGCCCGACCGTAGGTGGTCACCGCGGCGACTCCCAGCTTCGGCTTCACCAGGTACCCACCGACGTTCATCGCGGTGGGATGACGGGCCGGGTTGTAGAACCACCCCTCCTGGCCGAGATACCAGACCGCGGTCCAGTCACCCTGCCGGTCGGCGACGGCGAAATCCTCGCCGGCCATGGCTCGCGCTCCGACATCGGCGACCTGGGTCGTGCTCGCCGATCCGTCACGGTGCAGGTCGATGTCCTTGACCAGCGGCGCGTCGGCATTCGGCTCGGTGTGCAGGTAGACGAAGTTGGTGCCCTGCTCCGGGCACGGTTGGCCTGCGGTCGTGCACCCGGTCACGGGCTGCTGGTTGCCGTCGAAGCCCGGATTGATCCGTACGGCAGATCGGCTCGGCGCATAGCCGGACGCTTCGAAGGGCGCACCCAGCAGATCGAAGTAGTGCTCCCAATCCCAGTACGGGCCCGGATCCCAGTGCATGCCGGCCACGGTCGAGGCCTGGGTGCCCGGCACCGTGTCGTGGCCGAGGATGTGCGCCCGGTCCAGCGGGATGTTCCACTTGTGTGCCAGATACCTCACCAGCCTGGCCGAGTTGCGGTAGAGGACCTCGGTGTACCAGGTGGCGCCCTGAGCGGCGAAGCCTTCGTGCTCGATGCCGATCGAGTGCTCGTTGATGTACCAGTTGCCGGCGTGCCAGCCGACGTTCTTGGTGGCGATGTGCTGGGCCACCAGTCCGTCGGAGGACCGCATCGAGTAGTGCCAGCCGAGGTACGTCGGGTCCTGCACCAGTTGCAGGGTGGTATCCCAGCTCGCCTCGGTGTCGTGGATCACGATGTAGTCGACCGTGGGGCCCGCCGGGGTGTCCCGCGCCGCCGTGTCGTAGTTGCCGTAGTCCCCGCCGCCGGTCTCCTGATAGGGCGCCGGAACCCATTCGCAGTCCAGGCCGGCCGGGCACTCGATGTTGGGGTTGGCCGGCGGAGTTGTCAGGTGGAGCTTGGCCAACTGCGCGGTCTTGGGCGTGACCGCCCGAGCGGACATGGTGACCCGGGTTCCGTCGTCTGTGGTACGGGAGGCGCCGTCGCTCAACGCGGCGTACACATCGTCGGCGAACGTCGTTGCGGTCGCCCTGTCGGTCGAGCCGCTGGCCGCGGCAACCGTCGCGTACCACTGGCCCGGGTCGGTCGATGCCCCGGTGGGCAGCCCGAGCGAGCGCTGTTCCTGGGCGAGCAGCGCGGCCCCGCCGCGGATGTTGGCGGCCGGATCGGTCCGCAGTTGCGCTCGGTCGACGCCGAGCAGCCGTGCCGCCCGGCCGAGCGTGTCCACCGCCTGTGGGTTCGGCGCGCGGTCGGCGTGCTGTTTACCGGCACCGTCGGCGGCGAAGAGGGTGCCGTCGATCAGGTTCATCGGGCCGTAGCCGCCGTCGGTGTTGTGCTGACCGGCGTGGGCGTCCCAGCGGGTCTGGGCGTACGCCAGCGCCTCCAGCACTGCTTCGGGGACGCCGAACTCGGCAGACGCCAGGTGGAAGTCCGCGGCGCGTCCGGTCGGGTGCGGGTCGGCCGTGGCCTGAGTCGCTGTGCCGATCGTCAGCGCCCCGATCGCCGCGAGGGCCGACGCGCCGGCGACCAGTCGACGCGTCGAGGCCCGCAGCCTTACGGAAGTGATCATCCGTTGGATCATCATGTGGCCTCCGGGAGTGAGGGTGAGGGAATGACCGTGGGTGACGATCAGTCAATCACTTTCGTCCCGAAAGCGCACTACGGTGTTTTGTTTCAGTCCTGAGTCAGCGCGGTAACTCCTCCAGAAGGTCGGTGACCAACGCAGCGATCGGTGACCGTTCCGAACGGTGCAGCGTGACGTGGGCGAACAGCGGATGGCCCTTGAGCTTCTCGATCACTGCCACCACCCCGTCGTGCCGGCCGACCCGGAGATTGTCCCGTTGGGCGATGTCGTGGGTCAGCACGACGCGGGAATCCTGACCGATCCGCGACAGGACGGTCAGCAACACGTTGCGTTCGAGGGACTGGGCCTCGTCGACGATCACGAAGGCATCGTGCAGTGATCGGCCCCGGATGTGGGTCAGTGGAAGCACTTCGAGCAGACCGCGTTCCAGCACCTCGTCGATCACCACCTTGGAGGTGATCGCGCCGAGCGTGTCGAAGACCGCCTGGGCCCACGGGTTCATCTTCTCCCCCTTCGGTGCCGGGCAGATAGCCGAGCTCCTGGCCGCCGACTGCATAGAGCGGACGGAAGACGATCACCTTGGAATGCTGCTGCCGTTCCAGCACGGCCTCCAGACCGGCACACAACGCCAGCGCGGACTTGCCGGTCCCTGCCCGGCCGCCCAACGAAACGATGCCGACACCGGGGTCCAACAGCAGGTCCAGCGCCACTCGTTGTTCCGCCGATCGGCCGTGGATGCCGAACGCGTCCCGGTCGGTGTTGATCAACTTCACATCCTTGTTCGGCGTCACCCGGCCGAGCGCAGTCGCCGTACCGGTGGTCAGCACAACGCCGGTATGGCAAGGCAGATCACGGGCCCGCTCCAGATCGACAGTGCCGGACTCGTACAATCGATCAAGATCATCGACGCATACCGCGACCTCCGTCATCCCGGTCCACCCGGAGTCGGGAGAGAGTTCGGCCCGGTACTCCTCGGCGGGAAGACCGACCGATGAGGCCTTGACCCGCATCGGCAGATCCTTGCTGACGAGGACGACGTCGCGGCCCTCCTTGGCGAAATTCAACGCAACGGCGAGGATCCGCGAGTCGTTGTCGCCGAGCCGGAATCCGACCGGCAGCACCTGCGGGTCGGTGTGGTTGAGCTCGACGTGAATGGTGCCGCCCTCCTCGTTCACCGGGAGGGGCGCGTCCAGCCGGCCGTGCTTGATCCGCAGATCATCCAGGCTGCGCAGCGCTTCACGAGCGAAATAGCCGAGTTCGGGGTGATGCCGTTTGGCCTCAAGTTCGCTGATCACCACAACCGGTAGGACGACGTCGTGTTCGGCGAACCGGCGAAGGGCCCGGGGATCGCTCAACAGGACGGATGTGTCGATCACATAGGTGCGCTGGCCCGGGCGGGCGGTCTCGTTGCTGCTGTCGAGGTTGGTATCGACCGGGTCTGACGTTGCTCTGGGCACTCTCGGTCCTCACTGGGGGCCGCGCGACACTGTCACCCGGCCCCACGTGCTCACGTGGTCGGCCGGGGCGGACAGTCGCTCGACGTCGAGTCTGCTGTCCGGTGACGCGCTCGCACAAGGTGCATTCGCTGCCTCCCCGGCGGGACACTTCCCCATGTCCCGCACCAGCAACGCTAGCGCCGTCGGATGGCGGATCCGGGCAGCCGGTGCGCGTGTCTTTGCCGCAGAGATCTCCCGGGTGCCGCGCAACCGCCACCGGCGATGACCACCGCACCCACCCCGGTCGCGGCGCCGGCGATCACTTGCCGAATAGTTCGGCCGCGGCCTGCCGCGCGAACCTCAGGCCGGCAGCGCGGCGGAGGTGCCGATTCCCGGCTCCAAGCCGCGATCCGGCGCCGATTTTGCGGCACGTGGTACGAACTCCACGCCCGAACCCGCCTCAACACCCGATTGCGCGCCACGTGTTACCAAATCGACGGTCACGGCCACGGGCAGCTCGGAAGTGGCGCCACGTGTTACCAATTCGGCCGGTGACGGCCCCAGCGGCGGGCGAGGACGGCCCCAGCGGCGGCGAGCATCGACGTCCTCGGCGCACCGGTCGGCGCACCGTCGGATGGCGGATCCGTGCCGCCGGTGCGCGTGTCTTTCGCCGTGGGAGTTACTTGCCGAAACGGCGTTCACGCTGGTTGTACGACCGCAGCGCGCGGATGAAGTCGACCTTGCGGAAATCCGGCCAGAGCGCCTCGTGGAAGTAGAACTCGCTGTGCGCCGACTGCCACATCAGGAAGCCGGAGAGTCGCTGCTCCCCCGACGTCCGGATGATCAGATCCGGGTCCGGCTGGCCGGCCGTGTAGAGGTGGTCGGCGATGTGATCGATCTCCAGCGTCTCGGCGAGTTCGGAGATCGTCATCCCCTGCTTCGCCTTCTCGGCCAGCAGGGAACGGAAGGCGTCCCGCAGTTCGTGTCGGCCACCGTAGGAGACGGCGATGTTGATCATCATGCCGGCCACGTCCTTGGTGTCCCCCTCGGCCCGCCGCAGGACCTCGACGGTGTCGGCCGGGACGAGGTCCATCGCCCCGACCGGGTGGACCCGCCAGCGCCGGGCGGCGGCGAGATCGGTGACCAGCTCCTCGATCACCTTCAACAGGGGTTGGATCTCGTCACCGTCGCGGGCGAAGTTCTCGGTGGACAGCACCCAGAGGGTGACGATCGGGATCTGCACCTCTTCGCACCAGGAGACGAACTCCTTGAGCTTGTCGGCACCCGCCCGATAGCCCACCGCCAGCGGCTGCCCCGGAGCGTTCGCCCGTGCCCAGCGGCGGTTGCCGTCGGCCAGCACGGCGATGTGCTGGGGCAGTTGATCATGGTCGAGTTCGGCGATCAGCCGGTGTTCGTAGGTCGAGTAGAGCCAGCTCGACGGGTGCAGTCGATCGGCGAACTCGCGCAGCCGCTCGACTCGTGACACGAGGTGCAGACTACGCCGCCCACAGCGAGCACGCGATCCGCCCCGCCGGTCGACCGACCTCGCGGCCAGGGACCGGCAGCCGCCGTCGATCCACCGCTCAGTCGGTCGCCGCCAGCTGACCGAGGAGGGCATCGGCAGTCGTCACCGGCATCCGGCAGACGAACTGTCGGCACACGTACGCCGTCGGCCTGTTGTCGATCATGATCCGGTCCCTGAGCAACGGGACGTCAGGGGTGTCGGGCAGTCCGCAGACGACCGTCGACCCGGCGGTCGCGTGCAGCCGGGCGAGCCGGGCAAGTTCCCTGGCGTCGCGGTCGTCCGGATCGCCCGCGATCGCCACCTCGACAAGCGAATCGGTCATCCGGGTGACCGCGTCGGCCAGCAGCCATCCGGCGAACCGCGGCGCGGCGGTGATCAACTTCGCCGATGATCGGGCAGCACGTTCGGCGCGTGCCGCCAGGTCGACGTCGCCGGCATAGGTGGCGAGCCGACCCAGCGCGTGCACGGCCGTACTGAGACCGGACGGGTACGCGTTGTCGGTAGGATCCTTCGGCCTGTTGATCAACGCCTCGGCGTCGTCGGCGGCATCGAAGAAGCCGCCGTCGGCGGCGCCGAAATGATCATTCAGGGCGTCCAGCAACTGCCGGGAACGCGCCGCCCAGACCGGCTCTCCGGTGACCTCGGCCAACCGGACGAACGCTCTGGCCGTTCCGGCATAGTCCTCGGCGCTGCCGTCAGCGGGGCCGAGGACGCCGCGGCGCGACGTACGGCGCAGCCGGGCGCCGGTCCAGTGCACATCCCAGATCATCGTCCCCGCCCGCTTGGCGGCCGCAACCCAGGCGGGCCGTGAGAACAGCGCGCCGGCCTCGGCGAGGGAGTCGATCACCAGGCCGTTCCAGGCCGCGATCACCTTGTCGTCGAGCCCGGGTCGCGGCCGGATCGCGCGGGCCGCCGCCAGACGCCCGCGGATCTCCCGCCAGCGCTGGTCGTCATCGTCGTCAACGAGGCCCTTGAGCTGCAGCGTCGACGCGCCGTCGTCCGCGGTGCCCTCTTCGGTGACCCGGCAGTGCTCGAACACCCAGCCGGCCAGATCCGGGCCGACCGCGTGCTCGATCTGGTCCCGCGTCCACAGGTAGTAGGCGCCTTCGGCCAGCCGCCCGTCTGGCCCCCGGGAGTCGGCGTCGAGGCTCGCCGCGAACGCCCCCTCCGCGGTGAGCATCTCCGCCAGCAGCCAGTCCGCGGTGTCGGTGATCACCCGGGCGAGACGGTCCCGGACGTCCTGGTCGTCGCTGACCCGCCAGGCGTGCAGATAGCAGCCGAGCAGCAACCCGTTGTCATAGAGCATCTTCTCGAAGTGCGGGACGACCCAGCCCGAGTCGACGCTGTAGCGGGCGAAACCGCCGGCCAGTTGGTCGTACATCCCGCTCTCCGCCATCGCCAACAGCGTTCCGTACGCCATCCGCGCGGCCCCGACGCGTTGATCGCCCTCGGGCCAACTCTCGACCACCCGGAGCAGGGCCTCGATGACCATCGACGGCGGGAATTTCGGCGCGCCGCCGAAGCCGCCGTGCTCCTCGTCGTAGTCGGCCGACAGGGCCGCAAGCGCCTTCCCAACGTCCTGTTGGGTGATGTCCGCGGCCGCCGCGCCGCCGGTGGCACTGGCCAGTCGTCGGCTGATGTCCGCCGCACCGGTCCGCAATTCCTCGGCCCGGTCCCGCCAGGCGGACGCGACCGCCTCGAGCACCTGGCCGAAGGAGGGCATGCCGCCCAGCCGCTCCTTCGGAAAGTAGGTGCCGGCGTAGATCGGGTCGCCGGCCGGCGTCAGGAAGACTGTCATCGGCCAGCCGCCCTGCCCGGTCATCGCCTGGGTCGCCTGCATGTACACCGCGTCGACGTCCGGCCGTTCCTCGCGGTCGACCTTGATCGGCACGAAGTGGGCGTTGATCGTGTCCGCGGTCGCGTCGTCCTCGAACGATTCGTGGGCCATCACATGACACCAGTGACAGGCCGCGTAGCCGACCGAGAGCAGGACGGGGACGTCGCGACGCCTGGCCTCGGCGAACGCCTCCTCCCCCATTCCCACCAGTCGACCGGATTCTCCGAGTGCTGGAGCAGGTACGGCGACGTCGCGCTGGTCAGTCGGTTGGGCATCCGGTGCTCCTTCGCGAGTCGGGTACGGGTTTCGCAACAGCCCTCTGTTGCATTGTTCCGCGGCCGCGAAACCGCTCCTCACCCGGTCCGCACGCCCCGCCGAGCCCGGTGGGACTCAGCGAGGATCTCGGCCAACTCCTGTTCGTCCAGCCGATCGAGCCAGGCCAGCACCGTTGCCTTGACCCTGAACCGGTCGATCCGGAAGAACACGTCACGACGGCCCGCAAGGATCTCCTCGGTGTCGGGCTCCATCGTCCAGAACTGGAGGATCTCCCGGCCGCGTTCGTCCCATCGCAGCCGAGTGAACGGATGCCGGCCAACGTCGTAGGTCGGCGCATCATCGGGCGCCCGGCCCTCAACCGCCCCAGGCAGGGTGGCGGCGATCGCGGCTACGTCGTCCCAGGTCGCCATAGGCTCTCCCTTCCCAGCCGACTTATGACTAGACCGATGGCCGGCTGACCTGCCGGGCAAGTCCGGCCGGCGCCTGCAGGCAGTAGGAATCGGTGAGCAGTTCGGTCAGCTCGGCCCAGTCGGTGCCCCGCTCGATTGTCATGCCGACCACATTGCTTCCCCAGTCTGCCCGGAAGTACGGCGGGCCGAGATGTTCGAAAGCGGTCACCTCCTCGGGTTCGGCGCGGAAGGTGATCCGGAACCTGCCGTCCTCGCCGCCGAACAGATGCGCGACGGTGGCGTTACGGACCCGCCACCGGATGCCGACCCAGGCCTCCTCGGAATAGCAGTCGGGGAATCCCTGCATCAGCTGGTCCAACCGCCGCAACAAGGCGGCCGGAATCTCAGGTCGCTCGGTCACGGCAGCAGTCTGCACCCGACCTCCGACAGTGCACGACACTCTCGCACCGTCGAAAATCTACCGGTGAGCCAGAAGAAGTGAATACAATCTTCGCGTTTCGTCCCCTGCCCGTCCCCCACCGTCGAGGAGACATCGTGACCGCAACGACGCCGTCACTGGCCGAAGGAGGTGAATCGCCGCCCGAAGCGCAACCGCGGACCATCAGGGCGCACGATCCCGCCGTACGCTGCGCCGCCGCGGCAACGCATTGTTCCTGGCCTTCATCGCCCCGAACGTGGTTCTGCTGGCGGTGTTCGCCTACTGGCCCGTCATCTACAACGGCTACTTGTCGCTGACCAGTTGGAACCTGTTGTCAAAGACCAAACCGTTCGTCTGGTTCGCCAACTACGTCGACATGTTCACCGATCCGGAGTTCGGGATGGTCGTGCTGCGCACGGTGATCTTCTCCGGCGGCATCGTGATCGTTTCGATCGTGCTCGGCCTGTTGGTGGCCGTCCTGCTCGACCAGAAACTCCGCGGCCGCAACCTGGTCCGGACGTTCTCCTTCGCGCCGCACATCGTCTCCGGTGCTGCGGTCGGCACCATCTGGCTCTACATCTTCGACCCGAGCTACGGACTGCTCCGTCAACTGCTCCAGGTGTTCGGCCTCGCGTCCCCGGCATGGATGACCGACTCGTTCTGGGCACTTCCGGGTTTGATCATCGTCTACGTCTGGAAGACCGCCGGCTTCGTTGCGGTGATCTACCTCGCCGGACTGCAGGGCCTGCCCAACGATCTCTACGAGGCCGCCCGGATCGATCGGGCCGGTCCGCTGACGACGTTCTTCCGGATCACTCTTCCTCTGCTCTCCCCGGTGACCTTCTTCGTAGTGGTGACCTCGATCATCGGCAGCTTCCAGGCCTTCGACGTGATCGCGGTGATGACCGGTGGCGGGCCGGGCACGGCGACCACAACGCTGTCCTGGTACATCTATGAGCAGGCGTTCCAGGCCTTCGACGCCGGACATGCCGGCGCGGCGGCCATGATCATGTTCGTGCTGCTGGTGTTGATCACCAGCGCGCAGGCACGCTTCACAAGGAATCGGGTGCATTACCAGTGACCGCACCGGCAACGATCACCCAGGTCACCGCCTCACCGGTCACCGGTCGCGGCGACACTCATCAACCCGGACGCCCCAGGTCGGCTGTGCCGCGGATCCTGCTCTACGTCGCCATGATCATCGTCGGGCTCGCCGCGATCATCCCGATCTACTGGCTGCTCAGCTCTTCGGTGAAGACGTCCGGGCAGATCTTCGTCTTCCCGCCGCGCTGGTTCCCGACCAGCTTCCACTGGGAGAACTTCGTCGAGGCCTGGCACTCGGCCCCGTTCGGCCGGATGTACATCAACTCCGTCGTGGTGACGATCTTCGGCACTCTCGGTGAGATCTGTGTGGCCGTGCTCAGTTCGTACGCCTTCGTGTTCCTGCCCTTTCCTCGCAAGAACCTGATCTTCGGGATCTTCCTCGGGGCGATGATGGTGCCGGGCACCGTGGTGTTGCTGCCCAACTACATGACCGTGGCCCAACTCGGCTGGGTGAACACCTACGCCGGACTGATCGTGCCCGGCTGGGGCAGCGTCTTCGCGATGTTCCTGCTCCGGCAGCACATGATGACGCTGCCGGCGGAGATCACCGAGGCGGCCAGGGTGGACGGCGCGGGCCATCTGCGTACGCTCTGGAGCATCGTCCTGCCGCTCTCCCGGCCGATGGTGGTCACGGTCATGATCGTCTCCCTGGTCAGCAAGTGGAACGACTTCATCTGGCCACTGATCGTGACCAACACCGACAACATGCGGGTCCTCCCGGTCGGCCTGTTGATGCTGAAGAGCGACGAGGGCTACACCGACTGGGGTGCGGTGATGGCCGCCACCTGCTTCGTCGTGATCCCGGTGCTGGTCGTCTTCTTCTTCGCGCAGCGGCAGATCGTGGCCGGCCTGACCCAGGGGGCGACGAAGGGATGACCGCTGTGATCAGCAACAGGTTCGGCCGCCGCGGCATGCTCGGTCTGCTGGGCGCCGCGGCAGCGTCGGTCGCGACCGGCTGCGCCCGGGACTTCCGGCAGGTCGGCGGTTCGGCAGTGCCGGCGAAGTACCACGGCCGGTTGCACCTGATCGCCTGGCACTCCTTCGCCAGCACCACCGGCGAAGCGCTGGTCGACCTGGTGACCAAATTCAACGACAGCCAGTCCGAGATCTATGTCGAGCCGCAGTACCAGGGCAGTTACGAGGACACCCAGCAGAAGCTGTCGGCCACGTTGATCGCCCGGCAGATCCCCGATCTGGTGGTGCTCTCCGAGGTGACCTGGCGGGCGATGCACCTGGCCGACGCCCTCGAACCGCTGGAGGGCTACTTCGACTCCGATCTGCAGCCGACCGACTACATCGAGCAGTTCATCACTGAGGGAACCGTCAAGGACCACATCTGGTGGCTGCCGTTCGCCCGGTCGACACCGCTGTTCTACTTCAACAAGACGCTGTTCGAGAAGGCCGGGCCGCCGGGCCGGGCGCCCAGGACCTGGGACGAGTTCCAGGACTGGGCGCCGGCGATCAAGAAGCAGAAGGTCGGCAGCGGCAGCAACACCATGCCGCTGGCCCTGGACGGCGGCTACTCCGCCTGGTACTTCCAGGGCAACATGTGGCAGTGGAACGCCCGGTATTCCGACGGCCTGGACATCCGGCTGGACGAGCCGGAAGGCATCGCCGCAGCAACCTGGATGGCGAAGTTCATCCGCGAGCACAAGGCCGCCTACCTGTCGGCCAAGGGTTCCATCGACTTCGGGAACCAGGCTGCGTCCGCCGCGTTGATGAGCACAGCGAGCCTGGCCCAGACGACCGAACTCGCCAAGGCGGGCAAGTTCGAGTTGGGCACCGGATTCCTCCCCGAGCACGAGTCCTTCGGCTGTCCCACCGGCGGCTCCGGATGGGGCATCCTGACCCACGCTCCGGTCGAGCGGAAGCAGGCAGCCTTCCAGTTCCTGAAGTACCTGGGCCGCCCGGAGACCTCGGCCACCTGGACGATGGCCACCGGTTACCTGCCGATCGTGAAGAAGGCGCAGAAAGATCCACGGCTGATCGCGCTGATCAAGAAGGATCCGAATTTCTCGACGTCGTTGCACCAGCTGCCGAAGACCCGTACCCAGGACCTGGGCCGTCTGGTCATTCCCGACGCCAGCAACTTCATGGACGACGCCTTCGAAACCCTCTATTCCTCAGGGATCGCGCCGGCGACGTCGATGCGGCAGTTGGCCAAGAAGATGCGCCGCAAGGCCGATCTGCTTGAGGACATCTACCGGGCGCACTACGAGTAGGTCGACAGGAACCCGACAAACTGGTCGGCGATCACCGGTACCGGCGGGTCAACCGAGCACCGGCGCCGCACCAGTTCGTCCGCACCGCACCAGTTCGTCCGCGCCGCACCAGTTCGTCCGCACCGCACCAGTTCGTCGGCGGCGCACCGCCTGCAGCCGGTGCGAGGTCGAGTACGGGTCGCGGGAACGAGCAACTGGTGCGGGAACCACCCGGCGCGTCCCCGCGCGCACCAGTTCGTCCGCACCGCACCCGTTCGTCCGCGCCGCACCCGTTCGTCGGCGGCGCACCGCCTGCAGCCGGTGCGAGGTCGAGTACGGGTCGCGGGAACGAGCAACTGGTGCGGGAACGAGCAACTGGTGCGCCGAACCCAGCAGGTACGCCCGGATGGAGTCGGCGCGAGGACGGTGTTCTGGATGCACACGGCTGGCCCCGCCGAGTCGTCAACCGATCACTGGCGTGACTTCATCGATGGCCGCCCAAGCGGATGCGTCAAGATCATCGGCGACCAGCTCGCAGTTGGTGCCGGCCTCCTGTGGCGAGCGGATCCCGGCGAGCACGCTGGCCACCGCCGGGTGCCGGAGCGGGAAGCGTACGGCGGCATGCGGCAGCTGGGAACCGTGTTCGCGGGCGATGCGGGCGAACTGCTGGGCAGTGCGGAGAACCTCGTCGGTGACCGGTTCGTAGTTGAACATGCCGGTCCGCGGCGGCTCCGGGCTGGCCAGCAGCCCGGTGTTGAACGGCGCCGCGGAGATCACGCTGATCCCTCGTTCTGCACAGGCGTCCAGGAGTCGGCGCGCACTCCGGTCCAGCAGCGTCCAGCGACCGGCGACCAGGATGACATCGATGGAAACGCCGTCCGGATAGTCCCGGGTGACGAACCAGAGCAGTGGATCGACGTAGTTCATGCCCAGGCCGACCGCCCCGATCTCGCCCTTGGCGCGCAGTTCGCACAGTGCCGGGATGGACTCCTCCGCCGCCTGGTCGAGATGATCATCCGGATCGTGTACCAGTGCGATGTCGATCCGGTCCAGGCCGAGCCGCTGCCGGCTGTCGTCGAGACTGCGTCGTACGCCGTCGGCGCTGTAGTCGAGGACCCGGACGACGTCGTCCGGGGTGTCGAAACCGTCCGAGTCGGTGCCGGTCGGTGACGGATTCGGCACCAGCAGCCGGCCGACCTTGGTGGAGATCACGAACGACTCGCGGGGAAATTCCTGCAGCGCCTTGCCCAGCCGGCGTTCGGACAGTCCGATCCCATAGTGGGGTGCCGTGTCGAAGTAGCGGATCCCGCCGTCCCAGGCTGCCCGGACCGCTGCGATCGCCTGCTCATCGCTGACCGCGGAGTAGAGGTTGCCGATCGGCGCGCCGCCGAAACCCAGCTCGGTGAGCTCCAGCGCGGTTGCGCCCACCCTGCGTCGCCTCATCAGCGTTCCCCCGTTTCGTCAGCCAGTCGGTACCAGACCAGGGCAGTTCCGCCCATGATCGACTCCTGCTCCACCGCGGCCAGCTCGCCGATCGCGGCGTCGACCACGTCCAGTGCGCGGCGATAGCCCCCGGCCACGCGGCAGACCGGCCAGTCCGAGCCGAACATCACCCGATTCGGGCCGAACTCCTCGATCACCGTACGGGCGTACGGCAGCACCTCGGCCACCGTCCATTGATCATGATCGGCTTCGGTGATCAGCCCGGACAGTTTGACCGCGACGTTGGGCAGCGCGGCCAACTCGGCAAAAGGTCCGTGCCAGGCCTGGTAGCCGTTGTCGGCGATCGCCGGCTTCGCGGCATGATCAAGAACGAATCTGCCGTCGGGCAGGTTCCGGACCACCTCGATCGCCGCCGGCAACTGCACCGGGATGATCAACAGGTCGTAGGCCAGGCCCTGACCGGCGACGGCCCGGAGTCCGTTGATCACCTCAGGTCTGGTCAGCCAGTTGGGATCGGGTTCCTCCTGCACCTGGTGTCGGATCGACACCAGTCGATCACCACCGGGCAACTCCTTGAGTGCGGCGATCCGATCCGCGACATCGGGTGCGGTCAGGTCCACCCAGCCGACGACGCCGGCGATGACCGGTTCGACGGCGGCCAGAGCGAGCAGTTCCGGTGTCTCCTCGGCAACGGTGATCGTCTGCACCACCACCGTACGGTCGATGTTCGCTGCGGCAAGCTCCGGACGAAGATCGTCCAGGCTGAAGCTGCGCCGGATCGCCGGCAATCCTGCTGTCCAGGGCTGGTCCCGGACCGAGAGGTCCCAGAGGTGGTGGTGGGCGTCAATGCGCATGTTCTGGCCGGTCAGCTCTTGACTCATGGACGGCGCAGGCGGAGACCCTGCATACCGCCGTCGACCGCGATGGACGTGCCGGTTGTCGATCCGGCTGCCGGCGAGGCCAAGTAGCAGACTGCCTGCGCGACCTCGTCGGCCGAGACCAGCCGACCGTGCGGCTGCCGAGCCTCCAGAGCTGCGCGTTCCGCGGCCGGATCGGGTGCCCTGTCCAGCAGTCGGGCGACCCAGGGCGTGTCGGCGGTTCCCGGATTGACCGCGTTCACCCGGATCCGCTCGCCGATCAGGTCGGCGGCCATCGCCTGGGTCAGAGACAGCACCGCGCCCTTGCTTGCCGAGTAGAGCGCCCGCTGCGGCAGCCCGGCGGTCGCCGCGATTGAACTGGTGTTGACGATCGCCGCGGCGTCGGACTGCCGCAACGCGGGCAGTGCCGCGCGGGTGACCCGCACCATCCCCACCACGTTCACGTCGAGAACACGGTGCCACTCCTGGTCGTCGTTGTCCTCCACACCACCCTGGGCGCCGATGCCGGCGTTGTTGATCACTATGTCCAGGCCGCCCAACTGCTCGACCGCCGAGGCGACCGCCGCCCGGACCGATGCGTCGTCGGAGACGTTGGCCCGGACACCGATCAGACCGTCCGGTAGGCCGTCGACATTGAGGTCCAGGACCGCCACCGTCGCTCCGCCGGCGGCGAGCCGGGCTGCAATCGCGGCGCCGATGCCCGAGGCGCCCCCGGTGACCAGCGCTTTCCGCCCGTCGAAGTCACCCATTCCGACTCCTCTCCCCTTCTGCCTTAGCCCGTTTGCACTTCCCGTTCGACCGGCCGCTATGCCTGTTCGAAGGTCTGCCGCTGCTGGCCCAATCCGTCGATCTCGAGCTCGACGACATCGCCGCCCGCAGATAGGGCTGGTCCTTCATGCCCATCGCAACACCGGCCGGGGTACCGGTGTTGATCACGTCGCCCGGGCGCAGCACCATGAACTGGGACAGGTACCAGATCAGATGGTTCACGCCGAAGATCATGTCGGCCGTGGTGCCGTTCTGCCGCTGCTCACCGTTGACCCACAGCCGCAGACCGAGCTGTTGCGGATCGGCGATCTCATCGGCGGTGAGGATCCACGGCCCGAACGGATTGAACGTCTCGCAATTCTTGCCCTTGTCCCACTGGCCGCCGCGCTCGATCTGGAACTCCCGCTCGGAGACGTCGTTGCTGACTGCGTAGCCGGCGATCACACCGGGCGCGTCGTCAGGAGAATCGAGGTAACGCGCCTCGGCGCCGATGATCACCGCAAGTTCGACCTCCCAGTCGGTCTTGGTCGACTTGCGTGGGATCAGCACCGTGTCGTTGGGGCCGACGACAGTGTCCGGAGTCTTGAGGAAGATGATCGGCTCTCCCGGGATCTTGGCTCCGGTCTCGGCGGCATGATCGCGATAGTTCAGACCGATGCAGACGATCTTGCCGATGCCTGCCAGCGGCGGACCGAACCGGTCGTCCACCTCGATCCGCGGCAGGCCGCCGGCCGCGGCCGTCGTTGCGGCACCCGGCAGACCGTGGACGAGAAAGGCCGGATCGATGTCGGCGGTGAGCGGGCTGAGATCCCACCAGGTTCCCGAGTCGTCACCGATCACCGGGGTTTCCTGGCCAGGTCTGCCGTGCCGTGCGAGTCGCATCTCGTCCCTTCTTCGGTCGAAGCCTCGGTCGAACCCGCCGCGTCGTCGTCCTAGCTATCCGACGGCGTGCCTGAGGGCGTTGCGGGAGCAGGCACCACCATAGATCCGAGCAATGCGCCGACGCACTCCGGGTATCACCGCCCAGACAGCGCAGGCTGGGCCGAAGTCGGGGGCGAGTAACCCGATGTCTGACTAGCCTGGTGCTATGGCAGTCACGGACGAGGCGATCGAACGCCTGAAGAGCATGATCATCTCCGGGGAGTTGCGGCCCGGCGACCGGTTGCCCCGCGAAGCGGATCTGGCCACAACGCTCGGTCTCTCCCGGAATTCGCTGCGCGAAGCCGTTCGGGCACTGTCGCTGATGCGCATCCTCGATGTCCGCCAAGGGGACGGCACGTACGTCTCCAGCCTCGCTCCGGACTCGCTGCTGGAGGCGCTGACGTTCGTCGTCGAGTTCCACCACGACGACTCGGTACTCGAACTGCTCGAGGTGCGGCGGATCCTGGAACCCGCCGCCACCGGCCGGGCGGCCGCGAGAATGACCGACCAGGAGTTCGACGATCTGGGCGAGTTGCTTTCCCGGGCCGACGACAAGTCGCCGGTCCAGGATCTGGTCGACGTGGACACCGAGTTCCATCGGCGGATCGCGGTCGGCTCCGGCAATGCAATGCTGGCGTCCATGATCGAAAGCGTTGCCGGGCCGACGCATCGAGCCAGGGTGTGGCGCGGGCTGACCCAGCACGGTGCGCTGCTTCGGACCCTGGACGAGCATCAGGCGATCCTCGCCGCCCTGCGCCGGCGCGATCCAGAACTCGCCGCGATCCGTGCCACGGTCCATGTCGCCGGTGTCGAGGAATGGTTGCGGTCGACCCTGGAAACCGGGGCCGACCGCAACTAGAGCTCAGGCGGCTGCCGGGAAGCCGAATCGGGTCAGCAGATCCGGCTCGCCGAAGACCGTGATGGCATTGATTCCGTCCTCGGTCACCTCGAGCACCGCGATTCCGTACGCCTGATGTCGGCCGGCGGCATCGCGCAGGTACGCCGCCACCCCGGGTCGGCCGTTGAACGAGTCGGGCAGCATCCGCCAGTCCCCCGGCCGGCCGACCGCCTCACGCAGGACGGTCATGCAGTCCTGCTTGCCGGAGAACCAGCCGTCGGGCGGCAGCTCGAGCCTGGCATCCTCGGTCAGCACGCGTTCCAGCATGGCCGGGTCGGACCGCTCGAACGCCGTCAGGTACTGCTCCAGCAACCAGGCCCGGCGTCCCGGCTGGAGATCGTGTGCCCGTTCGTTGCGAAGGCCCGGTTGATCGGCCATCCGTGCCCGGGCGCGCTGCAACATGCTCTTCACCGCGGGCACCGTGACTCCGAGGATGTCCGCGGTCTCACCGGCCGACATGCCCAGCACCTCCCGAAGCAGCAGAGACGCTCGCTGGCGGGCCGGTAACTGCTGCAGCGCGGCCACCAGCGCCAGCCGTACGGACTCCCGGCGGACGATCTGCTCCGCCGGATCGGGCGTCTCGTCGATGCCGATCAGCCGGTCGGCCATCGGCTGGATCCGGGACGCCGGCCCTCCCGCCATGCCTCGGTCTGGTTCGGCAGGGTCCGTCGGAGCGCCGACGCCCGAGGGAAGGACACGCCGGCTGTGGTGGGCAACGGCATCGAGGCAGACGCGAGTGGCGATCCGATAGAGCCAGGTCCTCGGCGAGGACCGGCCGGCGAAATCCGGGTAGCCGCGCCAGGCTCGCAGATAGGTCTCCTGTACGGCATCCTCGGCATCGTCCACCGAGCCGAGCATCCGGTAGCAGTGCGCCAGCAGTTCGCGCCGGAACCGGTCGGTGTCCCGGGCGAAATCCGCCTCGACGCTCACGACGGTCATGATGACAGTCCTCGGTGATCAAGGCCGGATGCTTCGAGGCGCTGGCCGATCGTGTGGATGTGGGCCGGGACGGGTGCGCTCAGGTTCTCCATACCGATATCGACCGATCCGACGGTCGAAAAGAATCGGTCGTGACCGCCGAAGGGTCCACGGTCGGGCGGGACCAGGCGGGAAGCCCCTGGCGTCGGTTGTCCTGGCAGACCATGATGGAGGTGGACAGCGAAGCGACGGACAGGGGTACGTCGGCATGACGAACGGTATTCCCATCGGCCGGTTCTTCGGATTCCCGGTGCGGATGCACTGGAGCATCCTGGTGTTGATCTGGCTGTTCGCCTGGAGTCTTGCCAGTTTCACACTCCCTGCGGCGGCGCCCGGGCACGGCGCAGCCGTCTACTGGCTGGCCGGTGTTTGCGGCGCCGTACTGCTGATCGCTTCGGTGCTGGCCCACGAGATCATGCACGCTGTCGTCGCCCGCCGGCACAACCTCGGCGTCAAGGACCTGACGCTGTGGATGTTCGGAGGCATGGCGACCTTCACCGATGAGCCCAAGACGCCGGGCGCCGACTTCCGCATCGCGGCTGCCGGACCGGCGACGAGCCTGGCGCTGGCCGGTGTGTTCGCCGCGGCGACCGCGGCGGGATCGGCAGTCGGGCTGGATCCGCTGGTCGTCCGGGTCGGGTGGTGGCTGGCCGGTGTCAACCTGCTGCTCGGCCTGTTCAACCTGCTGCCGGGCGCTCCGCTGGACGGCGGCCGGATCGTCCGGGCGATCCTGTGGTTCCGGTCCAAGGACCGGCAGCGGGCAGCTGTCGGAGCGGCCCGCGCCGGCCTGGTCCTTGGCGGCGTCCTGATCGGCCTCGGTCTGCTGGAGTTCCTCTCCGGTCGGATCATGGGCGGCATCTGGACCGTCTTCATCGGCTGGTTCCTGCTGTCGGCCGCCCGCAGCGAGCAGCAGCAGGCGACGGTGATCCGGCTTCTCGACGGCGTCCGGGTCCAGGACGTGATGACCGCGGCGCCCGACACCGCGCCCGGCTGGTTCACCGTTGAGGCGTTCGTCAGCCGCTATGTGATGGCCCGACCGCACTCGGCGTTCCCGGTGACCGACTTCGACGGGCAGGTCCGCGGGTTGATCACCCTGAACCAACTGCGGTCGGTACCGCCCGCCGACCGTGGTACGACGCGGGTGTCGGATGTCGCGATCCCGCTGGAGCGGGTGCCGAAGGCGACGCCCGGGGAGTTGCTGGTCGAAGTGTTCGGCCGCCTCACCAAGGACACCGGCGGTCGAGTGCTCGTCTTCGACGGCGATCATCTGGTCGGCATCGTCACCCGGGCCGATCTGTCCCGCATCCTCGAACTGCGGAGCGTCGCCACGCCACCCGGCGACACCCAGTCCTGATCGACGGGGACGGGCCGCCGAGCCGGTCAGCCCTGGGAGACCGAGTGCCGGTCAGTGCCGCCTGACCTGTCGGTGGACTGCCCAGTTGAGTCGGCGGTGGAGTCGCTCTGGGAGTCGCTCGTGGATTCGGCAGGGGAATCGGCAGTGGGGTCGCCGGCGCGGTGGTCGGTGGGCTGGTCGGTCGGAGCGGCGGTGGGACCGTGGGGAGCGGCGTCCTCGATCTCGTTGCGGTGCGGAGCACGGATCTTCCGGATCTGCCGGCGCATGCTGAGCATCAGCAGCACGATCGCTGCTGCCAACAGGATCGTGATGATCAGCGGGGTCCAGCCCGGTTTCACCACGCTCGGGTCGACCTCGAGGAAGAACATGCTTCGACCTTACTCTGCGGAATTCTTCGGCTTGCGGTCGGATTTTCGCGGTTACCGGGTCGGATTACAGCCGGGGTCCCTAGTTGGCCGCCGGTCCCGGTCTGGTCGGGATCCCGGCGAAGAGGTCGTCCTCGGGGACCGGTGAGTCGACCACCGTCCGGACCAGTTCGTAGTCCTCGGTCGGCCACGCATCCTGCTGCACCTCCAGTGGTACGGCGAACCAGTGACCCTTCGGGTCGATCTGGGTGGCGTGGGCGAGCAGCGCCCGGTCCCTGGTCTCGAAGTACTCGTCACAGCGCACCTGGGTGGTCACCCGGTTGTCCCGCTCCGGGTCCGACCTCCAGGTCCGCAGACGTTCCTCGTACGGCGATTCCAGGCCGCGCGCCTTCATCGCGGCGCTCAGCGCTTCGAACCGCTTCCGCCAACCCATGTGGTAGTAGAGCTTGCGCGGTTGCCACAACGGCCCGGCGTCGGGGAAGGCGCCGTCCTTCCCGGCCGCCTCGAACGCCGCAACGCTGATCTGGTGGCAGCGGACGTGGTCCGGATGCGGGTAGCCGCCGTTCTCGTCATACGTCGTCATGACATGCGGGCGGAACTCGCGGACCACCTTGACCAGAGCCTCGACGGCGACGTCGAAGTCGACAGTCCCGAACGAGCCTTCCGGCAGCGGCGGGAGCGGGTCGCCCTCGGGGAGGCCGGAGTCGACGAAGCCGAGCCAGACCTGGTGGATTCCGAGGATCTCGCGAGCGGCGTCCATCTCCTGTTTGCGGATCTCGGCCATGTTCTCCAGGACATCCGGCCGGTCCATCGCCGGATTCAGGATCGAACCGCGTTCCCCACCGGTACAGGTGGCGACCCAGACCTCGACCCCCTCGGCGACGTACTTGGCCGTCGTCGCAGCGCCTTTGCTGGATTCGTCATCGGGATGGGCGTGGACGTGCAGCAGGCGAAGCCGTTCGCCGGACTCGTCGACGCGTTGGGCGGGAAATGTCACGGGCTCCATCTTCCCATTACCGGTCCCCGATCGTCGCCTCGGCCGTCCCCGGGGCGCTCCATCCGCTCCGCCCGCTGTCGCCCGTGTCCGCTCCGGCCCTCTGCCCGCTGTCCGCCCCGCCTGTCTGCCCGCTGTCCTCCGCCCCTATGCCCGTTGTCCGCTCCACCCCTGCTCGCGGTCCGCTCCGCCCTCCGCCGTCTACCCTCTGCACTCTGTCGAACTAGTAACGCGTGCTGCGAAATCGCGCCTTCCGGGCCGGTTCGGGCAGCAATTCGCGCCACGTGTTACCGATTCGACGGGCGCACGCGGCGAGCGTTCGCGGCGACCGATGACCCGTGGCCGGTTGCCGTCGGGACTTGGCCGCGGTGTCAGTGGAATGGTCGGGGACAATGGCCTGCGTGTCCGCCGCTCCCGCCGCCTCCCGCTACCCCCGCCGCACCCGACGACCCCTACTGATCGCGGTCGTGGCCGTCGTCGCTGCGATCGGGCTCGGCTGGTTGTTGTGGGCCGCCTACGAACACGCCCGGCCGGCGGTGGGCGGTGACGTCCACATCTTCGCGATCGAATCCGATCAGAAGGTCACCTTCACCCTGACCGTGCAGCGCCGGGATCCGTCGGTTCCGGCCAACTGCAGGGTGATCGCCCAAGCGCGCAACTTCGAAACCGTGGGCGAGAAGACGATCAAGATACCGGGCGCCGAGGCCTCGGTTGTCGATCTGCCCGGGCAGTTGCGGACCATCCGGCGGGCCACCTCGGTCTCGGTGAGTCAGTGCTGGACCACCGGCTGATCGGAAGGCGTCGACCGTTACGTGGGTCGCCGAGTGGGTCGGTCCCAAGCTGTGCTCGGTTGGCTGATCGGCGGCGTACGGTAGCCGTACGCGGCGCAGAATTTCGTCGGCGGCGCGTTGACGTTGCTAGGCTTGTCGGATGTCTGAGAACACCTCTACCGAGACGATCTGGTTGACGCAGGACGCCTACAACAAGCTGGCGGCCGAGCTTGATCATCTCAGTAACGCCGGTCGCGCAGAGGTGGCCGCGAAGATTGCCGCCGCCCGCGAGGAGGGCGATCTGCGCGAGAACGGCGGCTATCACGCGGCGCGTGAGGAGCAGGGCCAGCAGGAGGCCCGGATCCGGCAGCTCAACGACATGCTGCGCCGCGCGAAGGTCGGCGAGGCGCCGAAGGACTCCGACGAGGTCGCCCCGGGCATGCAGGTCACCATTGCCTTCTTCGGTGACGAATCCGACACGGAGACCTTCCTCCTCGGTTCCCGTGAGGTGCTCGGACTCGACGACTCCCAGGACGCCGTGTACAGCCCCCAGTCGCCGCTCGGTTCGGCGATCCTCGGAAAGCGTCCCGGCGACGAGGTGACCTACGAGGCGCCGAACGGCAAGCCGATCAGCGTCACCATCATCAAGGTCGAGCCGTACACGTCCTGATTCCGCGCCCCATCGGCCTCATCCCTGAGGCCGTCTCGGGGATTGAAATCCGCAACCTCATGCCCGTGGTCACCTCGCAACCTCCCCGGTGGCCACCCCGCAACCTCCCCAGTGGCCACCCCGCAACCTCAAAGTTTGACCCACGGGCTGCCCCGCCTCGGCGTGTCGTCGCCGCTGGATCAAACTTTGACCCTGGGGACACGCCGCCCGGGCGGCCCGCCGAAACACCGAACCTCAAACGTTGACCGTACGGCTCCGCGCCTCGGCGTGTCGTCGCCGCTGGGTCAAACTTTGACCTTGCGGACTCCGGACACGCCGCCCGAGGCCGCCACGCGGGCCTAACCCCGGTGCAATCGGCCGACGGGATCGCGAATCGGGTACGGCTTCCGCGCGTCATGCCAGCAGCTTGGTGGCCTCCGCGGGAGTCAGCGCACCCGAGGCGACCTCGGCGAGGATCTCGTCGCGGGAGGGTCGGGTCGGCGGTTCCGGAACCGGTTCGGGTTCGATCAGCCCCATCCGCTGCAAAAGCTCGGTGAACCGTGCTCGGGCCGTCGGATAGGACACGCCGAGGTGCTTCTCCAGCTCCCGCAGGTTCCCACGGGCGGCCAGGAATACCCGCAACATGTCCAACTCCGCGGCCGACAGGGCGCAGAACTCACACGGGGCGAAGATCCCGGCCAGTTCCGTACCGCACGAGCCGCAACCGAGCCGGGTGACGACCAGATGGTCGCCGCAGACCGGGCAGTCGCTCGGCGCCCGGTGGTCCGGATGCGATCCGGCCGGTGCCGTCATGCCGCTCCCGAGGTGGCGGCAACGGTCCCGGCCTTGACGGCGGCATGGCCCATCACGACCTCGACATCGAGCTTGGCGCTGCCGTTGCCCATCACGACCTCGTCGCCGGTGAAGCCGGCATGCGCACCACCCCAGCTCACCTTTCCCAGCTGGGAATCGGTCGAGATGGTCACGTTCGACGCGTCGGACAGCTGGAGGTTGAGTGAGCCGGACTCCACGCGGATCCGCGAGCGGCCGGTGGTGATAGCCGCCTTGACCGTTGCCTGACCTGCTTGCACCAGGGCATCGGCGATCTCGCTGACGTCGAGCAGACGTGCCCCTCCGGCGGTCACCCTGATGCTCCCCAGCCGCGGTACGCCTTCGGTGTTCAGGCTGCCCGCGGTGACCTCGACGTCGACCAGCAACGCCGGATTGACTCTGAGCAGCAGCTCTTTGCCGAGTCCGAGCGAACGGAAGTCGTCCAGGCTGCGGGTTGCCCGGAGCAGTTGGAAACCGTCGATCGAAGCGCCGAACTCGCCGTCGCTGGAGATCTCGAGCACCGAACCGTTGCGGCGCAGTACGTGCGGGCCGTCGGCAGAAACCGTGGCGACCGAGGGCTCGCCGACGATCCTCACCCGGCGGCCGACAGCACGCACCGACAACCGTTCGACTCCGCCGGTAGCCGGGGTCCGCGACCGACCGGCCCAGCCCTTCGGCGCCTTCTTCGACGCCGAACCCGCCGCGGACGCACCGGTGGTGCTGTCCTGCCCGCGGAACGTGTCACGCGGGGCACCCGGCGTCTGCGGCCGGTCGGTCGTCGCCGCCCAGGCGTCGGGGTGGGGAATCTCCTGCTCGTCGGCCGGTACGCCGTCTCCCGCCCCGGCTTCGCCGCGGGTGGTCCCGGATCCGGCAGCCTCGACAGGCTCGGACTCGGCAGCCCCGGACTCGGCAGCCCCGGAATCGGCAGCCCCGGAATCAGCAGGGGTGGCGTCATCGACCGGTTCGCTCGGCTCGGCCTCGGTCGGGGAGTCGATCTTCGCACCGGGCAGTGCGTCGATCCGACGGGCTGCCTCGGCGGCGTCGATCCGCCCGGCAGCGAGATCCTCGAGGATCGCGTTCATGTCATTCGAAGCAGTCATGCTTAAAAGCTAAAACCGACCTCCGAAAGTAGAAAGGCCGCTTTCGCTTTTCCAGGGTCGGGTCAGGGTACCGCCCTGTACGGCCGCAGGATCGGCCGCGTTTTGGCCACAGATTCACCAGCGGCGAGAATGGAAACAGCAGGGATGGGCACAGTAGGGATGATGGTCGGGCAGGTCCGGGCCCGGGGCAGCTGGCACACGTCGGAACTCAGGTCACAGCTCGGCAACCCACGGCGTACCGGGTCGAAAACGAGTGTCCACTGGTGGCACATTTGCCAGTGCTTGTGTGAGCATTGATGATCGCCCAGGGTTCGTGGTCTACCGGTGCCGACCGTAGCCCCAAGCAGTTCGAACAGTGAGTGAGGAAGCATGAGGCGGTTCGCTGGACGCCCCGGCACGCGGAAGGCTGCCGTCGCGGTGGCACTGCTGACCAGCATCACGCTGGTCGGCTGCGGCCAGATCGCCCGCGGGGAAAGCCCGTTGCCCGGCACCAACGGTGGTGGGTCGAAGACCGGTGCCGGAACCGGGAGCAACCAGCCGAGCCCCGCAACGCCGTCCCCCACCCCGGATCCGGTGACCATGCGGACCAACGTTCGCGACGGCGCCGACGGGGTCAAGGTCAACAAGGTGATCAAGGTCTCTGCCGACAACGGCAAACTCGCCAAGGTCACCGTCACCGGCAGGTACGTCGACCACGGCGAGACCAAGTCGATCAGCATCGACGGCGAGTTGAACCACGACAAGACAGGTTGGACCGCGTCCGAACTGCTGGAGCCCAACGGCGACTACACGGTCAAGATGGTCGGTGTCAGTGATCACGGGGTGAAGCGCAGCAGCACCAGCACCTTCACCTCGGACGACCTCAGCCTCGACCGGCAGATCTACCCCAGCTTCAACGGCACGCTCGGCGGCACCGTCGGTGTCGGTACACCGGTGGTGCTCACCTTCGACCGTCCGGTCAAGGACAAGGCGACCTTCGAGAAGCATCTGCACGTGACCAGCACCTCCCACCAGAAGGGCAGCTGGCACTGGTACAGCGACCAGGAAGTCCACTGGCGTCCGGCCAAATTCTGGAAGCCCGGCACCAGGGTCACCGCCACCGCCGATCTGAACAGCATCCCGGCCGGCAACGGTGAGTACGGCCAGCAGGACGCCTCGACAAGTTTCACGGTGAGCGACTCGGTGATCACCAAGGTGAATCTCGCCAGCGATGTCGGCAAGATCTACCGCAACGGCAAGTTGGTCCGGACGATCCTGGTGAGTGCGGGCAAGCCGGGCTGGGAAACCCGCAGCGGCACCTCGCTGATCACCCAGAAGGCCATGCACTACCGGATGACCTCGCAGATGATCGGGCTGCCCAAGAAGGGCCCGAAGTCCTACGACCTGACGGTGAAGTACGCGCTCCGGATCACCAACTCCGGTGAGTTCCTGCATTCCGCGCCGTGGAACAGCGCCTACTTCGGCAAGCAGAACGCCAGCCACGGCTGCATCGGGATGAGCGAGTCCGATGCCGGGTGGCTGTACGAGAACGCCCCGTCCGGCAGCCCGGTGGTCGTCACCGGCACCGATCGCGGACTCGAGCCGCTCAACGGGCTGACCGACTGGAACGCCGACTTCAAGACCTACGCCGAGGGCTCCGCGCTCTGACCGAGGTCCCGGGGCGATTGGGCCGAACCCATGGCCAAAGTCCCGACCGGTCGCTGGCCTTCGGGCGTACCGGATCTCCGGACGGCTTGCCAGGATCGAGGGTGTGTGGTTCTTTCGAGCAGTTGCCTTCGACCTTGACGGCACCCTGGCCGTCAACGGTCGGGTCGATCCTGACGTCCTGACGGCGATCGACCACGCCCGCCGACAACGCCGGGTGCTGCTGGTGACGGGCAGGGTCAGGGCCGATCTGGATCGAGAGTTCCCCGGCCTCAGCCACCACTTCAGCGCATTGGTGACCGAGAACGGTGCGGTGCTGACCCTGGCCGGCGAGGGTCCCGCGGAGACCCGCCTGCTGCGCGAGCCGATCGACGAAGCCGTCGACAAGGCGTTGGCCGAACGAGGCATCGTGAGCAGCCGTGGCGAGGTCCTGGTCGCCATCGACGGCAGGGATGCCATCGAGGCCGCGGACGTGATCGCCGCGCTCGGCCTGGACTCGCAGGTGGTGCGCAACCGCGACCGAGCGATGATCGTTCCCGCTGGCGTCACCAAGGGCACCGGACTGAGCGCCGGACTGGTCGCACTCGGACTGAGCAACCACAACGCCATCGCCGTCGGTGACGCCGAGAACGATCTCAGCCTGCTGCAGGCAGCCGAGGTCGGCGCAGCCGTCGGCAACGCGGTGCCGTCGTTGGTCGAACGAGCCGACCTGGTGCTGGACAAGCCCGACGGCGCCGGCGTGATCCGGCTGCTCGACGGCCCGTTGCTCGCCGGACGCCAACGGCTCTGCCCCGTCCGGCGCTGGGTCGGCATCGGCTCGTACGATGACGGCTCACCTGCCACGGTTCCCGGCTCGCAGTCCAGCCTGCTGGTGACCGGCGCGTCCGGGAGCGGCAAGAGCTACCTTGCCGGGCTGCTGGCCGAGGAGTGGATCGCCGCAGGCTATTCGTTGCTGGTGATCGACCCCGAAGGCGATCATGTTGGCCTCTGCCGGTTGCCAGGTGTGCACCTGGTCGACGGCGACGCCGGTCTGCCGAGCCCGCACGATCTGTTGGCCCTGTTCCGGTTGCGGCAGGCAAGTGTGGTGCTCGATCTGTCCAGCCTTGAGCCGGATGCCCAGCTCGACTATCTCGACCGGCTGCCGGCTGCCATTGCCGCCGAGCGGGCGCGCAGCGGGGTGCCGCACTGGGTGCTGTACGACGAGGCCCACCAGCAGGCATGGCTGGAGCAGAGTCACAAGATCTCGGTGGGCATCGGCAGTTGCCTGGTCACCTGGCGGCCCGAACTGTTGTCGGCCGACGTCACGGACAATGTGGACGTTGCGATCCGGATCGCCGATGGTACCGGTTCGAACACCGGCCGGACGGAGGCAACCCTGACGACGGCAGGGAGGACGCGACGATTCCGGATCGGACGGCGCATCAGCGAACACGTCCGCCACCAGCGCAAGTACGCGGTGACGCCGCTTCCCCCGGACCGCCGGTTCTATTTCCGTGATCAGAACCAGGGGGCCTCGAGCGGGGCGGCGGCAACCCTGGAGGAGTTCCGGCACCGCGTCGGTCACATCGATAGCAACACGCTGGAATACCACCTGGCACGCGGGGACTTCTCGCGCTGGGTGGCCGGGGTGCTGACCGACCGCACGCTGGCCGGCGAACTGGCCCGGGTTGAGGACGCCTGGGTGACCCAGCGGGCAGCAGTGACCGAGGAAGCCCGGGACCACGTCGTCCAGGCTGTCGAAGACAGGTATCTCCGTTCCTGATCCGGCGCACTTCGTCCCTGCAATCCATGGAAGGTCCGGCTGACGGTCCGATCGCGCCCGCTGCCGACCAACGGTCGGACTTGATCGGGTGATCGGGCGTCGATCGGGTCACTCCGGTTGGCCTGGAGCGCGCATCTGGTGAAGGAGCGCCGGATGTGGGTATGCCCCTGGTGGTGACCGATCTGGCAGCTGGTGTCCGCGGTCGTTGCAGTACCGATCAGGATGGGCCGTCCGTCTGGGTGATTCGGGGAGTCCGTCAGGGAGCAGGACAAAGGAACGATGACCACCACCGAATCCCGAGAAACTCGGCTTGGACAGCTCTTCGTCCGGCTCGCCGACAACCTGGCAGAGGACTTCGACATCGTCGACCTGTTGCACGACCTGGTGATCAGCTGTGTTGACCTGTTCGATGTGTCGGCGGCCGGGCTGATGCTCGTCGACGGGGGTGATCAGCTTCGGGTGCTGGCGGCTTCGTCCGAGACGACGCGTCTCCTGGAACTTTTCGAATTGGAGAACCAGCAGGGGCCTTGCCTGGAATGTTTCCGGTCGGGAGTCCCGGTCGTGTCCACGTCGACCGCCGATCAACAGAGCCGGTGGCCGGTGATCGCTCCGCAGCTGAAGTCCCGCGGGTCCTCCCGGGTGTACGCCTTCCCGCTCCGGCTGCGGGAACAGATCATCGGCGTGCTGGACCTCTTCGGCTCTCCGGGGTCCGCCCTCGGCGCTGCCGAACCGCCGATCGTCCAGTCGCTGGCCGACGTCGCCACGATCTCGCTCCTGCAGCACCAGGCGTCCGAGGCGTGCGCGCGGCTGGCGACCCAGCTGCAGACGGCACTCACCAGTCGCATTCCGGTCGAGCAGGCCAAGGGTGTGATCGCCCAGTTCGCCTCCGTCGACATGGATCGGGCCTTCACCGCCTTGCGCGGCTACGCCCGGCGGAACCAGCAGTCGCTGACCGCAGTGGCGACCGACATCGCGGCCGGACGTCTCGGGCCGGGCACGGTCACGTCGAGCGGGTGACTGCACCGCAGTCGGGGTTCGATGTCTTGGCGCGGTGATCAGTCGGTGCGACGGTTCGGCGCGGCAGTTCAGTTGGACGGCGGCACCCGATCGTTGGGCTGCATGGTCGGCCACGGTGCCAGATCGACGCCGTTCCCGGCCGGTTTGAGTCCGTTGAAGATCACCTGGCGCAGCTTGCTGTTCAGGCCGTCCAGATCGCTGATCGACGCATAGAGCATCTCCAGCACCGGTCCCCTTACCAGGCTGGCGATCCGGGACAGGTCGAAGCTGATCTTGATCAACTCGCTGCTGACCAACTGGTGTACCTCACGGGCAAGCAGCTCTCGCTCCGACACGGGATCAAGACGCCCCCGGATCGGCGCCGCGACCCTCGGCCCGGTCTGGTCGGTGCTTTTGGCCCGGAACGTCCTCGAAGGCACGGACACGCCGCAGCCGCTGACTTCGCCACAGGGTACGGACCCGCCGGTTGGCGAATTGACCTGACCGGAACGTTCTGACGCAGTCATCTGGAAATCCCCCCAAACAGAAATTCGGCAAACGCCGAGGTCTGGGGCATTGCTGCAAGAGCACAACAAAAATAGACCGTACCTCCGGGCCAGCACAAGGAGTTGCCACGGGTTGCAGCGCCGGGCGCGGATCCCCTACCAGCCGATGCGAAGCACGGCGGCGCCGTCGAACCGCCCCGCCTTGAGGTCACGCAGTGCTGCCGGTGCCTGGTCGAAGGGATAGACGTGGGTCGTCGGCCGCAGCTGGTGTCTCGACGCCGCGGCGAGGAAGGCTCTGCCGTCGGCGCGGGTGTTCGACGTGACACTGCGCAACTGTTTCTCGTAGAACAACTCGGTCTGGTACTCCAGCCGCGGAATGTCGGTGAGATGGATCCCCGCGACAGCGCAGGTTCCACCACGGTCAAGCGCTCTCATCGCCACCGGAACCAGGTCTCCGACCGGGGCGAAGATGATCGCGCTGTCCAGCGACTCGGGTGGCGAGGCGTAGGCGTCAGCCGCGGAACTGGCTCCCAGTCTGAGCGCAAGCTGCTGTGCTGGCCCGCCCCGGGTCAGGACATGCACCCGAGCTCCCTCTGCTATCGCCACCTGGGCGCACAGGTGGGCACTGCCTCCGAACCCGTACAGACCGAGCCTCCCGCCTTCGGGCACCGCCGCCCGCTGCAGCGCCCGATAGCCGATGATCCCGGCGCACAACAGCGGAGCCAGATCGGCGGGATCGCTCGGCGGCAGCTCATAGCAGAATCCGGCCGGCGCGCAGACGTATTCGGCATAGCCACCATCGGCGTCCCAGCCCGTGTACTCCGACCGGGGACACAGGTTCTCCTTGCCGCCGAGGCAGTAGCGGCACTGGCCGCAGGTACGCCGCAACCAGGCTGCCCCGACCAGGCTGCCTTCGGCCGGACCGGTGACCGCCGAACCGGCGGCGACCACCTCACCGACGATCTCATGTCCCGGCACAACTTGGGCCTTGTGCACCGGCAGGTCACCCTCCGTGACATGCAGATCGGTCCGGCAGACGCCACACGCGATGACCCTGATGAGCACCTCGTCCGCTGCCGGTTGTGGGATCGGCAACTCGACCCAGCGGAGCGGGTTCCCCTCGACGAGACCCGGCCGTTCGACGATCCATGCCCGCATGGTCATGATCATCCTCCGCGATCGATCTGCTGCACTGCGGACTTTCGTCCTGCTGCTAGGGGCACCTCTGCATCCTTCCGCCCGGCGCGTCGAGCCGGTCACAGCAACACCAGAGGCGAAGGGCCCGAGGCGACGGACGCAGTCTCGTCGGCCGAACAGGACGTTTGCCGCTGCCTGCGCTGTCGGGTACCGACCATGATCAGGAATGTCCGACCATCTGTCTACGGAGTTTGATCATGGCCACATCGTCGTCTCCCACCACCCCGCGGATCGTTGTCGGAGTGGACGGATCGCCGTCCTCTCTGGCGGCCTTGCGTTGGTCGAAGTATCTGGCGCCGCTGGTGGGCGCCGAGATCGAGGCGATCACGACCTGGAAGGTTCCGCCCGCGCTGCTGGCGGGCAGCTTGTTCGACCCCGACGTCTTGGAGCAGATCGCCAGGTCCACCCTGGAGTCCGCGGTCCGCGATGTGTTCGACGGATCGGTGCAGACCAAGGTCGTCCAGACCACTCGGGAGGCTTCGCCGGTCGACTGCCTGGTGGAGGCAAGCTCGTCGGCGACCTTGGTGCTGGTCGGGAACCGAGGCCGGGGCGGTTTCGCCGGGATGGTCATCGGATCGGTCAGCTCCGCAGTCGCCGCGCACGCCCACTGCCCGGTTCTTGTTGTCCACGGCGACACCGTGCCGGTCGGCTGACCGGTCCGGCTGATCGGTTCACCCGACGGGTCCACCTGACAATTCTGGCTGACCGGTCCGCCCTGATCAGTCGATGCTGATCCGGGTGCGGTCTGCGCGGTCGGACTTCGGCAGTTCGACGTGCAGGACGCCGTCGATCAACCTCGCCGTTACCGCCTTGTCATCCACCGGCCCGGGCAGATTGAGCTCATAGACGAACGACCCCATCAACCGGCCGGAGTGCCGGACGATCCCGGCGCGGTCCGGCCGTTTCCGCGTACCGCGGACGACGACCCGCCTGCCGGCGACGCCGACCGTGACGTCGGACCGGGCAACTCCGGGCAGATCGAGGTCGAGAATGTAGCGGTTGTCCGCCTCGACGAGATCGCCCGTCGGGACGAACTCGGCCGCCCGGTCGGCGCCGCTGCGCAGGGCGCTGAGCAGCTGCCCGAGCCGCCGGTCGAGCAGCGGCGGGGTCTCGAAGAAGGGTGCATCCGGCCAGGGGTTCCAGGCCGCCAACTCCTCGGAGCGCCTTCGGCTCGGAATGCTCATGATCTGTTCCTCTCCTCCGAGCACACCTTTGCTGGGATGCGATACCCCAACACTGGTTGAGGATGATCACGACCGGTATCGACCAAAGGCGCAGCCGGGTCGGGACCTTTGCCTGCTACTTGGCTTTGATCATCACCGGGTCGGCGGACACCTGAGGCTCCTTCCGTTCAGCCAGGTATTGCACGAAGGTCTTCGCGAACGCCAGGATCGGGATCGACATCAGCGCACCGACGATGCCGCCGACGATGACGCCGATCGCGATGCCCAGCAGGACGGCGAGCGGGTGCAGTTTGACGGCGCGGCCGAGCAGGAATGGTTGAAGGATGTGTCCCTCCAACTGCATGACGGCGATGATGCCGGCAAGCATGATCAACGCCTGGACCCAGCCCAGCATCACCAGGGCGACGAACACGGCGACGAAGCCGGAGACGAACGCGCCGATCAGCGGTACGAAGGCGCCGAGGAAGACCAGCGCGGCCAACGCCGCTGCCCCGGGCACGTGCAGGATGAGCGCAACGATCAGCACGCCGATCGCATCGGAAAAGGCCACCAGGATCGTTGCCCGGACGTAGTGCACCAGCGAGGTCCAGCCGGTCCGCGCCGCGCCGTCGATCCTTCGCCGGGCCCGGTTCGGAGCCAGTTTGATCAAGAAGGACCAGATGCCGCCGCCGTCGTAGAGGAAATAGAAGGTGGCGAACAGGGTGATCGCCAGGCCGGCGAAGAAGTGCCCGATGCCGGTGCCGACGCCGGCGGCGTACTTGGCGATGGTGCTGCTACTGCTGTTCAGGGAACTCCCGGACCTGGTCGGTCAGCTTGTCGATCTGCAAGAACTCCTGCGGCACGTTGAGCGGACCGTTGGCCAACCAATCGGTGAGCTGGCTGAAGCCGTCGGCGACCTTGGTCCCCATCCCTTCGGCCTGGTCGGCGATCTGGGTGGCGATCAGGGTGACGGTGCCGGAGACCAGGACTACGCCGATGATCATGGACAGGGCCGCCGACAGGGCGCGTGGGAACCGGCGCCGGTTGAAGAAGTTGGCGACCGGCGAGATCAGCGCGGCCAGCAGGATGGCGATCGCGATCGGAATGGTGACCTCGGAGAGGTACCTCAGCACCCAGCCGATCCCGGCGACCATGGCCGCGATGATGATCAACCGCCAGGCCCAGCTGGCCGCGACGCGGAAGCCCCACGGCACCTCGCCCTCGATCAACTCCTGGTCGGACGGGGGCGGCTCCGGCGGATCGGCGACCCCCGGAGATCGGCCGGCATCCGGATTCCCGGCAGGCTCGTCGACAGGGCGACGCGGACGACGCATCCGCCCGATGCCGAGGCGACTTCGGTTTGCCACGTCGATCCCTCCTGGTCTCCAGACCGTGTTCTACCCCGGCCCGGCGCCGGCATCACTGCGGCGTCCGCAATCCGGGATCACCAAGGTACGCGACAGGCCTGCGGCATGGCACGATCGGCGAGGAGCCGACGGAGAATCGAAGGAGTGCCAGTGTCGCCGAAACCGCTGACCGAGCTGATCAGTCCGGACTGGGCCGCGGCGTTGCAGCCCGTGTCGGCGGTGGTAGGGGCGATGGGCGAATTCCTCCGCTCCGAGCTGGCCGCCGGCCGCGGCTATCTTCCGGCCGGCGACGCCGTGTTGCGGGCCTTCACCCGGCCGCTGGCCGAGGTTCGGGTACTGATCGTCGGTCAGGACCCGTACCCCACGCCGGGCCATCCGGTCGGGCTGTCCTTCTCGGTTGCGCCGGACGTCCGGCCGATCCCGCGCAGCCTGAACAACATCTACGCAGAACTCGAGGCCGATCTCGGCATCCCCCGCGCTGGGTCGGGCGATCTGACCCCGTGGTTCGAGCAGGGTGTCCTGCTGCTGAACAGGGTGCTGACGGTCCAGCCGGGTCGGCCGGGTTCCCATCGGGGCAAGGGCTGGGAGCATGTGACCCAGCGCGCCATCGAAGCCCTGGTCGACCGGGGCGGGCCGCTGGTTGCGATCCTGTGGGGTCGTGACGCACAGTCGCTGATCCCGATGCTCGGGCCGGTTCCGTACATCAAGAGCGCTCACCCGTCGCCGATGTCGGCCGACCGCGGGTTCTTCGGGTCGCGCCCGTTCAGTCGTGCCAACGAGTACCTGACGGCCGCGGGCGCGGATCCGATCGACTGGCGGCTGGCCTAACCGAGGGCCGAATCCAGGTCGGCGAGCAGGTCGTCGACCTTCTCGATGCCGACACTGAGCCGGACCAGATCGGCCGGGACCTCCAGGGCCGTGCCGGAGACGGACTGGTGGGTCATCCGACCTGGATGTTCGATCAGCGATTCGACACCACCGAGTGATTCGCCCAGGGTGAAGATCTCGGTCCTGCCGCAGGCGTCGACGGCGGCCTGCTCCCCCGCCGCAACCCGGAAACTGATCATGCCGCCAAAGTCGCGCATCTGCTTGGCGGCAAGATCATGACCGGGATGGGTCGCCAGCCCCGGGTAGAAGACCTCGGCAACCCCCGGATGGTCCGCGAGCCAGGAGGCGATGATGCGGGCGTTGGCGCAGTGCCGGTCCATCCGTACGGCCAGTGTCTTCAATCCCCGCAACACCAGCCAGCAGTCGAACGGCCCGGCGACGGCACCGATAGCGTTCTGCGACCAGGCGAGTCGCTCGCCCAGTTCGGCATCGCGGGTGATCAGCGCACCGCCGACCACGTCGGAGTGTCCGCCGCAGTACTTGGTGGTGGAGTGCACGACGACGTCGGCGCCGAGTTCCAGCGGCTGCTGCAGGTAGGGCGTGGCGAAGGTGTTGTCGACAACGACCACCGCGCCCGCGCTGTGTGCGGCCTCGCTCAGCGCCGCGATGTCGGCGATGGTGAGCAGCGGATTGGTCGGCGTCTCCAGCCAGACAACGCGGGTACGACCGGGCCTGATGGCCGCCGCCACCGCCTCAGCATCGTTGACCGGCACGGGCGTGCTGGTGATTCCCCAGCGGGCATGCAGCTTGGCGAACTGGCGGTACGTGCCGCCGTACGCGTCATTGGGCAGCAGTACCTCGTCCCCAGGCTCGGTGATGGTCCGCACCAGCGTGTCCTCGGCAGCCAGCCCGCTGGCGAAGGCCAGACCACGAACGCCGGACTCGAGGGCGGCCAGGCACTCCTCCAGGGCGGTCCTCGTGGGGTTGCCGGAGCGTGAGTACTCATAGCCGTTGCGCAGCCCGCCGACCCCGTCCTGGGCGTAGGTCGAGGTGGCGTAGATGGGTGGTACCACCGCGCCGGTGGTCGGATCGGGCTCCTGTCCGGCATGGATGGCCAGCGTCTCGAAACCGGGATCGGGCTGTCGGCTCATAGCTGGCGAGCGTACCGGTTGGGCGCCACGGCCCCGGCGGGGAAGATGGGCCGGAACACCGGTCGATCAGGCGGACTGTGATCTGCCGGTCACAGGTTGCGGGCAAGGAACTCCACGGTGATCGCCCAGGCGTCGGCGGCCGCCTCGGCGTCGTAGTTGCTGCCGGAGTCGTTGAAGAAGGCGTGCCCGGCCCCCGGGTAGATTCTGGTGGTGAAGTCGACGCCGGCCACGTGCATCCGTCGGGTGACCTCCGGCAGGCCGCTGATCAGGCGCTCGTCGTCCCCGCCGTAGATGGCCAGCACCGGGCGTCTGATCGTGCTGACCGAGACCTGGTCGGGCGGGGCACCGTAGAACGGCACCGCGGCACGGATCCGGGGATCGGTTGCTGCCAGTCCGAAGCTGTAGGTTCCGCCGAAACAGAAGCCGACGACGCCCATCCGGCCGTCGACCCCGGGCTGACCGGCAAGATCATCGACAACCCCGGTCAGTGCGTGCAACGCCCAGCCGCCGTACTGCGGGTCGTGAGCAGGCGCCATCCGTTCGCGAAACGTGGGCTGGGCTGCGACCCTGACCTTCTCGTCGGGGTGCTGCATGAGTTCCAACAGTTCCCGGCCGGCCCGTGGCGTGATACCGGCGTGGCTGAGGATGTCGGGTGCGTACGCGACGTAGCCGGCCGCAGCGAACCGGTCGGCAACCGATTCGATGTGGTCGACGAGCCCCCAGATCTCGTGGATCACGATCAGACCGCCCTTGATCTCCCCGGACGGGACGGCTCGATAGATGTCGACCTGGGATTCGGCGTCCGCACCCGCTGTACTCATCTGCTCCTCGATTCTCTTGCCCCGCCGTTCCCGGACGAGCTGCCGACCGACGAACCGATCAGTTGCTCCGCGAGGGCCTCCAGGGCTCCGAGCGCGCCGACGATCGCCTCCTGATCGGCCTGGCTGAGCTGTTCGAAGCACGCCGACAGTACTTTGCCGCGCTCAGTCCGGACTCGTTCGTGCACCCGTTGACCGTTCTCGGTCACCTCCACCAACGCGGATCGCAGATCCTGCGGATTCTGCCGCCGGCTGATCAGACCGAGTTCATCCAGCCGGCCGACGATCCGCGACACCATCGTCGGATTGAGTCCCTCGATGGCCGCCAGGTCGGACAGGCTGAGCGGCCCGCGTCGGCGGATCAGACCGAGCGCCGACGCCTGGGACGGCGTCAGCCCCTCGTGCGCCGCCGAGGCGTTGAGCTGCCGGGACAGTCGCATCACGACACCCCGCAGGCGCGCGGACACGTCGAGGTCCACAGACACCCCCTCATCGGGTCGTTCGACCGGCGTTTACTTGCTTGCCGGCACGCAATATAGTTGGGGCCCGACCGTACCGGTCCCACCTGACCACCTTAGGGACATCTGCCAGGAATGCCGCGCCGCCAGCCAACAAGCGTCCTCAGCCCGTCGACCGACACCGACCCGAAGACTCCGCCCGACGGGAAACCCGCAATCGCCGGCGACGAACCGCTACCCCGCAGACGGCTGGTCTTCGGCATCGTCGCCATGGCGCTGTTCATGGCGTCGGTGGATCAGACGGTCGTCGCGACCGCCCTGGCAGCGATCCAGCGCGATCTCGGTGCCTCCATCGAGTGGAGCGGCTGGACGATCACCATCTACTCGCTCGGCCAGGTCCTGGTGCTTCCGCTGGCCGGGAAGTTCGCCGACATGTTCGGACGGCGACGGGTGTTCCTTGCCGCCGCCGCATTGTTCACCGTCGCCTCGTTGTGCTGTGGTCTGGCGCACAACATCGCACTGCTGGTGGTGCTGCGGGCGATCCAGTCGATCGGCGGTGGATCGTTCCTGCCGGCGGCGAGCGGGCTGGTGGCCGATCATTTCGGCCGCAACCGGGATCGGGCCCTTGGCATGTTCACCTCCATCTTCCCGATCGGCGGCATCGTCGGTCCGATCCTCGGCGGCATCTTCGTCACCTATTGGTCCTGGCGCGGCATCTTTCTGGTCAACGTGCCGATCGGCGCCGTCTTGATCATCCTCGGACTGATCTTCCTCCCGAAGGGTCATCGCACACCGGGAAAGTCGATCGACGTCTACGGATTGATCTTGTTGGGCATGCTGATCCTTGGCACCATGCTCGGCGTCACGCATCTCGGCAACAGCAACGGCTCGGTGCTCAGCGTGGGATTCCTTGTCCCGGAAGCGATCGCGGCCACCTCGTTGGTGCTGTTCCTCCGGCACGCCGCCCGCGGCCGTGCACCGTTCATCCCGATGAATCTGCTCCGCGGTCGGGGTTTCGGCGTGATGAATCTGATCAACTTCCTGCAGGGTGCCGCCGCGATCGGGTTCGGCGCACTGGTGCCGCTGTATGCGGAGAGCCGCTACGACATCCCCACCCTGCAGGCCGGAACGCTGCTGACCGCTCGCGCCGTCGGGATGATCTGTGTCGCCGGACTGGCCACCTTCGCGTTGCGCCGAACAGGCTATCGACCACCGATGACCATCGGCTTCTCGCTGTTGATCGTCGGCATGGTGGCGACGGCGATCGGGGCACCGCAGGGCATCACCCCGTTCCTCTGGTTGTCGATCGCCTCGGGGGTCTGCGGAGTCGGCATGGGCCTCGCCCTGCCCGCGGCCAACAATGCGATCCTGCAACTGGCACCCGATCAGGTGGCCGGGATCTCCGGCATGCGGGGCATGTTCCGTCAGGGCGGGTCGATCATGGCGGTGTCGATCGCGACCGCGATCATTGCTCGAAGCAGTGATCACGGGATGACCCTCGGGCACATCTTCATCGGCTTCGGCTGCCTGATGGTCCTGGTGCTGCCGTTGATCTACAAGGTTCCGGAGCATCGCGGCGGTTGGTGATCGGCTTGGCGGGCCCCGCCGCCTGTCGGTACGGTTCCCAGACAGGAGAGGACCACGCGATCACCGCCGATCGCAGCCGAGAGGAACCCATGCCGGATGCCGCCGCCCACACCGCCCGTCTGCCCCGCACGCCGGTCGACGACGGCGTGTCGCTACGGCTGGTGCACGGCCGACTGATCGACGGAACCGGTGCGGCCCCGGTCACCGACGCCGAGGTGGTGATCACCGGCGACCGGATCAGCTATGCCGGCGCCTACCGTGCGGGACTTGCTGACGGCGCAACGGTGGTCGACCTGGCCGGCAGAACGGTGCTTCCGGGTTTCATCGACGCCCACCTGCACATGGGCAGCAATCTCGAGGCACCCCTGACCAAGCAGCAGGGCGCGTT
The DNA here is from genome assembly GCF_009707365.1 of Microlunatus sp. Gsoil 973. Taxonomy (GTDB): domain Bacteria; phylum Actinomycetota; class Actinomycetes; order Propionibacteriales; family Propionibacteriaceae; genus Microlunatus. Next base: position 2,684,658 of record NZ_CP046122.1, read on the forward strand.
CCCGTCGGAGAGGGCGCTGGACACCACGATCAACCTCCGCCGTACCCTGATGGCCGGTGTCACCACCGCCCGTGATCTGGGTGGGATCGACGCCGGCTTCCGGCAGGCGATCGCCGACGGCACGGTTCTCGGGCCGCGGCTGCATCTGGCACTCTCGGCGCTGTCACCGACCGGCGGGCATTCGGATTATCACCTGGCCAACGGAGCCCAGACTCGCGGCTTCGCCGTGCTGGATCCGATCGTCGACACCGACGACGACGTACGCCGTACCACCCGGTTGCTGATCAGGTCGGGCGCAGACGTGATCAAGGTCTGCACCAGCGGCGGAGTCTCCAGCCCGTCCGACCAGCCGACCGATGTCGGCGTACCGGCGGAGCACATCAAGATCATCCGCGAGGAGGCCGACAAGCGCCAGGGCCAGCCGGTCGCCGCGCATGCCCAGGGGCTCCAGGGCATCCTGGAGGCCGTCCGCGGCGGGGTGAGCAGCGTCGAGCACGGCTACCAGATCGACTCGGAGGCCGTCGACCTGATGCTCAGCAACGGCACGATGCTGGTGCCGACGCTGAGCGCCGCGCTGCGGGTCCCGGATCCCGCACTGGTGCCCGGTTACCTGTACGAGAAGAAGGTGCGCTGGTCGGCGATCGCCCGGGAACACATCGCCAAGGCGTTGGTCCTTGGGGTCAAGGTCGCGATGGGCACCGATTCCGGCGTCTGCCCGCACGGCAGGAATCTCGGCGAGCTCGGCCATCTGGTCGAACTCGGCCTGTCGCCGATGGAGGCGATTCTGGCCGGGACGAGGAACGCCGCGGAACTGCTCCGGCTCAGTGATCAACTGGGTACCGTGGCCGAGGGCCGGCTGGCCGATCTGGTGATCACCGGCGTCGACCCATTGGGCGACATCGGTGCGCTGGCCGATCCGACGAGCATCGGTGCGGTCCTGCAGGGCGGCCGGCTGGTCAAGGACTCCTACGGCTGGTTCCCGGGTTCACCGGTGGTGCCGGCGATCTCTGCGTGATCCGGGCTTCGCTCGTCTCGATCAGTCGCCGCCGTCGGCACGGGGATCCGAGCCCCATCCCACCTGGCCCGGTACGTCGGTGGTCCAGACCGCGTGTGCATGGCCGAGCCGGTTGTCGTTCATCGCGACCGTCTCGGTGGCAGCCGCTGCGGCAAGCTCGGAGCGTACGGTGTCCTCCAGCCGTTCGTCGGCGAGCACCGATCGCTCGTCCGCACCACGCTGGACCACCCAACGCGGTGCGCCGACCGCCTGCTGGGGATGATCGCCGGCCAGGATCCGACTGAGCACCTGGGTGATGATGAACGGCTGGTTGTGGCCGCCCATCGTGGCGATCGCTCCGACGGTGCGACCGTCCCGGCGCATCAGTGACGGCATCAACGTGTGCGGTGGGCGGCGGCCACCCGTCAGATGGCCCGGTCGCCGCGGATCGAGGCTGAAGCCACTGCCCCGGTTGTGCGCCAGGATCCCTGTCGAGGGTTCGAGCACCCGGGAGCCGAAGGTGCCGGCGACACTCTGCACCGAACTGACCCACAGACCCTCGGAGTCCACGGCCACCATTCCGACCGTGTCGCCGCCCAGCGGCGGCGCAGGTTCGCCGACCGGCGTTGGCCCGGCCCCCTCCCGGCGGATCGCTTCCGCCTGTGCAGCTACTCGGTCGGCGGCAAGTACGGCGTCGACGTCCACCTCGACGAACTCCGGGTCAGCGGAGATGGCATCCCGCTCCTGGCCGGCGAGTGCGACGGCTGCCATGATCATCGCCGCCTGGTCCTTGGCGGCCGGATCGTCCAGTCCCAGCTCGGCCATCAGCCGAAGGATCTTCAACAAGGTGAAACCCTGCGAACTCGGCGGTGTGGTGAGCACGTCGAGGCCGGCGTATCGGACCGACAGCGGTACGGTCCGGTCGGTGGTGTGTCGGGCAAGATCATCGGCAGTGATCACCGAGCCGGCGCGCTGCAGGCCGTCGGCGTAGCGGCGCCCGACGTCCCCGCCGTACAACGTCGTCGGCCCCTCGGCCGCGATCCGGTCCAGGGTCGCGGCCAAGGCTGGTTGACGAAGTTGATCACCCTCGGCGAGCACCACACCGTCGGAGAAGAACACGTCAGCGCAGCCGGCGTCCATGATCAACACATCCGCAAGTTTGGCCAGGTCGCGGGCCAGTGCCGGGGCGACAGGGCTGCCGTCGGCGGCAAGATCACGGGCCGGCGCGATCAACTCCGCCAACGCCGTGCTCCCCCAGCTCCGGTGCAGATCGCCCCAGGCGGCCACCAGTCCGGGCACGCTGATCGAGTGTGGTCCTTCACCGGGCACGTGACTGTGACCCTGGTCGATCAGCAGCTGGGCCGACAGCGCGGCCGGGGCCCGGCCGGTGCCGTTGACCGCGATCGGGTCGCCGGATGGCGGAGCGACCAGCGTCCAGGTGTCTCCGCCGAGCGTGACGTTCTGCGGATACACAACACTGAGCACGGCGCTGGCAGCGATCACGGCATCGACCGCCGAACCGCCGGCCTCCAACACGGCCTGTCCCGTACGGGTCGCCCGTCGGTCCGGTGTGACGATCCTGCCGCCTGTTGATCGGGTCACGCTGTCAGACTCCCTTCGCCAATTCCGGTTTGACCTCCCGCCCGAGGAGGGTGATCAGCCCCTCAAGATCGGGCTCGTCGGCCGTGGGCTGGACACCGTAACCGGTGATGCCGAACGACGCGTAGCGGCGGGCCGATTCGACGATGTCGGCGGCGTCACCCGCGACACCGATCCCTCGGCCGGGTGAGGCATCCCAGAGCGGAAGTTCGGCGTCCAAGCGCCGCTGGGCGTCCGGGCCTGTGACCACGATCTCACAGCCGATGATCTGGGGATCGTCTGCATCCGGTCGACCGGCCTTGGACTTCGCGCTGCGTACCGCCTCGCCGACGGCCCGGACCTCCTCGTCGGTCAGGGCGTTGACGAGCAGGTTGCCGTCACCGAGCTCAGCGGCCAACGCGACCGCCTTCGGACCGGCGCCACCGACCATCAGCGGCGGCATCACCGGAGGTGGCCAGGTCAGGCGTACTCGATCGAGGTGCACATAACGGCCGTCGACGGTCACGGTCTCGCCCTGCAGCAGCCGGCGGATCGCGGTGGCCTGTTCACGCAGCAGGGTGAGCGGAGAGGACACCCGGACTCCCGCCTGGCCCATCCACGCCTGGACGCCGTGACCGATGCCGGCGACGAACCGGCCAGGGAACATCCGGGCGATGGTGGCGATTTCCATCGCGGTCAGCGCGGGATTTCGGAGCGGAACCGGCAGCAGGGTGATACCGACCCGGAGCTGATCGGTCCAGGCCAGCGCCGCCGTCGCCGAGGCGATGCCACTCTGTTTGAAGGAGTCCTCCCAGACCCACAGATCGTCAAGGCCGACGCGGTCGGCCAGTTGCGCGAGCTCGCGGAGACGCTCCGGTGGAATGGTCGGCGGGATGTGGATGCCCAGGCGCAGGCTGCTGGCTGCCATGGGTACAGCCTGCCGGATGCCGCTCGGGGGATCCCTGGCAGGTCCCGGCCACCGACCGGCCGCCGGCCTCAGCTGCGATCGGGGACGCTCAGCTCCCCCATCTCCGACCATCCGGTGCGGTCCGGGATCTCGACGTTGATGATCTCCGGCGTCCTGGCCAGCATCGACGGCATCAGTTCCATCGCCGCCGTGAAATGATCAGTCGCCACGTGGTCTGCGCCCGCGTCCGCGTCGGCGAATCCTTCGACCAGGACGAACTGGTTGGGGTCGTCGACGCTGACCGACCAGTCGAACCACAGGTTGCCGGGCTCGGCGCGGACCGCCTGGGTGAACGGATCGACGGCAGGAAGCCACGCGTCGCGGTGTTCGGGCAGCACGGTGAACTTCACAACGATGAGGATCATGCGCCCCAGCATGCACCCCGGCAGCGGGTCGGACACTCCGGCCGTCCCGGCGGAAGCGCGACTGCCCGTCTGTCACCTAGGCCTGAACGGCGGTCAGGTCCGTCGTTGTCGGCGGGTCACCGTAGGGCGAGTTGGTCTGTACCGTCGTTCCCGGCCCGACCCTCGGATCGGTACGCACCCGGTCGATCAGTCGCCGTTCTGCATCGGCATCTCCGGAATCGGCGGCGATGATCAACTCCGACAGTTCGTCGGCGGCCGCGGCTTCGTCGGCGGTGAGACCTTCGGGCGAGCTGAGCGGCGCCCAGCCGTCCCAGAGCAACAGTTCGATGCCGGCCCGGAACGCGGCGTCGTAGAAGACCGCGCCCTGCAGGAACCAGTCGCCACCGACCGGTACACCCGGGGCGACGCCGTACCGCTGCGGATCGATGGTCCCGGCGCGGTAGGCCTGCCAGGACTCCGCGGCGGTGGTGAACGGACTGTCCGGACCGTGCGGAATGTCCTGTGGCGTCGGCAGCAACTTCATCGGCTCGGCGATCTCCGGGTCGAAACGCAGCCAGCGATGTTCCTCGGGCAGCCAGGTCTCGACGATCACATGATCGAAGTCGTAATCCGGAAGGAAGTAGTGGGAGAAGCCGTACCTGATCCGTGCCGGCACGGCGTGCTCGCGCAGCACCGCGGCGCTGAACAGGGAGTGATCGCGGCAGCAGCCCTGGACCCGGGTCATCGGGTCGCGCTCCACCGCCAGCGGCCCGCTGTGACGTTGTTGATCGAGGTCGAGGATCGTTGCTACCCACCTGGCGTTGATTTCGTCCTTGGTCTCCTCGGGAAGATCGAGACCGGACGCCCGGTAGTGGATGATCAAGTTCCGGGCGACGGCCGACAGCGCCGGGATCCGCGGCGGAACCGCCGCCAGCAGGTCACGATACCGGCCGGGATCGCTGTACGGACTGTGTATCGCCCAGGGCGACGGGTCGTAGTCGGTGGGCCACCAATCGCGCCCGTCCGGATGTTCGGTCGGTGAGGCGGCACCGGATCGGGTGTCTTCGGAGAGGTTCGTCTCGGTCATGGCACAACTGCAGCACCTCACGTAGCGTGAGAGTCAAGAGCAACGATCGGTGTCGAATTCACCGTCGACCGTTCGACGTGCCGGTGAGACACTGCCGGCGCCCGTCCGGGGGGCCGGCGCAGACGAAGGAGTATCGATGCGTGTCCTGGCGTGCATGATGGGCAACGAGGAGTCCGAGGCCAATGTTCTTCCACCTCCGGAACTGTTCGAGGCCATGGGCCGATTCAACGAGGAGTTGGTCAAGGACGGCGTCCTGCTGGCCGCCGACGGGCTGACACCGACCTCGGCCGGCGCGAAGGTGAAGTGGACCGGATCGGGCCCGACCGTGATCGACGGGCCGTTCACCGAGGCCAAGGAGGTCGTCGCCGGCTTCTGGATCGTCGAGGTCAGTTCGCTGGCCGAGGCGGAGGAGCGGTTCAAGCGCTGTCCGTGCGGCGAGGGTGCCGAGATCCAGCTCCGTCCGATCCAGGAAGCGGAGGACTTCGCCGACGCGATGTCGGAGGAGACCAGGAGACGGGCCGAGGAATTGCAGGCCCGGATCCGTTGATCCGGTGTTGAATAGTCCGGGTGACCGGCGCACCCGTCGACGACGTCCGAGCCAGCATCGACGCCGTGTGGCGGATCGAGTCTGCCCGCGTGGTGGCTGCGCTCGCCCGGCTGCACGGTGACCTCGGCCTGGCCGAGGAGACGGCCCAGGAGGCCCTGGTGGCGGCCCTGGAACAGTGGCCTCGCGACGGGATCCCGCGCAACCCGGCTGCCTGGCTGATGACCACCGGCCGACGGCGGGCGATCGACCGGATCCGTCGCGAGGTCAACCTCCGGGAGAAGGTCGCCGTCCTCGCCTCGGACCTTGATGATCATGACGATCCCTACGACGAAGCCGACAGCCGGCTCGATGATCAGATCGGCGACGACATGTTGCGGTTGATCTTCACCGCCTGCCATCCGGCGCTGAGCACGGAGGCCCGGATCGCGCTGACCCTGAAGACCGTCGCCGGGCTCAGCACCGCGGAGATCGCCCGGGCGTTCCTGAGCACGGAGTCGACGATCGCGCAGCGCATCGTCCGGGCCAAACGCACGCTGTCCGCCCGCAGGGTGGGCTTCGCGGCGCCGACGGCCGAGGAGTTGCCGGAGCGGCTGCCACCGGTGCTGTCGGTGATCTACCTGATCTTCAACGAGGGCTACGCGGCCAGCAGCGGCGACGACTGGTTCCGGCCCGAGCTGTGCCGGGATGCGCTGCGTCTCGGGCGGATGTTGTGCAATCTGCTGCCGAACGAGTCTGACGTGTTCGCCCTGACAGCATTGATGGAGTTCCAGGCGTCCCGGCTGGCTGCCAGGACCACCCGGGACGGCCAGCCGATCCTGCTCCTCGATCAGAACCGGGCGCTCTGGGACCGGTTGTCGATCACCCGCGGCCTGCGCAGCCTGCAGCGGGTACGCGAGCTGGGTGGGACCCGGACGAGCTATGCGCTGCAGGCTGCCATCGCCGCGCAACATGCCCGGGCCGCGACGGCCGAGGACACCGACTGGGTGGCGATCGCCGCCCTCTACGAGACTCTGGCCGAGACCGCGCCGTCGCCGATCGTGGAGCTCAACCGGGCGGTCGCCCTCGGAATGGCGTACGGACCGCAGGCCGGTCTCGATCTTGTCGACCAGTTGCGGGACTTTCCCGAGCTGGAGCGCTACCACCTGTTGCCCAGCGTGCGGGGGGACCTGCTCGCGCGGCTCGGTCGCGACGCCGAAGCAGCCGACGAGTTCCGGCGGGCGGCCGAACTGGCCGGCAACGATCAGGAACGGGCGTTGTCGCTCAGTCGCGCCCGCGCGCTGGAGAGCTAGGCGTCGTCCGTGAGCGGGTGCGCCACAGCCAGAACAGCCCGAGGAACGGCAGCACCAGCGGCACGAAGCCGTACCCGATCCCGTACACCGACCAGACGGTGGCCCTGGGGAACTCCTGCGGGGCGAGCACGCTCACCGTGCCCACGGTCAGCACGCCGACCAGCTCGGTGCCGATGGTCGCCCAGGCCATCCCGCGCCCCGTCCGGCTGCCCAGCGCCAGCGAGACCGTCGCCAGGATGTAGACCAGGCCGGAGAACGCCGACAGCAGGTAGGCCAGCGGCGCGTCCTGGAAATCGGTGATCAGTTGGACAACGGCCCGGGAGGTGGCGGCAAGCGCGAACAGGCCGTAGACGGCGATCAGGACCCGGCCCGGGCCGGACCGCGTCGGATGCGGATCGATCACCGCTCACACGCTCCACAGTTCGAGCAATCTCAGGGACATGACGGCGATCGCCACTCCGGCAATGGTCATCACCAGCCCGGAGTAGCGGCTGCGGTCGCTGATCCCCCACCAGATCGCCGCCGGCATCAGCACGACGATCCCCGCGAGGTAACCGATCGAGGTCGCCGTCTCGGCGGGCCCGTGCCCGCGCCCGATCGACACGAACCCGACCACAGACTGGACGATGACCGCGAGCTCGACGAGGAAGGCCCAGTAGAACTGTGCGTTACCCGGCGGCCGACCGCGGACTGCTGACACGGCACCCCAGATCGCCGCCACGACCGCGACGCCGATCACCGCATAGCTCAGCCACGTGATCATGCCGGGTACCTCACAACTACACACCGTAGTGGACGAGGCGTCCGGGCGGTGATCCAGCCTCGGGCATGATGGGCGGGTGGTCATCGTTGGGCAGGGACGCGACGGGCGACGGCTGGCCGAGTTCGATCTCGGTCATGGCGACGACCCGGACAAGCAGCTGGCCGTACGCGGTCTCCGCACTGTCCGGCCGCTCCGCGCCGCGGGCAGTGACGGCGATCTGACAGTGACGATGCTGGTCGAGCCGGGCGCCCCCGACGGCGTGCCGAGTGGTCCGATGCCGCGGGAGCACCGGCCGTCGACGGACGGGAACGGCTCCGCCGACGGACCGGCCGTACGCCGACAACGCATCGCCGCCTACGCCTGGGTCGAGTCCAGCCGCGGGATCCTCGCCGCCGAGTTCTACCGGCCGGTTCCCGGTGGCCGGTGGGGTCTGCCGGGCGGTGGTCTCGACGAGCGCGAGGAGCCGGTCGACGCCGTGCATCGGGAGGTCATGGAGGAGACGTCGCAGCGGATCGAGCTCGGCGAGCTGGTTCGGGTGGATACCCGGCACTGGATCGGCCGCAGCCCGGCGGGCGTCCTCGAAGACTTCCATGCGGTACGGCTCATCTACCGCGCCCGCTGCCCCGAACCGACGGATCCGGTCGTGATCGACGTCGGCGGCACGACGACGGCCGCCGCCTGGTTCCCCTACGAGTCCTGGCCTGACCAGCCCTGGAACACGGGCTGGCGGGACCTCCTGGTCACCCTGTTCGGCTGACCGCAGCAGGCCTCGGGTCCTGCGTCGGATGTCGGCTCAGATGTCGGTCAGCAGATCCTGCCGGGTGACGATGCCGGCCGGCCTGCCGCCTTCCAGGACGAGCAGGGCGTCGTTGGCGACGAGAGCGGCGACGGCGTCGGCGACCGGCTCGCTCGCGCCCAGCATCGGCAGCGCCGGTTCCATCACGGTCTCCACCGCGGCAGCTGGCTGGACCTCGTGGTTGAAGAGTGCGCCCAGCAGTCCGCGTTCACTGACCGACCCGACCACCTCGGCCGCCATCACCGGCGGTTCGGCACGCACCACCGGCATCTGCGAGACGCCGTACTCCCGCAGGATCTGCACCGCCTCGGCGACGGTCTCGTTCGGGTGGGTGTGCACCAGTGTCGGCAGCGCGCCGGACTTCTCCCGCAGCACGTCACCGACGGTGCGAACGGCGGCGTCCGGGCGCGGTGCGAAGCCGTACCGGGCGAGCCAGTCGTCGGAGAAGATCTTGGTCAGATAACCGCGGCCGGAATCAGGCAGCAGGACGACGATCACCGCATCCGGATCATCGAGGTCCTCGGCCAGCCGGACGGCCGCTGCAGCAGCCATGCCGGATGATCCGCCGACCAGCAGCGCCTCCTCGCGGGCCAGCCGCCTGGTCATCGCGAAGGAGTCCGAATCGGAGACTTCGATCACCCGGTCACAGATCTGGCGGTCGTAGTTCTCCGGCCAGAAGTCCTCGCCGACGCCCTCGACCAGATATGGGCGCCCGCTGCCTCCGGAGTACACCGAACCCGCGGGATCAGCGCCGATGATCTTGACTGCGCCGCCGGAGACCTCCTTGAGATAGCGTCCGGTTCCCGAGATGGTGCCGCCGGTCCCGATGCCCGCCACGAAGTGGGTGATCCTGCCGTCGGTCTGTTTCCAGATCTCCGGCCCGGTGCTCTCGTAGTGGCTGGTCGGGTTGTTCGGGTTGCTGTACTGGTCGGGTTTCCAGGCGCCGGGCGTGTCCCGCATCAGCCGGTCCGAGACCGAGTAGTAGGAGTCGGGATGCTCCGGTTCGACAGCCGTCGGGCAGACGACCACCTCGGCACCGTACGCCCGCAGCACGTTCCGCTTGTCCTCACTGACCTTGTCCGGGCAGACGAAGATGCAGCGGTAGCCCTTGGCCTGAGCGACGATGGCCAGCCCGACCCCGGTGTTTCCGCTGGTCGGTTCGACGATCACCCCGCCGGGCTTGAGCTTGCCCTCGTGTTCGGCGGCCTCGATCATCTTCACCGCGATCCGGTCCTTCACCGAGCCGCCCGGGTTGAGATATTCCACCTTCGCCAGGACCAGTGGTCTGGCGTCGCCGGTGACCCGGGTCAGCCTGAGCAGCGGGGTGTTGCCGACCAGTTCGATCAGCGAGTTCACATACTCCACGGACGCGAGCCTAACGCCGGACCAGTCCCGTCGCCCCGGCAAACACAACGGGCCGCGACCAGATCGGTCGCGGCCCGTTGGTCGGTCCACTCGAGGGCTGAGCCCGGGCTGGGCGTCAGCGTCTGAAATAGGACAGGATTCGCAGGATCTCCACGTACAGCCAGACCATGGTGACCGTCAGTCCGAACGCACCCAGCCAGGACTGGCTCGCCGGTGCACCCATCTTCACGCCGCGCTCGATGTAGTCGAAGTCGAGCACCAGGTTCAGCACGGCGAGGGTGACGCCGATCGCCGAGAAGAGCACCGAGAGCCCGCTGAAGCTGCCGACCCCGCGCAGTCCGAGGTCGACGCCGAACAGGGCGAACACCAGGTTGACCAACATCGTGATCGCGAACGCCGCGGTTCCGATCATCACGACCTTGCGGAACGTCGAGGTGACCCGGATGTTGAAGATCTTGTAGACCGCAAGGGTCACGCCGGCCGCGACGAACGTACCGATCACCGCCTGGGCGACGATCCCGTCGTAAAGGAACTCGAACAGCCGGCTGAGCATGCCGATGAAGATCCCCTGGACGGCCGAATAGACCAGGACCAGCGGCGGGCTGACCCGGTGTCGAAGGGTCACCACGAAGGCGGTGATGAAACCGACCACCGCGGAGAGCAACAACGCCGGCATCATGGCCGCCTGCGGGATCACTCCGGAAGAGATGCCCCACCAGCTGACCACGGCCGCAGCCACCAGGACGGCCATGGTCACGGCGGTCTTGGTGATCACGTCGTCGAAGGTCATCCGGCCCTCGGCCGGTGTCTGCACAGCAGGTCCCTGGCCGTAGCCGTACTGCTGGTCGAAAGTAGCTTGGTTGGCGAACGGGGACTGGCCGTACGGGCCGTGCGCCTGGCCGCCGGCCGGCGCTGCCGGTGTGAACGCGTCCCGCCTGGAAAGTACCGGGTTCGAACTACGCAACATTGACTGTCCTCACATCGAATCGACGGACCTGGCGGTCCGTCTCCCCAAAGTGTAGGTGCCGCGCACTGGTCGAATGCTGTGCGTACGGTGTGATTGTTCGGGTACCCGTGACCGGGACGCCGGAAGGGATGAACACGATGAGCGATCCACGACGCACACACAAGCCGGTGGCCTGGGTGGCGGGAGCATCCCGGGGTCTCGGCCTGGCGATTGCCCGCGAACTGGGCAATGCCGGTCACCGGGTCCTGATCACCGCACGAACTCAGGACGATCTCGATCGCGCACAATCCGACCTTGTGGCCGAGGACATCGAGGTGATCACCCGGGTCCATGACGTGCGTGACGCCGAGGGGGCCCGTCAGCTGGTTTCAGACGTCGAATCCGGTTTCGGACCCATCGAGACACTGATCGCCGTTGCCGGTGTGCTCAAGGTCGGCCCGGTGCCGGATCGCGCCGAGGAGTACGCCGAGCCGATCGACATCATGCTTCGTGGCCCGATCAACGTCGTCCATGCCGTGCTCCCGGCGATGCGGGACCGAGGGCGTGGTCGGATCGGCGTAGTCACCTCGATCGCCGGGATCATTCCGGTACCGCACCTGGTCGCCTATTCGGCGGCCAAACACGGGGCCGTGGGATTCACCCGGGCCCTCGCCGAGGAGTTGGATGGCACGCCGATCACCGTGAGCACCATCATCCCGGGGCTGATGCGCACCGGAGGTCATTGGCACGGCGACTACGAGGGGCAGCCCGAGCGGGAGTACGTCTGGTTCACCGGGCTGTCCGCCGCGCCGTTGGTGTCGACGGATGCCGATCGAGCAGCCAAGATCATCGTCCGCGGCGTCATCCGGGGCCGGAGGAAGATCATCTTCACCCTGCCGGCCAGGGTGGGGGATCTGCTCTATCGGCTTTCGCCGGTTGCCGTCGGCGTCGCTGTCGGGCTGGCGGGGCGACTCCTGCCGGACTCCGATCGAGGCGAGCCCGCCGGACCGGATCAGGTCGGCCACGAGCATGCTCCCGGTTATCGCGCTGCGGCCCACACGCCGAGGATCTTCGACCGGTTGACGGTGTTGGCCGATCGTGCTGTTCGGCGGTTCAACCAGAGCACAGCTCACAACTCCTGACGCCGGCGACGACCCAAGAGCCGACGCTGAACCCAACGGCCCACCGGTCATGATCTTGACCGGCGGGCCGTTGGGTTCAGCTGTCGAGTGAGTCGGTTCAGTCGGTCAGGATCTGCTGGACCGTGCGTTGGCCTTCTGAATCGCTGAGACCAGCTCACTCTTCTTCATCTTGGACCGTCCGCGAATATCCAGTCGACGGGCGACATCCATCAGATGCTCCTTGCTGGCATTGGCATCCACGCCACCAGCTGTCTTCTTCCGGCTGCCCCGGCCTTGCGCAGCCTGGTCGTCCGACGGTCCGCGGGAGCCCTTGTTCTTGCGCTCCCAGTGATCGCCGACCTTCTCGTAGCTGTGCTTCAGCGCTGCGTACGCCGTCTGATGGGCTCGCCGGCCGTCCCCGTACTCGTCGGCCGCCGCATCGTGGGCCTTGGCAAAGGTTCGCTGGGCATGTTTGTCGGAGCGGGCGATGGTGTCCGGCAATTCGCTCTTGCGGGGCTCGCCGCCCTTCCTCAGCATCGGCATGACAACCTCCTCCCTTCCCGGCGATCACTACCCAGCGAGACGGCCGATCAAGCGGCGGTCGCGGTACGACCCTTGGCGATCTCTTCGCGCAAGGTCTTGGTGATCTTGCGGAGCCGACGGGAGACCGACATCTGGCTGATGCCGAGTTGGTCCGCAATCACCGACTGGGAACAGGATTCGACGAACCGCATACGCAGCAGCCGCAGATCGTCCTCGGTCAGTTTCTCGCACGCGGCACGGACCTGTCGCATCAAGTCCTCGTGCTCCAGCGCGTCATCGACCGCATCGAATCCGGTTTCGCTCTGCCCGATCACTGCCGCGGCCCAGGCGGGCGCCTCGGCGTTGTCCAACGAACTCGAGGTGAAGGCGTTGCTGTGCAGCACCTCGCTGACGTCGGAACGGTCGGCTCCGATCCAGTCGGCGATCTGCTGTGCGGTGGGTGTTGCGGCCTGTTCCTGGGCCAGATCGGACCAGCCGGCCATGACTTCGCTGTGCAGTTCCTGGAGCCGGCGCGGTGGGCGTACGGTCCAGCAATGATCACGGAAGTGTCTCTTGATCTCGCCGGTGATCGTCGGTACGGCGAACGACAGGAACGCGCCGTTGTCCGGGTCGAACCGGTTCACCGCGTGAACCAGACCGAGCCGGGCGACCTGGATGAGATCATCCAGATCCTCACCGCGGGATCTGTAGCGGCGGGCGAGCCCGTCCGCGACGGACAGGTTCAATTGGACTGCGAGGTCGCGGCATTGTTGCCGTTCGGCCTCTGAGGTGTAGACATCCCTCGCCCTGGTCAGCAACTCGATCGTTTGCTGCTCACGTCGAACTGAATCGTTGCGGGGATCGGATGTGACGGCACTTGCTTGCATGGTTCTCCGCCTTTGCAGGTCTGAGAACGTCCGTGGCAGGTTGCTCGACCACTGGACCTAATGAGAGCATGCCGAGCACTGTTTCCACAAGGTCCAGTTAAGCGATCTGCTTCAACTCACCGGCCAAGGTTGTCGCCGCCGGTCTCCCGCGGCCTCGAGGGCGTATCCGTGAGACCTTCCAGTCGGCGGGTTTCCACCAGTTCGGCGGCGATCTCCCGAAGCTTGGTGTTGCGGTTCTGGGACACCCGACGCAGCGCGTTGAAGGCGGCGTCGCCGTCCAGACCGTACCGCTCCATCAGGATGCCCTCGGCCTGGCCGATCAGCGTCCGGGACGCGATGGCCGACCTCAACGAGTCGCGCTCCTTGAGCTGGGAGACTGCAACGCCAACGTGGGCCGCGAACAGATACCCCGTGTCGACGACGTCGAGGTCGAACGCATGCGGCTTCGCGCTGTAGATGCTCAGCGCTCCCAGGACCTCACCCTCGGTGAACAGTTGGTAGCTGAGCATCGAGCGGAGACCGAGTTCGGCCACCACCCGGGCGGACCAGCCGGACCATCGGATCTCGTCGGCCAGATCGTCAAGGTAGACGACCACCTGACGGCCGATCGCGTGCAACAGGGGCCCTTCGGCGAGTTCGACCTGGAGTTGGTCGGCGCGGGCGGCGAGATCGGCCGTCGCCGCGGTGGTGTGGATCTGCTGATGACCGGTGATCAGACTGACTCCGACGACGTCTGCGCCGGAGAGCTCGGCCGCCAGCTCCGCCGCCCGTTGCAGCATCTCCGGCAGAGTGCTGATCTGCTCCAGCGTGCGGAGACTGTCGGCGTGCCAGTTCCCGAACGCGGTAGCCATGCCCGACCTCTCCTGTCGCGATCGACCAGGCGCAGCACAGGCTGCCGACGATCGCGCTGCCTTCTTACCGCGCATCCTGCCACAGGCGTCCCGCACGTATCGCGTCTCGCAACGTCACCGCTCGGAGACCAGCCGGGCGACCAGAGCCACGAAGCGGTCGTCGTCCCCGATCGGCCAGGAATGCGGCGCGTCGGGGATGACAAGCAGCCGCGCCCCCGCGCGTTGCGCGATGTCGGCCGCGAAGGGCAGCGGGCTGAGCAGATCGGTGTCGGCGTGGACGACGGTCACCGGCCGGCCCTCGGCGGCGCGCGGGAGCTCGGTCTCCAGCGGGACCTTGATCGCCGATTGCAGCCCTTGGTAGATGCCCCCTGGGCCGGCGTTGGTCCAGTCGTGGGCCTGCAGGGACAACCGGGGCGAATTGCGATGATCTTCACCACCTGCCCACGCGCGGAGTGCTGCGGCAGTCGACCGGCGAGCCGGGTCGAGCGTGGGACTGACCAGGAGCAGCCGTCGTACGGCCGGTGTCGCGATCGCCGCGAGGGTCGCGGCCTGGGTGCCGATCGACAGTCCGATCAGCAGATCGGCCGGACCGTGGTCGACCGCGTGGCGCGCGATCCGCTGGGCGTAGTCGGTCAGGTCGGTGCCGACGCTCCGCCAGCCGATCGGCGGCAGCAGGTCGACGTCGTGCCCGTGTGATCTCAGGCAGTCCGCCGACGGTCGCAGGTAATTGCGGACCGCGAGCCCGGGAACCATGATCACGTACGCCATCAGCGCAGCTCTTCGGTCGACAGCGGTCGGCGTACCTCGTCGGGATGCAGTGGTGTCCACGGCCGACTGCCGGCCGGGAGTCGATCAAGCGCCTGGCCGTAGCGCGCCAGGCTCCCGATGTCGTGCGGCCAGTCCTGCGGACGGGTGCCGAGCAGCACGGGCTCCGCGCCGTGTCGGGTGATCACCGTGGTGAAGTCCTCCGGGCCGGCGGCACCCGGCGACCGGGCACCGTGCTGGAAGCCCAGCACGAACACCTTCCGGTAGGGGTGGGCGGCGGCCAGGTACGCATCGAGTGCCGACACCGCTTCCTGCACAGGAAAGTACGTCCAGTACGGGACGAGCGCACGATTGATGGTCCGCCAAGGGTCGCCGAGGATGAAGGACGGGATGATCAGGTCGTCGGCCCGCTCGTCGCGCGCCCGCAACCATGATCGGAGGATCTCGGCCACCGTTGCCGATGCCTGTTGCGGTCCGTGATAGTTGATCGGCACGAACGGATGATCATGAGCGGTGCACCAGTCGCGGATAGCCGCGACGAATCCCGGATCGACGCCCCACTCGGCCTCCGGGGCGGGCCCGTCGGGTTGGGGCGCATGGGGGGTGGCGAGGTGGTCCTGCGGCGCCACCCCGCCAACGCCGCCGGTCTGGAACCAATGCCGGTCGTCGACCCGGGTGGCCGGCCAGGTCAGACCGTCGTGCGCGAGGAAGACCGGCGCCCCCGGCCGCAGCCGCTCGGCAAGGAACCGTTGGTACGCCTCGGGCAAGGTCTGCCACTTGACCCGGAAGTACGCCATTCGGGCGATCATCAACTCGTCCTGGACAGCGTCGTGCATCTGGTGCAGGGCGACGTCGGGATTGGCGGCCAGCAGCTGAGCCCCCCACTGCCGACCGAACTCCAGTGCTTCGTCGGGACGATGCGGGTCGGCCTTCCGCCGTACCGGGATGAGCACGGTCTGCGGCAGCCAGGGGATCTGCATCGCCGCTGCGAGGTGGACCAGAGCTCCGTTGCTGGCGCCGATCAGGGCGGCCGGGTACTGCCGGTCCGGGAAGGCCTCGGCGAATGCGCCGGCGACGCCGGACAGGTCGACCCGGCGCAGCTGTTCGGGCGGAATCCCTTCCGAGCCGCCGATCCTGCGGTAGAGCTCGCGCAGGATCGGCCACGGCAGCCGGGTCGCGACGCGGATCAGCCGACCCAGCGGTTCGGGATTGCCGAGGTTGGAGAACGGGCGGCCTTCGAGCGCGGCGACCAACCCGGCGTGCAACACACTCGCCGAGTCGAAGGACGCGATCACCTTCTCGGGTTCTGGACTCATCGGATGATCGGATACCCGGAGTCCCCGGCGGGCAATCGACCCGGTGCCCGGAGATCGATGCCCGGAGATCGATGCCCGGATACCGATGACCGGATTCAGTCGACGACCACGGGCATCGATCCGTCGTACGGCTCCCAGAAGCCGTCGTCGGGTTCGGTGATCAGAGTCAGCCGCTCCCCGGTCGTCGGATGGCTGAACGTGAGCCTGCGGGCGTGCAGACAGGTACGCCCGTCCGTCGAGACGCCCGTCGATCCCGCCGATGACTTGCAGAACAGCGGATCCCCTTCGATCGGATGGCCGATCCAGGCGAGCTGCACCCGCAACTGATGACGCCTGCCGGTGTGCGGACGCAGCTCGAGGACGGTGCATGCGGCGCCTTCCGCGAGCCGCCGGAAGCCGGTCTGCGCCGGGTAGCTGCGGACATGGTCGTAGATCCGGTCGGGGGGGAACCCACCAGTGGCCGGGCGGATCCTCCCGGATGGCCTCCCGGTCCGCGGCGATCCGGACCCGCGACTTGCGTCCGATGCTCAGGGGCAGGTCGAGTTCCCCGTCCGCCGCCAGGCCCGTGCCGCGCACGATCGCCAGGTAGTCCTTGATCACGGTCCGCTCGTTGAACTGCCGGGTGAGAATGCCGTGGGTCCTCTGGTCCCTGGCCAACAGCACCAGGCCGCTGGTGACCTTGTCGATCCGATGGGCGGGCATCACCCAGTCGCCGGCCCGACGGGCCTGCTGCATCAGGTCGGTGCCGTGCCTCTCCCCAACCAGCCCGACGCCGGGTGGCTTGTCGATCACCAGAACGTGATCATCGGCGTACACCGTCCGATGGTCACGTACCTCGGCCCAGTCCATGATCACTTGCCCATGATCAAGTTCTGCGGCTAGTGGTGGAAGTAGCGGCGCGGAGTTCCGACGAAGCTGATGCCGAGCTCCGTGCAGCGATCGAACACGGCGTCGTCGCGGACCGATCCGGTGGGGGCGGCGATGGCTGAGACCCCGTACTTGTGGGCCTCCTCCACGTTGTCGGAGAACGGCAGGAAGCCGTCGGAGGTGAAGCTGACGCCGGTCGTCCCGGCAAGGATCCCGGCCCGCTCCTCGTCGGTCAGCGCCTCGGAGATCAAGTCGCCCGTACCGGCAGTGTCGCCCAGAGCCAGCGCGTAGAGCAGATTGAGCCGGTCCTGGCCCTTCTGGGCGGCAGCGACGTCGCGGATCCGCTGGTGTTGGATCCACAACCAGGTGGCCAGCTTCTCGCCGGCGAGCGCCGTACAGGCGATCCGCGACTGCTGCCCGGCGCCGATCGCGATCACCTGTCCGTCGCGGGAGTAGGCGACGGAGTTGGACTGGGTGTACTTCAGCGCGATCAGGCCGAGGATGAGATCTGTACGGGTGTCGTCGGCCACCTCGCCGGTGATCACGTTGCCGAGTTCGGATCCGATGGTCAGCGGCGCGATGTCGGCATCCTGGATCATCCGGACGCCGAAGATCTCCCGGGTCTCGGTGGCCGGCGGTTCGAAGTCGGGATCGGCCTGCAGCACCAGATACTTGCCGTCGCGCTTGGCCGACAGGATCTCCCTGGCCCGGGCCGTGTAGCCGGGGGCGATGATGCCGTCGGAGACGACCTTCTTGACCATCAGCGCGCACGACTCGTCGACCTCGCCGCTGACCGCGATGAAGTCGCCGTACGACGCCCGCGGATCCGAGCTGCGGGAGCGCAGATACGCCGCGGCGACCGGACTCAATTTGTCGTCGCTGGTCCGCAGCGCGTCGAGCAGGAAGCCGGGCACCGGCCCGTCGACGGCGACACCGGCCGGCGACACGTGCTTGAACGAGGTGGCAGCCACCCGTCCGGTGGCAGCCGCCGCCTCGCGCACCAATTGCCAGGCGTTGAGGGCGTCCAGCAGGTTGATGAAACCGGGTGACCCGGAGACCACGTCGAAGGGAAGTCGGTCGCCGACCGGTTCGACCCGGGCGTGCGGCTGATTGGGGTTCATTCCATAGCGCAGGTCCACGGCGCAAGTCTGGCAGGCCCGCCGGAAGCCGCCCCAGCCGACCGGCGGCAAGCACATCACGACTCGGACAGCTGGCCGAATTCTCCCTCTGTTCCAGAACTGTTTGGTCGGACCATATCGCGTGTCAGTATGCTGGAATCGTACCGATTCCTTCTCTTCCAGAACTATCTTGGTGATCGATCATGTCTACGGTCCGCTGGCTGGCTGCCTCCCGTCTGGAGCGACCGCGGCCCGAAGTGGTCAGGAACCATCGGCTGGCCGGGTGGTTCGCCGTGGCCACGGTGTGTTTCGGCGCGTTCATGGGACAACTCGACGCCAGCATCACCACCCTGGCCTTCCCTGCCATGCAGCGGCAGTTCGATCAGCCGCTGGCCGGCGTGCAGTGGGTGTCGCTGGCCTATCTGATCACCCTTGTCGGCCTACTGCCGGCCTCCGGCAGGATCGCCGACTCGACCGGCCGGAAGTCGATGTACCTGGCCGGCTCCGCCGTGTTCACCGCTGCCTCGGTCGCCTGCGGTTTCGCGCCCGGTCTGGGCTGGCTGATCGGCTTCCGGGTGCTCCAAGCGGTCGGCGCGGCGATGCTGCAGGCGAACAGCGTCGCCCTGGTGGTGACCAGCGTCCCGCGGACCACCATGCGTACGGCGCTCGGCATCCAGTCGGCCGCCCAGGCCGTCGGCTTGGCCGCAGGGCCGGTGATCGGCGGTGCGTTGGTCGCCACTCTCGGCTGGCGGTGGATCTTCTGGATCGTGCTGCCGTTCGGCGTCATCGGTCTCGTCTCGGGCTGGCTGTTGCTGCCGCGGACCCGGGAGCGCACGGCGCTGCAGCGGTTCGACCTCGCCGGACTGGTCTTGTTGTTGTTCGCTTCAACTGGTCTGCTGCTCGGCGTGTCCGGGTTGTCCGGACTGCCGATGCCGCCGTGGCTCGCGGTGGCCCTGCTGGTCGGCGGGTTGCTTCTCGGAGCAGCGTTCGTTCGCTGGGAGGCCGCAGCGCTGGACCCGCTCGTCCGGCCGGCGCTGCTTCGCCCCCGGCCGGTGTGGATGGGACTGATCGGCGCCTTGTGCGGCTATCTGGTGCTTTTCGGACCGTTGACCTTGCTGCCCCAGATCTTCGGCACGGGCGGAGGCCTTGGCCTCACCCTCGGCTGCCTGCCGCTCGGATTCGGGATCGCGGCCGTGGCTGTCCACCGGCTGTTGCCGGCGCGACTCAGCGCCGGGAGCCGCGCCGTGGTCGGCGCCGCGCTGGCGGCTGTCGCGGTCGCAGTCTTGGCCGCGGTGGTCTCCGATCCCTTCGGTTCGGCTGCCCTGCTGTTTGCCCTGGGCATCGGGCTCGGCCTGTTCATCCCGGCCAACAACACGACCATCATGTCCGCGATCCCGTCGCGGTCGGCTGCAACCGGCGGTGGCCTGGTCAACCTGGCGAGGGGCTTCGGCACAGCGCTCGGCGTCGCGGCAGTGACCTTGTGTCTGCATTCCGGCGGCGGCGACCGTCTCGCGCTGGCCTGCCTCGCCGTGGTCAGCCTGATCGGTGTTGCGTCAGCGATGGCTGCCGGACGCAATCGTTCGGCTTCGGGCTGATCCCGAGTATCATCCATTGTCTTCGGGTAGGAAATACAGGAATAAGGTGGAGCTCGTGACGGAGGTCGTTCAGCGGACGCCGACGCCGGCGGATGTCGATGCACTCGACGTCGGCCCCGAGCGGGAACTCGCCGATACCGTGGCCCGGCTGCGACGGGTGATGCGCCGCGCGGCGCGGTCGGCCGATCCGGGCAATGCGTTGTCGGTCGCCCAGCTCGAACTGCTGTCGGCAGTGTCGGAGAATCCCGGCGCCCGGCCGAGCCAGATCGCCCGACATCTGCATCTCGCGCCGAACTCGGTGACAACATTGGTCAACGGCCTGACGACCCTCGGCCTGATCACCCGGAGCAGCAACCCCGATGACCGTCGTACGGTGCAGCTGACGCTCACCGACACCGGCGCGGGAAGCCGTACGACGCTGGCAACTGACCAACGCCGGGATCCTGCGGAGCGCCTATGACGACCTGCACCCGGCCTGGCAGCATCTGATCAGCGCTGCGCTTCCGGCGGTCCAGGAGTTGATCGGGACCATCGACCAACTGGTGGACCGGGACGCCAAGTAGCCGAACGTCGGATCACGTCCCCGTTGCGTCCGGACCGGAATCCGCTCGTGATCGGCAACGGTTCGAGCAAGACTGGCGGTGTGGTGTCCCCTTCGGCCCAAGATTTCGCCGCGCTCGCCCGCTCGTCGCCGTGGCTGTGGTCGACGCTGCGCTTCACCGCGCGCTGGACCGGTGATCCATGGCGTACCGGCGAGTTGCGGGCATGGCTCAGACGACCCGACCGACTCCGGGTGGAGACGATGGAGCACACGTTGGTACAGGTCGTCCACGAGGAACCGCAGCAGCTCGTCGTACTGACCTCCGAAGGCGAGTCCTCGACCACGACGCAGCCGTGGTGGACCTCGGTCGAAGCTCCGCTGCCGCGGTTGCGCCCCGATGGACTGGTCGCCGATCGGCGCGACCGGTTCGATCCGGCAACCAGCTACGACGCTCCGATGTATCGGGACTACTTCTGGGTCGCGATGCTCGATCCGGTCGAGCTTGCCGACGGATTCACCGATGGCACCCAGACCATGGTTCCGGGCACCGAGATCGATTCGGTCACCGAACTCGATCATGCGGGCCGACCTGCCTGGGAGGCGATCCTTCGGCCGACAGCCGGCTACGAGCCGCGGTGCAGCTGCTGCTCGCTATTGCGTTCCCGCAAGGTTGACCTGGCCGAGGCCGAGGCCGGCGCCGGTGACAAGGTCGTGCTCGCCGAGTACCCGACTGCCTATCGGGTCCGGCTCGACGTCGGGACCGGGGTGTGCGTCTTCACCGAGCCCATCGGAGGGAGCACGCGGGTCGGCCATCGGCTGCGAATCGAAGCGGTGGACGAGCCGATGGCCGACGGGCTCTTCGTCGCTCCCCAGCAACCCGAACCGCGGCTGGGATGGGCGCCCGGGCCCGGACTCGCTCCCCGATCCTGAAGCCATGATCATCACCGGCACCGACGAGTGGCCCTGATAGTTTCCTGCCGTGATCATCGGGAATGCGCGCCGGCTGTTGCTGTGGGACATCGACCACACCTTGCTGAGCATGCCGGGAGTCGGCAAGTCCTGGTACGTCACAGCGTTGGGCGCACTGGGCGTCGAGCTGCACACGTATCCGGATTTCCGCGGATACACCGAGCGCGCGATCACCACCGAGGTCCTGGTCAGCCACGGCATCGAACCGACCGAGGAGAACATCCGCCGGGTGTGGCAGGAACTGATCACCGCCTCCGGCAACGCTCGACCACGGTTCGCCGAGGTCGGGTACGCCCGCGATGGGGCCGCGGCCGCAATCGCGGCGGCAGCGGGGTCCGGCGCGGTGCAGACCGTTGTCACCGGGAACCTTCCCGAGATCTCCCGGGACAAGGTCGCTGCCTTCGGGCTTGATGATCATCTTGACCTGGAGATCGGTGGTTACGGGTCGCTCTCCGCCCATCGACCGGAGCTCGTCTCCACGGCGATCGCGGCTGCCGGCGCGAAGTACGGCGGGCAGTTCGCGGGGCCTCAGGTGGTGGTGATCGGCGACACCCCACGCGACGTCGAGGCCGCCCGGCACAACGACGTCCGCTCGGTCGCCGTCGCCACCGGCGACTACGGCGCCGACGAACTGGCCGCCGCCGGCGCCGACGTCGTGCTCGGTGATCTTTCCGACACAGACGCCGTTGCCGAAGCACTGCTGCGCTGAGCCCGACCGGCACTGATCATCCAGCCCGACCTCACCGACCGACGGCTGCCCGCAGCTGGTCGAGCCACTCGATGCCCAGCCGACGGCCGTCGGGGAATTGATCACCGCGATCCCACCGCCATGCCGTGATCATCGCCAACATCAGCAGGCGACAGTCCCGCAGCAGTTGGTGATCGGAACCGGGATAGTGCTCGGCGACGTCGTCCGGCGCATGAGCAAGATCGAATTCCACCGGCCCGCGGCAACAGGGTCTCGAAATCGACGAACCGCGGTCCGGTCGACGTGCTGAGCAGGTTTCCCGGATGCGGTTCACCATGCAGCAACTGCTCCCCACCGCGTGCCGCGACCGAACCGCCCAGTCTGTTCAGGGTGGCCGCAAGCAGATGGCGGCCGGCATCGGGCAGTTCCGGCGTGAGTTCCGGATCGGTGACCAGGACCAGGGCCGACTCCACGCGATCGGTGAAGTGCGGCGCAGGCACCACGAGGTCACGCATGCCGAGGTGCAGGCGCCACAAGGCGTCGGCGTACTCCGCGGCGCCGATCGGGTGGTCCTCCGGAGGGTAATAGGTCCACAACGTGATCACGAAGCCGTCGCTGCAGTGGATCGGTTGATCCACTCGCGGGTCGACCGTCGCGACCGGACTCCCGGATCGTGCCAGTCGCCGGGCCAGGTCGACCTCGAACTCTGCGACCTGCTCCCCGGCCGGTGCGATCCGCGCCAGGACGTCGGCGGGCAGCAGCCGTGCCGTGAGCTTGTTGGAGTTGTTCAGGACGACGGTGTCGTCGACCTGCAGACCTGCTGAGGTTGCGATCGACGAGGCGGCGGCCAACGCACGGGTGATCTCCGCACCCTCCATCAGCTGTTCACCGGCTCTGCACCAGCTTTCGGCTCGAGAATGGTTCAGTCCTTCCGACCGGTCAGCGCAACACCGATTCCGACACCCATCATGGTCAGGCCGCCGACCCCGCCGACGGCCTCCATGCGCCGCGGGGAGCGGGCGAACCAGTCCCGCGCCCGGCTCGCGGTGACCGCCCAGACACTGTCACACACCACGGCGATGAGCGGGAACAACGCGCCCAGCACCAGCATCTGCACGGTGGGGGCCGGGCCTGCCGGGTCGGTGAACTGGGGCAGGGCTGCGGCGAACAGCACGATCGTCTTGGGGTTGGTGACGCCCACCACCAGCCCGTCGAGGACGACCCGAACGGTCGACCTGGGGCGGCTCGTTGCCCGAGTGACCGCCTCCAGAAGCGATCTGCGGTGCCGGACGGCCTGGACACCGAGGAACACGATGTAGCCGGCCCCGAGGTACTTCATGATCATGAAGGCGACGACCGAGACACTGACCAGAGCACCCACGCCGAAGGCGACGGCGGTGACCTGTAGGTAGCAGCCGAGGGCGTTGCCGATGACCGTCAGCAGCGCTGCTCGCCGCCCGACCGTCATCGCCCGGCTGATCGTGAACAGCACACTGGGGCCCGGGATGACGACCAGAATCAAGGACGTCAGTCCGAAGGCCAGCAGATGCGCGGTGGATGGCACCCTGGGAATGCTAGGCACCCACCGGTCCCCCGGCAACGGCGTTTCGGCGTGATCGGGCCGAGCTGGGAATCAACTGGGAAGTTCGTGCTGGTCAGTCACAGCACGAACTTCCCAGCTGTGGGTGGACCCGGGTGCCCCGATGGGATTCGAAACCATACGTGCAGGGTTCTCGGACTAGTCAAATGCCTTCTGACAAGGTACTTCTCTTATTCTTTCTGTAGGATTCCGGTGGGTTCGTGCAACAGTTGTTGCACGGTATTGACACGGGCCGGAGTCGATCACACGAAACCTCATGGCGAAGTCGGTGAAGAAGCGCTAGACCCGAGAAGCCTGGGGGGTGGACTCGCGGAGCTGCGGGAGGAGTTGGCGGACGGCGCTCCGCGCGGCTGGCACCTGGAGTTGTACGACAACTCAAAGGAGCCTCAGCGCGACGACCTGTACTCGTGTGACTGGATGTGAATCACGAGACAGCCCGTTCGGCCCGTTCGGCTACGTTCCCGATCGGCCGTTGTGCCTACGGCCCCTGAGTGCCTGTGGCGGTGAGGATTGCGGTGGTGAGTTCATCGGGCTGGCCGAGTGCGACCAGATGCCCGCCACGGATGACTACGGGTTCTACACCGAGTCGTTCGCGGGCGAGTTGCTGCTGGAACTCCAACGGGAAGAAGCGGTCATCTTCCCCGGTGATCACAGTGATCGTGTCCGGCCAGGCCGTGAAGCTACAGGGATCGCGGAATGGCCGTTGTGACTGTTCGCCCTTCGGGGTGGCGGTAGCTAGGACCTCTGATGGCACGTCGTGGAACATGTACGTGCCGGGGTCGAATTCGACCGGATACCCAAGTCGAGACGCCCGTTCTCGGCGCGCTTCGACAGCCCCTGTATTGCCCCACCAGGCACCGGGAGTCTCGCCAGGTGTGGGAATCATCGGATTGACCAGCACCATCGCGGACACCTGGAGCGATCCGACGACCAGCGGTGCGGTGAAGGCTCCTAGCGACGCCGCAACGATGACGACCTCGCCCGCTGTGCCCACCGCGTCCCGCACTGCCTTTGCGTAGTCGGACAGCCCCTTGGTGTCATCGTCAGCTGGCAGCTCCACCGCAATGGCTCGATGCCCACGCTGAACAAGCTGAGGTGTCAGGAGGTGCCAGTACCAGGCGCGTCCCCCAGCGCCCGGGATGAGGACGTAGTCCATGCCGACTCCTTGCCGCTGTTCCGCCCATCTTTGCACCACATCCCCGGGCCAGGCCGACCTTGCCGCCTATGCTCAGGTGGCGATCGAGCATCACAGTCGAATGACTTCCAGGTACGCGCACATCGGCAAGATGGGCGATGCCCGACCGTCGATATCAACGATGCCGCGACGGGTCCTATCCACGCGGCGAAGCATGGGTGTGGGTTGTCCATGAGGATGGTTGCCCCAACCTCCCTGCCGCATGTCACCGACGACTCCGGTTCGTGTCTCGTGACCGCCACACCTACCGGATATCCGGTAGGCCTACCGGCGGCTTCGCGAGCCAGGGGAACTTCGTGCACGTATGTTGCACGGTCGGCAGGTCGAGAGGGGCGAAAGCGCAGCTGACTAGGTAAAACACCAAGTGCCCCCGATGGGATTCGAACCCATACTGCAGCGGGTTTAAGCCGCCTGCCTCTGCCGGTTGGGCTACGGGAGCCGTACCGGGATCCTAACCAGCCGGTGCCGTCCGGTCGGTCATCCGCGCGCGGTCGCCCGCTGCCCGGGGGCGGGGGCACTGCCGGAAGGCGTCGCCGTCGGCGTCGGCGTCGCGTCACCGCCCAGTCGGCCGCGCGTCTGGGGAGGAAGCTGGGAAAGGTCACCCGTCTGGATCCGGTCGTCGATGATCACCGATGCGTTGGGCAGGCAGTGCACCGGCTGGACGCCGGTGATCAGGCCGGTCGCTTGGTCGCGATAGAAGAAGTAGCCGTCGGCCGAGGTCCGGGGCGGGCTAAACGGCGTACTGAACGAGGTGATCGTCGGGGCCGCTACCCCGCCGGCTGTGCCCATCTGGATGGCCACCGTCCAGGACCCGTCGGAGTGTTTGATCACCTGCGGACCGTACTGGACGTGCAGATGCCCCCAGGTGATCAACTTGGCCGGCGGGTCGGGTGCCTGGACGATCGGCCAGGCCGCGCTCGGTTGATGCACCATGATCACATCGACATTGCGGCCGATGGCCTGCTTGACCAATCGTTGACCGAGCTGTTCCTCCGTCTCGTCCCGCTCGGATACCCTGGTCGTGCTGAACGGCGGGTTGTATTCGGGGTCGTCGTCGCCGAGGTAGCGGACGTTGTCGACCTCGGTCACCTTGCCGTCGAGGACCGTCGCACCGGCGGCTTTCATCTGCCGCTCGGTGATCGGCGAGTCGTGGTTGCCGCCGACGTCGATGAACGGATGGTCCTGGGCGATGTCCCGTTCTCCGGTGACACACGACCGTTCGGTTGCGGTGCCGTTCACGGTGTCGTCACCGCTGCTGAACACCGCCGCCGGCTCGGTCATCGTCACCACCTGGTGCCAGAACCGGATCATCGCAAGATTGCAGTGCAGATCGCTGATCCCGAACAACAACTGCTCACCGGGACGGGGTTGCGGTAGCCGCTCCGACTCCTGGATCAGATTCGCGGTGGTCTTGTCCACGTAGTCGTCCATCGCCGACTGTTGCCGGTCGGCCATCTTCCGCAGCCCGACGACGCCGCGGTCGAGCAACTCGGCAAGCACGGCGGAGTCGACGGTGAGGCCGGCGAACCGGGTGCCGTCGGCGACCGTCACCTCGTAGCGTTGCGCCGGCTCCTGTGCCGGCGGGGCGATCACCACGACGGCGACCGTGATCAGCACCATCAGGTAGCCGAGCATGCCTTGCTGGGCACGGCTCATCCGGACCAGCCGGGCGCTGAGGAAGTGGTGGCGCTGGGTCCAGCCGATCATGATCAGCACCAGAACGATCTCGGCCACCACGATATGGCGTACGGCGTTGTCCGCCAGTCCCTGGGCGATACCGGCGATCGCCTGTTGCGGGTCGTAGTAGAGGTTCAGGTAGGACCGCAACGTGTCCTCCGACAGCAGCGAGGTGCCGGCATCCGGATCGCCGAACCCGTGTGCGGTGATCGTCAGGCCCACCGGGCCGTACGCCATCGGCAGGTAGGCGTTGCCGAGCGGTCCAAGATCAACCCGGGTCTCGCCGGTGTAGTCGACGGCGATCGTCACCTGGTTCGCGCCGAGATAGTCGGTGATCTCAGTGCGCCCGATCCCCCAGGCGACCGCCAGCGGAGCGGCAAGTAGAGCGCTCACGCACAGCGCCAGCAGGGCACGCAGTAGCCCCGTCACGACCGTGCGATTCACAGACCCCATCGACCCCAGGGTAGGCCCCTGGGCGCAGTGGCCGGTGGAGAGCGGGGTATCCGGCCCGCCTCGGGCACTGCTTACGGTTGCCGGTCCGGCGGGCGTGCCGGTGGCCGGTCCGGTGCCTTGAGATAGACCTTCCGGGCGTGCAGGGCATGGGCGCCGGCGACCTTGTCCAGGAACAGTTGGCCCGCACAGTGATCGATCTCGTGCTGCAGCGCCCGTGCCTCGAATTCGTCCGTGGTGATCTCGACCCGTTCCCCGGTCCCCGGCAGCTGCCCGGCCACCGTCAGCCGTGCGGCACGTTTGACGTCGCCGGTCAGGTCCGGAACCGACATGCATCCCTCGCGCGCCTTGACGTTGCGACTGGCGCTGATCACGTGGGCGTTGACCAACACGATCAGGCCGTGATCTGTGCGGGTCTTGGGGTGCCCGCCGACGTCGACGCAGAACGCCTGTCCGCTGACCCCGACCTGGGGAGCAGCGAGTCCGACGCATCCCGGCGACACCCTCATCGTCGCGACCAGGTCGGCGCAGAGCCGGACGACCTCGGGATCGATCGGATCAAGTTCCGCCCCCGGAAGAGACAGGACGGGGTCGGGTGCCTTGACCACCTGCCGGATCCCGCCCCCGGACAACTGCTCCCGGACCGGGGCAGGCAACGACCCCGACAACCACGACGAACGGGTCATCAGAGTTCGTCCCGCTCCAGCGGCTGCAGACCGGCGTCGACGCCCAACTCGGCCGCGGTGGCCGCGATCCGGGCACGCAGCGCCTCGGCGTCGGCAGCCGCAGGCAGGTCGATCTCGGCCGCCAGTACGTACAGCCCTCCGGCCAGCCGGGTGGTCAGATCGGTGATGTTGCCGCCGGCCGCGGCGACCACACCGGTCAGTTCCGCTACGATCCCGGGCCGGTCGGCACCATGCACCGTGAGCAGGTAGCTGTCGACCGGAACCGCCGGCGGTGAGCTCTCGGTCACCGGGTGGACGTGGATGATCAGGTCGTCGCCCGCGGCCTCGCGCATCGCCTCGCGGATGTCGTCGATGGGCGTCTTGCCGGTGCAGATCAAGGTCATCGCCAGGTGCCCGCTGAGCACGGTCATCGAGGAGTCGGTGAGATTCATCCGGTGTCCGGCGAGTGCCGAGGCGACCCGGGTGATGATCCCGGGCCGGTCGTCGGCGATCACCGTGATGGCGAGGTTGGTCATGGCAGCATTCTGCCCGGCGGCTGCGAAGTCAGGAGCCTGACCTGCCGATGAGTTCCAGTGCAGCGCCGTCGAGGATGTCCGACTCGCTGACGACCAGCTCCGACACGGTCAGCCGGGACGCGATCCGGGAGGCGATCACTGCGCCGGCCGTGATCACGTCGGCCCGCTTGGGATGCACGGTGCCGAGGTCTCGGATCTGAGCTGCCGACAGGGTCGCCAGCCGCCGGGTGATCGAGGCAAGATCATCCAGCGTGATGCGATGCCCGTGCACCTTCGACCGGTCGTACTCGGTCAGCTCCAGATCGACGGCCGCCAGGGTGGTGAGAGTTCCGGCGACACCGATCCAGGTCCGTACCGCCGGCCAGTCGATCGGTTCGTCATCCAACAGCCGGTCGACGTAGGCAGCGGCCCTGTCGAGATCATCGGTCGACGGCGGGTCCGCCGTCAGGAACCGTTCGGTGAGCCGTACCGATCCGATGTCGAGCGACACTGCGTGATCGACCCGGCCGTCCGCATCACCGATGATCAACTCCGTCGACCCGCCGCCGATGTCGGTGACCAGGGTCGGGCTGTGCGCATCATTCGCACCCGAGAGTGCACCGGCGAAGGACAGCGCCGCCTCCTCCTCGCCGGTGATCACTTCCGGAGTCACGCCGACCCGTCGGCGGATTCCGGCGAGGAACTCCTCACGATTGCTTACGTCGCGGGTCGCCGAGGTCGCCACGAAACGGATCCGTTCGGTCGGGATCAGGTGTTCGCCGATCAGCCGTGCGTAGTCCTCGGCGACGGCGAAGGTCCTGGCCAGCGCGTCCGGGTGGAACTCGCCGGTGGCGTCGACACCTTGCCCGAGCCGTACGATCTCGGTTCGCCGGTCGATCTCCGACAGTCCGCCCCGCCCGTCGGGCTCAGTGATCAACAACCGGATGGTGTTGGTGCCGCAGTCGATGATCGCGACTGCTCGGTTCACGACGGATCCTGATGATCAAGGTCGGCGCCCCATCCGGGCAGGCACGGCGGATTCCAGAAGTCTTCGATCTCAGCGACCGCCTCGTCCCCGATCGGGTTGACACCGGGGCCCGTGGCCAGGGAATGGGCGACCAGAGCGTGCAGGCACTTGACCCGGTCCGGCATGCCGCCGGCGCTGACCGTGGCGATCTCGGGTGCGTCCGCCCCGCCGCCGTGCGCCGCCCGGTCGAGCAGATAGGACAGGTGGGCGGCGCGGTAGGCGGCAGCGAGTTCTGCATCACCTCCCAGCCGATCGGTCAGCTCCGCCATCCGGCCGGCCGACTCGAGCCGGGACACCGCGGCGACGGCCCGCGGACAGGTCAGGTAGTAGGTGGTCGGAAACGGCGTTCCGTCCGGCAACCGGGGTTCGGTCGCCAACACAGCCGGCTTGCCGCACGGACACCGGTAAGCGACCCCGACGACGCCGCGCGGCACCCGACCCAGTTGGGCGGCGACGACGGTCTCGTCGGCCTCGGTGTACGGCTCAAGCACCAGGACAGTCTCTCAGGCCCCTGGCACATCAGCTCAGGGCGGCCGCGATCCGTGCCATCTGATCATCGGTGAGCGGCCCGTCGGCCAGCACACCCGCGTTGTCGGTGGCCTGAGCCACAGTGCGGATTCCGGGAATCGGGATGAAGTTGGGGCTCTTGGCCAGCAACCAGCCCAGTGACCCCTGGGCCAGGCTCCGGCCGTCCTCGGTGAGGATGCCGCGAATCTTCTCCAGCGCCTCCAACCGGCGACCGTGTTCGCCGTCCCAGTCGAAGCCGACGGCCCGGGTGTCATTGTCGGCGAAGGTCGTGCCGCGCGTCATCTTGCCGGTCAACAGGCCCATCGACAGCGGCCCGCGGACGATGCTGGCCAGTCCGTGCCGCTCGCAGACGGCGAGCGTCTCGGTGTTGCCGTTGACGATGCTGAAGGACTGCTGCACGGCTGCGCAGTGCGGTCCCTTGGTGAAGGCTTCCGCCCGCTGCGGATCGTCGGTGCTCCAGCCGTACGCCCGGATCTTGCCGGCGGACACCAGTTCCTCGAGCACCTCGAGGACGCCGTCGACCCGCTCCAGCGGCAGGTCGCCCACGTGCAACTGGTAGAGGTCGATGTGATCGGTGCCCAGTCGGCGAAGGGAGCCGTCGCATTGTTCCCGGATCTGTTCGGCCGAGGTGTCGTGGCGGACCGCGATCCGCTTCTCCTCGTCGATCACGTTGCCGAACTTGGTGGCGATCACCACCTCGTCGCGACGGCCGGCGAGCGCTCGGCTGAGGACGCGCTCGGAGTGGCCGGCGCCGTACACGTTGGCGGTGTCGAAGAACGTGACGCCGGCATCCAGCGCGGCATGGACGGCCGCGACCGATTCCTCGTCGTCCACCTCGCCCCAACCGATGGGCCTGCCGTCGCGGCTGGCCGGACCGCCGATCGCCCAGGCACCGAAGCCGATGGCGCTCACCTCGGGGCCGTCGGCTCCGAGCCGGCGGGGCGGAGTCGGGGCTGAAGGAGAGGAGCTGTTGAGCGTGGGGGGCGTCTCGGTCATGATCGGCAGACTATCGCCGGGCTCAGCGGGTCGGTTTGCCGGTCGGCTTGTGCGATGTCGTGCCGGGTCTGGTCTTCTCGGTGATCGGCGGCTCATCGGCCGGGTCCTGCGCGGCGGGCTTGGGATGATCCGCGGCCTGCACCGAACCCATCAGCTTGGCGTACCACGGCTTCCTGGGCGTCGGGCGCGGTACGCCGCCGCCGGCGATCTCGACTTCACCGGTGATCGGCTTGCCGTCCGGTCCGATCACCCGGTAGCCCCGCTCCCCCGGCAGCACCCAGCCGAGCCGGATCCTGGCCTGGGTCCGGACGTAGTCCGGATCGTTCCAGCGGGAGATCTCGTCACTGAGGTTGTTGATGTCCTGCTGGGACTGGATGATCTGCTGCCGGGTGGCGGCCAGGTCCTGCCGCTGATTGATGTAGACCCGCAGGCTCGAGGCGTAGGAGATGGTCAGAACCAACAGGACGACCGCCAGGGCGATCGCCCGCGAGGTGACACTGGCCCGCTGTCGTGCCGCCCCGGCGGCCTTCGTCCGGCCCGGACCCATGGAGGGTAGAGCCTCCTCCGGGGCCGGTGGGGGTGCCGCAGCCGGGTTGCGGCCGGCTGCTGGTGCACGATTGCCGGACGAGCCGGCCCGGGTCCGGGACGTGCGGTCACCGGGCCGCGCGCCGGTACCGCGCAGCCCTGACCGGCCGGCCGGTGGACGGCGACCGGGTCCGGTGCTGCGCGGTCCTCGCGACGTTGGCATCGGCTCGTCGGACCTCAGCGACCGCTCTGCTGGAAGCGCGGGAACGCCGCCGCTCCGGCGTAGCGGGCTGCGTCGTCCAGGTCCTCCTCGATCCGCAACAACTGGTTGTACTTGGCGACCCGTTCGCTTCGGGCGGGTGCACCGGACTTGATCTGGCCGACGTTGGTGGCGACGGCAAGATCGGCGATGGTGGTGTCCTCGGTCTCGCCCGAGCGGTGGCTCATCATGCAGTGAAAGCCGTTGCGGTGAGCCAGCTCGATGGCCTCGAAGGTCTCGGTCAGGCTGCCGATCTGGTTGACCTTGACCAGCAGCGCGTTGGCGGCGTTCTCGGCGATGCCGCGCTGCAGCCGCTCGACGTTGGTGACGAACAGGTCGTCGCCGACGATCTGCACGCGGTCACCGATCCGGCTGACCAGATTGCTCCACCCGGCCCAGTCGTCCTCGGCCAGCGGATCCTCGAAGGACACGATCGGGAAGTCGTTCAGCCACTGCTCGTAGATCGCAGTGAGCTCGTCGGAGGACAGCTGCTTGCCCTCGAAGGTGTAGACCCCGTCGGCGTAGAACTCGGTGCTGGCCGCGTCCAGGGCCAGTGCGATGTCGGTGCCGAGCGTGAGACCGGCCTGTTCGACGGCGGTGGCGATCAGTTCCAGCGCGGCCACGTTCTGCGGCAGGTTGGGTGCGAAGCCGCCCTCGTCGCCCAGTCCGGTGGACAGGCCCTGCTTCTTCAGCACCGACTTCAGGCTGTGGTAGACCGCGACACCGCTCTCCAGCGCCTCGGCGAAGGTCGGTGCGCCGATCGGCGCGATCATGAACTCCTGGACGTCGACATCGGAGTCGGCGTGCGCACCGCCGTTGAGGATGTTCAGCATCGGAACCGGCAGGGTGTGGCTGTTCGGGCCGCCGAGGTAGCGGTAGAGCGGCAGTTCGGCCGACTGCGCGGCGGCATGGGCGACGGCCAGCGAAACGCCCAGGATGCCGTTGGCGCCGAGCTTGGACTTGTTCGGGGTGCCGTCCAGGTCGATCAGCGTCTGGTCGATCAGCCGCTGCTCGCTGGCGTCGTAGCCGACGATCTCCGGACCGAGCTGGTCGATCACCCCGGCGATCGCCTTGGTCACACCCTTGCCGCCGTAGCGCTGCTCACCGTCGCGGAGTTCGACCGCCTCGAAGGCGCCGGTCGATGCGCCGGACGGGACCGCTGCGCGGCCTTCGGAACCGTCGTCGAGGAGCACCTCGACCTCGACCGTCGGGTTGCCCCGGGAGTCGAGGATCTCACGCGCGCCGACGAACTCGATACTGGCCACAGAACTTGCCTTCCTGATCTTCATGTCACGGGCGAAGGCGTACGCCGTCCGCCGGGGTCCCAGCCTAACGGTGGCAGTTGTTCCGCAGCTGAACGCCATGCCGCGGTGGGGCGGGTGAGGCGACTGGGGCTGCGCGGCTCAGTGGTGACGGCCGCGACGGCCGACGGAGAAGATCCAGTTGACGGCAGCGATGCCGGCCCAGGACACGCCGACGCCCATCAGGCCGACCTCGTGGGCCGAGATCGCCGTAATGGGAATGCCGACGCCCAGCGAGACGATCGTCAGGGCAAGCCGCTGGCCGCGCTCGAGACGTTGGTCCTTCAGTTTGGCCAACTCGATCTGCGTCTGCTGGTCGGCACCTTGACGCTGGTGCCAGACGGCCTGTTCGACCCGCTCAGCGAGTCCGGCGGCGATCTGTTCCTCGTATTCCAGGCCGAGTTCCCGGCGGGCGTTGATGGCCGCAGCAGCCTCACGCTGCGACTCGTACGAGGGCACGGACATGGCTACCAATGTAGCCTCGCGGAGGCCACCGAGGACTGGGGTAAACCCCCGATTTCCACCTAGCTGTCGGGGCTGTCCGGGCTGTCGGCGCTGTCCGGGCTGTCGGCGCTGTCCGGGCTGTCGGGGCTGTCGCCGGTCGCTTCGGCCGCTGTGATCCGCGCCTCCAGGCGCCGTACGGAATCCCGGGCGGCCTGATCGGCGTCGATGCCGTTGGCCTGGGCCTGGGCGACCAGCCGGAGC
This sequence comes from Microlunatus sp. Gsoil 973, assembly GCF_009707365.1. Classification (GTDB taxonomy): domain Bacteria; phylum Actinomycetota; class Actinomycetes; order Propionibacteriales; family Propionibacteriaceae; genus Microlunatus. Next base: position 2,718,017 of record NZ_CP046122.1, read on the forward strand.
AGTTGATCACCGACCGCTCGCTGCGTGATGGGTTCGTCGTCCGCTGCGTCGTCCACCTCATCGAGTTGGACGGGAACCGCCCGGGAGCGGGCCCGGCTGATGATCTTGTTCGCCCGGGCGATCGAGCTCAGCTGGTTCGGGATCCCTTCAAGGACTGACCGGCGACCCTTCTCCGCGGCCTTGCGCTTCTCCCACGAACCGTAAAGATCGTCGGGGACCTCGTCGGTGGCGTAGACGTAGGGATGGCGGGCGATCAACTTGTCGGCGATGCCGCGAGCGACACCGCCGACGCTGAATCCTGGGTCGGTCTCGCCGGCGATCGTCGCATGGAAGATCACCTGCAGGAGCAGATCGCCGAGCTCCTCGCGAAGATGATCATGATCGGCGATCGGTGAGTCGTCGGCGGTGCCACGCGGGCCCTCGATCGCCTCGACGACCTCGTAGGTCTCCTCGATCAGGTACTGCACCAGGGACCGGTGGGTCTGCTCGGCGTCCCACGGGCAGCGGGTCCGCAACGTCTGCATGACCTCGATCAGCCGGGCGACCTCGGCGGCGTCGTCGGCCCGATCACCGGCCCTCTGCTGCCCGGAGCTCACTTCGGCCGGTTCTGTGCTTCCTGGGACAGTGATCCGCCTCCGGGGACGACCGCAAGCGACTGCTTGGGGTCCCAGGTGCCGAATCGCGGATTGACCCTGACGTCGGTGGCGGTGATCGCCTTGCCGAACTCTTTGTCCCCGATCGAGCCGCTGACGATCTGGATGTCGGCCAGATCGTAAGCCAATTGGCGGGCCTCGGTGACCTTGAGCACATCGGGGTTGAGCTGCTTGTCCCGATCCGCGTCGGAGATGTGGATGCCGCGCTGCTCGGCGACCTGGTTGGCGACCTCGCCCTGGATCATCACCGACAGCACCTGATCGGGCGTCAACTGGCTGACCTTCTTGGCGCCGTTCACCGTGCTGGTGAACTGGTCCTGGGAGATCGTGGTGTTGCCGACGGTGGCCACCGTGCCTCCGGACTGCGCGCATCCGCCGAGAACGACGGCCCCGCCCAGTACACCGGCGACGGCGATCGACCGTACGGTCCTGCCCGGATTTCGCTTGCGGCCCGGATTCCTCGTCTGGCCCGGATTCCTCATCTGGCGCCTTACTCCTGCTGGTCTTTGCTGCACGACGTTTTCCGGCAGGATCCTACGTCACCCCTACGACCGGAGGATGATGCCGGTCGGACGGGACTTCGTCCTCAGGGGTGAGGACATCCTCGATAGCGGCGACAATGATTGTGCAAGTGTTGGCCTCCCGTCCGTTCGCTCCGCCGAACCCGATGACTGACCCGGCAGCGACCGGTGAGGCTAGCCCTGCACGCATCCGACGGTACGGATTCGCCCGGGTGAGCCAGGCGTACGGCATCACCTTGTTGGCCGCCGTCCTCGGCCTGCCGGTCGTCGGTGCCGGTCTGATCACCACCAACAACTGCCACCTCCGCGGTTATGACTGTGCCGACCGGCTGGCGTACGGGCTGGTCGGGGCGATCGTGCTCGCCGCGGTCACCCAGCTGATGCTGGGGCTGCATTTCCGGCTGGGTTGGGCGTTCTGGATCAGCTGTTCGGTGTTGATGGCCGCCGCCGGGCTGAACATGGCGAACGTTTCGGTCCTGGTCGGCGTCGTGCTGATCGCGCCCGGCGTTGCGGCGTGGGTGTCCGAGCCGCCCAACCGACGGCGCGGTGTGCTGCCGCACTGGGTGCCGCGTTATGCGGTGTTCCTTGCGCTGGTGCTGATCGTCCTGAGTGTCGCACTGCTGTTGTGATCCAGGTGTGACCCAACCGTGGCATGGTTGGGTAAGAGATGGCGTGGTAACAACACTCCGAGCAGGACGATGAGAACCATGCTGATGAGGTCACCCGTGCATCCATCACTGATGCGATGGATGCTGCGCCCGGAACCGACCGGCCGTCGCCGATTCGCTGCCGCGTACCTCAACGCGGCAGCAGGAACTGCCGTGTTCCTGATCATCTTCGGGATCACGATGCTGGCCACCGACAGCTGTCAACGCGATCCGGTCACCGGTGCTGCGTGTCTGGCGGTGTACTTCCGCGGCGTCGTCCTGGCGATCATCGGCGGTCTGCTCGCGACCCTTGGGTTCGCTATCTTCCTCAAACTCGGGCTGCGCTTTGCGATCGGCCTGGTCGCCCTGGCCGCTCCGGTCGTACTGATCATCCAGCTGTTGTCGCTGTCCGGTGTCCATCCGTGGCCGTACGCTCTGGCCGTGCTGGCCGGCGTGCCGGCCGCTGCCGCCTGGTTCACCGGCCGCCTCTTCGCCCCCTCCTCCCCCCACCCGCCGAGGGGTCACAAAATCCCTCATATCAACGGCGTGTCGTGGCGGCTGGAGTCCGCGGGGGTCAGCGAGGTCGCCCGAATCGCCCGGCAGAACGCTGCCGCCGATCAACAGGTCGCCGACACGCCGCACAAATCAGCGGTTTACTGACCCCTCGGCGGAGGGGGTTCGCCGACACGCCGACTCTTCTATGTTTGTCAAGCGGTTGATGGCTCGATCTCGGGCGTGGTGTGGAGTGTCTGGAAGGCGCGGTAGAGCTGGCGGGCGAGGTAGCGCTTGAGGCAGCGTCGGATCTCTTTGGTCGTCCGTCCCTCGGCTCGTCGGCGGGCGACGTAGGCCCGGGTGTCGGGGTCGTGGGTCATGCGGGTGATCACGGCCATGTGTAGCGCCCGGTTGAGTCTGCGGTCGCCGCCGCGGTTGAGTCGATGACGGACGATGTTGCCCGAGGATGCCGGGATCGGGCTGACTCCGGCCAGGGCAGCGAACGCGGCCTCGGATCGGACCCGGCCGGAGTGTGACCAGGCTGCGAGGGCAACTGCGACGGTGACCGGTCCGATGCCGGTCTTGTCCAGCAGGGACGAGACCTGACTGTGGTGGATCAGGTCGGTGATTTGGGCCTGGTTGGCTGCAATCTCTTGGTCCAGTTCGACGACTCGCTTGGCCAGCCGGACGGCCTCGGCCCGGGCGGTAGCCGTGGCGAGGTCTTCGACGCGGGCACGCCATCGGGCGATATCTGCGACCTGTTTGGCGGTGAGCGGCTTCCGCGCGTCGATGCCTAGGCCGACCACACGCACCAGCGCGATCAGTGCGTTGATGGTCGCGGTGCGTTCGGTAGTCATGTGGTCGCGGGCGGTGACCAGGATCTGCAATGCCGCCCGCAGACCATCGCTGCGCGGACGGCGCAGCTGATGCGGGTGCAGAGACAAGACCGCGGCCGCGATCCGGTGAGCGTCCAGCAGATCAGACTTACCGGTGCCATGGTGGGCCCGGGTGTCCATCCGAGCAGCCTCGACCACTTCGTAACCGAACCGGGTCACCGCTGCTGCCAGCCGGGCACCATAGGTGGCCACACCTTCGATCACCCACAAGGTGGCCAGATCACCACCGGTGCGGCGCGCGGCCCACGCGACGGCCCGGTCCATGCCGGCGTCGGTGGCGGGAAACTGATCGGTCGCGATCAGCTCACCGGTCACGGCGACCACGACGGCAAGGGTGTGAGAGCGGGCGTGAGTGTCGACACCCACGACAAACGGATGAGAATACGCGACGATGGTCACGGCGGTGGGACTTCCTTCCAGACAAGACCGACAGGGATCCGGCCGCAAACGGTCGGCGCAGGCCCGGGTGGAAGTCACTTCGGGGCAACACTGTGATGAGTCAGGCCCACCCGACAGGTGGAACCGACAATCTTCTGATCAAGTCACCGAGGTGGAGCCGGGTCAGCGTCGGCCTTCCGCCCTGAACCGGACAAGTCGGCTTGAAGGCACCCCACAAAGGAGCCACACATATCAAGAGTCACGACCAGGACGAAGCGACCGACGCTAACCCTGCCAGCCAGTCCCAGACCAGCCACCACAAGACTCACAGCACAAATCAGGGAATATGTGACCCCTCGGCGGGTCAGGGGAGCAGCACGCTGTTGATGACTTCGGTGCACCACAGCAGCAGTTCGGCATCCTTGATCTGCGGGCCGCCGATCTGCGCCGGGCGCGGCCGCGGGACCAACACCAACCCGGCCTTCTCCTTGATCACGCTGCCCGGGTAGAGCCGCTTCAGCCGCAACTGCTTGGACTCGGGCAACGCCACCGGGGAGAACCTGATGAAGTTGCCCTGGTTGACCACGTCGGTGAGCCCGGCCTTACGGGCCAGGATCCGGAACGCAGCCACCGACAGCAGGTTCTCCACCTCGGGTCCCGGCGTGCCGTAGCGGTCGCTGAGTTCGGCCCGGACCGCCTCGATGTCCTCGGAGCTGCGCACCTCGGCGATCCGCTTGTACATCTCCAGCCGCAGCCGTTCGGACTCGACGTAGTCGGTCGGCAGGTGCGCGTCGATCGGCAGTTCGATCTTGACCTCCGGCTCCGGCTCACCGCTGTCGCCGCGATACTCCGCGACCGCCTCGCCGACCAGCCGGACATACAGATCGAAGCCGACGTCGGCGATGTGCCCGGACTGCTCACCGCCCAACAGGTTGCCTGCGCCGCGGATCTCCAGGTCCTTCATCGCGACCGCCATCCCGGCACCAAGATCAGCATGTGCGGCGATGGTCGCCAGTCGATCATGAGCGGTCTCGGTCAGCGGTTTCTCCGGCGGATACAGGAAGTACGCATAGCCGCGCTCACGACCGCGGCCGACCCGGCCGCGCAACTGGTGGAGCTGCGATAGGCCGAGTACGTCCGCGCGTTCCACCAGCAGTGTGTTCGCCGACGAGATGTCCAGGCCCGCTTCGACGATCGTGGTGCTGACCAGGACATCGGCACGCCGCTCCCAGAAGTCGACCATCACCTGCTCCAGGCGTTGCTCGCCCATCTGGCCGTGTGCGGTGACCACCCGGGCCTCCGGTACCAGCTCGCGGATCCGCCGGGCGACCTTCTCGATCGACTGCACCCGGTTGTGGACATAGAAGACCTGACCCTCACGGAGCAGTTCCCGGCGGATCGCAGCGGTCACCTGCGCTTCGTCGTACGGACCGGCGAAGGTGAGCACCGGATGCCGTTCCTCCGGCGGCGTGGTGATGGTCGACATCTCCCGGATGCCGGTCACCGCCATCTCCAGGGTGCGCGGGATCGGTGTCGCCGACATCGCCAGCACGTCGACATCCATCCGCAGCTTCTTCAACGATTCCTTGTGCTCGACGCCGAACCGCTGCTCCTCGTCGATGATCACCAGGCCGAGGTCGGAGAATTTGATCTTGTCGCTGATCAGCCGGTGGGTGCCGACCACGACATCGATCGACCCGTCGGCCAGTCCTTCCACGGTTGCCTTGGCCTCGGCGTCGGAGGAGAACCGGCTGAGTGCGCCGACCTTGACCGGGAAGCCGGCGTAGCGGTCGGCGAAGGTGTTGTAGTGCTGTTGGACCAGCAGGGTGGTCGGCACGAGCAGCGCGACCTGCTTGCCGTCCATGACAGCCTTGAAGGCGGCCCGTACGGCGATCTCGGTCTTGCCGTAGCCGACGTCACCACAGATCAGCCGGTCCATCGGCACGATCTGTTCCATGTCCCGCTTCACCTCGTCGATGCAGGCCAGCTGGTCCGGTGTTTCGACGTAGTTGAAGGCGTCCTCGAGCTCCCGCTGCCAGGTGGTGTCGGTGGAGAACGCGTAACCCCTGCTTGCCTGGCGGGCGGCGTACAGCTTGATCAACTCCGCGGCGATCTCGCGGACGGCCTTGCGGGCCCGACCCTTGCGCTTGGTCCAGTCCGAGCCGCCCATCCGGTCCAGCGTCGGCGACTCGCCGCCGACGTAACGGGTGACCAGATCCAGTTGGTCCATCGGCACATACAGCCGATCACCGGGCTGGCCGCGCTTGCTCGGTGCGTACTCGACGACCAGATATTCCCGGGTCGATCCGGCGACCTCACGCTGCACCATCTCGATGTAGCGGCCGACACCGTGTTGTTCGTGCACGATCGGGTCGCCGGGCTGCAGCTCCAACGGGTCGATCTGCCGCTTGCGGCGGGCCGGCATCCTGCGCTCGGATCGGTCCACCTGGTGCTGACCGGAAAGATCACCGGTGGTGTAGACGGCCAGTTTGATCTTGTCGATCAGCAGACCGGTACGCAGCTCGCCGGTGCTCACGGTCACGACCTGCGGTTCGGGCTGGGCGGTCAGCTCCTCGATCAGCTTGGCCGGGATGTCGGCCTCACCGAGCATCTGCACCATCCGCTGTGCGGTGCCCTTGCCCTCGGCGACGAGCACGACGCGCCAACCGTCGCGGGCATGATCACCGATCTCGGTGATCGACTTCTCCGCGTCGCCCGGGCGCGATTCCGGGACCCGGGCCGAGACGGTACGGGATTCGACGCCGCTGGTGCTCACCGCCGACGAGAAGTCGATGATCTCGCCCTCTTCGGTACGGATCGGCCCGGACAGCGCGGAGCGGTCCGATGACTCCGGGCCTGCGCTGAACGGGGAAAGCGTCCACCAGGCCAACCCGCGATCGATGGCATGCTCGCGGATCTCACCGAGTGGCCGGTAGGCCGACGAACCGAGATCGATCGGTGCCTTACCGCCGCCTGCGGCCGCCGCCCAGGATGCGCCGAGGAACTCCTCACTGGTCTTGACCAGATCGGCGGACCGGGTGCGTACCAACTCCGGGTCGGCAACCAGGATGTGAGTGCCGACCGGCAGCAGATCGATGAGCAGCTCCATGCCGTCGACCAGGGCCGGCGACAGCGATTCCATGCCCTCGACCGCGTGACCCTGGGCGATACGCTCGAGCATCTCCGACAGTTCGGGATGATCATCCATCAACTGCGCGGCACGTTGCTTGACCTGATCGGTGAGCAGCAGTTCCCGGCACGGCGACGCGGTGACCTCCTCGATCACCTCGTCGGAGGATCGCTGGTCCGCGACGGCGAAGTAACGGATCTCGTCGACGGTGTCGCCGAAGAAGTCGATCCGGACGGGGTGTTCCTCGGTCGGAGGGAAGATGTCGACGATGCCGCCGCGGACGGCGAACTCGCCGCGCCGCTCCACCAGATCGACCCGGACATAGGCGGCGTCGACCAGTGCCTGGGCAAGGTCGCCGATGTCGAAGTCCTCCCCCTTGCGCAGGTGGACCGGCTTGAGATCTGCCAGGCCCTTGACCTGCGGCTGGAGAACGCTCCGGATCGGAGCCACGACCACCTTGAGCCGGGTGTCGCCGAAGTCCTCGGGGTGCACCAGCCGGCGCAGCACCGACAGCCGACGGCCGACGGTGTCGGAGCGGGGACTGAGGCGCTCGTGCGGCAGGGTCTCCCAGGCCGGGTAGTAGGCGACTTCCTCGGGGCCAAGCAGGCATTGCAGCGTCTCGGTGACGTCCTCGGCCTCGCGGTAGGTCGAGGTGACCAGCAGCACCGTCGTGTCGGCGCCGCCCCGTTCGGCCCGGGCGGCCAGCGATGCGGCGAACAGCGGCCGCATCGGCGGCGGCATGGTCAGATCGAGCGCGTTGACGGTATGCGAGCGCGCATCACCGACGGTCTCGGAGATGGTGGGTTCTTGGAGAATGAGATCAATGAGTCCCGCAAGGGTCACCAAAACAGCCTACTCCGTACGTTCTGGTGAGTACGTTCTGATGGTCCTATGCCACATTCTGCCGCGGCCGAGGCCTTCGACGAACTCGCGGGCGAGTCGACTGGGCATGCGCGCGGGCCGTTCCGTTTCCGGCCGAGGACGGATCGGCCGACCTGCTGCTCTGCGCGTCGACGCTGCACTTCCTGGGTCTGACCGCCTTCGCCGACTGGGTACGCGTCCTGCGTCGGGCGGGATCGCCGCCTTCACGCTGCCGTAGGGTGATCGATTCCGCCCGGGTCCAGCGTTCGCCGGGTTGCTGCCGTCGCCGGACCGGCGGATCGCCCTGCCCCGCTCCGCGGCGGAAGTGGCCGCGGCCGGATGGCCCGGATTCGACACGGTCAGGGTCGTCCCGGACCGGCGGGGCGTGCTGTTCGTTGTCCGGAAGCCCTGACAGCACGCGGACACCGACGACGTCGGCACCACGCATGACGACGCCGACGGGGGCTCTGCAGCCCGTCGGGGTCGTCGTCCCCAGGGGACCGCTACGTCGGATCAGGCGGCCCTGGTCTCCTCGGTTGTCGCGGACTGCCGCGGTCGTCGGGTCAGAACTCGACGCACCAGTTCGGCGCGCGGCCGACGTTGCTGACGTAACGCGCCGACACCCACTGGTGATTGGTCGTCCAGTACCAGATCTTGTTGCCGTCGATGTTCTGTGCACTGGCCTTGCAGATGATGTCGACCCCGGCGCCCTTGGCGTAGGACCCCGCACTCGCATCGGCGGTGTTCGGTGCCACCCGCCGGGTCACCGTGGCCGTGGTCCGGCCGACGAACCGTTCGTCGTTCCCGCACCAGCCCGGAGCGCTGCCGATGTTCTGGATATAGCGGGCGGACACCCACTCGGGCGAGTCGCTTCCCGGCAACAGATACCAGCGGTTGTTCCCGTCGACGTTCGTGCCGGTGACCTTGCAGGACAGCGGAATGACCTTGCCCGGCTTGATCGAGCCGACCGACTTGGCATGGGTGCTCGGTGCGTGACGGACGACCAGGTTGGTCTTGGAGATCACCTTGCCGTCGCCCCCCGCCGCCGAGGCAGGAGCCGCTGCCCAGGCGATGGATCCCGCCGCGACGGCCAGTGCGGCGGCGGATGCTCCGATGAATTTCTTGATCATGATTTCCCCCGTTCGGTGGTGACAACTCCTCCTTGTGTTGTCCCGACCGACGTTAGGCGCCGCACGGATCACCGCAGACACCCGAGGGTCACGATCACCTCACATCCGGCTCACCGATCCGTGACGACTCCGCCCGCCGCAGGTCGAGGGCCTCGATCCAGTGCACGGCAACGGCTGCGGTCTGCACCAACTCTGCGCGCAGCCGGTCGGGGTCGTCCTCGGCCATCGCCTCGCAGAACTCCTCGTACAGGATGTGTTCCCAGGTTCCGAGACCGCGAGCGAAGGCAGCGTCACAGCGCTGCTTGGCGAACTCCGCCGTCAGCTCGGGCACCATGTTCAACCCGTACGCCGCCCCGGTGCCGTCCGGATGGTTCTGTTCGCCCCAGCGGGCATCCTGGCGGGCGCGTTCGTCGGCGATCTCGGCCAACACATCGTGCAGCGACATGGCGGCCAGCATCGCAGACCGAGGTCAGCCGACCGCACCGGCGGGTCAGGAGTTGAAGGCGCTCTGGGTGCGATCCAGGCCGTTGATGATCAAGGACTCCACGGCGTCGGCGGCGCGGGCGATCTGGATCTCCACGTCGTCGCGCTCCCGGGCAGGAAAGTTGCTGAGCAGGAAGTCGGCAGGATCCTGGCGACCGGGCGGGCGGCCGACGCCGACACGGATCCGGTAGTAGTCCCCGGTGTTGAGCGACTTGCGGATCGACTTCAGGCCGTTGTGGCCGTTGTCGCCGCCGCCGTGCTTGACCCGCATCCTGCCGAGATCAAGATCAAGTTCGTCGTGGACGACGATCAGCCGGTCCGGTTTGATCTTGTAGTAGGCGGTGGACTTGGCCAACGCCGCACCGGTGTCGTTCATGAAGGTGCGGGATTTCAGCAGCACCAGCCTGGCGCCGTCGCTCCCCGGCGGACCGAGCCTGCCCTCGGCGATCTCGGCCCGCATCCTGGCCGGTGCGGAGAATCTGCCGCCGATCCGGCGACACAGCTCGTCGACCACCCGGAAGCCGATGTTGTGGCGGTGCATCGCATAGCCGGGGCCCGGATTGCCCAGGCCGGCGACGAGCCACATCGGTTTCGGCTTCCGGATGGTCGACTGATGATCTTGGCTTGGTCAGCCCCAGCTCAGGACTCGGATGCGTCCTCGGCGGCAGCTTCGGCGGCCTCGGACCCACCCTCGGCGCCCTCGCCCTCGGCCGGTTCCTCGGCCTCGACCCGGGCCGCGGAGACGCTGACGATCAGGGTCTCGGGATCGATCGCCAGCGTGGTGCCCTCGGGAAGCGACACGTCCTGGGCCAGGATCTGGGCGCCGGCCTCGAGGCCCTCGACCGAAACGGTGATGCCCTCGGGGATGTGGGTCGCCTCGGCCTCGACCGCGATCTCGTTGCGATCGACAACGACGATGGTCTCCGGCTGGGCCTCACCCTCGGTGTGAATGGTGACGTCGACCGTGACCTTCTCACCGCGGCGGACGATCAGTAGGTCGACGTGCTCGATGAATCCCTTCAGCGGATCGCGCTGGACCTGCTTGGGCAGCGCCAACCGGGAGTCGCCGTCGACGTCGATGGTCAGCAGCGCGTTGTGCTCGCGGAGCGCCATCAGGGTCTCGTGGCCCGGCAGGGTGATGTGAACGGGATCCGTACCGTGCCCGTACAGGACAGCGGGGATCTTGTCGGCACGACGAATACGGCGGGCTGCACCCTTGCCGAATTCGGTACGCAATTCGGCGGTGAGCTTGACCTCGGCCACGGAACTAACTCCTCGAACTCAAAGATGTGTGTGTCTCGGCGTGCCCGGGAGGATGGACAGCCGGCATCACAGAGCGCGATGCAGCAGAACCCAGTCGATCACGGTCGATCCGACCCTCGCCGAGGCAACCGTCACAGCCTAGCGAATCGCCCCCACCGACACCAATCCGTGTCGCCGGACCCCCGGGCGCGTCCGCGGATCAGGAGTGCCCGTTGAAGAGCGAGGTGACCGAGCCGTCCTCGAAGACCTCCTGGATCGCCCGCGAGATCAGCGGCGCGATCGACAACACCGTGAGCTTGCCGAACTGGCGTTCCGCCGGGATCGGCAGCGTGTTGGTGACGATCACCTCTTCGAACATCGAGTTGGTGAGCCGATCGATGGCCGGGCCGGAGAGCACCGGGTGGGTTGCCGCGGCGATCACCGACTTCGCGCCCCGGGCGATCAGCGCTTCGCCGGCCTGGCAGATCGTTCCCGCGGTGTCGATCATGTCGTCGACCAGCAGGCAGACCCGGCCGCGGACGTCGCCGACCACTTCGTGGACCGCAACGGTGTTGGCGACGTTCGGATCGCGACGTTTGTGGATGATGGCCAGCGGTGCGCCGAGCTGGTCGCTCCACATGTCGGCCAACCGGACGCGGCCGGCGTCCGGGGAGACGATGGTCATCTCCGCGCTGTTGTACTGGCTCTTGACGTAGTCGGCGAGCACCGGCAGCGCCCACAGATGATCGACCGGTCCGTCGAAGAATCCCTGGATCTGGGCGGCGTGCAGGTCGACCGACATGATCCGGTCCGCGCCCGCCGTCTTGTACAGGTCTGCGATCAACCGGGCGGAGATCGGCTCCCGTCCGGCGTGCTTCTTGTCCTGGCGGGCGTACGGATAGAACGGGGCGACAACGGTGATCCGCTTGGCCGACGCCCGCTTGAGCGCGTCGACCATGATCAACTGCTCCATCACCCATTCGTTGACCGGAGCGCAGTGGGACTGGATGACGAACGCATCACTGCCGCGGACCGATTCCTCGAAGCGGACGTAGATCTCGGAGTTGGCGTAGGCCAGGGCACGGGTCGGGACCAGTTCGACCTTCATCAGGTCGGCGATCTCCCGTGCCAGCTCCGGATAGGCCCGCCCGGTGAACAACATCAGGTGCTTGTTGTTCGGCTTGAGCACTCCGGTCATCAGTGGTCTCCCCTGTCGCTGTCAGCAGCTGCCTCGGCCGCCTCAGCGGTCCTGGTGCCAGCCCGGTTGCGTAGCACCCAACCAGACGAATTGTGCTGCCGGCCCCGGGCGATGCCGAGTTCGCCTGCAGCAACATCATCGGTGATCGCCGAGCCGGCCGCCACATACGCGCCGTCGGCAATCTGCACCGGAGCGACCAGGACCGTGTCGCTGCCGATGAAAGTGAACCGGCCGACGCTGCTGTGGTGCTTGTCGACACCGTCGTAGTTGGCGAAGATCGTCCCGGCGCCGATGTTGGCGCCCTCGCCGATCTCGGCGTCCCCGGCGTAGCTGAGATGGGGCACCTTGGCGCCCCGCCCGATCTTGGCGTTCTTGGTCTCGACGAAGGTGCCGATCTTGCCCTCGGCCTCCAGCACGGTGCCGGGCCGGAGATAGGCGTACGGTCCGACGTTGGTCCTGGCGCCGATGACAGCGAGGGATCCATGGGTCCGACAGACGGTGGCGTCCTCACCGATCTCGACGTCGCGCAGTGTGGTGTCCGGCCCGATCACCGAACCCGAGCCGACCACTGTCGCGCCCTCCAGGCTGGTCCCGGGCAGCAGGGTGACGTCGGGAGCGAGGTCGACGTCGGCGTGGATCCAGGTGGTCGCCGGGTCGAGGATGGTGACTCCTTCGAGCATCCAGTGTTCACAGATGCGGCGGTTCAGTTCCCGGCTCATCGCGGCCAGCTGGACCCGGGTGTTGACGCCCTCGACCTCCCAGAGATCCTCGGTGACGTAGGCGCCGACCCGATGGCCCCGCTGTTGGACGAGGTCGGGAAGGTCGGTGAGGTAGTACTCGCCCTGGGAGTTGGCGGTGGTCAACCGGGACAGGCCGTCGACCAGAGCAGCCGCGTCGAAGACGAATACGCCGGAGTTGATCTCGTCGATGGCCCGCTCGTCCTGGGTGGCGTCCTTGTGTTCGACGATCCGGACGACGGCCCCCGTCCCGTCCCGGACGATCCGTCCGTAGCCGGTCGGATCGGGAACGTGGGCGGTGAGCACTGTCACCGCGTTCTGCTCGGCCCGATGATGACCGACCAGGCCGTGCAGCGTCTCTCCGCTCAGCATCGGGCTGTCGCCCATGGTCACCACGATCTCGCCCTGCAGGTCGCCCAGGACCTCCACCGCGCAGCGCACCGCGTGCCCGGTGCCGTAGGCGTCATCGGTCTGCCGGACGATGTGGACGTTCGGTGCGATCTGGGCCAGTGCCGGCTCGACCTGATCGGCCATCACTCCGACCACCACGAGCAGGTGTTGTGACGGGACCGTCTCCGCGGCGTTGATGGCGTGGGCGATGAGTGGACGACCGGCGATGTCGTGAAGCAGCTTGGATCGTGTCGACTTCATTCGGGTGCCGCCACCGGCGGCCAGGACGATCACCGCTGCGACCGGCTCCGTCGGACTGATCGACTCGGAGGATGTGGTCACCCGAACTCCTCTGTGATCGCTGCCTGCGGCTGTCCTCCCCGCGCCGTCGTGGTCGCGGGTCTGCTCCCCGGGTAGGAGTCGAACCTACGTCGCTAATCCTGATTCAAAGTCAGGCGGGCCCTGCCGACAGACCAACCGGGGATCGGCCAATCGCAAGAACCGGCCAGGCACCAAGGTTACGCATTCGAGATGCCGTGTCGCATCCTGGCACCCTCAGCCCGCCCACGGCGAGTCGGGGCCGCGCCGGGACCGGTCGACAACGGCGGATCGCTGGTCCGCCACACCTCAGATCTGCGGCATCCGGCGGATCACGCCGACCGGCACCGGGCGGCTGGTGAGCGCGGCGAGCGCCTCCGGATCAGCGTCGGTGACCACCTGCGCCAGCCGCTGCATCAGGCCGTCGATCTCCTCGGCGAGTGCCCGTTCCTCGGCCGAACTGAACGGGAAGCTGGGTGGGTCCTCGGCCAGCGCATCGTCCAGCACCGCCCGCCCTCGGCCGTACGAACCGGCCCAGGCGGGAAGCACCGACAACAGCGCCCGGAAGCGTACCCATCGGTGGTTGTCCCAGCCCGTCATCGTCGGATGGCCGTCGACGATGGGCGGGTAGTGCGGTTGGCTGAACTGGTCCGTGATCGCCCGCGCCGCGTACTCGCCCCGCTCGGCCAGTCGCTGGATGGTCTCCTCGCTCATCGCCAGGTTGATGCCGCCCTCCCGCTTGGTCTGCAGCACCCGGACGATCCGATCGCGGAAACCGGGAAAGTTCAGCTGGGTGGTGTCCTGCCAACTGCTGGAGGAGGTGTAGATGGCGCTGAGGAAACCGGCGATGGCGCCGAACCCTCGGCTGGACCAGCTGGCGATCTTGGGTGCCAGCCCGTCCCGGTTGCCGTGCGCCCATTCCACGTTGCCCGCCTCGTCGGTGGCCGGGTGGGCACCGGGCGGGAAGGACTGCAGATTGATCGCGAACGACGGTCGGGTGGGCAGCGCGGCGTCGAAGATCTGCACCGGGAAGTTGCTGGACAGTCCGCCGTCGGAGAACCAGACCTTGACGAAACGCCGCGGACCGGTCGGGTCGAGGCGCGGGTCCGGGCCCTGTTCGGTCCGCTCGATGACCCACAACGGGACGGCGGAGATCACCAGCGGCATGCTCAGTGACATCCGGACCGCGACGATCACCGGCAGGTGTTCGGCATCAGGCAACCGGCGCAGCCCCGGGGAGTGTTCGATCGCCCGGTCGCGGTCGGCGTGCCAGGCCGCCGGTTCGGCGTCCTCGGGAGTGCGCGGCTCCGGTGCCGCCTCCAGGACGTCCATCACCGGCCGTGGGAAAAGTCGGCGCCATTCGTTGACGTCATAGAAGAACCGGCTTGCCGCGAAGGGCAGCTCGTAGGGCCGGGACTCGCTGAGACACGTGGTCATCACCCGCAGGTCGACGGCACGGCGCTGCGGATCGGTCAGCGCCTCCGCGATCGCCTGGTGCAGCAGCCCGGGATCGGCGTCCGCGCCGGCGGTCCACAACTGGCCGAAGGTCAACGGCGGACCCTCAGGGTCCAGCCCCGCGGCGGTGTTGATCTTGGTGTGCAACCAGTCGGTCAGCGCCGGCTCCGACCCGGGACGGGTCAGCCCGGTGCACATGCCGAAGGAGTTGTCCGGCACGTCACGGGTCAGGTTGACCAGAATCCGCGCGATCAGCGCCGAGGGAAGCAGGCTGATCAGCAGCAGGCCGCCGAAGACGATCGCCAAGGGTCCCGCGCCGAGGGCGCCGATCAGGATCAGCGCGACGCCCGGCGACGCTCCGGCCACTGCGGTCACGGGGTAGCCGCGGATCGCCGCCGCCAGCGCCCCGGCGATCCGGCTGCGGGGAGACCGTCCGTCGGGACGGTCGCCGCCGGTTGCGGCAAGCAGCACCTCGAGCAATGCCCCGGTCGAGGGTTCGGGCTGGAAGAGGCGCCGCAGCCGGCCGTTGCCCAACTCCTCGGGAATGGTCTGGAACAGGTCGAAGCCTCCGCGGCCGGTCGACCGCCCGTACTCGGCTGCTGCGGCGACGCCGGCAGCCATCGCCCCCGCTGACGTGCCGCCGATGCCGCGCAGTCGGTACCGGGAGGCCAATGCGGCCAGGGCTCGGGGATAGATCACGCCGGACGCCGTGCCGCCCTGCAGCACGACGTCACACTCGGCGGTCGGGAACGGCGAGGAGGAGCTGGTGGGCATGATGCATCCTTACCTGGCGCCGGCCGGAACCGTCGAGTGACCTGCCGATGGAGTCTCGACGTCAAGAGTCTTGATTAGAATCCCCGCATGTCCGAGGACGAGGCACCGGCGGGTGCGGCCCCGCGCGACGAGGTCGACAGCCTCGTCCAGGCCTGGGCGCGGGAGCGGCCGGATCTCGATCCGTCACCGATGCAGGTGCTGTCCCGGGTCACCCGGCTGGCCCACTACCTGGACCGGCACCGCCGGAGGGCGTTCGCCCGGCATGACCTGGAGCCGTGGGAGTTCGACGTGTTGGCGGCGCTCCGCCGGTCCGGTGAGCCGTATCAGCTCAGTCCCGGGCAGTTGCTGCGGGAGACCATGGTCACCTCGGGCACGATGACCAACCGCGTCGATCGTCTCGTCGCTCGTGGTCTGGTGACCAGGACCGATCATCCCGACGACCGGCGCGGTGTACTGGTCCGGCTGACCCGGATCGGCCGGGAGGCGGTGGATGCGGCGATCAGCGATCTGCTGACGGCCGAGCAGGAGATCCTGTCGGTGCTCCCGTCGGCGCAGCGGGACCAGCTTGCCGAGGCGTTGCGCCAGTTGACGGCTCCGTACGAGATCTCGGGCTGATTCCCCGGGGGATCGCTACGCTCGCGCTGTGACCCAGAGCCGCGTCGAGCTGACCATCGACCAAGATCGTTTTCTGCGCAACGGCATACCGCACCAGATCATCTCCGGTGCCGTGCACTACTTCCGGATCGCTGACCGACTGTGGGAGGACCGGCTGCTCCGGGTGAGGGCGCTGGGCTGCAACACCGTCGAGACCTATGTCGCCTGGAACTTCCACCAGCCGTGGGCTGACCGGCCCGCCGACTTCACCGGGATGCGCGACCTCGGCCGGTTCCTCGACCTGGCGGCAAGCCTCGACCTGGACGTCATCGTCCGGCCCGGGCCGTACATCTGCGCCGAGTGGGACAACGGCGGCTTGCCGGCCTGGCTGTTGGCCGATCATCGTGCGGCCAGGGCACTACGGACCAGCGATCCGGCCTATCTTGATCATGTCGACCGCTGGTTCGACCAGCTGCTGCCGATCATCGTCCGCCGGCAGGCCGATCGGGGCGGCCGGGTGATCAGTGTCCAGGTGGAGAACGAGTACGGCAGTTTCGGCGATGATCACCAGTATCTGGAGCATCTGCGCGACGGGCTGATCGAGCGCGGTGTCACGGTGCTGCTCTTCACCTCCGACGGTCCGAGTGAACTGATGCTCTCCGGCGGGACGCTCCCCGACACCTTCGCCACGATCAACTTCGGCTCCCGACAGCAGGAGGCGTTCGGCCTTCTGGCGCGGGTCAGACCGGGCACACCGGGAATGTGTATGGAGTTCTGGAACGGCTGGTTCGATCATCACGGCGAGCCACATCACACGCGCACCGGCGACAGCGCGGCCGACGAGCTCGCCGGCATGCTGGCCGCCGGCCGTTCGGTCAATCTCTACATGGCGCACGGCGGCACCAACTTCGGACCATGGGCCGGCGCGAACGCCGGACCCGACGGCCGGCTGCAGCCCACCGTCACCAGCTACGACTACGACGCGCCGATCGCCGAGGACGGCCGGCTGACCGGAAAGTTCCATGCCTTCCGCGCCGTGATCACCGAGCACACCGGCACGCAGCCGCCCGAACCGCCCGCCGAGCCGTTGGTGCAGCCGGAAGCCACGGTGACCGTCGGTGGCTTCGTCGGCCTGCACCGGATCCTCGATCATCTCGATGCCGTACCGGCGCCCGTGCCCGACAGCTTCGAACTGCTCGGCCTGCACCACGGCGTGGTGCGCTACCGGACCACGATCGCCGGGCCGATCAGCGGACGGCTCTCGGTCACCGGTCTAGCCGATCTCGCCGAACTGCGGTTGGACGGCGAACTCGTGGGCCGCCTCGGCATCGCCGGCCTCGACCCGGGGTTCGCCGACGCGGCGTCGCAGCAAATCGCCGTCGACGTCGGCCCGGGTGATCATGATCTTGACGTCACCGTCTGGTCATTGGGTCGGGTGAACTTCGGGCCGTACCTGGGGACCGGCAAGGGTGTGTCTGGGATCAGGCTGGAACATCAGCAACTCTTCGGCTACGAACAGTCCGCCCTGGATCTCACCGAGCTTCCTGATCTTGGTCAGTGGCGACCGAACGGGTCCGGACCGGGTTTCCACCGCGCCGTGGTCGAGGTCGAGGAGGTTGCTGACGCCCATCTGCACCTGCCCGGCTGGCAGCACGGCTATCTCTACCTGAACGGCGTCAACCTCGGCCGCTACTGGAATCCGGCCGGCCCGCAGCAGACGTTGTACGCCCCGGCACCCTTCTGGCGGGCGGGTGAGAACGAGTTGGTCGTGCTGGAATTCGGCGAGCCCGGTAGGGACATCGTCCGGCGCAGCACCCCCTGCTCGGCTGACCGGCCCGCGGGGGTCAGTGTTCGGTTGCTGCCAGCCCGGCCAGCGGGATCTCGATGATCAACAGCAGCACCAGGACACCGGCGACGATCAGCTCCGCCCCGGGCAGCACGGTGGCGAGCAGCACCAGGAGGATCGCCACACCGAACGGCACCGTTGTCCGCCAGGAGCTGTCGTGGAAGCGTAGATGCAGGGCCCAGATCATCGCCAACAGCACGGCGACCGCAACCGTGATCAACGCCGCCGACGCGACGGCGTCGATCTCGCGATCGTGCCGGTAGTCGATCCGGGCGTCCAGTCCGGCACCGATCGCGGCCGTCGCGGCGAAGATCAGGTAGTGCCCGTAGCCCCAGACGAAGGAGTGGGTTCCGCTCTCCCGGCCCTCCAGGTGGCTGCCGGCGCTGCGGGAGAAGTACAACCACCACAGGCTGAAGACGATGCCGACACCGGCGCCCGCGACGATGAGCACAGACCACGGCGCCTCGGCCCGTCCCGGTTCACCTGCCGCACCGGTGATCAGGCCGGAGGAGTTGAAGGCATCCTGGATCGAGTTCAGGGTCGAGAAGATCACTTCGCCGAGAACGATGATGTAGAAGAGGCCGTACCGTTCGGCGACATGGTGCGGATGCCAGGTGGTCGGCGTCGCATGCTCGGCCCACAGCGGGACGGCGATCTCGACCAGCACGAAGAACGGAAAGATCATCGGGACAGCCGACGCAGGGAAAGCCAGCAACGAGACCCACAGCAGCTGGGCGAAAGCGATGCCGACCGCGTACCGTCGGCAGGCCACAGCATGCACCCGATCATGACGGGCGGCGCGCAACCACTGGATCACCAGCGCGACGCATGATCGCGTAGCCGATCACCACCAGGGTCAGCCGGTCGTCGAACATCGCCGGCACGCCCGCGGCGATCACCAGTGAGCCGACGATCTGCAGGATCGTCAGCAGCCGGTAGAGCACATCGTCGTTGTCGTAGGCCGAGGCGAACCAGGTGAAGTTCAGCCAGGTCCACCAGATGGCGAAGAACGCCATCAGGAACCCGACGACACCGTGGCCGATCTCGCCCTCGGCCACGAAGTGGTGCAGCTGGGAGGCCGCCTGGGAGACGGCAACGACGAAACAGAGATCGGTGAGCAGTTCGAGATTGGTCGACACCCGCCCCTGCTCGGCGGGATCGCGGGGAGTCAGGCGTCTGATCAACCGACCGGCCGGGGTCTGCATGGACGCACAGCCTACGGAAAGTCTTGTTGGGCGTCAGAACAAGTCAGGTGGGAAGGACACGGGCGCCGGTGACCGGTCCGGTGACATAGCGGGCTGATCGGCACAGTCCCGAGGCGGACAGCGCAACAGTCAGATCGACGGCGTCGGCCTGGCTCGCAACGAGAAAGGCGACCGTCGGGCCGGAGCCGGAGACGACGACCCCCAGTGCCCGATACTCCTCGGCCGCCTCGACCAGCTTGCGCAGCGACGGCATCAGATCAAGTGCGGGCGCCTGCAGATCGTTGATCAACTCCCGGCCGAGCTGCTCGGCGTCACCGTTGCGCAGCGCGTTCATCAGTCCGGCCGACACCTCGAACGGATCCGGCGGCGTCGGCCCGAGCTCGTCATAGCGGCGATACACCGCCGGGGTGGGGAGGCCGCCGTCGGCGAAGGCCAGGACCCAGTGATAGTTGCCCCGGGCCAGTGCCGGTGCGACGCTCTCCCCGCGCCCGCTGCCGACCGCCGTACCACCCAGCAGGGCGAAGGGGACGTCCGAGCCGAGTTCGGCAGCCAGCGGCAGCAGGTCCTGATGGTCGAGGCCGAGCCCCCAGAGCAGCGAGCAGGCAACCAGGGTCGCGGCGGCGTCGGCGGACCCGCCGGCCAGACCGGCGGCGACCGGCACCGCCTTCTCGATCCGCAAGGTCACGCCGAGCGGTTCGCCGATCTGGTACGCCAGCAGACGGGCGGCGCGGTGGGCGAGATTGTGATCATCGGCCGGCACCTGCTCCGCCCCCTCACCGGTCACCCTGACCTCGATCACTCCGGGATCGGCAGGGCTCGCGGTGACCTCCTCGTACAGCGAAACGGCCTGGTAGACCGTGGCGAGCGGATGAAAGCCGTCCGGCCGTGGACGACCGACCCGGAGGGTCAGATTGATCTTGGCGGGCGCCCGCACGCGGACAGCCAGCGGACCGGGGAGGATCGGCTCAGCCACACCCGCGAGCGTATCGGGTGGGGCGCGGGCGTCATCGCTGCGACGGGAGCAGCTCGGCGATCCGGGCGAACTGCTCGACGGTCAGTGTCTCGCCACGGGCGGTCGGGTCGACCCCGGCGGCCTCCAGTGCCGTGCTTGCGGCGGCCGAGGATCCGGCGAGTCCGGACAGGGCCGCACGCAACATCTTGCGGCGCTGGCCGAACGCGGCGTCGACGACGGCGAACACCTGGCCGCGGGTGGCCGTCGTTGCAGGCGGGTCGATCCGCTCGATCGCCACGAGCCCGGATTCGACGTTCGGAACCGGCCAGAACACCCGCGGTGGCACCGATCCGACTCGCGCCGTGTTCGCGTACCAGGCCATCTTGACCGACGGCACGCCGTAGATCTTCGATCCGGGTCGGGCGACCAACCGGTCGGCGACCTCGGACTGCACCATCACCAGTCCGCGGCCCCAGCCGGGGAAGGTGGCGAGCAGGTGCAGCAGCACCGGTACCGAGACGTTATAGGGCAGGTTCGCGACGACGATGGTCGGTTCGGCGGGCAGTTCGGTGACCCGCATCGCGTCGGCCTCGACGACATCGAGTGCGGCTGCCCGGTCGGCTGCCCGCGCTGCGACGGTGGCCGGAAGTGCGCCGGCCAGCAGCGGGTCGATCTCGACCGCGACCACCCGGCCGGCGACCTCCAGCAGCGCCAGGGTCAGTGATCCGAGGCCGGGCCCGACCTCGAGGACCGTGTCCTCGGGCCGTACGCCGGCCAGCTGGACGATGCGCCGCACGGTGTTGGCGTCGGTGACGAAATTCTGGCCGCGCTGTTTGGTCGGCCGCAGGTCGAGCCGGGCGGCGAGTTCGCGAACAGCTGTCGGGTCGAGCAGCCGGGTCAGTAGACGCCGGCTTTCTGACTGCAGACCGGCCAGGCTCCCCAGCCCTGCGCAGCCTGGACCCGCTCGGCGACGGCGATCTGCTGCTCGCGGCTGGCGTCCTGCGGCATTCCGCTGCCGCCGTAGCCACGCCAGGTGGACAGGGTGAACTGCAGTCCGCCGTAGAAGCCGTTGCCCGTGTTGATGTGCCAGTTGCCGCCGGACTCGCACTGGGCGATGCGGTCCCAGACACTGCCCGATGCGACGGCGGGCGCGCTGCCGCCCGAGCTGGCTGAACCACCCGAGTTGTTACTGGAGTTGTTACTCGAGCTGCTGGCCTGCTTGGGCTGCTTCGTGCCCTGCAACACGACCTGATCGACCGGCTGCTTGGTGATCTTGCTCGAGACCAGCTTCCGGTCGCCGCGCTGTTCACCGTTGACCAACGTGATCTTGTAGACCTTCGTGCGGACGCCATCGACGCCGGCGACCTTGGTCCTGCGATGTCCTTGGGTGAGCTTCTTGGTGTTCCGGTAGACGATGTCGAAGTCGACCGACCTGGTCCTGGTGATCTTCTTCGTCTCGTAGGTGGTGACGGTGATCTTGGTGTTCGGATCGAGGGAAGCGTCAAGATCCTGCGACACCTTGTCGTCGCTGTCGACCTTGATCTTGGCCGCGTGAAGCGCCTCACCGACCGTTGTCGCCGTCGTGGTGAGCGTCTTCTTCTTGCCGGCCACGGTGATGGTGATGTGCTTGGAGGTGTTGACGGTGAAGTCCAAGCCCTGCCGGCCGATGGTCTGGCTGCGGCTGGTGGACAGGTCGGCGCCGTCGCTGTCGATGCCGGCCAGGTTCATCGCTTCGCTGACCGAACGGGCCGTCGTCCAGAACGTCTTCTTCTGTCCGTCCAGATCGATGCTCACCTGGCGGCCGTAGCGGACGGCGATCTCGGTGCCTTCGGTGAGCTTGGTGTCGGGACCCGGTGCGACCTCGTCATGCGTGCCGACGGCGATTCCCCGCGACTCGAGCAGTCCGTCGACGGTGCGGGAGAACGTGTTGACGGTCTGCTGGTGTCCGTCGATCGACAGGGTCACCTGTTTGTCGGCGGTTGCGTAGGCGAAGGTGCCACCGGAAGCTACGGCGGCCACTGCCCCTGCGACCACGACTGGGATGATCTTGCGCACGTCTCTCCATAACGATTAGGCGTCGGCAACGTCACGGGACTATAACGGCCCGTGATTTTCGAAGCCAGTCCGGAATGGGCGTGCAGGCGAGACCTGCGATATATGTCACATAATTCCGAGGAAATCCTGGTCAATCCTTGGGTGTACGCCAGTTGCCGCGATGGACGAGTGCCTCGCGTGGCTGTCGGCGTCGGCTCCGCGGCGATCCGGACTGGCGCTCCCCGGCGGCCCGGTGGCCTACGCTGACCACGCCGACGACGTACTGCTCCGCGGGGATGCCGAAGGTCTCCCGGACCCGCTCGACGCGATCGGCGGGGACGCCGAAGAAACAGGCACCGATCCGGCCCTGAGGATCGGCGTCGACGGCGGCGTACAGGATCGCCATCCCCGCCATCCCGGCATCGACGAACCAGTACGGCGCCGTCCACGGTTCGACCGACCGCTCCGTCCAACCCTTGTCGGCCAGCGCGTACCGGTCGAGGTAGGCGTCCGCGGAGGCGAGCAGCAGGATCAGACCGGGTGCGGTGCGCATGCCGCGCAACCAACTGTCCGGTTCGCCGTCCCCGCTGGTCACCGTCCAGAACCGGTCCCGATCGGCGTCCCGGTCGAGGATCAGGAACGACACGCCCTGGGTGAAGCCGGCGGTCGGCGCGCGCAAGCCGACGTCGACCAGCCGGTCGAGCAGACCGTCGGGCAGCGGCCGGTCCGGGTCGTAGTCGCGGACCATCCGGCGGCGCCGGACCACCTCGGAGAACTCCATCTCAGGCCCCCTCGGAGAGCGTCCGGGACGGCCAGCTGCCACCGAAGGCCGCGGTGGCGTTCTCGCCGAGCGCCCGGCACACCGTCTCCAGGTCCTGTTGCCGGACGGCGGCGATCAACCGGGCGGTGTGCGGGATCAGATAGGAGGCGTTCGGCCGACCGCGGTACGGCTCCGGCGTCAGGTACGGCGCATCGGTCTCGGTGACGATCCGATCCAGCGGTGCGATCGCCAGCGCCTCCCGTAACGGGCCGGCGTTCTTGAAGGTCACCGCGCCGCCGAAGGACAGGTACGCCCCGCGATCCAGACACGCCCTGGCGAAGTCGGCATCACCGGAGAACGCGTGGAAGATCACCCGCTCCGGAAGGCCCTCGGCGTCCAGCACGTCCAGCACGTCGGCGTGTGCGTCACGGTCATGGATCACCAGGCTCCGCCGATGACGTTCGGCGATCGCGATCTGGGCGGCGAACGCGTCCCGCTGGATCGCCTGACCGCCGGCGTCCCGGGTGCGGTAGTAATCCAGGCCGGTCTCCCCCACACCGCGTACCTGATCGTCAGCCGCCAACCGGTCGATCTCGGTCAGCGCCCGATCCAGTGCGCCACGACCATGATCATGAACCAGCCTGGCCCCGTCGTTGGGGTGGATGGCGACGCTGGCGATGACACTGGGCCAGGTGTGAGCCGCCTCGACGGCCCACTGCGATCCCTCGACGTCACACCCGACCTGGACGATCCGGTCGATCCCGACCCGGGCCGCCAGATCGATGGCGTCGGCCGGTGCCAGCTGGGTCCGGCCGTCGGCCACATCGAGATGGCAGTGGGTGTCGACCACCGCGGCGGGCAGTGGGTCGGGCAGCGGTGGACGTTGCAGATTGCGTCGTTGTCCCTGTTCCGTCGTCTCGGAGCGTCGTTCTCTGGCCCGTGGTTCGGTCACCCGGACAGCTTAGGGAGCGTTCCTGCCGGGCTCCCGCCGCCCGAGGGCCGCCTGGTAGAGGGCGTTCTTGGCCATACCCCGCCGCTCGGCGACCACCGCGACGGCCGGTTTGAGCTTCATCCCGCCGGCCACCAGTTCGGTGATCTCGACCACCGCGGCGTCCTTGTCCCGCTCGTCAGCGGCACCGGCCGGTGCTCCGGCGACGACGATGGTGACCTCACCGCGTACGCCCGCGGCCGCCCAGTCGGCCAGCTCGGCCAGCCCGCCGCGCCGGACCTCCTCATAGGTCTTGGTCAGCTCCCGGCAGACCGCGGCCGGGCGTGCGGCCCCGAACGCCTCGGCAAGATCGGCCAGCATCGCGGCCGTCCGGTGCGGTGCCTCGAAGAAGACCAGCGTCCGCGGTTCGGTCGCCAGTTCGGCAAGTCGGCGGCGCCGTTCGCCGGCCTTGCGCGGCAGGAAGCCCTCGAAACAGAAGCGGTCGACCGGCATCCCCGAGACCGCCAACGCCGTGAGTACCGCCGATGGTCCCGGTACGGCTGTAACCCGGACGCCGGTTTCGACCGCGGCGGCCACCAGCCGGTAGCCGGGATCGGACACCGACGGCATCCCGGCGTCGGTGACCAACAGGACGCGGGAGCCGTTGCGGGCCGCCTCGAGCAGCTGCCCGGTCCGCGCCGCTTCGTTGCCCTCGAAATAGGACAGCACGCGGGCAGAGGTCGACACTCCGAGCCGATCCAGCAGGCGCTGCAGCCGGCGGGTGTCCTCGGCAGCGATCAGGTCGGCAGCGCCGAATTCCTCGACCAGCCGCGGGCTGGCGTCCCGGACGTCGCCGATCGGGGTCGCGGCCAGCACGACTACTCCTGCCGACGGGTCGGGAACAGCTGTCTGGTTGGTCACGTCGACAGGGTCGCACAGCTCGCCGGTTCCGGTTCGTCAGCGCCGGCCGGGATCCGATCCTGAGGGCCGGCCCGCGCTGCCACCTAATATTGCGCGCGTGACGGATCAGGCAACCCGGACGGCGGCACCGACGGCTGCTGCGTTCCCGGCGCCGCACGGGGCTGCGGTGATGCTGCCGCCGATGCCCGATCCGCAGCCGACGACGGTACAGCGACTGCGCTCGGCGCTGCCGGCCGACCGGCTGACCGGGTGGGTCACCACCCTGGTCATCACCGTCATCGCCTTCGTGATCCGGCTGATCAACATCGGCCGACCGCGCTACATCGTCTTCGACGAGACCTACTACGCGAAGGATGCCTGGTCGCTGGTGCACTTCGGCTTCGAACGGAACTGGGCCGACAACGCCAACGCCGTCCTGCGCGCCGGCGGTCTGCCGAGCCCGGAGCACGGCGCCGAGTTCGTCGTGCATCCGCCGATCGGCAAGTTGCTGATCGGCATCGGCGAGCTGATCTTCGGGATGAACTCGTTCGGCTGGCGGGTCGCATCCCTGGTCTTCGGATCGCTGCTGGTGCTGATCACCATCCGGCTGGTCCGCCGGGTCAGCCGGTCGACGCTGATCGGCGCCGTCGCGGGTGTGTTGTTGACCGTCGACGGGCTGGCGTTCGTGATGTCCCGGATCGCCCTGCTGGACATCTTCCTGGCCTTCTTCATCGTCGCCGGTGTGGCCTGTCTTGCGGCGGACCGGGACTGGTTCCGCAACCGGCTGGCCGACCACATCCACCGGTCCGGCAAGCCCGATCTCGACGGTGGCTACGGCCCGCTCCTGCTGGTCCGGCCCTGGCAGTTGCTCGCCGGGCTGATGTTCGGCCTCGGCCTGGGCACCAAGTGGAATGCGGTGTACGTGCTGGCCGCGTTCTGCGTCCTCAGCCTGGCTTGGGACGTCGGTGCCCGCCGGCTCGCCGGCGCCGAGCGGACCGCCGGACTGGCGCTGATCCGGGACGGCCTGGGCAAGTTCGCCTCCGTCGTCGTGCTCGGCGGCATCGTCTACGTCGGCAGCTGGGTGAGTTGGTTCGCCACCTCCGGCGGTTACGACCGGGAGTGGGGCCGGGACAATCCGACCGCCTGGACCACCCGGATCCTCGGCAGCGCGTTCGCCTCCTGGCTGCATGACCAACGTGACATCTACGACTTCCACACCGGCTCGTACATCAACCATCAGACCCACACCTACAACGCCGATCCCGGCGGCTGGCTGGTGATCGCGCGAACCATCGGGATCGACGCCGTCAACGACATCAAGCCCGGCACCCACGGCTGCCCGCCAGGTGGCGAGAAGTGCCTCAGCGTGATCAGCGGCATCGGCACACCATTGCTCTGGTGGGGTGCGGTGATCGCTCTGGTGGTCGCCCTGCTGCTGTGGGTCGGCGGCCGGGACTGGCGCTTCGGGATACCGATCGTCGGCGTGCTCAGCTCCTGGCTGCCGTGGTTCGGATACACCTCGCGGCCCCAGTTCTTCTTCTACGCGATCACCATCATCCCGTTCTCGGTGATGGCCGTCGCACTGTGTCTTGGGCTGTTGATCGGGAAGATCCCCCGCGATCCGGTCAGCCGTCGCGCCCGGATGGCCGGCGGGATCGTGGCGGGCGCCTTCGTCGCCCTGGTCGCGGTGAACTTCGGCTACATCTATCCGATCCTGACCGATCAGGTGCTGCCGTACTCGAAGTGGCTGGCGCGGATGTGGTTCAGAGGCTGGATCTGAACGACAATGCAGGGTCGGCTCCCGATGAGGGGCCGGGAAGGACCAGTGTGTTTTCGCTCGTACGACGCGTGCTGACCGTGCCACGGCACATCCGGACAGCGCTGCTGCTGACCCTGCTGATCGGCGTCCTGCCGGCGGCGGCCGCGTGCAGCGGCGGTGGTACCCAGGTGCCGAGCAGTTCGCCGTCGGCGACCGGGACGCCGCCCTCGGACATCAACCCACAACCCAGGACAACGCTGGCCGACGGCGGCGAACTGCGGATCCCCGTGGACACCATCGGACATCAGTGGAACCCGCTGTACAGCGGCAGCTCGGCAGAGGTCCGCCTGGTGATGAGCTCGATGCTTCCGCAGCTCTTCGACTACGACGCCCAGGGCAACCCGACCCCGAACCCGGACTATCTGGCGGCGGTGAACGCCACGGGTGGCAACCCGCAGGTGGTCACCTACACCCCTGAGCCCGAACGCCACCTGGAACAGCGGCCGGACGATCAGCGCCGAGGACTTCGTCGCCGACTGGCAGGCGTGCAACGGGCAGAACATCAGCTTCAAGTGCAACAACACCGACCGGATGTCGCAGGTGTCGTCGGTGAAGCAGGGCACAAGCCCGGACCAGGTGGTCGTCACCTACAAGGGGTCGTACAGCGACTGGCCGAGGACCTTCGACTTCCTCCTGCCGAAGGAGTCGGTGAGTGATCCGACGACCTTCAATGACGGCTGGACGTCGCTGACCAAGATCAACGACTGGCTGGCCGGCCCGTTCCGGGTCGCCGATGTCAGCCGGGATGCCGGCGTGCTGATCGAGACACCGAATCCCGACTGGTGGGCGGACAAGCCCAAGCTTTCCCAGCTGACCTTCCGGGTGATCGCCGCCGATGACCGGTTCGCCGCGTTGCGCAGCAGCCAGATCGACGCGTACAGCCTGGGCGAGGACACCAGCAAGGTCGACGACCTGGACGCCTTGGGCAATGTCGAGGTCCGGGAGGCCGACGTTCCGCGCGGCAAGCCGGAACGGGTCGCCACCCGCCGGACGCTGGCCAATTACGGAGCGTTCGGGAACCAGAGCATCGGCTGGACCGACGTCGGCTATCTCGAGCCGGCCGGGTGAGCAGCCCGGCCGAGCAGTCCGGTCAGTCCGGGTAGCTGACGTAGGCGAACTGGTCGGAGTCCGGCGCCCAACTGTTGACGTTGATCGTTCCCTGGCCGCCGCGGAATGCGACCACGTCGACCGGCTGCGCCGCTTCGGGGACCGACCCGTCGACCAGCGGAAGGGTCCGCAGGATGACGTCCTTGTCCGCCGGATGCCCCTGCGTGCCGGGCGGATAGCTGAGGTAGAGCAGCACTGCGCCGTCCGGAGAGGGATGGGGGAACCAGTTCACCCGCTCGTCGAAGGTCAGCTGGCGTAGGTCGCTGCCGTCACTCATCCGTACCGGCAGGGTGATCTCGAACAGCTGGGCGTGTCCCGGGCTTTCGGCGGCGAGTTCGGAGTTGATCATCATCCGTCGGCCGTCCGGGGTGTATTCGCAGCCGTCGTTCTGGACCGACAGGTCGGTCAGCTGGGTGTCCGCACCGCCCGCCGCGGGGATGGTGAGGACGTTGCTGGTGCGGGCACCGCCGGGACCGGGCGCAACGCCGATGTAGGCCAGGGTGGTTCCGTCGGGCGACACACCGTGCAGGTAGTGCTGGAAGTCCGATCCATGATCATTGGTGATCCGCCGGGTATCGCCGCCCTCGGCGGGCACCGCGTACAGATGGCCGTCGCCGTTGGAGAAGTAGATGGTCCGACCGTCGGGTGAGATGCAGTGGTCGTTGTTGATCTTGTCCTGCTCACCGGTGTCGATCAACCGTGGTTCGCCACCTGCGGGCGGGAGTCGATAGAGCCGTCCGCCGGAGTTGATCAACAGCCAGCTGCCGTCCGGTGACCAGTTCGGGGCCTCGAAGATCTCCTCGCTGGCGTGGATCACTGTCGACTCCCCGGTCGACAGCCGGTGGATGATCAACTCACTCGTCACGTCGTGCTCCTCCACATCGTCTGGGCCCCGTCCTTGCCACCACCCCGCCCGTTGCCGCACCACTTCCTGCATCCCGCACCCTGTGTACGGGGTGCGGGATGCAGCAGCCGGTGCGGCAAGGGCCGGGTTACTCGAGGATCAGGGTGAAGTTCAGGTCGGCGTCGGTCAACTCCGCCGGATCCAGGGTGTACGCCGGCAGCACGCCCGGCCCGCAGGAGGCCGTCCCGATGCCCTGCTGTCGATGATCGATCGTCAGGTGCACCTTGCCGTCGGGCGCCAGGTCGATGGTGTGCTCGGCGGCGGTGAGGGCCTCCTGGGACCACGGCCGGGCGGCGAAGGAGAACACCTCGCCGCTGATCGTCAGGTCCCGTCCCTCACCGGACAGCGTCAGCCGATGGGCGGTCCGCGATCCGTTCTCCTGCGGCCGTACGTACGGCACCTGTAGGTCATCGACCGAGGCGGTGAAATAGCCCCGCCGCGCCGCCTGGCCGGTGTCCGGATACTTCTGCCCCGGCCCGTTGCCCGCCCAGGCCACCCGGTCGTAGCCACCGTCGAGGACGAAGTCGAGGCCGATCCGAGGCAGGGTCGGCGGCCACTCACCGGAGACCGCGAGGGAGATCGCGGCGGACAGCCGGTCACCGTCACTGCGCCAGGTGATCGTCACGTCGATGAAGCGGTCGTAGGACGGCGCGGCATAACGGGTGGTGATCACCAAACCGTGCCCGTCGTCGTCGGTGACCTCGGCGATCGTGGCCAGCCGCCCGGTGAACAGGTCGAGCCGGTGCCGCTGCCAGGTGGCCGCGGTCCGTCGCTTCACGGTGTGATCCATGCCGTTGTCATTGTCGGTGGGTGCCCGCCAGACGTTCAGCCGTGGCCCGTCCAGCGGCGTCCCGGCGAAGTTGATCATGCGGCCGGTCGCCGGATCGAACAGTGCCGGCCCGAGCTGCAGTCCACCCTCGGTGTGTTGGACCGGTACGTTCTCCGACACCGGCTGGGCCGCGACCGCCGGTGTGCCGGCCTGACCCCAGGCGACCTCGTGTCCTTCGGTGGCCCAGGCGGTGTCCTTGGCAAGCCGGGCGGCGATCGTCAGGACGCCACCGTCCCGCCGCGCCGCTGCGACCTCGTCGGGCAGCACCATGGTCAGCTGATCCCCGGCGGCCACGGCGACCGGTGACAGCACACCGGCGGCGTACCGGCCGGCGGTGTCCTCGGCGGACCAGTCGAAGCGCAGCTGATCAAGCCCGGTGAAGGCGTACTTGTTGGTGATGGTCGCCGTCGACCAGCTGTCGTCGACCTCGATCCGGACCGGCTCGTACACCTTCTTCAGATCGACCAGTCCAGGACGCGGCTCGCGATCGGCGCTGACCAGACCGTCGATGACGAAGTTGCCGTCGTGTACCTGCTCACCGAAGTCGCCGCCGTAGCCGAAGTACTCCCGGCCGTCGTCGGTGTGTCTGCGGATGCCGTGTTCCAGCCATTCCCAGACGAAGCCGCCGGCCAGCCGCGGATACTTCTCGAAGAGGTCGACGTATTCGGTCATCCCACCCGGGCCGTTGCCCATCGCGTGGATGTACTCGCACAGGATGAAGGGCAGTGACCGGCGGTGCGCGTCCGCGGCCGGATCGGTGGTCGGGTCCTCGATGCCCTGGCCGATCTTCTCCACTTCGTCGACCGGTGCGTACATCCGCGAGTAGAGATCGACGTAGCTGGAATCCCAGTCGCCCTCGTAGTGGATCAGTCGTGATCCATCGATGCTGCGGGCCGTGTCGGCCATCGCCTTGAGGTTGTCACCGGTGCCGCACTCGTTGCCCAGCGACCAGCAGAAGATCGACGGATGGTTCTTGTCCCGGTTGACCATCCGGGCCATCCGCTCCACCAGGGCCGGACGCCACTGCGGTTCGGCCACCGGGTTACGCCGCCACTTGTTCATCCCGAAGCCGTGGGTTTCAAGATCACATTCGTCGATCACGTAGAAGCCGAGTTCGTCGGCCAGCTCGAGCAGGTCGGGATGCGGCGGATAGTGCGAGGTCCGGATCGCGTTGATGTTGTGCTGCTTCATCAGCCGCAGCTCGTGCTCGATGACACTGCGCGGCACCACTTTGCCGAGGTCGGGATGGTGCTCGTGCCGGTTGACGCCCTTGAAGATCACCGGCCTGCCGTTGATCAACACCTGGCTGTCGGCCACCGTCACGGTACGGAAGCCGATCTTGAGGTCGATCGTCTCCAATTCGGTGCTGACGGTGGCCGAGTAGAGCTTCGGCTGCTCGGCGGTCCAACCGGTCACCGACGGGATCCGTACGGTTTCGCCGGCCGCCGCGCGGAGGTCGAGTTCCTCGATGGTCACCGTCGCGTCGAGCGGTCCATCGACCTCGACCTGCAGGGTTCCGGCGCCGTCGGCCCAGTCGGCGTGCACGAAGACATCGCTTACGGCGTTGTCCGGCCGGGCCAGAAGGGTGACGTCCCGGAAGATGCCGGGCAGCCACCACATGTCCTGGTCCTCCAGGTAGCTGGTCGCCGACCACTGCGCGACTCGGACGACGAGCACGTTGCCGGTGGCCCGAAGCAGCCGGCTGACGTCGAACTCACTGGGCAGCCGGCTGCCGCGGGTGGTGCCGAGCAGTTCGCCGTTCAGCCACACGTCGGCGGTGTTGTCCACGCCGTCGAACCGCAGGACCGCGCCGGAGAGCAATCCCTCCTCGGCGTCGAAGACCAGTCGGTGGTCACCGATCTGGTTCTCGTCGGGCACGAACGGAGGATCGAGCGGGAACGGATACTGCACGTTGGTGTAGATCGGTGCACCGTGCCCGTGCATCGGCCAACTGGACGGTACCGGGATCGTGCCCCAGTCGCTGTCGTCGTAGTCCTCGGCCTCGATCCGGTCCGGCGCGCCGGCAAGGCTCGGGCTGAGGTGGAAGCGCCAGTCACCGTTCAGCGACTGCTCGCCGAGGCTGGAGCGGAAACGGGCGCGGGGCGGCAGCGTACCGACGCCGGGATCGACTGAGGACAGGTCCATGCTGGCTCCAGGTGTCAAGATCAACTTTCCTGATCATGGTCGATGATCAGGCCGGCGCCGTCGCCGGTGGGGCCGGATGGTCTAGGACCGGATCGGCCACGGCGCCGCGGCTCACGCTAGCGCGCCGGAGCCCGGTGTCCCAACGCAGGGTCGTGAACGTTCACGGACCGACGCTTCGGAAGCGTGCCGCGGCCTCGCCGCGGCTGCCGACATCGAGCTTGGCGAGGATGTTGGAGACGTGCACGCTGGCTGTCTTGGCCGAGATCACCAGCCGGTCGCCGATCTGGCGGTTGGACAACCCGTCGGCCACCAGCGACAGAACCTCGCGTTCGCGGGTGGTCAACGCCGCCAACGGGGAACTGTCGGCGGCCACTCCGCGGTCGTCGGCGGCCGAGGACAGTCCGTCGAGCCAGCGCAGGACCAGCCGCAGGCCGAGTTTCCTGGCCAGCGCGCGGCCCCGGCCGACGCTGCGCCTGCTGTCCTCGGCCAGCCCGGCGGCGGCCTCGAGTTGTGCCTGCCGCAGATGGGCGTAGGCGATCAGGTGCGGTGGCGTCCTCGCTTCGGTCATCGTCTCGATCGCCTGCCGCCAGTCGTCGACCGTGCTGCCCAGCTCTGCTGTGATGAAGGGCAGGTACTGGTCGGCCACCGGCAGGTCCGGCAGGTTCCTGATCTCGTCGACGAGCCACTCGCGCCAGGCGGCCGGCCGCTGCGGATGGCGACCGTACGCGAGGGCGGCCACCCCGATGAAGCTCAGGTCGTAGCCCGGCTCGCGCCAGGGCAGCGATTCGACCGTCGAGCGGACGATGTCCCAGGCGAGGTCCGGTTGGTTCCGGGACAGCGCGAGTTCGGCCCGTACGGCCGAGATGCCGGCGTGGTACTGCGGGCCGTTGATGGCGATCTGGGTGAAGCGCTGCAGATCCTCCAGGATGGCATCGACCGCGTCGGCGTCGTCATCCATCCACAGCGTGATGGTGGCCAGCAGGCGGCGCTGGTGGATCCATTGGTTGCCGGTCGGATCGGTCCGCAGCGCGTCTTCCACCATCGCCCGGGCCCGGCCCCAGTCGCCGAGCGCGATCGCTGCCTCGGCGGCGTTACCGCTGAGCATGACTACGCCGCTGAGCCCGTAGAGTCCGACCTCGGCGGCGAACGCCTGCCCCTCGGCAGCGGTCCGGGCCGCTTCGGCGTAGTGGCCGAGCAGTGTCAGCGTGTCGGACAGATTGATGTAGTAGCGGACGCGTTGCCGGTCGGTGACCGCGATCCGCCCAGCCGTCCTGAGCTCGGACAGCCCTTCCTCGACGTCGATCCCGAGCGTCGCCAGCGCACATCCGAGGGTGTTCCGGGCGCTGGATTCGATGTCCTTGTCGCCGATCGCCTGGGCTGCGGCGATGGCGCTTCGGGCGGCGTTGATCGCTCCGGGCTTGTCCAGCAGCAGCCGGATCATCGCGTGGTAGTCGAGCAGCCGTGCGCGGAACCGGGTCGGCTCGTCGGAGCGGACCAGGCTGACCGCCTCTTCGACCAGTTCGAGCACTCCGGGCTGGACCAGGTTGAGCATCATCCGCGCCTTGCGGGCCAGCCGCAGCGCGGTGGCCTCGGGTGTGGCGCCGGGACCGGCGATCCGCAACGCCTCGTTGAGCATCGCGACGGCCCGTTCGCCCTGGCCGGCGGCGCCGGCGACGTCCGCCGCCTCGTCGAGGAACTCCGGTAGTGGCCCGGCCTCCGACTCCGGATCCCTCACCACCTCCCACAGTTCAAGTGCCCGTTCGTAGTGGCGGAGTGCCTCGGCATAGCCGTAGTGCTGCAGCCGGGCGGCCTTCACCGACCAGCGGAAGGCGGCCTGGTTGTTCCGGGCGGCGTACCAGTGGTGGGCCAGCTGCACGGCCCGCACCGAGGCGGGCGCCAGGCCGGGGTCGGCTTCCAATGCGGTGGCGTACGCCCGATGCATGCGGGTCAGTTCACCGGGCAGCAGGTCGTCGTGCAGCACCTCGCGCATCAGCGCGTGCCGGAAGGCGTATCCGGACTTGTCGGGCACCAGGAGATTGGCCTCGGTCGCCTGCCGGAGGATCTGCTCGAGTCGGTCCTCGGGTTCGGCCCAGACGGCGGCGATCAGGTTGTGTTCGACGCGGATGCCGCCGACCGCCATCAGTCGCAACAACCGCTGACACTCGTCGCCCACGCGGGAGATCCGCAGCAGCAGGGTGTCCCGCAACGTCTCCGGTACGTCACCGCCGGCGCCGCTGGCCCGGATCAGTTCGATCACGAAGAAGGGGATGCCGCTGGCCATCGCCAGCCGTTTGATCAATCCCGGCTGTTGATCATCGGGATGGCAGGTGAGACTGATCAGCTGTTCGACGGCGGCATCATCGAGCGGGCCGATCTCCAGCCGGTGCACCGACGGCACTCTGCCGATCTCGGCGAGGAACGGCCGCAACGGGTGCCGTCGGGTCAGTTCGTCGGTGCGGTAGCTGATCATGATCAGCACGGGTACGTCGGTGATCGAGCGGATCAGGAATTCGATCAGATGTCGGCTGGAGTCGTCGGCCCAGTGCAGGTCCTCGACGACGATGATCAACGGCGCGCGTCGGGCTGCCTCGGTGAACAGCCGGGAGATGGTCTCGAAGAGCCGCAGGCGGTTCTCCGGCCGGGTTCCGTCGACCGGTTCGGCGGGTGCCCCGAACTCGGGAATCAGCCAGCGCAGCTCGGCCGCACCGGCGCCGGCCAGTTCCAGCAGCTCGTTCTCGCCGAGCTGGCCGGCCAGATCGTGCAACAGTCCGACGACCGGCGCGTACGGAAGTCCTTCGCCGCCCAGCGGGACGCACTCACCGCGCAGAACCAGGACCGACGGATCGGCCTGTCGGGTCGAGGTGACGAAGGCGTTGGTCAGGCTGGTCTTGCCGACCCCTGCCTCACCGCCGATCAGGGCGGTGCCGGCCTGACCGGCGAATGCCGCATCGCGCAGCACACCCAGTCGGGCGAGTTCTGAGTCACGACCGACGATCACCGCCGCACCCACCGCCTCGGACGCACGAGGCGCGGATGCGGCGGGATCGCCGTCGCTGCCGGGGATGGGGGACCCGGCCGATGACACGGCGACGTACCCAAGGCGTGCAGTGGGTCGGGAACCACTACTCATGGTCGTCATCGTGTCAGTGTCTGGTTGCCACAGAGTCAGATCGGAAAGGGGCCGAGGTCAGTGGGTGGCGGCCGGTGTCGGCTCTTCCACTGTCTCGTCGTTCTGGTCTGCCGCAACCTGGTTCTGCGTGGTCTGGCTGACAGTCGCCTGCGGTGCCGGGTCTTCTGGTGCGAACAGCGCGCGCAGCGCGTGCCACCAACCCTGCCGTCCGTCGACGGCCGCCTGGAGCTGGCGGGCCTCCCGGCGGGCTGCCTTCTGCTCCTTGGCCGCCCGGCGGGCGATCTTGACCAGCCGGCCGTGTTCAGCTTCGGCCTGCAGGTCGTCTGCGTGCTGTTTGGCCACTGTCTCGTAGTAGTAGTCGTTGAGGTTCATCTTCGTGCCTCCCTGTGGCGTCGAACCCTGCTGGGCTCATGACTCAATCCTGGTTCTGAGGCGGGTGCCGACACATCGGGCAACTGCCGTATCTTCGGCTTCGCTCCGGGTGGAGAACCGTCCTGAGGCAGCTCTGAGGTACCACCTAAGGTGCCTTAGAGCCCCTGCTTGCACGGTTAGCCTGCCGTCTTTCGGCTGAGGTCCGCCGTGCCGCTCCGGCGTCGGACCAAGGCACGGGCCAGGGACCTCAGGGGTGCTTCCCACGCCGACCGTGCAGTGCTCGCCGGGCCGGGTCGGACTGCGCCCGCGATCGACCGGCCGCACTCGGGTCGGACCTGCTGCTCGGCGGCTCGCACCCTGGTTGTGGCGATGTAGCCGAAGTCGTTCATGATCGCTTCCTCTCGGATCGCTTCCGTTGTTCGCTGCCGGTGATTCCAGGCTCGTTCTGAGGTGACCGCCCACACATCGGGTGAAATGCGCATCTTGAGCGCAGGAGGTTGACATCGTGACCGTCTGAGGTGCCCGGCTGCGCCCCTGAGTCTGCGCACCAGTGGCATAAGGTGCCGGGATGGACGGCTCGGAACCGACGTGGCCGGAACATCGGCTGCAGTCGTTGCTCGGCGTGGGCATCCGGCGGCTCGAACCGCTGGCCGGCGGGAGCTTCGGGATCCCGTACGCGGCCGAACTCGACGACGGCCGCACGGTCTTCGTCAAGGCCGACCGGAACGGCTCCTTCGATCACGAGGCCTGGGGTCTGCGCTGGCTCGCCGAGGTCGACGGCGGGGTCCGTACGCCCACGGTGCTGGCCGTCGGCCCCGGTCTGCTGGTCCTGGACCGGGTCGAGTCGGTCACCCCTTCCGAGCGCGCCGCGGCCGAGTTCGGACGCCGTCTGGCGATCACCCACCGGGCCGCTGCACCGCGCTTCGGTCGCGATGTCGACAGCGTGATCGCCTCCGAATCACTGCCCGGCGGGTCGACTGCAGCCACCTGGGTCGACTTCTACCGGGAGGCAAGACTCCGGCCGTTCCTGACCAGGGCCGTGGCCCGCGGCAGCATCGGTGATCAGGATCGTCGCGCGGTCGAACAGGTGATCGACGATCTGCACCGGCTCGCCGGCCCGGAGGAACAGCCTGGGCGGCTGCACGGAGACCTGTGGTCAGGCAACGTGCTGTGGAATGATCATGATGCGACGGTGATCGATCCCGCGGCCCACGGTGGACATCGGGAGACCGACCTGGCCATGCTGGCGCTCTTCGGGCTGCCCAGGCTGTCAACGGTGCTGTCGGCCTACCAGGCGGAGTTTCCGCTGGCGGAGGGTTGGCAGCGTCGTGTCGCGTTGCACCAACTCTTCCCGCTGTTGGTCCACGCCGTGATCTTCGGCGGCGGCTACGGCGCCCAAGCCGGCCGGGCAGCCCGGATGGCCCTGGCAGCCGTACGCTGACGGCCGGCGGTTAGGTTGATCATCCGTGACCACCCCGCCTGCGCTCCGGCCATACCAGGACCCGACCCTGTCGATACCGGAGCGGGTGGCCGATCTGCTGTCACAACTGACCTTGACCGAGAAGATCGGCCAACTCAACCAGCGACCGCTGGGCTGGCACCTGTGGGAGCGGCGGGGCTCGCGACTGTCGCTCACCGCGACCCTGGGTCGTGAACTGGACAGGTTCGGCGGCCTGGGCGCGATCTACGGTTTGCTGCGCGCCGACGCCTGGTCCGGCCGCGACCTGGTGACTGGCGCCGGTCCTGCCGAGTCGGCCGAGCTGGCCGCGATGGTGCAGGAACGCGTACGGGCCGCTTCGCCACACGGCATTCCGGCGCTGTTGGTGGAGGAGGCACCGCACGGACATCAGGCGGTCGGCAGCAGTCTGCTGCCGACCAATCTCACCGCGGCCGCGAGTTGGCGTCCGGAACTGGTCGCCGAGGCCTTCGCACACACCGGCCGGGAACTCAGGGCGCGCGGTGCGCACGTCGCGCTGGTCTCCGGTCTTGACCTGTTGCGTGATCCGCGGTGGGGGCGGGCCGAGGAGTGTTTCGGCGAGGATCCGTTGCTGGCGGCGGCATTCACCGCCGCCGAGGTTCGCGGCCTGCGGCGGGAATCCGGGATCGGGGTGGTCCTCAAGCATTTCGCCGGCCAGGGTGCGGCGGTGGGCGGCCGGAACGGAGCTGGTGCACCGATCGGCCCGCGGGAACTCGCCGAGGTGCATCTGGTGGCAGCCCGGGCGGGGATCGATGCCGGTGCGATCGGAGTGATGGCGGCCTACAACGAGATCGACGGCATTCCGTGCGTTGCCAACCAGGGAACTGCTGACCGGTCTGCTACGCGACCGGTGGGGATTCACCGGCATCGTGATGGCCGATCTCGGCGCGATCGATCAACTCGGTCGGACGACCGGGTCGGTGATGGAGACGGCGGCCGTCGCGCTGCGTGCCGGTGTCGATCTGAGTCTCTGCGATGACGCGTACCTGCAGATCGCGGAGGCGGTCGGCGCCGGACTGGTCGACGAGGCTCTGGTCGATCGGGCCTGCGCCCGGGTGCTCGGCGTCAAGATCGGTCTGGGACTGCTGGACCCGCCAGCTCCGACGCCGGCGTTCCCGCCGCCGCGATCCGGTGATGATCTCGTGGCCGCTTCGTCGGTGCTGTTGACCAACAGGGACGGGATCCTGCCGGCGGCCGATCCCGGTCGGGTGGCGGTCATCGGGCCGAATGCCGATGATCTTGCTGCCCTGTTGGGCGACTACGTGCCGCCGCTGCCCGATGGAACGGGCACCACGGTGCTCGAAGGATTTCGCGATCGTCTCGGTCCGGATGCGGTTGATCATGAACCGGGAAGCCGGCTGACCGAGCCGATCCCGGGCGGGGTGGACCGGGCCATTGCGGCCGCGCGGGCTGCGCAGCTGGTGATCATGGTCCTGGGCGGCAGCAGTGTCCGGCACTTCGCCGATGCCTTCGCCGACAACGGAGCCGTCGAGCTCTCCGGTGGACCGGTGACCGCGACCAGCGGCGAGGGGGTCGATGTCGCAGAGGTGGCACTGCCGGATGCGCAACGGGAGTTGGTCGAGTCGGTCGCCGCGACCGGAAGACCGATCGTCGCGGTGATCATCTCCGGCCGGCCACTGGGGCTCGGCCCCGTCCTCGATCACTGTCGGGCCGTGCTGTGGGCGGCTACCCGGGACCCGACGGCGGCCGGCTGATCGCCGAATTGATCATGGGCGATCGGGAACCGATCGGCCGACTGCCGGTGTCGCTACCCCGATCGAGCGCAAGCCTGCCGGTGGCGT
The DNA here is from genome assembly GCF_009707365.1 of Microlunatus sp. Gsoil 973. Lineage (GTDB taxonomy): Bacteria > Actinomycetota > Actinomycetes > Propionibacteriales > Propionibacteriaceae > Microlunatus. Next base: position 2,756,126 of record NZ_CP046122.1, read on the forward strand.
ACGACGAACGGATGGGCGCAGCACGCCGGTACTCCGACAGCGAATCCGACGCACTCCTGGGCTTCGGTGCCGGGCTCGGTTACGCCCGGTGGGAGTTGGGCGAGCCGGCGGCGGTCGGTGACGGGCTGTCCGACGTGGTCGTGTCGGCGGTGCTGCGCAACACCTCCGAACGCGCCGGCCGGCAGATCGTCGGTCTGTACGGTCGGGCCCGGGTCCCCGGGCTGCTCCCCCGGCAGGCCGTGCTGCTCGGCTTCACCGCGGTCGAGGTCGCGGCGGGCGGCGAGCAGACTGTCAGCATCGGCATCAACCCGTACGCGATCGGCAGGCTCGGCCTCGACGCCCCACCGTCGGCCACCGGCCTCCCCGCCTCGCTCGAACTCTGGCTCTCCCACGACTCCCCCCTCCCGCCGAGGGGTCAGATAATCACTCATATTGTCGGCGTGTCGCCCGGACCGGGATTGCCCGGCTGACGACACGCCGTTCAAATCAAGGAATCTGTGACCCCTCGCCGTCAGGAGGCGAGGGGCAGCGACCAGGACTCGCCGACCAGATCCTGGCCGAAGCTGTGGTGCGGGTCCTCTTCGGTGAGTACGAACCCGCGGGACCTGTAGATCCGGCGCGCCGCACCGAGGACGCTGTTGGTCCATAGATTGAGTCGGCGGTAGCCGGCCTGCCGGGCGAAGTCCACGCAGGTGTCGACCAGCCGGGTGCCGACGCCGTGACCGCGGGCGTCCGGATCGACCAACAGGATCCGCAGCCTGGCGGCCGTCCCCTGCGGCTCGTCATGATCGGCAACACACAGCACGCAGCCGACCCGGCTGCCGTCGAGTTCGGCGATCCAGCCGGCCTCGCGACTCGGATCCGCTGATGCTGCGAAGTCGGCGACGATCCGTGCGACGAGGGCCTCGAATCTCGTGTCCCAGCCGAACTCTAAGTCATAGAGCTCGCCGTGGGCCATGATCATCCAGCCCAGGTCTCCGGGTGTCCCAATCGGGCGGATGCTGACCCGGTCGATCCCGTCATCGGTGATGTCGGCTGGTTGCTCCACCGGTCTCCCCATCTGACTGAAACGAGTGTGTCAGTGATGTCATGCTAGGACGGTGACCACCGATGACTCAACCCCGTCGGACCGTCGGACCGAGTTGCTCGAGGCCTCTTACGGCTACGTCCTCGAGCACGGCCTGGCTGATCTTTCCCTGCGCCCGCTCGCGTCGGCGGTCGGTTCCAGCCCGCGGGTGCTGCTGTTCCTCTTCGGCAGCAAGGACGATCTGGTCCGGGAGATCCTCGACCGGGCTCGCCGCGACGAGCTCGCCTTCCTGCGAACGCTTCGCGATGATCATCGGCAGCCGAACCTTGCGGAGCTTGGCGGACGCGTCTGGGATTGGCTTGCCGACGAGGGACACCGCGGCCTGCTGACGCTGTGGGTCGAAGTGTTCGGTCGTTCGCTCACCGATCCGGACGGTCCGTGGACCGGTTTCGCCTCGGCCACGGTCCGCGACTGGCTGACGCTGTTCGCCCGCGGGCAGTCGCCCCGTGAACGGCGAACGGTGGCCGGGGCGGCCCGGCGGACGATGGTCCTGTCACTGCTGCGGGGCGCCATGCTCGACCTGCTGGCCACCGGCGACCGGAGGCGTACCACGGCGGCCGTCCGCGCCGGGTTGGACGGTCTGCGAACCGACCCTCCCGCATCGGGCCGATCGGCCGGGTAGAAGGTTGTGACATGACGACGGCGATCGGAGTGACCGAATACGGCGGACCTGAACAACTGCGCACGCTCGACCTGCCGGTCGAGGAGTTGCGACCGGGTACGGTCCGGATCACCGTGACCGCGGCGGCGGTGAACCCGACGGACACCGGTGTCCGCGCCGGCCTGCGGTCGACAACGGGCCATCCGCAGGACACCGCGGACGTTCCCGGGATGGACGTTGCCGGGCTGTTGACCGAGATCGCCGACGATGTGCGTACCGACCTCGAGGTCGGTGATCGCGTGATGGCGATCGTCGTTCCGTCGGGCCAACACGGCGGCTATCGCCGGGACCTGGTGCTGCCGGCAGCGTCTGTCGTGCGGGTGCCGCGCGGCGCGAGCGATGTCGAGGCAGCCACCCTGCCGATGAACGGACTCACGGCACGCGTGGCACTGGACCAGCTGGCACTGCACCGCGGACAGACGTTGGCCGTCACCGGCGCCGCAGGAGCATTCGGCGGGTACGCGATCCAGCTGGCCAAGGCCGATGGCCTGGTGGTCGTTGCCGACGCCAAGGATTCCGACCTCGACCTGGTGCGCGGCCTTGGTGCCGATGTGATCCTGCCGCGGGGCGCCGAGTTCGCCACCCGGGTGCGGACCGAATACCCGGCCTGTGGACGGCCTCGCCGACGGCGCCCTGCTGGGCGCCGACGCGCTCACCGCGGTCAGGGACAACGGCGCAATGGCGACGGTACGCGGCTACCAGGGCGACGGCCGGCGCGGCGTCCGGGTCACGCCGGTGCTTGTTCGCCAGCACGCCCAGGACACGGCAGCCCTGGATCGCCTGCGGCAGCAGGCCGAGGAGGGCGTACTGACGCTGCGGGTCGCGGACACCTATCCCGCCGAACAGGCCGCCGAGGCGCATCGCCGCTTCGAGGCCGGTGGCGTACGCGGCCGGCTGGTCCTGCTGTTCGACTGATTTCTTGATGAGACGCTCGGTGGACCCTCGTGGGACCGCCCCGGCTCGACGACACGCCGCCCGCATGAGGGATTTTGTGACCCCTCGCGGAATAACTGGGGCGGCTCGTCGTTAGGTACATGCAAATGCATGGAATATCCTGGACCGGTCGAGTCCGGGCAGAGCATGGGAGACGATGATGCAATTCGGGCTGTTGTCGGTCAGCGACATCACCCGGGACCCGGTCTCGGGCGAGACGCCGAGCGAGGCGGAGCGGATCGACGCGGTGATCAGGATCGCGCAGAAGACCGAAGAGGTCGGGATGGACGTGTTCGCGATCGGTGAGCACCACAATCCGCCGTTCTTCTCGTCCTCACCGACCACCCTGCTGGCGGCGATCGCGGCGACCACCAAACGGCTGATCCTGAGCACCGCGACGACCTTGATCACCACCAACGATCCGGTCCGCGTCGCCGAGGAGTACGCGATGCTCCAGCACGTCGCCAAGGGCCGGATGGATCTGATGCTCGGCCGCGGCAACACCGCGCCGGTCTACCCGTGGTTCGGACAGGACATCAGGCAAGGACTGCCGCTGGCACTGGAGAACTACAACCTGCTGCACCGGCTGTGGCGGGAGGACGTCGTCGACTGGGAAGGCAACTACCGGACCGCGCTGCAGGGTTTCACCTCAACGCCCCGGCCGCTGGATGATGTGCCGCCGTTCGTCTGGCACGGATCGATCCGGACCCCGGAGATCGCCGAGCAGGCCGCCTTCTACGGCAACGGCTTCTTCGCCAACCACATCTTCTGGCCTACCTCGCACTCACTGCGATTGATCAACTTCTACCGCCAGCGCTTCGAGCACTACGGCCACGGGACGAAGAAGCAGGCCATCGTCGGGCTCGGCGGTCAGGCCTACATCGCCAAGAAGTCCCAGGACGCCTATCAGGAGTTCCGGCCGTACTTCGACGAGGCTCCGGTGTACGGCCACGGCCCGTCCCTGGAGGACTTCAGCCAGATGACACCGCTGAGCGTGGGCAGCCCGCAGGAAGTGATCGAGAAGACGTTGACCTTCCACGACACCTTCGGCGATTACCAGCGCCAGTTGTTCCTGATGGATCATGCCGGGCTGCCGCTGAAGACCGTGCTCGACCAGCTCGACCTGCTGGGCGGGGAGGTCATTCCTGTGGTTCGCAAGGAACTGGAGTCGCGCAAGGATCCCGAATCGGCCGACGCCCCGACCCACGAAAGCCTGGTCAGCGCCAAGTACGGCGATCAGCCGGCCAGGCAGCCGCGCCCGAACGCCAACCGTGGTGACAACGTCACCGGCGCCTCCCCCTACCTGGACAGTGAAGACATCGACGTCACCTACCCGTCGCTGATCTGATCATGCGAGGCACAAGCCGATTGGCCAACGATGCCTGGGAAGCGCTCCTCACCGCTCACGCGGTGTTGATCAAGGAGCTCGAAGCACAGGACGTCTGGCACGAGGTGAGCATCCGGGAGTACGACGTGCTCTACACGCTGGCCAAGTGCGGTGAACCGATCCGACCGAGTGAGCTGCACCGGGATGTCCTGCTCAGCCAGCCGGCCCTGTCCAGAATGGTGGACCGGCTGGTCGAGCGGGGCCTGGTGCAGCGCACCAAGGACCCCGATGATCGACGGAGCGTCCGGTTGTCACTCACCGAACGGGGTGCCGTCTGCCAGCGGGCCATCGGCGGCCGTCATGCTGTCGGCGTCGCCCGAACGGTCGGCGCGACACTCGACGACGACGAACTGCTGCAGCTGGAATCGATCTGCCGCAAACTGGCCGGACGGGCCGGATCCGGTGCCACCGTAACACCCATGATCAAGAACAATCGTCACCTCAGCATCACGAACGAGGAAGCCGCCCGATGACCAACAGCAGCGAACACCCGCCGATCGGCCGGACCTACAACCTGGCCGTGGTCAGCGGCGGCACCAGTGACCCGTCGTCGACCCGGTTGCTGGCCGATCGCACCGCGGACCGGGTGGCGGGCATCGCCAGGGAACGGGGCAACCGGGTGGTGATCACCGTGATCAGCCTGCGCGAACTGGCATCGGAGATCGGAACGGCGATCACCTCGCAACTGCTCGGCCCGAAGATGACAAAGGCCGTCGAGGCACTGGGGCGCGCCGACGGGTTGATCGTCAGTGCGCCGGTCTACAAGGCCGGCCCGAGCGGGCTGTTCACGTCGTTCTTCCACGTCCTGGACAACGATCTGCTGATCGCCAAGCCGGTGATCCTGGCGGCGACGGCGGGTACGGCCCGGCACGCGCTGGTCGTCGACGATCAGATGCGCTCATTGTTCGCCTACCTGCGCACGCTGGCCGTACCGACGTCGCTGTTCGCCGCAAGTGAGGACTGGAGCGGCAGCGATCTCAGCAAGCGCATCGACCGGGCCGCGACCGAACTCGTCCTGCTGATGGAGGCCGAGTTCGCCCGCAAGATCAAAGAGGCGACCTGGCGCAGCTACCAGCACGAGTACGGCAGTGCCGGCGGCACCGAGACCGGGATCGATCTTGACACCGACCTCATGCGGTTGGCCACCGGCGGCGCACGGCCCGGCCCAGACGACAACTGACCCCGCCGCAGGTCGCTGCGAGCGGGTCCGTGAGTCACATGTCCCGGTAGCGCTTCGCCGCCTCCACGGACTGCCGCAGACCTGCCGAATCCAGCCGGCCGACGTATCCGGGGGTGTCGCGCTGGATGCGCCAGCCCTCGGCGAGTTCGCCGATGTCGAGGACGTCGAACCCGATCGTGTCGATGAACGCTGCGACCTCGTCCTTGGCGGCTTGATCATCACCGGCGACGATCAGCGCCCGTCGACCGGACGTACCGGGATCCGTTGCCGTGCTGAGGATCTCCGGCGCCATGATGTGATTGAACGCCTTCACCACCTTGGCACCCGGGAGTTGGCGCTGCAGCAGTTCGCTGGTCGTTGTTGACTCGTCGTCGAGTTCGGCGATCTGCCCGTCGCGCTGCGGGTAGTAGTTGTTGGCGTCGATGACGATCTTGCCGTCGAACGGTTCGGGCGGCAGCGCGCCGATCGCCTTCAGCGGGATCGCGACGAGCACCAGGTCACCCGCCCGGGCCGCCTCCTCGACGGTGCCGGCGGCCGCCTTCGGCCCGAGTTCTCCGACCAGGTCCTGCAACGACTGCGGGCCGCGGGAATTCGCGATCACGACGTCGTAATCATGCGCGATCGCGGCCCGAGCCACAGTGCTGCCGATGTTTCCTGAGCCGATGATTCCAATGGTTGTCATGTTCGGCCGAACCCGGCGTCCGGATCGGCTATTCCGGGCAACCGTTAAGGTGCTGCCCAGGTGCCGACACCCGGGAGGTCGCGATGGCGATGCCGGTCGATCTCGTGCTGGTCCGCCACGGCGAGTCCGAGGGCAACTTCGTCCGCGACCAGGCCCGGCACGGCGACGACTCCGGCTACACCGATCTCTTCGCCACAACGCCTGGCCGGCGGTGGCGGCTGACGCCGGTCGGACGGGACCAGGCACGCCTGGTCGGTGACTGGCTGCGCGCGGAGTTCGCCGACGGGTTCGACCGGCACTACGTCTCGCCGTTCGCCCGCGCCAAGCAGACCGCCGGCCTGCTGGCGTTGCCGAATGACCCACGCTGGTACGTCAACCGGACCATCCGGGAACGGGACTGGGGCGACATCGGCTCCATCCCGCGGCAGGAGTTCGAGTCCCGCCCGGAGTATCAGCTCAACGCCAAGCAGCAACGCAGCGACCCGCTCTATTGGGTGCCACCGGGCGGCGAGTCGATCGCCCACGTCGCGGAGAACCGGGTGCGCAACTTCCTGGAGACCCTGGATCGGGAACTCGGTGACCGCCGGGTGGTCGCCGTCACCCACGGCGAATTCATCATGGCCGTCCGGCTGCTGCTGGAGCGCTGGGACGACGAGGAGTACGGCGCGATCATGGCCGATCCCGGACAGCGGCTGCACACCTGCGAGGTGCTGCACTACAGCAGGCGTGATCCTCGTGACGGACGGGTGGAGGGCCGGTTGGCATGGCTACGCCGGGCCCACCCCGACCTGTCCGGCGGTGTTCCGGCCGTGGCCGCATCGCCGTGGGCCCGGTTCGACTACCGGTTGCCGGGCAATGACGAGTTACTCGACCAGAGTTGATCCTGCCCGCGCCTCGGCAGCATGACCGCTGCTCAGGGCGGTCACCGCGGTTGTCGGTCGGCTGCGTCCGGCAGGACGGGAACGGATGCCGCCGGACGCGCCTGGTACCAGTAGGCGGTGCTGGCGATGTCGTCCTGGCGTTCGAAGAGCCCGTGGTCCCAGGCACCGATCTGCTGCACGGTGACCCGCAGACGGTTGTCGAAGTACACGGGATCTGGCAGGTGCCAACGATAGAGGCCGTGGCTGGGTGGCATACCGGTGACGAACGGCGAGGCACCCGTCCGGTCGTCGGTGGCGTAGTGCGGATAGCCGATGTACGGCGCGGAGAAGTTGATCACCTGCGGTACTGGTGCTGTGCCCAGATGATCTTGGAACGCCCAGGCGCCGCCGGCGTAGTCCTCCAGTCCGGTGCTGCACAGCGTCGGATGGTCGGTGTCCTCGTCGACGTAGAACTTCACCTCGCCCTCACCCCACCAGTAGCGCTGCAGCGCGGTCAGCGCGATGTAGCTACCGACGTAGGATCCGGGCCCGGTCACATCATCGAGGATCACATGATCGGCACCGAGTTCGGTACTGGCGTTGGACCGGCGCCACTGGGCGTGGAAGTAGCCGGTGTCCTCCCCGAGCCGGTCGCCGACGGTGTAGTCGATCTGGAAGTAGACCGATCCGATGTCGTCGGGATGCTCACTGGTCAGGGTCAACCGGGCACCGGACCGGAACGGCATCGGGAAGTAGCAGTTCATGCCGCCGGTCGGCGCGACGACGATCGGCGCGGAGGTGATCAGGCAGCGGCCGAAGCCGTTGCAGAAGAAGTCACCGAGCGGCGCCTCGATCGACGGCACGTCCGAATCGTCCCAATACGCCCTGAGCACGAGATCGCGGAGCACGAAAGGGCCGCCGGGCGTTCGGTCCGGCACCGTGATCCAGATGTGCCGGATGACGCCGGGTCCGTCGATGGCGGCCAGGGTCAGGGTTTGGCCCGACGGCAGCGGCCGGAACGCCGACCCCTTGCGCCCGGGACCGAGCGGTGAGGCCGCGCGCGCCGCCTGTCCCGGGGCGCCGGTGGGATTCTCGGCGTTGATCGAGCGGCTGCGTACGCCGGGGTTGAGTCTGCTCCAGGAATCGAACATGGTCACGCCCTTGTTGTCGGATACCCGGCCGGATCCGGCACGGCCGGGTGCAGGGCAACCTATCCGATCCGACCCGCACCGCTGCGTCCGACCGGGGCCCGGGATCCCTGCTGTGATCAGTTCGCCAGCGCGGCGACCATCACCGGGTCGTAATCACCGCCCTGGGCGTGCGTGATCACGTTCATCCGATTCGCGGCGTTGACCAACGACACCAACGTGATCAACACGGCGACCTGATCATCGTCGAAGTGTTTGCGCACGTCGGCCCAGGTGTCATCGGAGACACCCTGGAAGGCGTCGGCCAGTCGTGTGCCCTCCTCCGCCAGGGCGAGGGCTGCGCGTTCGCCGTCGGTGAACAGTCGGGTCTCGCGCCAGACCGCCACCAGGTTGAGGCGCAGCTGCGTCTCCCCTGCCGCGGCCGCTTCCTTGGTGTGCATGTCGACACACGGTGCGCAACCGTTGATCTGGCTGACGCGCAAGCTGACCAGCTCCCGCAGCACCTTCGGCACGCTCGACTGCTCGATCACCTGGGCCAGGGCGTACACGCGCTTGGCGACCTTGGCGCCGACCGGGTTCTGCATCAGGTCCATCCGGGGTTCCATGATCATCCTTCCATCGGTTGTTCCGGTCCCGTTGTGGGCCGGTCGACCTCAGGACGCTGGCAGTTGGGGCGCTGTGACGACAGGATGGGTGTGCTGTTCGTCACCCACGGTGGGTGTCACAAGCCGGCGGCTGCGGGCGTCTGATGGTGAGTCGAGGCAGCCGCCGGGCTGGATTGATGAGGAGTTGATCGTGGACGGATCGGGACGTGGTGGCAATGTCGGTCAGGCGACCGACAGTTTCGTCAGGTATCGCAATCTTCTCTTCACCATCGCGTACGAGATGCTGGGTTCGGCCGCCGATGCCGAGGACGTGCTGCAGGAGACCTGGTTGCGTTGGGTCGGCGTCGACCATCAGGAGGTACGCGACGAGCGCGCCTATCTCATCAGGATCACCACCCGGCAGGCGCTGACCCAGTTGCGCAGACTCGGACGGCGCAAGGAGTCCTATGTCGGCTCCTGGTTGCCGGAACCGCTGCTGACCGCACCCGACGTCGCCGATGACGTCGAGTTGGCCGAGAGCGTGTCGATGGCGATGTTGTTGGTGTTGGAGACCTTGTCGCCGACCGAACGGGCGGTGTTCGTGCTCCGTGAGGTGTTCGACGTCGGCTATGAGGAGATCGCGACCGCCGTCGACAAGAGCCAGGACGCCGTACGACAGATCGCCCACCGAGCACGCAATCACGTCCAGGCGAGGCGGCCGCGGGGCTCGGTGTCGTCGCAGGAGGCAGGACGTGCGCTGGACGCCTTCCGGCGCGCCTTGGAGACCGGCGACTTCGAGGAGTTGCTGTCCCTGATCGCTCCCGACGTCGTGCTGGTCGGCGACGGCGGCGGCATCAAGCAGGCCGTCCTGCACCCGGTCCGCGGCGCCCGCCGGGTGTCCAAGCTGTTGGCGGTGGGTCTGGGTGAGGTCGGACAGCAGATGTCGGCCGAGCCGGCGACGATCAACGGTTGGCCGGCGCTGATCCTGCGTCTGGACGGGGAACTCGACAGCGTGCTGGCGGTGCGGATCGACGACGGGCTGATCACCGGCCTCTACGCCGTACGCAACCCGGAGAAACTCATCCGGCTCGACCGGGAGACGGCCGTCAGCCGCTGACCCGGTCGAGTTGCTGTTCACCCGGTCGGGTACGAGGGTGATCGCCGCCGGTCCCGGCCTCGGTCCTGTTCCAACGGATCCGGTACCGGGACCGCGTCGATGAGCCGGCGGGTGTAGGAATCGGCGGGAGCGAAGCGAATCTGTTGGCGCGCACCCTCCTCGGCGACTCGTCCGGCGCCCGCCGGCAGAAGGATCGCCTCGTGCGTCCGTAGCACTTTCAAATGCATTGAATTCTTTACAGCGCACGAAACACCGGCGAAACGTCGCAGGTACGCCGTCAGATGCCCGGCGAGGCGATGCCGTTCAGCAGCGCGACATCCGCATCGGTGAGCCGGATGGCGCCCGCTGCGACATTCTCTTCCAGATGGGCCGGATTCCCGGTCCCGGGGATGGCCAGCACGTGCGGCCCGCGGTGCAGGGTCCAGGCCAGCCGGATCTGCGCGCGGGTTGCCTCGTGGGCCGCAGCGACCGCCGCAATCTCGGTCTGCCCCGGCTCCACCGCCGGCTGCGCAGTGCCCGGAGATGCCGCCGCCACGGCGAAGAACGGGGTGAACGCCACGCCGTGTCGACCGCACAGCTCGAGCAGCGCGTCGTCCTCCCGGCGATTGGTCAGGCCGTACTGGTTCTGTACGCAGGCGATCGGGGTGATGGTCAGTGCCTCGTCGAGCTGCTCGGCCGTGACGTTGGAGATGCCGATGGTGCGCAGCAGGCCGGCGTCGCGCAGTTCGACGAGTGCGCCGAGGTGGTCGGCGATCGATCCGGGCTGTTTCTCGTGTCCGGTGCCCCAGCGGAGGTTGACGAGGTCGAGTTCCTCCCGGCCCAGCTGGCGGATGTTCTCCTCGACCTGTCCGCGCAGCTGGTTCGGCTGCGCCAGAGGCTCGAACGCGCCGTACCGCGACCGGCTCGGACCGACCTTGGTGGCGATCACCAGATCATCCGGATAGGGCTGCAGGGCAGTGCTGATCAGTTCATTGGCCGACCGCACCGGAGTGAAGTAGAAGGCGGCCGTGTCGATGTGGTTGACCCCGAGTTCGACCGCCCGCCGCAGGACGGCGATGCCGTCGGACCGGCTCTTCGGCTTCTCGTCCCACGGCATGCCGCCCAGCCGCATGGCCCCGAGTCCGAGGCGGTTGATGGTCCTGTCGCCGAGCTGCCAGGTGCCGGCGGCTGAGGCATCGGGTAGTCCGGTTGTGGTGTGATTCATCGTTCGGCTGGTCATGCGATCCAGCGTGGCGCCCGGTCGGGCCGACAGCCCAGCGATGGCAACAAGCTGCCACGGTCGACCGGCACCGGGCCGACGAGGCAGAATCCTGTCCATGCCGACTGTCGACGCGGTCACCCTCGTGCAGGGCGAGGAGGAATTGTTCCGGCGTACGGAGCATCTCTTCGCATCCGCCACCGATGTCGCCTGCGCCGCCAACGACCTGTGGACCTGGGCGTGGCGACACGGCTCGGCCGTGCTCACCGAGGCAGGGGTCCATCGGCCCGAGAAGCGGATCCGGAAGATCTACCGCGGTGGACTGCTGTTGGATCCGGTAGCCGCGCGCGAGCTGATCCGTCGTCGTGATCAGTACGGCGCGCAGATCCGGCTGACCACCGAGGACATCAACGAAACGATCATCCTCGACGGCCGACTGGTGATCCTTGCCGGGGACCTCAGCTCCGGCCGGCGCAGTTACAGTGTGATCACCCAGCCGGCGACGGTTCAAGGAGTCACCTCACTGTTCGAGGCCGCCTGGCGATCGGCAACCGAGCTGGCCGTCTACGACGCCCAGGTGGCGGAGATCAGGCAACTTGCGCCGCAGGTACTCGACCTGCTCGGCCAGGGCGTCAAGGACGAGACCGCGGCCCGTGTGCTCGGGCTCGGCGTACGGACCTATCGCAGGCGGGTCGCCGAGCTGATGGACGCCCTCGGCGCCGAGTCCCGGTTCCAGGCGGGGGTTCGGGCCCGAGAGCTCGGCCTGGTGTAGTCGGCGGGGCCGATCAGGAACGGGCGTGCACGTCGCTGCGATTGAGCGCCTCGATCACCTGCGGATAGTCACCGCGTACTTCGCCGTAGCGCAGGAACTTGACTCGCTCGACGAGGATCTCGCTGGCGCCGGGTTCGCTTTCCAGCAGGGCGATCGTGTCATCGGCGTACTCATCAAGCGGCACGGCGTTCTCTGCGGTTTCCTGGCCGGGCATCAGCGCGGTCCGCACAGCAGGCGGCACCAGCTCGATCACCTGCACACCGGCCGGCTGCAGCTGCAACCTGATGGATTCGCTGAGCATGTGTATGGCCGCCTTGGAGGCGTTGTAGGTCGGCGTAACGCGCAGCGGCGTGTGCGCCAGACCCGACGAAACTGTGATGATCGCCGCGTCCGGGCGGGTCTGCAGATGCTGGGTGAGTGCGGCGATCAACCGGATCGGTCCGAGCAGGTTGGTGATCACGGTCTCTTCGGCGTCAGCCAGGAAGCCGGGTGTCGTCCAGTCCTCGGCGCGCATGATGCCGGCCATCGCCAGCAGGACGTTGAGCTCGGGATAGCGGGCGATCACGTCCGCTGTTGCGTTGCTGACCGATGCCGGATCGGTGGTGTCGATCACAACGGTGCCGAAGCCGTGATCTGCCCGCAGCTGGGCCAGCAGGTCGGCGCGCCGTCCGCCGATCACGACGAGGTTGCCCCTGGTTTGGAGACGCTGCGCAAGCGCCAGGCCGATGCCGGAGGTCGCGCCGGGGATGAAGATCGTGTTGCCGGAGATGTTCATGTCTCCACTGTCTGCCCACCGGCTGCGGAGAACGAGAGACCCGATGATCAGGGGACTGCCGATCCCTGGTTGGGGAGATCGATCCGGTGCACGATGGTGTCCATGAACCGTGCCGCGCTGGCCGACTTCCTGCGCCGTCGACGTGAGGCGCTCCGCCCCTCTGACGTCGGGCTGGTGCCCGGACCGCGCCGCCGCACCCCGGGACTGCGCCGGGAGGAGGTGGCCGGACTGACCGGGATGTCGGTCGACTACTACACCCGGCTGGAACAACAGCGCGGCCCGCAGCCGTCGGAGCAGATGCTCGCCGCCCTGGCCCGGGCCCTCCGGCTGACCGCGGACGAGCGCGATCATCTCCATCGTCTGGCCGGACACGGTGTGCCGCGCCGTACGCCGCTGGACAGTCACGTCGCTCCCGCTCTGCTCCGAGTGCTCGACCGGTTGGAGGACTGCCCCGCGCTGATCATCAACTCACTCGGCGAGACGTTGGTCGCGAACCGGCTGGCGATCACGATCTTCGGCGATCGCTCACAGCTGACCGGGTGGGCACGCAGCGACGCGTACCGGTGGTTCACCGACCCGGCGTCTCGATCCATCTACCCGACGGTCGATCATGATCGGCAGGCCCGCAGCCTGGTGGCGTCGCTGCGGGCCGCGTACGGGATGGCCGGTGACAGCTCCCGGGCCGGCGAACTGGTCCGCATCCTGCTGGCGGGATCGACGGAGTTCCGGACCCTCTGGGATCGTCACGAAGTGTCCCGGCGGTTCGAAGATCACAAGACCCTGCTGCATCCCGAGGTGGGCGAGATCGAGGTTGATTGCCAGGCGCTGTTCACCGAGGACCAGTCGCAGGCGCTGCTGGTGCTGACCCCGACTCCCGGGAGTGAGGCGGAGGAAAAGATCCGGCTGCTTGCCGTGCTGGGTTCGGAGCACTTCGCCGAACCGTCGTCCTAGCGCGGCGGCATCGCCCGGTGCCCCAACCATTACGCTGATCTCGACAAGCGCGACCGGTTGGAGGAGGCGACGTGGTTCTATCCCGCGGTTTCCGAGGTCGGTCCACCCGACCAGATCCCGGCCGGGTGCCGCCCGGCCAGTACCTGACCACGGATTTCCCGGTACTGTCGGCCGGGCCGACGCCGCGCGTCGACCGTGATCAATGGACCTTCTCCGTCCGCGGCGAGGTGGACGAACCGATCACCTGGACCTGGCAGCAGTTCCGTGACCTGCCCAGCGAGACCTTCACCGTCGACATCCACTGCGTCACCAAATGGTCGAAACTTGACACCACCTGGACCGGCGTCAGCCTGGACACGCTCCTGGACGAGGTCGAGACGGCCGCCGAGTACGCGTTGGCGTTCAGCGACGGCGGATACACCACCAATCTGCCGCTGGATGACCTCCTCGACGGTCAGGCCTGGCTGGTCCATGAGTACGAACACGAACCACTTCATCCCGAGCACGGCGGGCCGATCAGGCTCCTGGTTCCGCACCTTTATTTCTGGAAGAGCGCGAAGTGGGTCCGTGGCATCGAGTTGCACGCCAACGACGAACCGGGCTTCTGGGAGACCTACGGCTACCACAACTACGGCGACCCCTGGAAAGAGCAGCGTTACAACGGTGACTGAACCAGCCGGCGCGGTGAGACCGCCGACATCCATTGCCGCCGGCGCCAGCCGCCGCCGGCTCGGCTGGCAGCCCGCCACCGTGGCCGACGTCCGCTGGGAGAACCCGCAGTGCAAGAGCATCTTCCTGAGCGTCGCGGGCTGGCCAGGCCATCGCCCGGGCCAGCATCTCGACCTGCGACTGACCGCCGAGGACGGTTACCAGGCACAGCGCAGTTACTCCATCGCGTCCGCGCCCGGCGACGAGCTGTTGATGATCACCGTTGACTGCCTGCCCGACGGTGAGGTGTCTCCCTATCTGGTCGATCAAGTCCGTCCCGGTGATCAATTGGAGCTGCGTGGCCCGATCGGCGGCTATTTCGTCTGGGACGAGAGCCGCAGCGATCCGGTGACGCTGATCGCCGGCGGTTCCGGCATCGCACCCTTTCGGTCATTCCTCCGTCACCACGAAGTGGTCGGCAGCACGACGCCGATCCGGCTGCTCTACTCCACACAATCCTCGGCGTCGATGATCTTTCGCGACGAGCTGCAGGCGCAGGCATCCCGGGAGCTGATCGACATCGACATCACGCTGACCCGGGAGCAGCCGGCCGACTGGACCGGCTATCGCCGGCGCATCGACGCCGAGCTGCTCGGCATGATCGTCTGGCCGGCCGAGGAGCATCCGGTCGACTACGTCTGCGGCCCGACCGGATTCGTCGAGAAGGCGTCAGACATCCTGGTTGCACTCGGCCACGAACCCGGCCGGGTGCTGACCGAACGTTTCGGTGGAACTAGGGAAGGTTGAGGAATGGACGGCAACGACACAACCCAGGGCTTCCGCATCGGGTTGGCCACCGACGACGCAGCCGTTGGCCTGCGCGATTACCTGGCCGACCTCCTGCGGGCAGATCCGCGAGTCGTCGAGGTGATCGACTTCGGAGTCCGCGATCAGGATGATCACACCCCGTATCCCATTCCGTGCATCCGCGCAGCAGAGGCCGTTCGCGACGGTCGGATCGACCGGGCGATCGTGCTCGGCGGCACCGGGCTCGGGGAGGCGATCTCGGCCAACAAGGTCCGCGGCGTGCGCGCAGCGGTTGCCACCGATCCCTTCTCGCTGGAACGTTCCGTACTGTCCAACAATTGCCAGGTCCTGGCGCTCGGCGAGCGGGTGATCGGATATCCGCTCGCCGGCCGATTGGTCACCGACTGGCTCGGCTACACCTTCGATCAGGGTTCGCCGTCGGCGGCCAAGGTGGCCGTGATCGAGCAGTATGAGGCAACCGGCAGTCTCGATTCGGCCGGCTAGGGGTGTCGATCATGACCGGATCGGCAACACCGACACAGGACCCGCCGCCGGTTGTCGTACCGGAGCCCGTTGACGGCAACGCACTGGCCGGGATCCTGGAGCAACTGTCCGGTCATGATCTGACCGTTTCCGGCTGTGAGTGCGCCGAGTGCGGACTGTCGCTGGTGCTGGCCCAGGTCCGGGTCTACGACCGCGGGCCGGGCATCGTCGCTCGGTGCCCCGGCTGCGACGCCGTGTTGCTCGTGATCACGCAACGGCGCGGGCTGTCCTGCGTTGACCTGATGGGGATGTCGCGGATCGAGGTCTGGCAGCGGTAGTCCGCCGGTCGGGCGTGACCAGGTTCGCGGCAGTCGGTGTCAGCGCAGGGATCCGGTGGCTGCTCGCAGGTCGGCCAATGCGGTGAGGACGTGCGGCGCCAGACCCCGATCGTCGTCCCGGTCGGCGGCGACCCAGGCCGCGTAGCCGCGTTTGAAGGCGAGTACCCCCAACTCTGCGGCCAGTTGAGCGGTCGGTTCTCCCACCCCGCGAGCGGCGAGCGCGCCGGCCATTGCCGTGGCCAGGCCGACACTCTTCAACGCATCTCGTTGCTGCAGTTCGACGCTGGCGTCGATCGCCGCCTTGAGACTCGGTCCGAGATCGCGATTCATCGGACCCATCGAACTCGCTGCCCGGTCCAGACCCGCTGCCACCGCCTCCAGCGGCGTGGCGTTCTCCGGTGCGTCGGCGATCCCTTCGGCCAGCAGCCGCGCCAGCGTCTCCTGGCCGGCGACCAGCAGGTCGCGCTTGTCGGGGAAGTAGCGGAAGAAGGTGCTCTTGGTCACTCGGGCACGTTCGGCGATCTGGGCAACTGTCGTCGTGTCATAACCCTGCTCGGCGAACAGGTTCGCAGCCGCTACGACAAGACGTTCCCGCGCACCCGGTTCCCAACGAGGCATGGAACCAGTCTACGGTCATGAGACCTTTGTCCCATCAGGATGTAGAGTGATGAGACAAGAGTCCCATCACTTTCAGGAGCAGTCATGCATGTGTTCGTCACCGGGGGCAGCGGATTGATCGGCTCGGCGGTTGTCGCCGAACTGCTCGCCAACGGTCATACGGTTCTCGCCCTCGCCCGCTCCGACGCCGCCGAATCAGCGCTCCGGAACCTCGGCGCCGAGACCATCCGCGGTGCCCTGGCAGACCTGGACGCGGTCCGCCGCGGCGCAGGAAAGAGCGACGGCGTCATCCATCTCGCCTTCCGAAACGACTTCAGCAGCCAGGAAACGCTCGCTGCCGCAGTCGCCGAGGAGAGCGCCGCGCTGATCGCCGTGGGTGAGGAACTGATCGGCAGCAACCGTCCGTTGGTCACGGTTTCGGGAACTCCGTACGCCCCGGGCCGGTTGTCAACCGAGGCCGATCCGCTGCCGACCGACGGACCGGTGGGGGGCCGCGGCGTGTCGGTCAGCACCAGCCTCGCGCTGGCCTCGCAGGGTGTCCGAACTGCTGCCGTACGTCTTCCTCGTACGGTCCACATCAACGGTACCGGCGGATTCGCCGGGCTGCTCACCGCCATCGCCCGGCGGACCGGCGTGTCCGGCTATCCGGGCGACGGGACCCAGCGCTGGCCAGCGGTCCACGCACTGGACGCGGCAGTGCTCTTCCGGATCGCGCTGGAGAAGGCGCCGGCGGGCTCGTCGTGGCACGCGGTCGCCGACGCGGGCGTCGCGGTCCGGGACATCGCAGCGGTCATCGGACGACGGCTCGGAGTCCCTGTCGAGTCCGTGCCCGCCGAGACCTTCGGCACACTCGGCCCGATCTTCGAACTCGACCAGCCATCCTCCAGCGCAGTCACCCGACAGGAACTCAGGTGGCAGCCTAGGCACCCAAGCCTGTTGGAGGACCTGGAAGCCATTCGACCCTGACGAGCTGACGTCACGAACCAGCCGGGGCCAACTCCGGCAGCGGGACCATCCGAGCGCGGGCCGTTCGGCAGTGTCCCACGGGACTTCCGACTCCACCCGGTGCCCAAGGGCTGGGGCAGCATGGATTGCGCCGGGGCGACCCGGCGGCCCGTCCGCGGTGCTCGGTCCGCGGTGGTCGGTCCCAGCTGGAGTCTTTGGGTCGGCTTGAGACCGGATCCGGGGGATTCACCCGGGCGGGCCTCCCGGGTCCGGCAGAGTTTCCCGGCCCGGCAGAGTTTCCCGGCCCGGCAGAGTCCCTGGGATGGCAGAGTCCTGGGATGGCAGAGTCCTGGGATGGCAGAGTCGCCGTCGCAGTGTCGAGGAGGTAGTGATGTCGACCGAGGTCGCCAGGTCCGGCAGCACGGGACGGGCCGGCGAGGTGCTCGCCGGCCTGGTCCGGGACGGGATCATCTCCGAGCAGCAGTCCGCCCAGATCCTCGAGGCGCTGGATAACGCGGGGGTCGACGAGGCAGGCGAGGCCGAGCCGCGGCATCAGGACGGAACGGCCGCGGAGATTCTCAGCTATCTCGGCGCCGCCGTGACGGTCGGGGCCCTGACGCTGGTCGTCGGCCTGTCCTGGAGCGACCTGGGTGAACTCGGCCAGATCCTGATCTGCGCGGCGATCACCGTGTTGTTCGGTGGGCTGTCCATCCTGATCAGCAGGTGGCGTGGGTCGGTGTTCGCCCACCGTCGGCAGGCAGTGGGTTCGGTGCTGGCCGCACTGGCCGCCGTCGCCGCAGCGATGACTGTGAGCCAGATCGCCGATGTGGCAGCGCTCAGCGATGGGTCGACGGCCATCGCGGTCGGGCTCGCGCTCGCAGCGTTCGGCATTGCGGCCTATGCCGTCTGGCGACGACCACCGTCGGTTCTGGTGATGTTCGCCGCCGGCATCTCGATGGTGATCGCGCTGCTGATCTTCACGGTGCACGGCAACGCCAGCACTGCGGAGACGCTCCGCGGTCTGACCGTCTTTCTCTACGGCGCAGCCTGGGCGGTGGCGGGATCGCGCTTTCGAGAGCCGCACCTCCCCCGGATGCTCGGCGCTATGACGGCATTGGGAGCGACGGAGTTCCTGGCGCTGGTCAATCCCTGGTTGGGTCTGATCCTCGGCATCCTCGCGGTGGCGGGCGTATTCGCTCGCTTCTGGGCCGACCGCCGGTGGTGGTACGCGGCGCTGGGCGTGCTCGGTGCGCTGGCCGTACCGGCGACGGCAGTCGGCCAACTGTGGAGCGGCCTGTTCGCCGCCATCGTCCTGCTGGGCGTCGGAGTCCTGTTGGTCGTCGCCGCTCTGGTGCTGGCGGGTCGGCCACGCGGCGTCCGGGCCGACTGACCGGTCCTGGTCTCACGATCCGAGAGTCCTAATTAGGACATGTCCATTTCGGACATCGAATTGGTAACGTCCTCGCCACCGGGTCGTCGTACCGAAGCGTACGTAGTGACCCAAGGGATGGGGAGACAGGCTGCCCGTTGTGAATCGGGGGTACGCGACGCGTGGCCTGCACTCACCCGCTCGGCCTCCGTGCTCGGCCTCGGGTCGATGACCTGCTCGGGAGGGCATCGCCTGCCGACGCCTCTCACTCCCCCGACATCGCCGCGAACCTCAAAGGTTGATCTTGCGTCCGGTTTGCCCGGCGTGTCGCAACCGAACGCGCAAAGTTTGACCTTCCCCGATCGGCGGGCCGGATGACCCGCGCTATGCAGAGTCCCGTCGGAACACCAGGGCTCAGTCCCAGAAATCTCTGATCTTGTCTCGGCACCCTTCAAGGAGCGCCGCCCGGGCACAGGGGCGCGGCTGTCGTGGTCGCGATGCGGAGAGGAGCGGACGCCGGTGACGACATTGCTGGAGGAGTCGCTGCACGACGGCGATCGGAACGCGCGGCCGACCCGCCCGCGACGCACACGGGTCCGCGGAGAGGATCGCGGCGCCATCGGATCGGAAGCCCGCACTGATCGCGTGGTCCGATTCGCTGCCGGGTTGGGGCTGTGGGCGGGGTTGTTGCTGATCACCTACTGGTGGACCGAGGATGGCGGGATTCAGGATCTGGGGTCGTGGCCTTCGGGTCTGACGTCGGTCGGCAGGCTCAGTGGTTTGTTCGCAGCACAGTTCCTGCTGGTCCAGGTCTTGCTGATGGCTCGTCTGCCGGCACTTGAGAACGCCTTCGGGCGAGTACGGCTGGCCCGGATGCATCGATGGATCGGGTTGCTGTCCTTCTGGTTGATGATCATGCATCTGGTGACGATCATCACCGGCTACTCCTCAGCACGCTGGTCCCTGGTTCCGGCTACGTCGTGGCAGCTGGTGACCGGCTATGGCGGCATGCTGTTGGCTACGGCTGGTGTTGTGTGCCTGATCATGGTCGTTGCAACCAGCATCCGAGCGGCTCGCCGCCGGATGCGGTACGAGTCCTGGCATCTCCTGCATCTGTACGGCTACCTCGGGGCGGGCCTGGCCCTGCCGCATCAGTTGTGGACTGGTCAGGAGTTCCTGTCCCGACCGGCAGCAACGGCGTACTGGTGGGGGTTGTGGCTGGCGGCAGCGCTGTCCTTGATCATCTGGCGCATCGTCCTACCGGTCTGGCGCGGCCTGCGGTACCGATTGCGGGTGGAATCGGTGGGCGTCGAAGAACCCGGAGTCGTATCAGTGACCATGGTCGGGCACCACCTCGATCGCCTACCGATCCGCGCGGGGCAGTTCCTTTATGTCAGGTTCCTGCACGCCCCCGGGTGGACACGAGCCAACCCGTTCTCGCTGTCCGCAGCTCCGGACGGTCGAAGCCTCCGGATCACAGCGAAGGTGGTCGGAGATGGAACGGCCCGCATCTCGGCGCTTCGCCCGGGAACCCCGGTGCTGTTCGAAGGACCGTACGGACGGCTGAGTAGCCGGGCTCGGACCCGACCCAAGGTTCTGCTGGCCGGTGCAGGGATCGGCATCACGCCGATGAGGGCGCTTGCCGAGGGATTGTCCTATCGCGCCGGGGACGTCACGCTCGTGCAGCGTTATGCAGCCGAGCCCCTCTTCGACAGTGAGTTCGATCGGTTGAGCGTTGACCGTGGGCTCCGCGTCGTCAAGCTACCCGGTCGCCGGTCGCACCCCTCGTCGGTTCTCGGTCCGACGAGCCGGGGCATGGACGAACTCGCAGCACTGCGGTGGCTGATGCCCGGCATCGCCGATCACGACGTGTTCCTGTGCGGACCGACGGAATGGATGCGTGGGATGTCGCGACTGGCGGCAGCCTGCGGTGTCTCCGCTGAACGGATCCACGTCGAGTCGTTCGACTGGTGAATGAGGAGAGTCAGGAAGGCCAGGCTGGTTGATGAGACGCATCGTTTTGTGGCTTGCCGCCACCGTCACCATCGTCGTGCTGCTGCTCGGATATCACACGTCCACCGATCCACAGGCAGGCGGCGCGCAGATGCCGGTTGTCCGGGGCGGTGCCACCGCCGGCCCGGCTGTTCCCGCGTCGCCGGCCTCGCCACGGTCGACCGGGCATCACTCCCCAACCGCGTCGAAGGCGACATCAAAGCGATCGAACGGGGGTTCGGCCGCCAGAACCCATGCCGCCAGAACCTATAGCGGCCGGACCGTGCCGACCGAACGCGGCCCCGTCGAAGTTCGCATCGACATCCGCTCAGGCAGGATCACAGCGGTGAGAGTTCCCGTCCACCCAGCCGGCGATCCGCGGAGCCTACAGATCAACTCCTCCGCGATTCCCCAGCTCGTCCAAGAAACCGTGGCGGCTCAGAGTGCACGGATCGACATGATCAGCGGCGCGACGATAACGAGCGAGGGCTACCGGCAGTCGCTCCAATCCGCGCTGGACCAGGCCGGCATCCGATGACTGATCGGGTATCGGTCCCGG
The DNA here is from genome assembly GCF_009707365.1 of Microlunatus sp. Gsoil 973. GTDB lineage: Bacteria > Actinomycetota > Actinomycetes > Propionibacteriales > Propionibacteriaceae > Microlunatus. Next base: position 2,777,220 of record NZ_CP046122.1, read on the forward strand.
CCGATCGCGCTCAGCCACCGGCGATCCGATCCGGCTTCGTGGCGACCCACCCCGTGACCCGGATGGTGGACCATGTCATGGGGATACCGATCAGCCTTGCCCTGCGTGGCCCGTCAGCGGGTACGGCCGCAGCACAGGACGCGTTCGCTCGCGTCATGTCGGAACTGCGCCAGGTCGATGAGGTGTTCAGCACCTATCGGCCCGACTCAATGATCAACAGACTTGGCCGCGGTGAGATCAAGCTGGCGGACTGTCCGGCCGACGTCCTTGAGGTGTTCGCCCTGGCCGAGGAGGCGGAGGAAGACTCATCCGGCGCGTTCTCGATCTGGTTAACCGGTGCTGACGGCACGACCCGCCTCGATCCGAGTGGAGTCGTCAAGGGCTGGGCGGTGGAGCGGGTCTCCCGCCATCTCACGTCTCTGTCTCGAACCGACTTCTGCCTGTCCGCCGGCGGTGACATGGTCTGTTGGGTTTCTGAGCCCGGCCGGCCGAAGTGGCGGGTGGGGATCGAGGACCCACAGGACCCCAGAAGGCTGATCAGCACGATCAGCATCGGCGGCGGCGCTGTGGCAACCTCAGCCGCAACACACCGAGGTGATCACATCGTTGACGCCCGGACGGGCATGCCTCCATCAGACGTTGCTTCAGTCACCGTGATCGGTCGATCGCTGACCGTGGTCGACATCTGTGCAACCGCCGCCTACGCTCACGGTCCGCACGCCGCGAACTGGCTGAAGCGGCGTCGCGACGTCACAGGTCTCGTCGTCTGGGCGGACGGCACGACCACCGCTATCCCCTGCGGCCGATCGGAAGTCGGAGCCTGAAGACAGCTCCTCCACCATGATCATCCCGAGACACGACGGTGACTGCTCCGCCGTGTCTGGCCGCCACGTCGCTGACAAGTGCCAACCCGAGGCCGTAGTGACGTCGTGAGTGCCCGACGGGATCGGCGGGACGCTGGCTGGCGAATCGGTCGAAGATCGTCGGCAGGGTTTCGGCGTCGATTCCCGGCCCGTCATCGATCACGTCGACCTCGACGTGGCCCGGGTCGGAACGGACACGCACGATGACCTGCGAGGCGGCGTGGGAGACCGCATTGTCGATCAAGGCGTTGACGGCTCTCAGCAGAGCGGGTCGGGAGCCGGCCCGCAACCGCAGAGAATCCTGATCCTGGGAATCGATCACCAGAGCGACGTCGATGCCGGCTGATCTGGCCGCCACCGCCGCTGATGACACCGCCTCATCGGCCAACGTGGCGATGTCGACCGGCACCTGCGGAAGATCAGCACTGCGGTCAGCGGCGAGCAGCAGATCCTCAAGAATCTCCGTCAGATTGGCAGCGTCGTTGACCAGCCCGCGGACTCCGTCGTCGAGTTGGGACTGCAAGGCGGGTTGCAGAAGTCCAGCCCGGCGGATCCGCCGACTCAGCAGTTGCGCCCGGGTGCTGAGCAGGGTCAACGGCGTGCGCAGTTCGTGCGCGGCATCTGCGACGAACCGCTGCTGCAGGACAAGCGCATCGGCCAACGGACGTACAGCGCGCCGCCCGAGCAGGACGGCAACGACGGCAACGAGCAGGACACCGATGCCGCCTCCGATAACAATCGCCTGAAGCAATCGGGCGATCTCTTCGCGTTGCTCATGCAGGTTGAGAACGGCTTGCACCGTGACGTCGCCGTGCCGAGCCGTGCGGATCACGTAGTGCATTCCGTCCAGCTCAACTCGTCGTTGATCCGGACGGCCCGTCCGGGCAACGACCGCCATCAGGGAGCGATCGGGCAATCCGCGTGGCATCGCACCGTCAATGCGTGTTCCGTGTTCATCGGTGACCGCCACCGCAACGCGTCGAATCGACGAGTCGTCGCCGTCCCGCCGGTCGATCACGCCGCCCCGCGTCTCCGAGATGGCCTGGATCAGGACGGCTGTCGTCTGCTGCTTCTGGCCGTTCAGGACAACCAGGACGACCAGCGACGACATCACCGCAAGGACCGCCACGAGCAACCCCGCCGCCTGCGCGCCGATCCGCCAGGATGCCCGGCGCACGTTGGCATCCGCCGGCCGCGGGCGATGCCGAGCTCGTCGTGGACCGGATCTCCGCTCCCGGGTGGTCAGAGCTGCCCCAACTGGTAGCCGAGTCCTCTAACCGTTCGAATGACTCCCGATCCGAGCTTTCGTCGGACGTAATGGACATAGGTGTCGACCACTCCGGGATCCTCGGCATCGGTGAAGATCTCGTCGAGCAACGTCGCTCGGCTGACAACCTGCCGTGGATGACGAGCCAGCATCTCGAGCACTTGGCTTTCCCGCTCCGACAACGAGACGGAGCGGTCATCGTCCAGCCTGACGAGCCGGGTGTCGGTGGCCAGTGATCCTCCGGGAATCGGCAGCGATTGCGCGAAGTCGGAATGTCGCCTCAGCAACGCGCGCAAGCGCGCGAGCAGTTCGTCGACGTCAAACGGCTTCCCCAGATAATCCTCGGCGCCGGCGTCGAGACCTTCGACCCGATGCCGGGGCAGGCCCAGCGCCGACAGGACGAGCACGGGTACTGTGCGCCCCGCCCGGCGAAACCTGGCGAGCAGATCAAGGCCGTCGACGGCGGGGAGCCCGCGGTCCAACACGACGACGTCATACGGACGACTGAGTACCAGGTGCAGACCCCGCTGTCCGTCTCGCGCCAGGTCCACGTCGTACTGCTCCGAGGTGAGCAATTCCGCCAACATGCCCGCCAGCTCCGCATCGTCCTCGACCACGAGCACACGCGTTCGCAGCGCCGGGGCTGCAGGTTCCATCGAGCCGGAGCTGAGATCCTGCACCTGACCACCCGATCGGACGAACGCTGATGAAGTCACTCTAGAGCGATCTGCCATCTGTACGCGCCTGATCGGAGTCCTGGGCATTTGTTCCACGCCCGAAGGACCACGCCGTCAACCAGACCGCGCCAACAGTCAGGACCAGAGCCCCCGGCACGTGCAGCCACATCACCCCGCTGTCGCCGATAGCGGCCTGGACGAAGCTGAAGAGGAAGACGAGCGCGGCGATGACGCTGGGCCACCGACCGGTATGCCGTTTGCGCCAGTGCACGACAGCCGCGACGGCGGTCAGGCCGGCAAGGACATGGAGCACGATCGCCCCTCCCCCGTGGATGTCGGCCGAGGCGCCGGGCCGCGAGATCAGCACCCCGGCGGTGACGAACTGGAACGCCAGGCAAGCCAGGGTCAAGACACTCGTGACCCGCAGGGCGACCAAGGTTCGGGGCGAAGAGCCGGCGGACCGCTGCCGCGACCCGCTCAGCTGATCAGTTCTTCCGGCGGAGCGAACAGGCATGTGATTCTCCCTTGGGACGAGGTCGGCGCCGACCGATCGACGACGCCGGTGCCATCCTGTGACCGCCAGATCAGAGCTGTCTTAGAGAGTGTCATCAGATCCCAGCGGCGTCCGATGACCACGAGTGGCCGACACGGCCCGCCGGAGCAGGAAGCCCGAGTTCCCGAAAAGATGAGCTGACGTCCATGACGAAGATCCAACTCATCACAAAGTGGAGCTAAGGGGATTCGAACCCCTGACCTTCGCATTGCGAACGCGACGCTCTACCAACTGAGCTATAGCCCCGGAAGCTGCACCTTCCCCACCCGGGTGAAGTGCGCGAGCCAGCCTAACATCGCCGTGGGAAGTGCTGCGAATCGGCTCGGGACGCCCGTACGGACTACTCAGGCCCCACTCGCCCGGCGCATCTCCGGCGCCGATTCCGGCGTTGATACGGGTGAGGATTCGGCGGCGTCCGTCGCGACCGCCGGCTTGGCGACCTCGACCACCTGATCGGGCATTGCCACCGGTTCGGGAATCGGCCGATCAGCGGTGACCGGACTGCCCGTCCGCAGTTGCACCGAAAGTTCCGGGGCAGACAGATCGATGGTGCGGACCGTCCGCGGCGCCAGCGGCTTGGACACGTAGGTCGGCATGGTGATCGGCAGCGGGTCCCACAATCCGCCGCTCTTCTTGGCCGGCTCCGGCTGCGCGACCGTCGCCGCAGCGCCGCTGCGGACCAGGTCGGCGACCGCACGCCGGTTGAGCACCACGGTCGCCTCCTCGCTGCCCGCCCGGATCGCTCGGTATCGCTGGTCGAGTTGCTTGCGCATCGCTGCGACGGTGAACCGCGAGACTCCGAAGAAGGCCACAACGAGACTGCCGGGCACGGCGATCACCCACCAGGGCGTCAGCTGCATCGCCCAGACGACGACGGCGGCAGTAAGCAAGATCATCAACACCAGCAGTACGCGGCGGCGGCGCAGGGCCGCGGCTCGCTCCAGACGGCGCAACTCCCGGATCGCGGCGCGCCGGGTCAGCGGCGTGGAGACCTCGACCTCCGGCATCACAGCGAGATCCTGATCAAGCAACGGGGCCGAACCGGACCGGATGATCCGGACCGAGTCGGAGAAACGATCATGAGGATCGGACTCCGGCTGACTGGTGTCTTCCTTGCGGCGCAGGTAGTTCGGGACCAGATAGGCAAGCCAGGCGAAGGCGATGGCTGCATAGATCAGACCTGTCGTACCCACACGCCAAACGGTAGGTGACGGTACGGTTGCGATCGCTCACGTGACACGGTGTGTCGCAAGGTCGAACCAAGTAGGGACCATCAGGATCTCGGGTCGCGCTCAGGATGCCTCACGCGGCTCCGGTCCGGGGACCGCTTGGTGATCTTGTGCCGCCCTGGCCAGATCCCAGCGTTTGATCATGCCGTCGCCGACCTCGTCGGAGTTCAGCGCGAAGATCAGATGATCGCGCCAGTCGCCGTCGATGTGCAGATACCTGGGCCGCAGACCTTCGGAGCGGAAGCCGAGCTTCTCCACCACCCGGAGGCTGCGGGCGTTCTCCGGACGGATCGCCACCTCGATGCGATGCAGCCGGAGCACGTCGAAGCAGTAGTCCATCGCCATCGCCACCGCGGTGGGCACCAGGCCGCGCCCGGCCCAGCGCTGGTCGACCCAGTAGCCGATCTGGGCCGATGCCGCGGAACCGCCCACGATGCCGCCCACCGTCAACTGGCCGGCCAGCACCGGCCGGTTCGACCTGCTGTGCTGTTCGGGCTGGTAGATGATCAACCAGGGCAGCATCCGGCCCTGTCTGGCCTGCCGGTTCAGGCTCCGGACCAGGGAGCCGTACGTCTGCGGTCCCGGAGACGAGTACTGCGGCAGCGTCGCCTCCCACGGCCGAAGCCAACCGCTGTTGTGCCGGCGCACCTGTTCCCAGTCACCGGCGTCCCGACGACGCATCGGCCGCAACGTGACGTCTGCATGGTGCAGCACGACCGGCCAGCGCTTCTCCGGGACCGTACTCATCAGTGATCACCGCCGCGGATCTGGCTGATCGCGTGGTCCAGCAGGGGCAACAACACCGCCATCCCGTCCCGCGCTCCACCGCTGGATCCGGGGAGGTTGACCACAAGGCTGGAGCCGGCCGTACCAGCGGTGGCTCGGCTCAGAACCGCGGTCGGCACGCCATGATCAACTCCGTAGCGGGCGATCGCGGCGGCCAGTTCCGGCGCCTCGCGGTCCAGCACCCGGCGGGTCATCTCCGGCGTGTGGTCGTTGGGGTTGAGTCCCGTTCCGCCGTTGGTGATGATCACCGCGTAGCCGGCGTCGACCGCCCGCCGCAACGCGTCGGCGACCGGTTCGCCGTCGGGCACAACAACGGGTTGGTCGACCACGAAGCCCGCCGACCGCAGCGCCTCGACGATGATCGGCCCGGACCTGTCGGCGTACACGCCGGCGGATGCCCTGGTGGATACGGTGATCACCGCAGCGGACCGGTCGTCCGGTCGGGCCGGGTCAGTCATCGCCGGTTCCCTCCGCTCCGGTACGCCGCCAGTCGCCCCGCCGGCCACCGCTCTTGGCCTCCACCCGGACGTCGGTGATCACCGCTGCCCTGTCGATGGCCTTGATCATGTCGATCACCGAGAGCGCCGCCACCGACACCGCGGTGAGCGCCTCCATCTCCACACCGGTCCGACCGGTGGTCCGCACGGTCACTGCGATCCGGACTCCCTCGTCGACCACGTCGAGGTCGATGTCCACCCCGGTCAGCGGCAGCGGGTGGCATAGCGGGATCAACTCCGGGGTCCGCTTGGCCCCTTGGATGCCGGCGATCCGGCCGACCGCCAGAGCGTCACCCTTGGGAACGGTGTTGTCCCGCAACGCGGCAACGGCCGCCGCGGACAGCAGGACAACACCGGAGGCGGTCGCCTCCCGCCGCGTGACGTCCTTGTCGGACACATCGACCATCCGGGCAGTGCCCGAGTCGGTCAGATGCGGAAGGTCAGCCATGGCCGACCGGGCTCTTCCAGACCATGATCATCATCCTCGACCAGTTCCCGATCAATCCTCGATCAGCAGCCAGGCGCCTACCTCGTCGCCGGCCGCGATGAAGTCGGTCTGCTCATCGAGCAGCAGCAATGCGTTGGCGCCGGCCAGGCCGCCGAGCAGGTGCGATCCGTGACCGCTGGCCAGATCAGCCACCAGGCTGCCGTCCTCTGCCTCGCTGACCACTCCGCGGGCGAACTGTAGTTTGCCCGGAGCGGAGCTGATCGCCCGCGCGGCCGAGCACTGCACCGTCCGCCGGACCCAGGAATCCAGGCCGGCGAGTTTGCGCAGCACAGGGCGTACGAACGCCTCGAAGGAGACGAAGGCACTGACCGGATTGCCCGGCATCATGATGATCGGCGTGTTGTCCTCGCCGATCAGCCCGAAGCCCTGCGGCTTGCCCGGCTGCATCGCGACCTGGGTGAAATCGGTCGCGCCCAGCTCGGGCAACACCTGCTTGACGATGTCGTAATCGCCCTGGCTCACCCCTCCGGTGGTCAGGATCAGGTCGGCACGGACCAGTTGATCACTGATCACCTGCTTCAGCCGCTCCGGATCGTCGGGCACCAGCCCGACCCGGAACACCTGCGCTCCGGCAGCCTTCGCCGCGGCGGCCAACATGTAGGAGTTGGCGTCGTAAATGTTCTGTTCGCCTGGAAGCACGAAGCCCGGTTCGGTCAGCTCGTCGCCGGTGGAGATCACCACCACCCGGGGCCGGGGACGGACCATCACCTTGTCGATGCCGATCCCGGCCAGCAGCCCGATCGCCCGGGAGGCCAACCGCTCTCCTTCCCGCAACACGACCTCGCCCTCGGTGATGTCCTCGCCGACCCGACGGACGTTGTTCCCCGGCTCGCATGCCTCGTTGATCCGTACGTCCTGTTCGCCGCGATCGGTCGCCTCATAGGGGACGACCGAGTCGGCCCCCTCGGGCAGCATCGCGCCGGTCATGATCTTCATCGCCGTGCCCGGAGACAGACGGTGCGGAGCCGGGGCGCCGGCCGGAACCTCGCCGACCACCGGCAGGCTGATCGGCGTGTTGGTCGAGGCGTGATGCACGTCCTGGGCGCGAACGGCGTACCCGTCCATGGAGGAGTTGTCGAAGCGCGGCAGGTTGATCGGCGACTCGACGTCCTCGCACAACGTCAGCCCGACGGCGTCCAGGATCTGCTGACCGAAGGGCGGCAGCGGGTCGACACAGCTCAGCAGGTAGTCCCGGTGATCTGTCATCGAACGCATCCCGTTCGGGCCGGGCACCGGGGGCTCCGGCAGCCGGAACTCCTCCTGCGCGACGACGGGTTCATCCTTGGTGCGCTTGCGGCCGAACAAAGGCATGGCCCAAACCCTAGTCTGGCCGGGCCGCCAGGCCGTACAGCGCACGCGGACGACGACTGCCGCGGTTATCGTCGCACCGCCCCAGCCGGTCGCTTATACGTTCGCGCACCCGTCGTTCGTTCCCGCAGCAGCAACTCGACGGCGCACCGGTTGCAGGGGGTGCGCGGCCGACCACCCGGTGCGGGATCGAGTAAGTGGTGCGGGCGATTTCCGCACTGGGAGACCGGTTCTTCTCGATACGTTGGGGGCATGGCCAGTTCGACACCGGCGATCGAGCTGGAGATCGGGCCGTACGGCGTCCGGATCTCCAACCCCGACCGGGTCTACTTCCCCGCCCGCGGCGAGACGAAGCTTGACCTCGCCAACTATTACCTCAGCGTCGGCGACGGGATCGTCCGCGCGCTCCGTGAACGACCCTGCATGTTGCACCGGTTCCCGACCGGCGTCTCCGGCGAGAAGGTGCATCAGAAGCGGTTGCCGCACGGTGCCCCTCCGTGGATGGAGACCGTCCGGGTCGAGTTCCCGCGCTACAACCGGCATGCCTATGAGTTGTGCGTGACCCACATCGCCCAGGTGATCTGGTGCGTCCAGATGTCGACGGTGGAGTTCCATCCCTGGAACAGCCGGCGGGCCGACACCGAGAAGCCCGACGAGTGGCGGATCGACCTGGACCCGGGCGAGGAATGTGACTTCGCCACGGTCCGCCGGGTCGCCCACGTCGCCCATGAGGTGCTGGACGAGCTGGGGGCCGTCGGCTGGCCGAAGACCTCGGGGGGCTCCGGAATGCACATCTATGTCCGGATCCCGCCCGACCACGGCTTCTCGGAGGTACGGCGCGCCGCGCTGGCCTTCGCCCGCGAGGTCGAGCGCCGGATCCCCCAGGACGCGACGACGGTCTGGTGGCGCAAGGATCGGGATCCTCGCAAGCTCTTCGTCGACTACAACCAGAACGCCCGCGACCACACCATCGCCGCCGCCTATTCGGTGCGCGGCAACCCCGAAGGTACGGTCTCGGCTCCGTTGCGCTGGGACGAGCTGGACGATGCGTCCCCCAAGGACTTCACGATCGCCACCATGCCTGCCCGGTTCGCGGAGCTCGGCGACCTGCACGAGGGCATCGACGAAGCCGTCTTCCCCATCGACCAGCTGCTGGAATGGGCCGACCGGGACGAGCGGGAGGGCGTCGAGACGCCTCCCGAGCCGGAGGACTGACGCGCACCGATCACTACCATGGGCCCGGTGTTCCGGCCACCGCAATCCCCCGCTGACGTCGCCGCCATCACCGATGCCAAACGCGTGCTGCGGCGGGCGGTGCAACGACGCCGGACGGTACGGCCCGAGGACCGGCGAACCGCCGACGACGCCGCCCGGTTCGAACAGCTCAGAGCGTTCCTCGCCAACGCCGAGCTCGGGACGGTCGCCTGCTACCTGTCGGTACCCCCGGAGCCCGGCACCCTGCAGCTGATCGCCTGGCTGGCCAGCCGCGGCGTCCGGGTGCTGTTGCCGGTCTTCACCGAACCGGCGACCCCGGCGGAGCCGACCGGTGAGCCGGACTGGGCGGCGTACGCGGGCCCGGAGCACCTGCGACAGGGGCCGCGGTCACTGATCGAGCCGACGACCCCCGCCATGGGTGCCGACGCGCTGTCCGAAGCGCAGTTGATCATCCTCCCCGGATTGGCAGGGAACACCGGAGGCGACCGGCTGGGGCGGGGCGGCGGCTGGTACGACCGGGCGCTGCGGCACGCCGACGGCGCCGCGGTGACCGTCCTGCTGCTCAACGACGACGAGGTCGTCGAGGCCATCCCGACACACCGCCATGACCGCACGGTCGACGTGATCATCACTCCGACCCGCGTGCTGGATTGCGGATGAGCTGAGGTAGGTTCCCGGATGCGGAGGGAGCTCACGTGCTGAAGAAGATTTTCTGGCCGGTGCTCGCTCCAGCATTTCTCTACGCCTGCGGCAACGGCGCACTGACACCCGTGATCGTGCTCGCCGCTCTGTCGCTCGGTGCCCACCAGGCCGTCGCCGGTGCCGTTGTCACCGCCGCAGCGGTGGCCGCTGCCGCTTCGGCGATCCCGGCCGGCTACGTGATCAACGCCTTCGGTGAGCGGCGAAGCATGATCGGAGCGACCGCGCTCGCCGCCGCGCTGACCGCCGCCGGCGTGTTCGCCCTGATCACCCATAACGGCGCATCGCTGGCGATCTTCATGATCGCCGTCGTCCTCGTCGGTTCGGTCGAGGTCGTCTGGAGCCTTGCCCGTCAGGCGCTGATCGCCGAGACCGTCGAGCGGGAGTCGATGGCTCTGGCGATGACCAGCCTCGGCGGCGCCGCACGGGCCGGCCAGTTGGTCGGCCCGTTGATCGGCTCGGTGCTGCTGCTCCGGCTGCCGCTGTACTCGGTTTTCATCATGCACATCGTGCTGGCGCTGGCCGCGACGGTGTTCATCGCGTTCGGCCCGGCGGACCCGCCGCGACGTCACCGCGCGGCTTCGGGCGGAGAAGGCCGCAGACTCCAGGTGCGCTGGGATGCGGTGTTCCTGGCCGGCTTCGCGATCATGACCCTGTCGATGGCCCGACAGGGCAAGAACGTGATCATCCCGTTGTGGGGTGATCATCTGCACCTGACTGCGAGTTCGATCTCGTTGATGGTCGCCCTCGGCTCCGCGGTCGAGTTGATGTTGATCTATCCCGGCGGTCGGCTGAAGGACAGCCTCGGCCGGGTGAGCACCTTCGTCGCGTGCGTGACGTTGCTCGGCATCGGGTTCGCGATCCTGCCGATCGGCGGCACGATCGCCTTCTTCATCGTCGGTGTCGCGGTGGCCAGTGTCGGCAACGGGCTCGGTGCCGGGATCAACATGACCTTCGGCGCCGATCTGAGCCCTTCGGTCGGCCGGGCGAAGTTCCTGGGCTACTGGAACGCGATCGGCCAGGTCGGTTCGCTGATCGGCCCGGGCCTGATCAGTGTGTTGATCGCGGCGGCGAGCCTGCCGCTCGCGGTGCTGGTGTTGGCCTGTGCCCCGTTACTCGGCGGAATCTGGATGGCGTCCTTCCGACGACGCATCGGATTGCCCGGGCGGCAACGAGTCCGGATGCCACCGCGACCTGCCACGGACGACTCCGCCTAGCCGTCCTGATCGGTCTCCGGGCCGCAACGAGCGTGGAGCCGACCGGAAGGTCCGAAACGTTCTATCGCACCACCGGCCGGTCAGCCGACGATGGGGCCCATGGAGACAGAATCCCGACATGTCAGCGTGTTCATCGAGCGGTCGGCCGACGACGTCTATCGCTATGCCTCCGACCCAGCGCATCTGCCGGACTGGGCGGCGGGTCTGGCAACCGGAGTGTCGACCGAGGAGGGGCGGCTGTTCGCCGACTCGCCGATGGGCAGGATCGAAATAGCGTTCGCCCCGCCCAATCGGTTCGGGGTGCTCGACCACGAGCTGACCACGCCCGACGGGACGAGGACCTACAACCCGATGCGGGTGCTGCCCGCCGGGGACGGTTGCGAAGTCGTCTTCAGCATCCGCCGGCGCGGCAGGGCCGACCCCGACTTCCAACAGGACGCACAGACCGTCCTGGCCGATCTGCAGCGGCTGGCTCGAAACCTGGATCGCGGTGGTTCGCGGCGCTGATCGCCGCTGACGATCCGGCCGTGGCCAAACCGTCGAGTCGACCGCCAGTTCGACGTCGACATCGGCTTCGCCGGCACGACGGACGGCAAGTGACCCGGACCGGTCGGGTGACCCGGAACGGTCAGGTGACCCGGAACGGTCAGGGCAGATCGGCGAGCTTGCGTTCCAGCACGCCCCTTTCCCGGAGGTTGTGGGTCAGCCGGATCGCCAGCTCGAGCTCCTGGCGAGCCTCGGCCGTGCGACCGAGCTTGATCAACAACTCGCCGCGGACGCTCGGCAGCAGCTGCGAGCCGCGGAGCACATCCCTGGCCACAAGATCATCGACGATCGGCAGTGCCGCCGCCGGACCGTGTGCCATGGACACCGCCACGGCACGGTTCAGCTCGACGATCGGTGACGGTGCGATGCGGCCGAGTGCCTCGTAGAGCACCACAATCCGATCCCAGTCGGTGTCGTCGACCGACACAGCCACCGCGTGACAGGCGGCGATCGCGGCTTGAAGTCCGTACGGCCCCAGACCCTTGCGGAAGGAGCTTTCCTTGGCCAGGGCCGCGGTTCCGCGGCGGATCGCCGACCGGTCCCAGCGTCGCCGGTCCTGGTCGGCGAGCAGCACCGGCTCACCGTCCGGGCCCGTCCGCGCCGGAAACCGGGCGGCGGTCAGCTCGCACAGCGCCAACAGCCCGTACGCCTCGGGTTCCTCCGGCACCAGTTGGGCGAGCGTTCTGGCCAACCTGATCGCCTCCGCGGCCAGATCGACGCGGATCCATTCCTCACCCACCGATGCGCTGGATCCCTCGGTGAAGATCAGATAGATCACGTTGAGCACCGAGCCGATCCGACCGGCGCGGTCCTCGGCCGCCGGGACGCCGAACGGCACCCCGGCCGCGCCGAGAGTCTTCTTGGCCCGGGTGATTCTGGCCTGGATGGTCGGCACCGGAACCAGGAAAGCGCGAGCGATCTGTTCGGTGCCAAGACCCGCGACGGTTCGCAATGTCAGCGCCACCTGGGACTCCTTGGAGAGCACCGGGTGGCAGGCGATGAACAGCAGCGCCAGCCGATCATCGTCGATCCGGTCCGGATCGAACAGTTCCTCCGGCGCCGCTTCGGTCCTCTGCCCGGAGCGCGCGGCGTCGCTGGCGATGACTGCGTACTTCTCATCGCGAACGCTGCGCCGGCGAAAGGTGTCGATAGCGCGTCGTCGGCCGACCGACAGCAGCCAACCGGCCGGGGAATCGGGAATGCCGTCCCGTGGCCAGCTCACCAGGGCCTCGGCCAGCGCCTCCTGGGCGACGTCCTCGGCGAGCGCGAAGTCACCGGTGTAGCGGGTCAACGCACCGATGATCCGCGACGACTCGACGCGCCAGACCGCCTCGACAGCCTGGCGCCCCGGGTCGGCGGCGGTGACTCGCTCAGTCATGTCCGGACGGGCAGGAGGAGCCGGTCAGAGTTGGCCGTTCGCTTCACGCCACGCCCGCTCCTTCTGGATCCACTCGTTGTCCTGGGGGAACTCGTCGATCGAGGCCACCCGTCGAATCTCGGCCTTACTCCCAGGGCCTGTCAACGGTGCCCGCCTGGCCCACTCGACCGCCTCCTCCTGGGACGCGACATTGAGGATCCAGAATCCGGCGAACAGCTCCTTGGTCTCGCCGTACGGGCCGTCGGTCACCACCGGCGGTTGTGAGCTGTGATCAACGACCACTCCGGGTTCGTTATCGAGACCTTCCGCGGCCACCAGGACCCCCGCCTTGATCAACTGGTCGTTGTACCGACCCATCTGGTCCATGATCTCGGCGAAGTCGGCGTTCTCGAAGGCCGCCAGCGTCTCGTCGGTCGAACGCATGATCACCATGTACTTCGGCATGTCGCCATCCTCAGTCGTCGGGGATTCCGCCTCTCGGAACCCTTTCACGCAGAGGTCGAAGGGCGGAAGGCCCGGATCGACATCGGTGCTGGAACTTTCTGGGCTCCACTCCGTGGCTCTCTCCCCCAGGACCGACGAGGCGACCATGGACCCGGTCGCGTACCGCCCCGCCGAACCATTCGAGGAGCCGTTAGAGCGGTATCGGCGCCGGGCGCACCGCCCGATGACCCACCCCGAACCTCAAAGTTTGACCGTACGGCTGCGACACGCCGATCGCCCGCGCCGCTGGGTCAAACTTTGATCTTCGAACGAACCGGCGAATGAGTACCGGCACGATCAGCGGATCGACCGGGATCTCAGCTGGTCCGAGCACCCGGCCGGAAGGCAGCGAACGGGTCGGTGATCTGCAGGCTCTGACGGGTGAACCGGTAGAGCGCTGCCGGACGCCCGCCGCCCTCGCCCGCAGGTGCGGTCCGACCGGTCGGTTCCAGTTGGCCCCGGCGCTTCAGCACGCGCTGCAGGTTGGTCACCGACACGTCGTAGCCGAGCACGGCCCGGTAGATGTCCCGGAGTTCGGCGAGGGTGAACTCCGTCGGCGCCAACCCGAATCCTATGTTGCTGTAGGACAGCTTGTGTTCCAGTCGTTGCATCGCCGATTCCACCAGCGACGCGTGGTCGAAGGCCATGGTCGGCAACTTGCCCGCCCGAATCCACGCGGCGTTCTCCGGCAACTGAGGATCGGCAGTGCTCGGCACCAGCCCGAGGTAGGCCGTGGCGATGGTGCGCTGGAACGGATCCCGGTCCGGCTCGCTGCGGGTCTCCAACTGTTCCAGATGAGCGATCTCGGACAGGGCAACCTTGGTCGCCAGATTCCGGGCAACGCAGGCGCCGATGGTCTCCCCCTCGAGCACCGGTCCGCTGGGCAGCGCCCAGGCTCCTTGGTACGGATCTCGGGGCCGCTTCCAGGCCAACACAGTCAGTTCCGGGCCCTGGAAACGCGTGATCTTGAACACAACGGCCAGCGCTTCGTGTCGAAACGTGGGCACCTCGCTCGATCTGGCCACGGCTGCATGCTAGCGTCGACAGTAGTTTTCGACTGATAGGCGAAAACCTGACTTCAGGAGCTACCTGTGACCATCATCGAATCGGTCGGTGTCTACGACCGAGAGACCGCTGGACTTCCGGCCGACTTCGCCGACTGGACCGAGTGGCGGGAGGAGGTCCGCAGACTGGCGCGCCAGAAGGACGCCGTCATCCTGGCGCACAACTACCAGCTGCCGCAGATCCAGGACGCGGCGGATCACGTGGGTGACTCGCTCGCCCTGTCCCGGATCGCCGCCTCGACACCGGAGTCCATGATCGTCTTCGCCGGTGTGCATTTCATGGCAGAGACCGCGAAGATCCTCGCACCCGAGAAGAAGGTGATCATTCCCGACGCACGCGCCGGATGCTCACTGGCCGACACCATCAACGCCGATCAGCTTCGTGCCTGGAAGGCCGAACACCCCGGCGCCGTCGTGGTGGCGTACGTGAACACGACTGCGGAGGTGAAGGCCGAGACCGACATCTGTTGCACCTCGTCCAACGCCGTCGAGGTCGTCGAATCGATCCCGGCCGACCAGGAGGTGCTCTTCCTGCCCGACATGTTCCTGGCCGCCCACGTCCGGCGGACGACCGGCCGGACCAACATGTACAACTGGATGGGCGAGTGCCACGTGCACGCCGGCATCTCACCGAAGGATCTCGAGGCGGCGGTACGCGCTGATCAGGATGCCGAACTCTACGTGCATCCCGAGTGTGGCTGTTCGACGTCTGCCCTGTGGCTGACCTCGGCCGGCGATCTTCCTGCCGAGCGCACCCACATCCTGTCCACCGGGTCGATGCTGGATGAGGCCCGCAAGAGCACCGCACGCAAGGTCCTGGTGGCAACCGAGATCGGGATGCTGCATCAACTCCGCAAGGCCAATGACCACACCGACTTCCAGCCGGTGAACCCACA
This sequence comes from Microlunatus sp. Gsoil 973, assembly GCF_009707365.1. Classification (GTDB taxonomy): domain Bacteria; phylum Actinomycetota; class Actinomycetes; order Propionibacteriales; family Propionibacteriaceae; genus Microlunatus. The sequence goes on from NZ_CP046122.1 coordinate 2,792,406, forward strand.
GGCGTCCTGCAAGTTCATGAAGATGATCACTCCGCAGAAGCTGATCAATGCCCTGCAGACCGAGACCGACGTCGTCGACGTCGCCCCGGAGGTCGCCGCCCGGGCACGTCGGGCCGTCGAGCGGATGGTGGCGATCGGCCGGCCGGGCGGGGGTGAGTGATCATGACTTCGGCTCGCGAACCATTGGCCGACCTGCCCCGACCGGCCGGCAGGATCCCCACCACGACGCCGGTCTGGAGCGACGAGACCGATGTGATCCTGGTCGGGACCGGTGCCGCCGGGCTTGCCGCAGCCGTACGCCTGCTGGACGCCGGGCGCCGGGTCACCGTGATCACCAAGACCGAGCCCGGTGACGGGTCGACGGCCTGGGCGCAGGGCGGCCTCGCCGCGGTGATCGGCACCGGCGACACTGTCGACAGCCACATCGAGGACACTCTGGTCGCCGGCGTGGGTCTGTGCGAACGCGGCGCGGTGACCGAACTGGTGAACGCCGCTCCGCCGATGATCCGCCGGTTGATCGATCTCGGCGCGCATTTCGATCTCGACCGGGACGGCCGGATCGCGCTGGGACTCGAGGGCGGTCATCACGCCCGCCGGATCGTGCACGCCGGCGGCGATGCCAGTGGTGCGGAGGTGGCCCGAACCCTGGCCGCGGCGCTGGCGACGCGGGCAGAGTCCGCGCCGTCCGGCGACTTTCGGCTCCGGGCCGGCAGCACAGTTGTCGACCTGCGCTCCGACGGCCGCCGTGTCACCGGCGTACGGCTGATCGACCGGGACGGTGCCGTCGGCGAGATCGTCGCATCGGCGGTGGTGCTGGCCACCGGCGGCATCGGTCAGGCCTGGGATGCCACGACCAATCCGGCGACGGCGACCGGTGACGGCCTGGCGCTGGCCATCCGTGCCGGTGCGCTGCTGCGCGATGTCGAGTTCACCCAGTTCCACCCCACGGTGCTGGCAGTCCCGGAGGCGTTCCGACGGCCCGGTGATCGCGGTGTGCTGATCTCCGAGGCGGTCCGCGGCGAGGGCGCTGTACTGGTCGATCGCAATGGCGAGCTGATCATGAAGGGCCGGCATCCACTGGCCGACCTGGCGCCCCGTGACGTGGTGTCAGCCGCGATCCACGAGCGGCTGATGGCGAGCGGCGATGATCATCTGTTCCTGGACGGGACGGGACTGGGTCAACGCGTCTGGCGCGAGCACTTCCCGTCCATCCTGATGCTCTGTCGGGCTCGTGGGGTCGACCCGATCGCCGAGCCGATCCCGATCCGGCCCGCCGAGCACTACTCCTGCGGTGGAGTGCTGGCCACGCTGGACGGCCGCACCTCGATGCCCGGCCTGTACGCCGTTGGCGAGACTGCTTCGACCGGTGTCCAGGGTGCCAATCGGCTCGCCTCCAACAGCCTCACCGAGGCGCTGATCGCCGGGGACCGGGTCGGCAGTCGCTTGGCCGCCCGGCTCCCGACTGCTCAGCGCCGGGCCGGCGGACTCACCGGCCCCGGGGCGCCGGAGGTCGTCCCGGACGACCGCGGGTACGCCATCGCCGCCGAACATCGCGGCAGCATCGCAACCGCCGTCGGCGCCGGCGCAGGGATCCTGCGCGACGAGGCCGGTCTCGGCGTCCTGCTCAAGTCCCTCGACGGGATGCCAGTCCTCGATCATGCCCGGTCGGCGGCCGATGTCGAGGCGACCAACCTGCACACCATCGGCTCTGTGGTCGCTGCCGCAGCTCTGCACCGCACCGAGAGCCGCGGATGTCACCGGCGCTCGGACCATCCCCAGCCGCAGCGGCGCTGGGAACGACACACGCTGCTCCGTCTCGGCCCCGACGGTCTGGAGATCAGCACCCAACGGAAAGGATCCTGAGATGAGTTTCGATCTTGATGCCGCTCTCGGCGCAGCCGGGTTGAAGCGCGACCTGGTGATCGACATCGCACGGCGGACCCTTGCCGAGGATCTGCAGTGGGGACCGGACATCACCACCCAGGCCACCATCGCCGCCGGGCAGCAGGGTGTCGCCGATGTGATCGCCCGCAGTGAGGGGACGATTGCCGGTATCCCGGTTGCGGCGGCCGTCGTCGAGGTCCTGGCCGAGGATCACAACGTTCCCGTCGAGGTCACCACCGCTGTCGCCGATGGGGACCGGGTGGTACCCGGCGACCTGGTGATGACCGTCGCCGGGCCGTTGCGCACCCTGCTGACCGCAGAGCGCACCTTGCTCAATCTGCTTTCCCAGCTGTCCGGCGTCGCGACCCGGACGGCGGCCTGGGTCAGCGCCGTCGGCGATCACGACTGCAAGGTCCGGGACACCCGGAAAACCGTTCCGGGGTTGCGGATCCTGCAGAAGTACGCGGTCCGCTGCGGCGGCGGCGTCAACCACCGGATGGGCCTGGGTGATGCGGCGTTGATCAAGGACAATCATGTCGCGGCGGCCGGTTCGGTGCGGGCTGCCTACCAGGCGGTCCGGGCGATGAACCCGTCGATCAGCTGCGAGATCGAATGCGACACGCTCGACCAGGTGCGTGAGGCCGTCGAGGCCGGGCCCGACCTGATCCTGTTGGACAACATGGACACCGGACAGCTGCGGCAGGCCGTTGCGCTGGCCGGTGGTCGGGTGAGACTGGAAGCCAGCGGTGGTCTGACGCTGACCGACGCCGCGGCAGTCGCGGCGACGGGTGTGGACTACGTCGCGATCGGAGAGCTGACCCACTCAGCTCCGGTCCTCGACCTCGGTTTCGATCTGCGCCGGCGTTGATGGCCGGTCGCGTCCGCCGCACTCGTCACTGGTAGAAAACGATCATGAGGATCGTCGACATCCGGGAACGCACCTTTCCGATCAGCTCCCCCATCCGGAACGCCTACATCGACTTCTCCCGGATGACCTTGAGCCTGGTCGCGGTGATCACCGACGTGATCCGGGACGGCCGACCGGTCGTCGGCTTCGGCTTCAACTCCAACGGTCGTTACGGTCAGGGCTCGATGATGCGGGAACGCTTCATCCCCCGTGTCCTGGAAGCCGAGCCTGCCGAACTCATCGATGATCACCACGACAACATCGACCCTGACAAGGTCTGGGCCGCGATGATGGGCAACGAGAAGCCCGGTGGTCACGGCGAACGGTCAGTGGCGGTGGGGACCATCGACATGGCGGTGTGGGACGCGGTCGCCAAGATCGAGGACCGGCCGCTGTTCGAGCTGCTCGCCGACCGCTACGGCTCCGGCACCTGTGATCGCAGGGTCTTCGTGTACGCGGCCGGCGGCTACTACTACCCGGGTCAGGACATCACCGCATTGACCGACGAGATGCGCGGTCACCTGGACCACGGCTTCACCGTGGTCAAGCAGAAGATCGGCGGTGACAGCCTCGACCGGGACCGTGAGCGGATCGAGGCCACGCTGGCGATTCTCGGGCCGGGGCAGCACCTTGCGGTCGACGCCAACGGCCGATTCGATCGTGCCACCGCGCTGGCCTATGCCGACCTGCTCGCTCAGTACGACCTGTTCTGGTACGAGGAACCGGTGGACCCGCTGGACTACGAGTTGCACGCCGTCGTGGCCGAGGCGTACGACGGGCCGCTGGCGACCGGTGAGAACCTGTTCTCCGTCCAGGACGCCCGCAACCTCATCCGGTACGGCGGCCTGCGTCCGGACCGCGACTGGTTGCAGTTCGATTGTGCGCTCAGCTACGGTCTCGTGGAATATCTCCGCATCCTGGCCATGCTCGCCGATCACGGCTGGTCGGCAGGCCGGTGCGTTCCGCACGGTGGCCACCAGATGTCGCTCAACATCGCAGCAGGCCTCGGCCTCGGTGGCAACGAGTCCTATCCCGATCTCTTCCGGCCCTTCGGCGGATTCCCCGACGGGGTCGAGGTCTCCGACGGCTTCGTGATCATGCCCGAGCTGCCCGGCATCGGCTTCGAGGGCAAGAGCGACCTCTATCGGCTGATGGCCGATCTCGCCGGTTGAGTCAGGCCGGATCAGTCAGTCGAGCCTGGCCACGGTGATGCTGACCCGACGCCCCTCGCCGAGATCCGCACAGTCGTCACCGGCGCCCCCGACAGCCAAGGTCAACCGTTCGGTGAGCGTCTCCGACTCGATCAGATGACGATGTTGCTCGACGGCGGCCCTGATCTCGTCGTCTCCCTGCAGGGAGAGGGCAATGCGGTCGCTGATGTCGAGCCCGGCGTCCCGGCGTGCCTGCTGGACGGCCCGGACGATATCCCGGGCCACCCCCTCGGCCTGCAGTTCCGGCGTCACGCCGGTGTCGAGGATGACGAAGCCGGAACCGGGCAGCATGGCGACCGCCTGCTGATCATCACCGCCGTTGGCGACCACCGTTCGCACGGTGAATTCGCCGTCCTGCAAGGCGATCCCACCGGCGACCACCGTTCCGTCGTCGGCGACCGCCCAGTCTCCGGACTTGCTGGCCCTGATCGCGGTCTGCACGTCGCGGCCGAGGCGTGGTCCGGCGGCCCGGGCGTTGACCTGCAGTTCCCGGCGTACACCAAGATCATCCCCCGCCACGGCCAGATCCACCAGTTCGACGGACTTCACGTTCAGCTCGTCGCCGATCAGGCCGACGAACGGCTGCAGGGTCTTCGCGTCGTCGGCGGCGACCCGCAGACCGGCGAGCGGCAGCCGGACCCGCAGCCGCCTCGCCTTGCGCAGCGCGGACGTCGCCGAACACACCTCGCGCACCCGGTCCATCTGCACGACAAGATCATCATCGGCGGGTAGTTGATCAACATCCGGCCAGTCGGTCAGGTGGACCGACCGGCCCCCGGTGAGACCCTTCCAGATCTCCTCACTGACCAACGGCAGCAACGGCGCGGCCGTCCGAGTGAGCACCTCGAGCACGGTGTAGAGCGTGTCGAACGCCTGCCGTGACTCCGCGCTCTCACCGTCCCAGAACCGGTCGCGGGAACGTCTGATGTACCAGTTGGACAACACCTCACCGAACCACCGCACCTCGTCGCAGGCTGCTGCGATGTCCAGCGCCTCCAACGAGTCGCCGACCCTTCGCACGGTCTGCCGGAGCTTGGCAAGGATGTAGCGGTCCAGGACGTCGGTCGACGCTGTCGACCACTGCGCGTCGTAGCCACCTCCACCGTTGGCCGAATTGGCGTACAGGCTGAAGAAGTACCAGGCGTTCCACAGCGGGATGATCACCTGCCGTACGCCTTCGCGGATGCCCTGCTCGGTGACGATCAGGTTGCCGCCGCGCAGGATCGGCGAGCTCATCAGGAACCAGCGCATGGCATCCGCACCGTCCCGGTCGAAGACCTCCCGGACGTCGGGATAGTTGCGCAGCGACTTGCTCATCTTCTGCCCGTCGCTGCCCAGCACGATCCCGTGGCTGATGCAGTTCTTGAAGGCCGGCCGGTCGAAGAGTGCGGTGGCCAGGATGTGCATGGTGTAGAACCAGCCGCGGGTCTGGCCGATGTACTCGACGATGAAGTCACCCGGATAGTGGTGCTCGAACCAGTCGGTGTTCTCGAACGGGTAATGCACCTGGGCGTAGGGCATGGAGCCCGAGTCGAACCACACGTCGAGGATCTCCGGCACCCGACGCATCGTCGACCTTCCGGTCGGATCGTCGGGATTCGGCCGGGTGAGTGTGTCGATGAAGGGCCGGTGCAGGTCGGTGACCTCCACCCCGAAATCCTTCTCCAGTTCGGAGAGCGAGCCGTACACGTCGACCCGCGGGTATGCCGGGTCGTCGGATTTCCAGACCGGGATCGGGCTGCCGAAGAACCGGTTCCGGCTGATCGACCAGTCTCGGGCGTTGGCAAGCCACTTGCCGAACTGCCCGTCCTTGACGTGTTCGGGTACCCAGTTGATCTCCTGGTTCAGCTCGCCCATCCGATCGCGGAACTTGCTCACCTCGACGAACCAGGAGGACACGCCCATGTAGATCAGCGGCTGCCGGCAGCGCCAGCAATGCGGATAGCTGTGGTCGTACATCTCCTGGCGCAGCAGTACCGTGCCCTCGGTCGTCGAACCCGGATCTCCGTCGCGGCGGGTGCGGTTCTTCAGGTGATCGATGATCAAGGTGTTGGCGTCGAAGACGTGTACCCCGACGTAGTCGCTGATCGGTGCCGTGAAGGTGCCGTCGGCGGCGACTGGGACGACCGGCTCGATGTCGTTGCGGTCGGTGACGATCTTGTCCTCCTCACCGAACGCGCCGGCGGAGTGGACCAACCCGGTGCCCTCGGTGGTGGTGACGAATTCCTCAGCCGGAACGATCCGGTGCGCGTTCTTCCAGCCCAGGTAGTAGCTCATCGGCGGCGTGTAGGACCGGCCGAGCAGATCGGCGCCCTTGAGCCGCTGCACGACATGATCTTCGACGTCCTCACCGAGTTCCCGCCGGTACGCATCCAACCGCGCCTCGGCCAGGATGTAGCGCTCGGTGGTGCCGGTGAAGTCGGACTCGACGACCACGTAGTCGACGTCGGGATGGACCATGATCGCCAGGTTGGACGGCAGCGTCCAGGGCGTGGTGGTCCAGATCAGCGCAAGCTCTCCGGTCTCCAGCCGGAAGCCGACCGTGACAGCCGGGTCGCGGCGGATCTGGTAGACGTCCTCGTCCATCCGCAGCTCGTGGTTGCTCAGCGGCGTCTGATCATTCCAGCAGTACGGCAGGACCTTGAAACCCTCGTAGACCAAACCCTTGTCCCACAGGGATTTGAAGGCCCAGAGCACCGACTCCATGTAGGAGAGGTCGAGAGTCCGGTATTCGTTGTCGAAGTCGACCCAGCGGGCCTGCCGGGTGACGTAGTCGCGCCAGTCGGCGGTGTAACGCAGCACCGAGGCGCGGGTCGCCTCGTTGAACTTGCCGATCCCCATCTCGAGGATCTCGTCGGTGGTCTTGATGCCCAACTGGCTCATCGCTTCCAGCTCTGCGGGAAGTCCATGGGTGTCCCAGCCGAAGCGGCGTTCGACGTGCTTGCCGCGCATCGTCTGGAACCGCGGCACGATGTCCTTGACATAGCCGGTGAGCAGGTGACCGTAGTGCGGCAGCCCGTTGGCGAAGGGCGGGCCGTCGTAGAAGACGTACTCGTTGGAGCCGTTGTCACCCGCAGGATTGCGAGCCACCGACGCCTTGAAGGTGTCGTCGACCTTCCAGAAGGCGAGCACCCGCTCCTCGATCTCGGCGAACCGAGGGCTCGACGGAACCCTGCCGTCCGGATCCGGTCCGGTGGTCGCTTTCGGGTAATTCATGCGGGTGCCTCTTTCCGTGCGGACGTCTGACTGACCGACCTGCACGAGGACGACGCGTTGAAACGCCGCGGTACCACCCCGCTTGCCGCCTCGATCGTCGTCGATCGATGCGACCACTCGTCGTGGCTGTGACGGGCCACCCGTCCGGTTCTACTAAAAGATCGGCCCCGTGGGGCTGCGGTCTCGTTCTTCCGGAGGCTCACCGGTGATAGCCGGGTCGATGCCTGTACCGACCATGGTAATCCGCGGTGCCGTAGCCGCGCCAATTCTTAGTGCCCGTCGTCAGAGCCGTTCGGCCGGCTCGTCGGCTGTCCTGCGGCGAGGCGTGCCGCGAACCCGGCAATGATCAATTCCAGGCCGTCGGTGAACGACCGGTCGAAGTCACCGAAGAGGTAGTCGCTGGCCGCGGCGGTCAGCGGAGCCTGCTCGCCGTCGAGCCGGGCACGGCGGGCGTCCGGGTCGAACCGGTGATCACGCGCTCCGGACGGGCGGACGACACCCTGCTCCTCCAGCACATGCCCGATGGCGTAGCAGCTGATCGTTCGGTTGACCGCGACCGCGGTGCGCAGGTCGGCGCCGGCGTCGGTCAGCGACCGGAGCAACGGCTCGCCGGCGACCAGCGGAGCGCTGTCGGTCATGTAGGTGCCGCCGAAGAGACGTGCGCCGTCACGGCGACTCAACAGCATTCTGCGCAGCCCCACCGCCATGGTCCGAAGCTGCTCGTGCCAGGGGCCGGTCAGCTCGGCGCTGCTCGTTGCGTCCCTGGCCATGGCGGTCGCCATCTCGTCGAGCAACTGCTGCTTGTTCTGGAAGTGCCAGTACAGCGCCGGTGCCTTGACCTGCAGCGCCGCGGCGATCTTGCGCAGGGTCAGGCCCTCGAGACCTTCGGAATCCAGCAGGTCCAGCGCGGTGCGGACGACAACTTTCCGATCCAGCGGCATGCCACGGATTCTGCCAGCCTCTTGACGAATTTAACAGCGTTAAGCACACTGGGGACCAGTCAGCTTAACGACGTTAAGGAGCAGCACCATGAAGGCAGCAGTCGTCCGTCAGCCCGGACGCCCACCGGAGTACCGGGACTTCCCCGATCCCTCGCCTGCCGCCGGCGAGGAATTGGTCGAGGTGCTTGCCGCTGGGATGCACCAGATCACCCGGTCACAGGCCTCCGGCGAGCACTACGCAGGACACGATCAGCTGCCGATGGTCCCCGGCGTGGACGGGATCGCCCGCCGCTCGGATGGGAGGCTGATCTACCTCGGTGGCCTGAAACCGCCGTACGGCACCCTTGCCGAGCATGCGGCCGCCCCGCGCCTCGCGATGCCCCTGCCAGTCGACGCCGATCCGGTCGTCATGGCGGCCTCACTGAATCCGGGTGCATCGGGCTGGATGGCGTTGAAGTTGCGGGCAGGCATGCAGCCCGGCCAGACGGTTGCCGTGCTGGGTGCCACCGGTGCTGCCGGCCGCACCGCAGTTCAGGCGGCGAGGCTGCTCGGTGCCGCGCGGGTGATCGCGATCGGGCGATCGGTCTCGGCGCTCAGCGATGTGGCCGGAGATGTCGACGACATCGTGCGGATCGAGGACGGAACCGGCTGGGCCGATCAGCTGACCGGACCCGTCGATGTGGTCCTGGACTACGTGTGGGGCCGGCCGACCGAGCAGTTGCTCCCAGCCCTCACCGGCAAGACCGACGGTCACCGGTTGACCTGGGTCCAGATCGGCACGATGGCCGGCTCATCCGTACCGCTTCGGGGCGATCTGCTGCGCAGCAGCGATCTGCATCTGATCGGCAGCGGGCTCGGCAGCACATCGATGCGCGAACTCCAGGCCGAGATCCCGGCGGTGATCGACCACATCGCCGCCGGGCGCATCTGGGTCGACCCAGTGGTGCGCCCGCTCGCTGAAGTCGAGCGGGCGTGGACCGAACCGGTTCCGTCCGGACGCCGCGTGGTCTTCGTCCCGTGATACGACGACGGACCACTCTGCTCATATTCTGATACAGTGTCTCAAATCACGAGATTGCGGGTTGCGAGGAGCGCCTGGCACGCCGCAGAGTTACTTCCCGTACGACGTGTGACGAGTGTCAGCGACAAGCCCCGGCTCGCTGGCCGGCAACCCTCCTTCCGCGGTGGGGTGCCCCGGGTGACCACACGGCCGGGCCCAGCACGGGACCCGGCAAGCGCGGGTCCTCACTGACAGCCTCACTGACACAGGGCCCCTGAACTCGAGGAGTGCCGAGGTGTCGATCACCGTTCTGTCCGGACGTAGCGCCGGGCCGCAGACCAGGCAGCTCGATCAGTCGTGTACCTCGGCACCGGCCACGGACCGGCTGCGCCTTCGTGATCTTGGCGAGCCGTTCCGCCGGCGGGATGCGTTTGGCCCGCTGGCTGCAGTGACCGGTGCCGATCTCGAGGTTCCGCTGGTCGACGGCCGTTCGGTGCCGTACGCGAACCTCGACTATGCGGCGAGTGCTCCGGCGCTGGCCGCCGTGGTCGCCGACCAGCAGCGGATCCTCCCCTACTACGCCTCCGTGCACCGCGGCGCCGGGTTTGCGTCCGCGGTCAGCACAGCCCTCTACGAACAGTCCCGCGCGACCGTCGCCGCATTCGTCGGCGCGCGCAGCGACGACCTGACCGTCTTCACCCGGAACACCACCGACGCCCTGAATCTGCTCGCCGGCGCTGTTCCGGACGGCGCACCGGTCGTCTGTCTTGACATCGAACACCACGCGAATCTGCTGTCCTGGCAGCGAAGCGGCGCCACCGTCGTTCCGGCGGCCGAGACTCTGGAACAGACTCTCGATGATCTCGAGCAGGCGGTGATCAACACCGGGGCCGGCCTGCTGGCGATCACTGGCGCGTCGAACGTGACGGGAGAGGTCCTGCCGATCCGCCGGATCGCCGCCCTGGCTCACCGACACGGCGCCAGGATCGTCATCGACGGAGCCCAACTGGTCCCGCATCGCAGGATTGACATCGCAGCCTCCGACATCGACTACCTGGCCTTCTCCGGTCACAAGCTGTATGCGCCCTACGGTGCGGGCGCGCTGATCGGCCGGGCCGACTGGCTGGACGCCGCCGAGCCGTATTTGGCGGGCGGTGGTGCGGTCCGCAGGGTCACCGTGGAGCACGCCGATTGGGCGTCGGGACCGGCTCGGCACGAGGGTGGGACGCCGAACGTGCTTGGTGCTGCGGCGCTCGCCGCAGCCTGCCGGGAGATCGATCGGATCGGGGACGATCATCTCCGCCGGCACGAGTGGCGGTTGCGGACCCGGTTGTTGTCCCGCTTGGCGGCGATCGACGAAGTCCGCGTGTTGTCGATCTGGGACGACTGCTATGACGCCGTCGGCGTGGTCGGTTTCACGATCGACGGCTACGACTCGGGGCTGGTCGCCGCCTGTCTTTCGGCCGAGCACGGGATCGGCGTTCGCGACGGAGCATTCTGTGCCCATCCGCTGGCAGCCCGGTTGGGCGTGCCGAGCGGCGCATTGCGGGCCAGCTTCGGCGTCGGCAGCCAGGCGTCTGATGTCGACCGTTTGCTGGAAGCGTTGCGCTCGCTGATCACCGATGGTCCTCGTTGGGAGTACGAGATCGTGGATGGCCGCTACCAGCCGGTCGGCGATCCGCGCCCGGCCCCCGAGTGGATCGGTGACCTGCACACGGCTCCCAGGCCCTGCGAAGGCTGAGCCGGTATCGTCACCGGTGATGAAGATCACCGGTGCGGTTCTCGAGCAGGTCGGCCGGCACAGGCCGTATGCCGGTTCCGGGCCGGTGACGATCAGTGAGATCGATCTTGATCCACCCGGACCCGGCGAGGTCCTGGTCCGGATCGAGGCCGCCGGGGTATGTCACTCCGATCTGTCCGTAGTCGACGGAAACCGCCCTCGCCCGGTACCGATGCTGCTTGGTCACGAGGCGGCAGGCGTGGTCGAGCGATGCGGCGCCGGCGTCGACGATCTTGGGACCGGTCAGCGGGTTGTGCTGTCCTTCCTGCCGCGGTGCGGCGCCTGTGCACAGTGCCGGACCGACGGCCGGCTGCCCTGCGGACCGGGCTCGGCGGCCAACAGTGCCGGAACGCTGCTGACCGGCGGCATGCGGCTGCACCGCAACGGCGAGCGTGTCTTCCACCATCTGGGGGTCTCGGCGTTCGCCGATCACGCTGTTGTCGATCGCCGGTCGGTGACACCGGTCGAGGAGGACATCCCACCAGACGTCGCCGCTCTACTGGGTTGCGCAGTGCTGACCGGTGGGGGCGCCGTGATCAACGCCGGTCGACCCCGGCCGGGTGACGATCTGATCATCGTCGGCCTGGGTGGTGTCGGGATGGCCGCTCTGATCACCGGGCTGGCGCTCGGTCACGGCCGGGTGATCGGCGTCGATGCGTTGCCGTCGAAGGTGGAGCGGGCCAGGGAACTCGGGGCAACTGAGGCGTACCTGACGGACCGGGCGACCCAGGCCGGCATCCGTGCTCCGATCGTCATCGAGGCAGCAGGTCATCCACGTGCCTTCGAGACAGCCGTCGAACTGACGGCCCCCGGCGGCACGACGATCACCGTCGGACTGCCCGCACCGACCGCCGAGTCGGTGATCAAACCGCTCGGCCTCACCGCGGAGGCCAGGACGATCACCGGCAGCTACCTCGGCTCGGCCGTCCCGTCGCGCGACATCCCGCGGTTCGCGGCGCTGTGGCACCAGGGCCGGCTGCCGGTGCAGGAGTTGATCTCCGCCCGGATCACCCTCGACGAGATCAACACGGCATTGGACCGGTTGGCGGACGGCACCGCGGTCCGCCAGTTGATCATCTTCTGAGGCCGGCGGCAGGACCGGATCTGATGCCGAGTGCACCTCATGCATGTTCACCGTCGCGCTGTACTCGATCGCTTCGGTGGTCGGCGCATTCGCCTCTGGACCGTTGTTCTTGATGATCGGCGAACATCGCGCTGCAGGGTGCGCGACCGCCGGCCGGGCCATCGAGGAGATCAGCCCGCTGCCGAGTACCGTCTGAGGCATGCGGATCGACCGACTCGACCACCTGGTGTTGACTGTGGCCGACATTCCGACGACGATCGCCTTCTACACCGAGGTCCTCGGCATGCGGGAGATCACCTTCGGCGACGGCCGGAAGGCGCTCGCGTTCGGTGCGTCCAAGATCAACCTGCACCAGGCCGGTCACGAGTTCGAGCCCAGGGCGCTGCGGCCGACCCCGGGGAGCGCGGACGTCTGCCTGATCGCCGAGGACTCACTGGCCGACGTCATGGCGACGCTGGCCGGTCACGGTGTCCCGATCGAGCACGGGCCGGTCGATCGGACCGGCGCCACCGGTCCGATCACCAGCGTCTACGTCCGAGACTCGGACGGGAACCTGGTGGAGATCAGCAACTATTGATCACTGCACGCCGGCGCGTTCGGCCAGCCCCTGGACGTAGTAGGCCTGGCCGAGGTGCTGGGTGATGTCACCGATCACGCTGATCAGACGGACAGAAGCGGTGACCGGCGGATCCCAGTTGGTGTCAACGACCCGGCCGAGTTCCTGCTCGGTCAACGCGCCGACATAGTCACGGGTCAACGCCTGCACCTCCCGGTGATAGCCGGCCAGCAGGTCGCCCGCGACCTGCACCTGGCCGACCTGTTCGGGGCCGTGCCCGTAGCCGGTTGCGTTGTCGTCGAACGGCAGCCCGAACCTTTCCCGCCATTGCGGCCAGACCTGATCGACCTTCGCCAGTTCGGCCATGTGATCATCCTGGACCCGGGTCGCGTGCCAGACCAGCCAGGCGATGCTGTTGGCGCCCGGGTCGGGTCGGTAGGTCGCCATCTGGGGCGTCAGGTCGGCCGTGATCCCGTCCACCAACTCCTCGACGCGGTCGAACGCGTCGGTGACCAGTGCTCGCAATGCGTCGATATCGCTCATGGAGACAGCCTGCCACGGCCGGACCGGAGCACGCCCGGTGAGCCGGCGATTGCGTGCCGTTCAGCTGGTCGGGGTCAAGATCAGCGTGCTGGTCGAGTCCTCGAGCACGGCCGCCCGGGTGTAGCGGAACGGCAACGTCTGGTTGGTCGCCCACAGCGGCAGCTGGTCGTCGTAGGTCCGAGCGTAGGCGTGCCCGGAATTTCCGCTCTGGTTGATCCAGCGGGAGTCGTCGACGTCTGCCCAGTTGATCAACATCCGCATCGCCGGACCGTTGGTCACGGCGAAGCCCTCTCGGTCGTCGAAGGACAACGCATCGACCACAGCCGGCCCGCCCGGTGCCGGATAGTCCCCTCGATTGAACAGCCGATCGATCAGCCCGACGTCGCCGAAGGCCTGGTGCTTGAGCGTGATGCGGTGCAACCGGCCCCAGGACCACCCGGACGTGTCCCGGGACTGCAGCGCGGTGATGTCCTTGCGCGCCTGGTACATCGCGCTGGTCACGATGTCGTCGCGGGTCTCCTTAACGTCCTTGGTGCGGATGTCGTCCCACCAGGGGTCGTTCGGCTTCTTCATCAGCTGGGCGAGCACCGCGTACCAGGTGTCGCCCGCCGACGGCTGCAGCGCTTCCGGAAGTTGATCATCGAAGGTCTTCTGCAGCAGATCACGCACCACGACGTTGAAGAAGGCGGCGCCCGCCGAATCCGTCCCGGACCGCTGGTTCCAGGAACGGAGCACTTGTTGCCCCTGCGCGACCCAGGGATCGGTGATCCTGACCTTCAGCATCGACGGAAGCAACGCTGCGGCGTACGGAACCCGGTCGTCGTAGAAGAAGCTTTCCGCCGTGTCCGGACTGATCTTGCCGGCCGCGGTGATCCGGTTGATCAACTCCTGGCTGCGCCAGCCATAGGACTCACCGTCCGCCAGCGGATAGGGGTAGTCGGGTCGGACGATCGGTTGGTTCGCCGCGACGATGTACCCGCTGGGCGGGTTGTAGCTGTACGGGAGCTGGTCGAATTTGATCATCCCACGCCAGTCGTACCGCTTGTCCCAACCGGGTGCCGGCACCGATCCGTCGCCCCGGCCACGGATCGGGATCGCTCCGGGAAGCTGATAGCCGATGTTGCCCGATCGGTCGGCGTACAGAAGATTCTGCGACGGCGCGGCGAGCAGGGCGGCGGCAGCCCGGAACTGTCGGAAGTCGGTCGCCCGGTCGAGGGCGAAGATGGCGTCCATGGTGCGGTCCGGGGTGAGCGCGGTCCACGCCAGCGAGACGGCGTACGACGTGCCGCCCGCCTTGCCGACCCGGGCCAATTGATCATCGACATCGGACAGCAGCGGTCCGTGCCGGGACTCCCGGATGGTGATCCGGTGTGGCGACGACTGGCCCTTGACCCGGATCTCCTCGGTGCCGACGGTCAGCGGCTGCCAGCCCTTCCCGACCCGCACCGCGTCCCTGCGGACCTGTTCGAGATAGAGATCCTCGACATCGACATAGGACGTCGTCAGACCCCAGCTGATCTGCTGGTTGTGTCCGATGATCACCCCGGGCATTCCGCAGAAGGTGTAGCCGCTCACGTCGAACGGACAGCTCGGCCCGACCCTGGTGCAGTGCAGTCCCATCTGTTCGAAGACCGACGGGATGGAGGTGGCCAGATGTGGATCGTTGGACAACAACGCCTTGCCGGTTGTTGTCCGGGATCCCGAGACCGCCCAGGAGTTCGACCCGACGCCGAGGTCTGCTCCGCCGTCGCCGACCAGTTGGGGAATGGCCGCGATCCGGTCGGCGGTCTGCCGCAGCGCTCGCGAGGCGTTGACCGACCTCGATCCGGTCACCGGTGCCGGGCGGGCTGAGCCGGCCGCCGCATCCGGCCGGAAGGTGCCGCCCTTGACCGAGCCTTGGGCAACGATCGGCCGCGCCTGATCGACGTCGTGTTCGGGGAACAGTTCCGCGACCTGGTCGGCACCATAGGTAGGTGTCAACAGGGCCCGTTCGATCTCCTGGTCCTTGTTGGCACTGAGGTCCCAGGCCATCGCCTTGAGCCAGGACACCGAGTCGACCGTGGTCCACTGCTCGGGCTGGTAGTCCAGCCCGGTCAACCCGAGGATGTTGTACTCCAGTGAGATAGCCGAGGCCTTGTGGGTGCGGAGGTAGGCATTGACACCGTCGGCATAGGAGTCCAGATAGCCGCGAGTGGTCGGCGACAGCCGGTCGACCTCCTGCTCGGCCACCCGCCGCCAACCCAGGGTGCGGATCACCTCGTCGGTCGGCAGCTGTGACGGGCCGAAGAGCTCCGACAGCCGGCCGGCAGTGATGTGGCGGCGGAAGTCCATCTCCCAGAACCGGTCCTGCGCGTGCACGTAGCCCTGGGCGGCGAACAGGTCGTCGGCATCGGAGGCGTAGATGTCGGCGACCCCGTACGCGTTCCTGACCACCCGGACCTCGGCGTCGAGGCCCGGCAGGGAGATCCGGCCGGACGTCTGCGGATAGGACGACCGGATGGTCGTCACGGCAAGGCTGGACAGCGCGCCGACGATCAACACCAGCACGAAGATGACGAACAGCACCCACCGATGCACCCGACGCACCGGCACAGCGTAACGAGTCCGGGCGCTGCCACCGGTCAGGCGCCGTCCGGCGCGAGGCTGTCGAGGAATAGGAATCGCTTAGCAGTCGCTATGCTTGAGTGCTAGCCGACCGGTGTCGCGGTCGGCTTCTCGTGACCAGGTGAGTCCCGAAGAGGAATCAGATGCCGACCTATCAATACCGTTGTGCTGAATGCGGCCAGGACCTGGAAGTGGTCCAGAAGTTCAGCGATGCTGCGCTCACGGAGTGCCCCAACTGCGGCGGAAGCCTGCGCAAGGTCTACAACGCAGTCGGTGTCGTGTTCAAGGGCTCGGGTTTCTACAGCACCGACAACCGGTCAGGCAACGGCGCCAAGGCGGGCGCCTCGGCCAACGGCTCGGAGTCGTCGGGCTCGTCGAGCAACGGCTCCTCCGGGAACGGCTCGTCCGGCGACAGCTCGGGCAGCTCCTCCGGCACTTCGTCCGGGAACGGCTCCTCGTCTGCTCCGTCCACCTCCTCGCCGGCGCCGGCCAAGGCCGCGGCCGACTGATCACCCGATCCGCTCGGCTGACCGTGGCGGGCTGTCCGCTGTGGACAACTCAACCCGCGCCGGGGCAGCACACCCTAGCGTCGGCACATGCCACGTACGCGGTCCGCAGGGTTCATCGGTCTGATCCGGCTCGTCTCCTGGCACCGCCGCAAGCTGGCCGTCATCGCTGCCATGGGCGCGACGGCGGCCGGTATCACCGCAGCGACACCACCGGCTCCACCCACCGTCACGGCGGTCGTTGCCGCACGACAACTCACCGGCGGCCGGCAACTGTCGGCAGGTGATCTCATCACCCGTGAGCTGCCGAGCGCGGCCCTGCCCGACCAGGCGGTCACCGAACCGGAGGTCGTGGTCGGCCGCACCCTCGTCGCCCCACTCACTCGTGGATCCGTGCTGACCGGGTTGAGCGTGATCGGTGGCCGGCCGACCGCCGCCGACGGCAAGGTCATCGCACCGGTGCGCATCTCTGATGCGGCCGTCATCGACCTGCTCCGGATCGGCGACCGAGTCGACATCGTCGCCGCCGATCCGGAATCGGGGTCCGGCGCCCGGGTGGTCGCCCGACAGGTCCGGGTGGTGACGATCCCCCGACCAGCGGGATCGGGCGGCGGCCTCGACCCGGGTACCGATGATCCGCAGACGCTTGTCCTTGTCGAGGTGACCCCCGACGAGGCGACCGCGCTGGCCGACGCCGCCGCCGGCAGCCAGCTCAGTCTGCTGCTGGGCTAGTGGTTGCCGCCCGGTCAGTGGCCGTGGTGGGGCGGGACCTCGCGCAACAGCCGCTCCTCATCGGCATCCGGCTTGCGGTCGCTGAGCACCGGTCTCTCCGGCTGGGGCCCGACGCCGAGCCGCCGGCTGAGGTCGCCCAGGGCAGCCAGCCACTGCGCCGCCCCCAGCTCTGCACGCAGTCCGGCCGGGATCTGGTACGGCCAGCTCTCGCCCGCCCGCCGCCGTTCTGTGATCGTCGACCGCACCGCAGCGAGCCCGCCCGGGAACCGGAGCTCGATCTCGCGCGCGATCAGCACCGGATCCGGCCGACCGGACTCGGGAAGGCTCCACTGCTGCCCGGTGATCGCGTAAGCCAGCGTTGCGTTCCAGGGTGGTGGCTGGGCGGACATGATCACTCATCCTAGGAGCCGCCCTGCCGGTCGTGGGACGGCCGCCGCCTCGTATGGTTGTCCACACGGAGCCGACCCGACGCCGGGTCGCCGGGTGATGGCGGGAGGAGAAGCCGGTGAAGGTGTCGATCTTTGTCACCTGCCTGGCGGACACGTTGTTTCCTGACGTCGGCCGCGCCATGGTCACCGTCCTGGAGCGGCTGGGTTGTCAGGTCGACTTCCCGGTCGCACAGACCTGTTGCGGGCAGATGCACATGAACACGGGGTACGCCCGGCCCGCCGGCGATATGGTCCGCAGTTTCGCCGACACCTTCGCCGGCGCCGAGGCCGTGGTCGTACCGTCCGGATCGTGTACCGGGATGCTGCGGCACCATGGTCGCAATGTCGCGCCGGGGGTGCATCTGCCTCCGGTCTACGAACTGAGCGAGTTCCTGGTCGACGTGCTGGGTGTCACCGATGTCGGCGCCACCTTCAACGGCAGTGTCACCTATCACCCGACGTGCCATTCGCTGCGCCTGCTTGGGGTCGGTGATCGTCCCTATCGGCTGCTGCAGGCGGTCAAGGGCCTTGACCTGCGGGAGTTGCCCGAAGCGGACCAGTGCTGTGGGTTCGGCGGCACGTTCGCCCTGAAGAATGCCGAGGTCTCCTCCGCGATGGGCGAGGACAAGATCAACAACGCCCTGTCCACGGGTGCGGAGGTGATCTGCACTTCCGATTCCTCCTGCATGATGCACCTCGGCGGCCTGCTGAGCCGCCGCAAGTCCGCAGTCCGGTCGATGCACCTCGCAGAGATCCTCGCCGGGCAGGGATGACCAGGAGCTCGATCATGGCCAAGCAGGATTCCACGCTGCATCCCCGGCCCGGGGTGGCATTCCTCGGGATGCCCGCCTTCACCGAGGCGGCCCACATCGCGCTGGGTGATGATCAGCTCCGCCGAAACCTCGGCCGGGCCACGCGGACGATCCGGGACAAGCGCACGCGGGCGGTCGGCGAACTGGAGGACTGGCAGGACCTGCGTACCGCCGCGGCGATGATCAAGGATCGTACCCTTGCCGATCTTGATCGACACCTGGAACAGTTCGAGGCCGCCGCCACCGCGGCCGGCGCAACCGTACATTGGGCCGCCGATGCCGACGAGGCAGTCAGGATCAGCACGGAGATCGTCCGTGCCCACCAGGGCACCGACGTTATCAAGGTCAAATCGATGGCCACCCAGGAGATCGGGTTGAACGAGGCGTTCGCCGAGGACGGCATCAACGCCTGGGAGACCGACCTGGCGGAATTGATCATCCAGCTCGGCGGTGACACCCCGAGCCACTTCCTCGTGCCTGCCATCCACCGTAACCGCGAGGAGATCCGGCAGATCTTCCTCGACAGGATGGCAGAGGTGGGACGTCCGGCACCCGATGATCTCACCGACGAGCCTCGCCGGCTGGCCGAGGCGGCACGGCTGCACCTGCGGGAAAAGTTTCTCACCACCTCGATCGGCTTCTCCGGCGCGAATTTCGCTGTCGCCGAGACGGGCACGCTCGTGGTGTTGGAATCGGAGGGCAACGGCCGGATGTGCCTGACCCTGCCCGATGTTCTGGTGTCTGTGGTCGGCATCGAGAAGCTGCTGCCGACCTTCGCCGATCTTGAAGTGTTCATGCAGGTGCTGCCCCGGTCGTCGACCGCGGAGCGGATGAACCCCTACACCACGATGTGGACCGGGGTGACCGAGGGCGACGGACCGCAGGAGCTGCACATCATCCTGCTGGACAACGGGCGGACCCGCGCGCTGGCCGACAACACCGGTCGGCAGGCCCTGCGTTGCATCCGCTGCTCGGCCTGCCTCAACGTCTGCCCGGTCTACGAGCGGGTCGGCGGGCACGCGTACGGTTCGGTCTATCCGGGTCCGATCGGCGCCATCCTCAATCCCTTGTTGCACGGCGTTTCCGATGAACACGATGCAGCGCTTCCGTTCGCGTCCAGCCTTTGCGGCGCCTGCTACGAGGCCTGCCCGGTCAAGATCGACATTCCGACGGTGTTGATCGAGCAGCGTGCTGAGGTGGTCGAGGAGCGCGCGGACTCGGGCCGACCGAGTGCCGAAGCGCTGGCGATGCGGATCGCCGCCTGGACCTTCGCTGATCACCGTCGGCTGGAGCGGGCCCAGAAGGTGGCATCGAAGGCTGGGCCGGTGGTCCAACACGTGCGACGGTTGCCTGGGATGCTCGGCGGCTGGACCGCCAGCCGCGACCTCCCGCCGATACCCGACGAATCCTTCCACCAGTGGTGGGAGCGGACGCGGGGAGCCGACCGGTGAGCAACGACAAGATCATCAAGCCGATGGGCAGCAAGGAACAGGTCCTCGCTGCCGTTCGTGGCGCGATCAAGGACGCCGTCCCTCCTTCTGTGTCGCGCACCTATTCGCGGGATCTCGGCCTGGACCGGGCCGGATTGGTCGAGCTCTTCACCGAGCGCGTCGGTGACTATCGCGCCGAGGTCCAGGTGATCGACCGGGACGAGCTCGGCCGGGTGATCGGCAACGTGCTCGCCGACCGCCGGATCCATTCGGTGGTGGTGCCCGATGATCTCGATCCGGGTTGGCTGACCACGGTGACCAGCCGGGTCGTGCGGGATTCACCCGACCTGACGCACAGGGACCTCGATCAGGTCGACGGCGTGATCACCGGCAGCGCGGTCGGGATCGCGCTCACCGGGACGATCGTGATGGACGCTGGTCCGACCCAGGGTCGACGGGCGATCACGCTGATCCCGGACACCCATCTCTGCATCGTCGCGGCCGACGACATCGTCGGCACAGTTCCGGAAGCCGTGGCGCGTCTGGACGCCACCCGCCCGCTCACCTGGATCTCCGGGCCCAGCGCGACCAGCGACATCGAACTCGACCGGGTCGAGGGTGTCCACGGACCGCGCAATCTGGTTGTGCTGATCCTCACCTGAGGGCGAGCTGAGACCCTCCGCCCACCGGGAACAGAACGCCATTGCTTGATGGTTCAAGCAACCATGACCGAAACGTCCTCCCTCACCCAAGCGGCCATCGCAGAGTTCGAGTCCGAGTTCGCCGACCACCTCGCACTGGCGGCCGATTCCCAGGACCTGCTCTTCCGCGCTGCGCGGACCGCGAACACGTTCTCCGCCGAGCCGGTCAGCGACGATCAGATCCGGGCGATCTACGACCTGGTCAAGTACGCGCCGACCGCCGCCAACAGTCAGCCGCTCCGGATCGCCTTCGTACGCTCCCCCGAGGCCAAGGAGCGTTTGCTGCCGCTGATGAGCGACGGCAACCGGGCCAAGACCGGTACAGCTCCGGTGACCGCCATCCTGGCCGCCGACACCGACTTCCACGAGGAGCTGCCGAAGGTCTTTCCGCATGCCGGCGCCGCGTTCCGTGACTCGCTGGCCCAGAGTGACGACGCTCGGGTCGCCATGGCCCGGCTCAGTGCAGGACTGCAGATCGGCTACTTCATCGTCGGCGTCCGCGCCGCGGGACTGGCCGCCGGACCGATGACCGGATTCGACGCCGCAGCCGTCAGCAAGGAGTTCTTCCCCGACGGCAAGCACGAGGCGCTGGTCATCGTCAACATCGGCAAGCCGGGCGAGAACCCGTGGTACGACCGCAATCCGCGGCTCGACTTCGACGAGGTCGCCACCATCCTCTGACCGAGGACCCCAGAAGCTGATCCACCTCTACGGATCATCACCGCAGAACGCTCCCTGACCGCCTGGTCGGGGAGCGTTCGGCTTCCAACGTCGAGCGGGAGGCGGACACCCCCGCTATCCGCCGCCAGCGCCACCGCGCAGCGCCCCGTCGCCTCCCACCACGGTCGGCCGCGGCCACCCGTCGACTTGGTAACACCAGCACCGAAATCCCACGCCCACACCCCTACCGGCCGTCGACTTCGCAAACGCGGTACGAATCCACCAGCAGGCGGGCGCAGCCGAACGGCCCGGCGGCACGTACCAGCCCTCGCCGGCGCGGACTGTGCCACCACCGCGGATTTGGTAACACGAGCACCGAAATCCCGCGCCCCACACCCCTCGGCCGTCGATTTGGTAACACGAGTACCGAAATCCCGGCCCGAAGCCCCACCAGCCGCCGATTTCGTAACACGCGGTACGAATTCACCAGCAGGCGGCGCAGCCGAACGGCCCGGCGGCACGTACCAGCCCTCGCAGGCGCGGACCGTGCCACCACCGCCGATTTGGTAACACGAGCACCGAAATCCCGGCCCGAACCCCCACCGGCCGCCGATTTCGCAACACGCGGTACGAATTCACCAGCAGGCGGCGCTGGGCCGAAGCCCACAACGGCGGCCTGAACCTCGCAGCGCCGGGGCGTCCAGTCCCATCACCGACCGAGAACCGGGCCGCGGCTGAGGGCTCAGCCGAGGACCGAGCGGTCGGGGATGGTGTGCGTCCGGCCGTCGTCGTCGAGCTGGGCCGCACCCTCCACGCGTACATCGGTGCCGAAGGTCCAGTCGCCCCTGACGGTCAGGCTGTCGGCCTTGATCAGGGACGGCGGACCAGCCGGGAAGCGGGCATCGAAGTCGGCGATCTTCTTGAAGTAGCGCGAGTCCAGGTCGATCAACGGAGCCGCCTCGACCGCCTTGACCACTGTGCCGTCGTCGCCGACGGTGTAGCTGTCGGAGCGGAGCAGCAACAGGTCGTTGGTGGTCTTGACCGGCAGGAACCTGTCACGTTCAACGACGATTGCCGTCGACCCGTCGAAGACCTCGATCGCTGCTCCCATCGCGCTCTCCACCTGGATCACCTCCGGGGTGGACGAATCGGTCGGGTCGACGGTCTTGACGTTCTTGATCAACGGCAGGCCCAGCACGCCCTTGCGTTCCACCAGCGTCTGGTAGAGCACCTCGAGGTCGAACCAGAGGTTGTTGGTGTGGAAGAAGGGATGGCGGTCCTGATCGGTGAAGTAGTCGATCTCGTCCGGCGGGGTCTGTGCTGTGTCGCGCAGGATGAGCCGCCCGTCGGACTTCCGCACCGCCAGATGGCCGCCCTTCAGATCGGCCTTGGTCCGCCGGCACAGCTCGGCGGCGTAGGGCGCCCCGGAGGCCGCGAACCAGCCCGCGATCGCGGCGTTCGGCGCCGCACCCAGGTTGTCGGAGTTGGACACCGACGCGTACCGGTAGCCCGCGTCCAGTAGCGCCTTCAGCACGCCGGAGGCCAGCAAAGCCGTGTACAGGTCACCGTGTCCGGGCGGGCACCATTCCAGGCTGGGATCGTCCGGCCACTCGACAGGGGTCAGATCGGAGACCAGCAGCTTCGGCTCGCGATTCTGCAGGAAGTCCAGCGGCAGGTCACCGACGGCGAGGTCACCGTACGGCTCCAGCGCTTCCAGCGTGTCGTCCCGGGTGCGGAAGCTGTTCATGAACAGCAGCGGAAGCTCCACCCCGTACGCCTGGCGTGCGGCCAGCACCTGGCTGACGATCAGGTCGAGGAAGGTCCGGTCGCCCCTGACCGGCAGCAGCGACTTGGCCTTCTCCATCCCCATCGAGGTGCCCAGCCCGCCGTTCAACTTGATGATGACGGTCCGCGCCAGCGCTGCCTGTTGGTCGGTGTCACTGATCTCGACGTCGGCCAGCCGGTCGGGATCGGTCAACGGGGAGATGGTGTCCTCCGGGATCAGCCCGGTCGCACCTGACTCCAGTTGTCCGTAGTAGTGACTGAAGACCTCGATGGCTTCGGGTGCCACTCCCGCCTCGGTCATTTTCTGCCGTGCTTGATCCAGTCCGCTCATATCTCCCAGATCGTATTGGACGTGAGATATTGAGGCACTTGGAAGGTAGGTGTCTATCTCGGGAGTGGCGAATGAGCGGCGGAAGGTCCGTGAGTCGCCGTACGCTGCTCGCCGGTGGGGTGACGGCAGTTGCACTCCCGACGATCATCGGCTGCACCCCCGACGGCTCGATGACTCCACAGATCACCAGGAAGGAGGTCCAAGCGGTTCAGGACCGCTATGCCCATCGACTGTTCGCAGCGACCCGCACCAGGGACCGGGAGTTGTTGCGGACCATCGAAGGCGGACCGCTGTTGGACCGGGACCTGGCGACGATCGATCTGGCTGATCGGCTGCGGGCACCGAAGACCGCCGAGGAGTACACCCTGCCCAACTCCACCGGCTATCCGGTCAGGTCGACGACCGGCAATGATCAACAACAGTTGATCACGGTCGCCGATTACAGCAGCACCCAGCGGGACTGGCGTGACCTGGCGCTCTACCGGCGAAACGGGCCAGCCGGCGAATGGCTCAGGGTGTACGGCGCAGGGCTGCATTCCGCTGCTGTGCCGAACTTCGACCATGATCGGCCGCTGAGCCCGCTCGCGCCGGATGTCGCCGGCTATCCCGCCATCCCGAACGCGATCCCTTCACTCGTTGCGAATGCGTTGGCTGACCCGGGGTCGGCGCAGGGCAGGATGTTCGACGACTCCGACATCCGACACCGGTACGCAATGACGTTGGCAGCGACCCGGGAACACGCTGCCTCGGTCGGAACCGTGACCCGCAGTTACCGGCCGGGGCCGCTGGTGATCGCGATCGCCGTCGAGGTCGGTTATCTGGCGCTGGGTTGCTTCGACTACGACGAAACGCTGACCGCGCGGCACGGCCGGCACATCACCTTCGCCAGGAGATCGCCCCAGCACACGGCGTACCCGGGCACGTACCACACCACGACCGCGACCTACGGGGCGATGTTCGCCGCGGTGGTACCCAAGCGGGGCAGGGTCCGGATGATCTCCGGCGAACAACGCCAGACCGACCTGACCGCAGACTGACGGATCGGGTTCCGGGCGTCATCCGGGAACGCGAAACCGGCCCGTACGTCGTCTGACGTACGGGCCGGTCCCTGAGGTTTGATCAGCTGTTCTGGATCACGTACCGGATCAGGACTTGAAGCCGACCTGGGTCCAGTCGAGGGTCTCGAACTGCACCTCACCGTAGTTGACCAACTTCGGATTCGAGACACCGATGTTCGGGGTCGCGGTGAAGGTCACGATGACGGCTTCCTCGTAGATCGCCTTGTCGATCTGGTTGATGATCTCCAGGCGCTTCTGGGTGTCGAGCGTCTGCGACGCCTGCTTGAACAACTTGCCGATCTCCGGGGTGGAGATGCCGAAGTAGTTCTGCCCCGAGTTCGCCGGGGTGTAGATCGACTTCGCGCCGGACAGCGGGGTCGGAGTGCCGACCCAGGAGAACGACGTCAGCTCGAAGTTCTTGTTCTTGCCGGTCACGACGTAGTCGGCGAAGTACTTGTCGAGCGGGACGTTGTTGATGTTGACCTTGATGCCGACCTGGCCCAGGTAGTTCTGGACCAGCTGGCAACGCTGGTTGTTGGTCGGGGTGTTGGCCGGGGTGACGATGCTCAGCGTCAGCTGCTTACCGTCCTTCATGGCCTTACCGTTCTCGATGGTGTACCCGGCGGCCTTCAGGCTGTCCTGCGCCTTCTGCTTGCTGTACGGGTACATCTCGTCCTCGACGTTGTGGTACCCGGCCTGGCCAGGCAACAGCACGCCGCTGCCGACGGTGACCGGCGGGACGCCGAGACCCTTCTGCGCGATCGCAGCGAACTGCTGCCGATTGATCGCGTAGAAGATCGCCTTGCGCACGTTGATGTCGGTCAACGGTGCTTCTTCGGCGTTCATCGTCAGGTGGGTGTAGGTGACACCACCGGAACGCTGCACGACCGCACCCGAGCGGGACTCCGCCTGCTTCAGCACGTCGACGGAGGCGCCGGTGTCGATCCAGTCGATCTCACCGTTGGCGAAGGCCTGACCGGTCTGGGCCTGATCGATGGCCCGGAACACGACCTTGTCGAGCTTGGGCTTGCGGCCCCACCACTTCGGGTTCGGGACCTCGGTGACCACGCCGCCGTTCTGGTCGACCTTGCTGATCACGTACGGACCGTTGGTCGGGTACAGCTTGGTCTTGTATTGATTGTTGAACGCGTCCGGGGTGTCACCGACCTGGTGCGGGAAGAACGGGTAGACGTAGCTCCACCACTCGGCGTACGGGCCGTCAAAGGTGACGGTGTAGTGGAACTGGTCCCCACCGACCTCCTTGACCGAGGTGATGTCCTCGAAGCCGGTCGTCGCGGCAGGGCTGTACTTGGAGTCCTTGCCGTTCATCGCCTTCCAGGTCGCGACCATGTCCTTGTAGGTGATCGGCGCCCCGTCGCTCCAGACGGCCTTCGGGTTCAGCTTGACGTCGATGGTCGTCGGGCTGTCCTTGACGACCTTGATCGACTCCGCGTAGTTCGGGTCGACCTTGAAGCTGCCGTCGGCCGCCCAGGTGGAGCCGCTGCCCAGCAGCGGACCCTCGATGGTCGAGGTGTCGGCCAGCGCGCCGTCAGCGGTGTTGTTGTTCCAGTTGGTCGGCAACTGGCCGACCCCAACGTCAGCGTTCCGCCTTGCTTGACCTGGTCGTACGGCAGCTTGGTGTAGTCGGTGGTCGGCAGACCAGCCGATGCGGTGCTGCCGACGGACGGCTGGTTGGACGCCTTTTGGTTGCCCGGACTCGCCGACCCGCTACAGGCCGCGGCAGACAGCGCCAACAGTGCAGCGGTAGCTGCAAGCGTTGCCTTTCTTGCTTTCATAGATGTTCCCTTTCTGATGGTGGCCCGCCTCGCGGCCGAACCGAAATCGTGGGTAGCCATCACGATCAACCGGTGACCAGCTGATGTTGATCGGTGTGATGACAAGCGACCGAGGAGCCGCCTGCGTCGTGCAGCTGGGGGTCTTCTGCGCGACAACGCTTCTGCCGGTCCTCGTCGACCAGCTGGTACAGCGGGCACCGGCCCGCGAACCGACACCCGGTGAAGTCCTCCACCGGGCTCGGAAGATCACCTTCGAGAAGGATCCGCCGACGATTCCGCTCGACCTCAGGGTCGGGAATCGGCACCGCCGACATCAGCGCCTTGGTGTAGGGATGCTTCGGCTCGGCGAAGATGTTCGCCGCCTCGCCGTACTCGACGATCCGACCCAGGTACATCACGGCCAACTTGTCCGCGACCTGACGCACCACGGCAAGATCATGGGCGACGAAGAGGTAGGACAGCGACAGCCGTTCCCGCAGATCCTCCAGCAGATTGATCACGCCGGCCTGGATGGAGACATCCAGGGCGGAGACCGGCTCGTCCAGGACGAGAATCTTCGGGTCCGTCGTCAGCGCCCGAGCGATCTCGATGCGCTGCCGCTGGCCACCGGAGAACTCGTGCGGATACCGAGACGCCGTCATCGGGTCGAGGCCGACGAGTTCGAGCATCTCGGCGACCTTCTTCTCCTTCTCGCGCTCGGGCACTTTGTGCACCCGCATCGGTTCGGCGACGATGTCGTAGACGGTGAAGCGCGGATCGATGGCGGCCATCGGATCCTGGAAGACGACCTGGATCTCCTTGCGCATCGCAATCTTGCCCGAGCGGCTCAACTCGCTGACTGCGGTTCCGTTGATCAGGATCCGGCCGGACTGGGGCTTGGCGAGCTCGAGCACCTCCATCACGGTGGTGGATTTGCCGCAACCCGATTCCCCGACCAGGCCGAGCACCTCACCGGGCGCCAGTTCGAAGCTGACCCCGTCGACGGCCTTGACTGTGCCGACCCTGCGCCGGAACACCGCGCCCTTGGTCAGCGGGAAGTGCCGGACCAGGTTCTCCACCCTGATCACCGGCTCGGCACCACGGGACCGCTTGATCTCCTGAGCCTCCGGCCTGGGGAAGATCTCTGAGATGGGCAACCGGCCGGCAGCGATCTCATCGGAGCGGATGCATGCCGCCAACTGCTGGTCGCTGCGTCCGCCGGGGACCGGCGCAAGCTCGGGCTCGATCTCCCCGCACCGGTCGATCGCCGCCGGGCAACGGGGCTCGAAGGGACAACCCGGAGGCAGGTTCGCCAACGACGGCGGGTTGCCTTCGAGCGGGACCAGTCGCTGGGTGCCGGCGGTCTGCATGTTGGGTACCGAACGCAACAGCCCAGCCGTATACGGCATGGCGGGCCGGTAGAAGATGTCGTCGATGTTGCCGGTCTCGACCAGCTTGCCGGCGTACATCACCGCGACCCGGTCGGCATTGCCGGCGACCACGCCAAGGTCGTGGGTGATCAACACCACCGCGGCACCGGTGATCTCGCGGGCCTTCTGCAACACCTCGAGGATCTGCGCCTGGATGGTGACATCCAGCGCTGTGGTCGGCTCGTCGGCGATGATCAGGTTCGGGTCGTTGGCGATCGCGATGGCGATCATCACGCGTTGCCGCATACCGCCGGAGAACTCGTGCGGGAAGGACGTCATCCGTCGCTCCGGCGACGGGATGCCGACGATCCGCAGCAACTCGATCGCCCGGGCGTTCGCGGCGCGGTCGGTCAGCCCACGGTCGTGCAGCTTCAGACCCTCGGTCAGCTGCCAGCCGATGTTGTAGACCGGCGTCAGCGCCGACAGCGGGTCCTGGAAGATCATCGCGATCTCCCGGCCGCGCAGGCGGGACATCGCGACATCGTCCTTGGCGAGCAGATCCTGGCCGCGGAACCGGATGCTTCCCGAGATCCTCGCCGACGACGGCAGCAGACCGATGACGGCCATCGAGGACACCGACTTGCCCGACCCCGACTCGCCGACGATGCTCAGGAATTCGCCCTGCCGTACCTGGTAGTTGATGCCGCGGACCGCGTGCACCACCCCACCCGGCTGGTTGGGCGCCGGAAAGTCGACGGAAAGATTCTCGACCTCGAGCAGCGGCGCACCGGCCTTCGGGTCGGACAGGTCGGCGGGTGTGCCCTTGACGAATGGACTTGTCGGGGTTGTGGTCAGGTCAGTCACGTGCGGCTCCGGAGGTCGGGTCGAGGGCGTCGCGGAAGGCCTCACCGACCAGACTCACGCCGAACAGGAGTACGACAAGCACGACAGCCGGCGACAGGAACATCCACGGCTGGGTGGTGGCTGCCTGGGTGTTGTTGGCCAGCAGGGTGCCGATCGAGGTGGCCGGCGGCTGGATGCCGAAGCCGAAGTAGGACAGGGCCGTCTCGCTCAGCACCGCCGCAACCACGCCGAGAGTGGCGTCGATGATCAGCAGTGAGGCCATGTTGGGAATGATGTGCCGACGGATGATCTCCGATGTGCTGATGCCCATGTAACGAGCTGCCCGGACGAAGTCCCGCTGGCGCAGCGACCGTGCCTGACCCCGGACGACCTGGCCCATCACCATCCAACCGAAACCTGCGATGCCGATGATCAGGCCGACCGTCACGAAATGCTTCAACGCAGGAGTGACCATGATCAGGATGAAGAACGACGGGATCACCAGGAGCAGATTGATCACCCAGCTAATCACCGCATCCACCCGACCGCCCAGATAGCCGGCGAAGGGACCCGACGATCGCCGCGATCAGCGTCGCGGCGGGCCCGGCGGTCAGACCGATGATCAGTGAGGTGCGCAGACCGGCCATCACCAGGGCGTACATGTCGTTGCCGACCGCGTCAGTCCCCAGCCAGTGCAGCGCAGTGGGCGGCGATGCGGTGTTGAAAAGGTCCTGCTGGTTGACCTTCCAGGGGTAGAGGAAGGGGCCGAACACTGCCCACAGGATCAACAGCCCGACGATCGCGGTGCCGATCCAGAATCGCGGGCTGCGGCGCATCCGCAGCCAGATCAGCAGGCCGCGACTGGCCCTCCGCCGTCGTTCGGCCGGGACCTCTTCCGGTGCGGTCAGGTCCAGGCCGACGTCGTCAATCGGTTGGCTTGTCATCTCACACCCTCACCCTCGGATCGAGAGCCGCATACAGGATCTCCGACAGTGTCGACGCCAGCAGGATCAACACCGCGACGTAGCAGACCGAGCCGGCCGCACCGTTGATGTCGTGCTGGGTGATCGAGGTCAGCGCGAGTTCGCCCATGCCGTGCCAGCTGAACACCGTCTCCAGGAAGGTCGAGCCCGTGACCAGCAGACCGAAGTTGTAGGCGAAGAACGTCGACATCGGGATCAGTGCCACCCGGACGCCGTGCCGGATCATCGCCGACCCGCGTCGGCGTCCCTTGGACCGGGCAGTGCGGATGAAGTCGCTGGACAGCACGTCGAGCATCACGCTGCGCTGGTAGCGTGAGTAACTCGCGGCACCGGTCATCACCAGGGCGATCGTCGGCAGCACGAGGTGGCTGATCCGGTCCAACACCACCGGACCGAAGCCGCTGAGTCCCGGGGTGTACTGACCGGTGAAACTGATCAGCTGATGGCCGATCGCGGCGTTGAACCGGGTCGCGACGATCATCAACAACACGCCCAGCACGAACGCCGGGGTGGACAGCACCAGGAAGGAGAGCGTGGTGACGACCTGGTCGCTGAGCCGGTACTGCCGGACCGCACCCCACACACCGAGCACAACGCCGAGGAATGCTCCGACGATGGTGCCGACCAGCAGCAATTGCAGGCTGATTCCGGAGCGAGTGATGATCGAATTCACCACCGGCTGATTGTTGTACAGCATTCCGAAATCGCCGTGCATGACGATATTGCCGAACCAGGTGATCGCCCGTTTCACCACCGGCACATTCGGATCCTGGCCGAGGCCGGCAAGGATGTTGTGGATCGAGTTCGGGCTCATCGGTGGGTTTCGACCCTGGTAACGGGCGGCCGGATTCAGGGTGTAGCTGGCAAGAATGTACGTCAGCAGCGTCGCGATGACGGTCAGGATCAGATAGTTGATGAACCGCCGGACGAGATATGCGAGCACGCTGGTAGCTCAGCCTTTCGAACTGTCGCCGCTACGCGAGCACGGCAAATCCACCTGACGATTCATTCGACGTACTATCCTTTCAATTCCCGACAACCCGCGTCATGCCCGATACGACACTGGGCCACGGTGGGCGAATCCGTTGGACCCCAGACTCCGCCCACAATCCGACGTATCGTATCTCGCGATCCCCAATCCAGACCACTTGTTACCCAACTGCAACCCGGACCAGGATCAGTACCACCAGAACCGCACCGGGTAGCCAGTTCCAGGTCCTGCGTGCAACCGTCTCCTCGCCCTGGGGATGGGCTCGCTGCCATTCCCGCTCGCGATGCTCGACCGCGAGTTCGGTCACCGATCTCAGATCGGCGTTGGCCGACCCGGCCATCCCGGGAGGGGCGAACGAACCGCGGTTCCGGCCCATCACCGAGGACAACGCCGGACGCTGTTTGCGTACACCCGGCGCGCCCCACGAGGTGGCCTTGCCCATCCGGTCTCCCTCCAACCGGAACTCGGCCTGCATCGTCCCACCGACCTTCCAGCTCTGCAGGCTGCCGAACGGGATGTGGTAGGTGCGGATGAGGTTGATCATGGTCAGACCCTCGTCGCGGACGATCAGCCGCGGGCGGAAGAACACCAACCAGCCGGCCAGCGACACGGCCGCGACGACGAGCACGTCGCGCAGGATGTAGCTCGGAGTGCCCCGCAGGATCCCGTCGACCAGCGCGACGGCGCAGAACACCCAGACGGCTACCGCTACGACGACGTTGCCGCCGCTGCGTAGAGTGACCGGTCCGGGCATACCGAGAAATGTAGCCGCCGGAAGGCGGTGCTCCCACATCCAGGATCCGGCACCGCTCGGCGGGGGCTGAGGACCCGCCAAGTTGTGACAAGATAGGCCGCGCCCGGCCCGCGGGACTCCGGGCCCTCGTAGCTCAGGGGATAGAGCAACCGCCTCCTAAGCGGTAGGTCGTGCGTTCGAATCGCACCGAGGGCGCTGACAAGGCAAACGAAGCGGGCACAAGCACCGACAACAAAGGGACCGGCCCGAAGGCCGGTCCCTTTTGTCTACCCTGCTATGCCAGCCCAAGCTTCGTCTTCCCAGCGTGGGCCTACTGCTCAGGCTTCAGATCAGCTGGCCGCCTCGTCCTCGGCCTTCATCTTGGCCACCTGCGCGTGCACCTCTTCCATGTCGAGGTTCTTCACGGCGGTGACAACCTCTTCCAGCGACTTCGCCGGGAGTGCACCTGCCTGGTTGAAGACCAGCACGCCCTCGCGGAATGCCATCAGTGTCGGGATGCCCTGAATGCCGAGTGCGCCGGCCAACTGCTGGTTGGCGTCGGTGTCCAGCTTCGCGTGTACGACGTCGCCGTGGTTCTCCGACGACTTGTCGAACACCGGAGCGAACATCTTGCACGGACCACACCAGTCCGCCCAGAAGTCGACAAGGACGATGTCGTTCTCGGCAATCGTCTTCTCGAAGGTGTCGGCGGTGATCTCGACCGTTGCCATATCAGCTCCTCATGACGTTCTGTCTGACGTCTCGTGTAACGCCGTCGGACTCTGCAACGTCGACGGCGACCGCTTCTATTCCTGTACCCGTCACCGCCGTTCGAACGCTTTGCGCGATGCTCTTCGGTCCGGTTATTTGATCGCGACGACCCGTCGCATCGGGATCGCCAACTCGACCGGGCCGCGCACCGCGATCCGGTCCTCCAGGTGTTCGATCGCCGATTCCACCCGTGACCACCGGGTCTCGGGCAGGTAGAGCGCCTTCATGACCGTCTCGGCATCGGTTCGCGATGTCACCCAGAATCCGTACCGCTCGCGGGCGTCCTCCACCCGACGGAGACCCACCTGTTCCAGGCTCCGCCGGAAGCCGGCGATCTCCACCGCACCGGGGAACTGCGGCTTGGCGCGCAGTCGGGCGGTGATCCGCCCCAGCACCCGCAGATCCCGGGGTGCGATGCCCCGCAGAGCCGGCGCGATCGCGGCCAACACTCCGCCCGGCTTGAGCACCCGGGCGACCTCGGACAACACCTCGGACAGTTCAGGAACGACGACGAGTCCCAAGGAGGCGGTCACGGCGTCGACCGAGGCGTCGGCGAACGGCAGTCTGCGGATGTCGCCGCGCACCCACGGGCCGGGACCTCGTGCCGCAGCGACCGTCAGCTCAGCGGCCGAGAGGTCGATCCCGATCACGGTGCGGCCCGGCGCGGCAAGTTCGCGGGACACTGCACCGGATCCGCAGGCCAGGTCGAGCACCGTGCGCACCCGGGTCGGGATCGCCCGGGCGAGCCACCGGTACGGGGTGGTGTCCCCGGACGCTGCCTGGGACAACACGGCCTCGACCGCACCGGGACGTTTGTCGTGGAATTCGGCCAGGTAGGACGCCCAGCCTTCGGCATCGTCGTCGAAGCTGGGGGTCGGTCGTCTGACTGGTTCACGGCGCCGCGGCAGGGATCAGATCTTGCTGACGAACAGATGGACGGCGGCCGTTCGATCCAGATCGCACCGAGTCCCGTTATCCAGATTGAGCCGTACGCCCATGCCGCCGGGCCCGGCCTCGACCTCGCAGCCAGGCGTCATCCCGGCGGCGCGCAGATCCGCCATCAGCTCGACGTCCTTCTGCAGTTCCTCGCCGATCCGTACCAATCTCACCCGCACGGTCCCCGTCGCAGCGTCGACGACGTCGACCAGGGGCTCGTTCCCGGTCCGGAAGCCGTCGACCGCAGGGGCCACGCCCAGCTCGGACAGGCCGGGGATCGGATTACCGTAGGGCGAGTCGGTCGGTGCCTGCAACAGTTTGACCAGGTGCTCCTCGACCTCCTCGGAGATCACGTGCTCCCAGCGGCAGGCCTCGTCGTGCACCAGTTCCCATTCCAGGCCGATCACATCGGTGAGCAGTCGCTCGGCGAGTCGATGTTTACGCATCACCCGGGTCGCCCGCTGCCGGCCGAGTTCGCTCAGCTCGAGGTGACGGTCGCCCTCGACGTGCAGCAGCCCGTCACGTTCCATCCGGGCGACGGTCTGGGAGACGGTCGGACCGCTGTGATGCAGCCGCTCGGCGATCCGCGCTCGAAGCGGCACGATGCCTTCTTCCTCAAGTTCGTAGATGGTCTTGAGGTACATCTCAGTGGTGTCGATCAGATCCCGCACGTCGTCTCCCCTACCTCCGCTGTTCGCGTCCGACCCCGACGGACCACCACGAGACCCGGAATCTGGAACGATGCAAGATTAGTCGATCGGGCGGTTGGTCAGCACCCCCAGCAGCCGGGCAACCTCGGCGGCCACCGCGTCCCGGGCCGGGCCGAGATACTTTCGGCTGTCCGCCAACGCTGGATCGGCCGTCAGCAGGTCGCGGATCACCCCGGTGAAAACGACGTTGAGATGGGTGGCGATGTTGACCTTGGTCATCCCGGCGGCGACCGCCCGGGCGATCTCGGCGTCCGGAACGCCGGACGAACCGTGCAGCACCAGGGGTACGTCGACCGTCTCCCGGAGCGCGCTGATCAAGTCGAGATCGAGCTTGGCTGTCCGGGTGGTCATCGCATGGGACGAGCCCACCGCGACGGCGAGCGCGTCGACACCGGTCGCCGCGGCGAACCGGGCAGCCTCGGCCGGGTCGGTCCGGGCACCGGGTGCATGGACGCCGTCCTTGCCGCCGACCTCGCCGAGCTCCGCCTCGACATCCAACCCGGCGGCATGGCAGCGGTCCACCACGGCTGCGGTTGCGGCGACGTTGGCGTCGTAATCGAGTCGGGACGCGTCGTACATCACCGATCCGAAGCCGAGTCCGATGGCCCGGTCGACCAGTTCGTCGTCCGTCGCATGATCGAGGTGTACGACAACGGGAACGGTGGCGGACCGGGCGATGGAGAGCGTGGCCAGGCCGATCGGTTCCAGCGCCCGGTGGTACTTCACGGCGTTCTCCGAGATCTGCAGAACCACCGGTGTCCCGGCCTGCTCGGCGCCGGCGACATGGGCCTCGGCGTGTTCCAAGCTGAACACGTTGAAGGCACCGACGCCGCGCCGCTGCTCGGCGGCGGGGGCCAGGAGATCGGTCAGTCGGGCGAGTGTCACGCAACCCCCTGGTGCTGGTCGTCCTGCCACTGGCCGGCGTACATCAGGCGCCGCAGGTTGCCCTGATCGTCGACGACGGCGATGTCGGCCCGGCGTCCGGGTGCGATGGCACCGACCTCGGTCAGTCCGTGCCTGACCGCCGGGCTGGTCGCGGCCATCGCTGCGACATCGGGCACCGAGAGCCCGACCTCCTGGACGCAGAAGGCGAAGGCGCCGCCATCGTCAGCGTTGATCCGGCGATGGAGCCCTGGCTGCCGTCGGCGGTCTGCAGCCGGGCAACTCCGTCGGCCACGGTCACCTGCAGCCCGCCCAGCGTGTAGTCGCCGTCAGCCATGCCGGTGGCGATCATTGCGTCGGTGATCAAGGCGACGCGGTCGATCCCCGCGGCGTCGATCGCCATCCTGATCACCTCGGGGTGCAGATGGACGCCGTCACAGATCAGTTCGACCAGGACGCGATCGTCGGTGAGCAGCACCGGCACCGGACCGGGCTGGCGGTGGTGGATCGCGGGCATGCCGTTGAAGAGGTGGGTGGCGACGCCGGCGCCGGCGTCCAGCGCGGATCGGGTCGACCGATCATCACCCTCGGTGTGACCGACGGCCACGGACACCCCGGCCGAGCTGAAGCGGGCGATCGCGTCGGGTGCTCCGGGCAGCTCCGGAGCAATGGTGATCATGGACAGTCTGCCGTCGGCCGCGGACAGCAATCGGTCCACGGCATCCGGATCCGGGTCGCGGAGCAGGTCCGGATCGTGCGCACCGCGTTTTCCGTACGAGAGAAAGGGACCCTCGAGGTGGATCCCGGCGAGTTCGCCGCTGTCGACCAGCGGCGCCAGGCAGCGAAGCTGATCTTCCAGGACCTCCAGCGGCGCGGTGACCAGGCTGGCGTACAGGCTGGTGGTGCCGCTGCGGCGGGCGAAGTCGATCACCGACCGGGCCGCGTCGACGTCGGTCGTTGCAAGATCGAACCCGCCGCCTCCGTGGGTATGCGTGTCGACGAAACCGGGCACGACCCAGCCGTCGATCACCTCGATCGGCGCATGCTCGCCGAGCGCGAACTGATCCTCCGGATCGAACGACCGGACGGCAGTGATCCGCTCGGAGTCGATGATCACCATCGCATCCAGCAGCACACCGGTCGGGGTGACGAGATGACTGCACCTCAGCCGTCGGGTCGACATCGGCGCTCCTTCCTCCCGGAGGTGACGGTGATCAAGGTCCTTGCACCGTGACGGGTCACTGCCGCTCGGCCGCGACGCTACGCCAGCCGAGCAGGCCCGCGCCGACCAGACCGGCGTGGCTGCCGAAGGAGGAGGTGATCAACCGCGGACGTCGCTGGAAGGTGAGCCGGCGGTCGAATTCGGATTCGATGATCGGCAGCAGCAGATCCGAGGCGCCGGACAGTCCGCCGCCGATCACGATCGCCTCCGGTCCGAGCAGGGTCAGGGCGATCACGAAGGCCTCGGACAGTGCCGTACCGGCGATCTCGAAAGCACCGAGGGCTTCGGGATTGGCGTTGCGGGCCTTGTCGGCAATCTGTTCTGCGGTGATCACTTCGGAGGTCGGCCCGGCCAGTCGCTTGTAGTTGCGCACTACGCCGGCCGCTCCGGCGACGATCTCCAGACAACCGGTCTGACCGCAGGCGCAGCGTTGATCACCGGCGGACGGCACGCGGATGTGGCCGAGTTCCCCGGCATAACCGTCGGCCTCGAGAAGACGACCGTCGACCACCACGGCTGCCGCGATGCCGGTGCCCAGCGGAACGAAGAGCAGGTTGTTCAATCGGCGGCCCGCGCCGAGCCGCCATTCGGCCAACCCACCGGTCCGGACGTCGTGACCGATGCCTCCGGGAAGTCCCAGCCGGGCGGCCAGCGGGCCGGCCAACTCGATGTTCGACCAACCGATGTTGGCAGCCGAGACAACCACGCCGGCTTCGGCGTCGACGATGCCCGGGACCACCACTCCGAAGCCGACCGTACGAACTCCGATGGCTTCGGCCTCGGCCGCCGCGAAAGCGCTGATCTCCTCACCCAGCCAGTCGACGGTGCCCGCACCGCCGTCGCCGTCGGTGCGCGCCGTCAGCCGCGTCGGGATCCGGGTCTCGGCGCGGACCGAGCCGTCCGGAGTGATCAGTCCGAGTTTGGTGAACGTGCCGCCGAGATCGACGGCCGCCACCAACTCCTGGGCATCGGCGTCCGCTGCGGATTCGTCGCCGGTGTCCATGCCGGTCTCCATGCCTGGTTCCACGTCTTGCACTGCTCCCCCGGTCACCTGTTCGTCGAGTCCCGGATCAGGACAGCACGACCGATCGGGTGAGATTCCGCGGCTGGTCGGGATCGCCGCCCAATTGCAGGGCGCGGGCGACGGCGACGCGCTGGGCCAGCACAAGATCGACCAGCGGATCACAATCATGGTCGACGAATCCGGCGCCGGTCTCGGCGACCTGGTCGGCCAGCCCGGCCGGGGCATCGCCGAACATCCAGGTCAGCCGGCCGGGCTGGGCGATGCTGATCGGGCCGTGACGGTACTCCATCGCCGAATAGGACTCGGCCCAACTGGACGACGTCTCGCGAAACTTCAATGCGGCCTCGTTGGCGACGCCGATCGTCCAGCCCGTGCCGAGGAAGCTGATCTGCTCGGCGGTGACCTGTTCTGCCGGCAGTTCGGCGGTGGTCGCCTCCCGGCAGGCCTCGAGAATGCCGTCCGGGACCAGCCCGTACGCCTGCCGGAACAACATCATCGCCGTGGTGGCGAACCGGGTCTGCACCACCGATTGCTCGTCGGCGAAGGACAGATCGATCAGCTCATCGGAGGCCTCGGCAACCGGGGTGTCCGGGACGGCGGTCAGGGTGACCGTCGGGATCTTTCCGCTCACCGCGGTCAGCAGGTCGATGACCTCGGTGGTCGTACCGGACCGGGTGATGGCCACGATCCGGTCGTACGAGCGGTGGATCGGCGTCTCGGTGGCTGTGAACGCGTCGGACTCCCCGAGTCCGGAGGATTCCCGCCAGGCAGCGATCACCTGGCTGACGAACCAGGATGTGCCGCAGCCGACGAACGCGACTCGCTCGCCCGGTCTGGGCAGCTGATCGGCCAGCTTGCCGGCCAGGTCGATGCCCTGGGACCACACGTCGGGCTGGGAGGCGATTTCTGCGGTGACGAACGATCCTGGCGCCGACTGGGAAGAGGTGCCCACAACGTCCTCCAGTTGTCTGAATTGTGCTTGTTTGATAGCCAAACAAGCAGATATGAACATATCATGCTGAAAACGTGTGGGCGAGAGTAGGCGCGATGACGAGAGCGGAACGATTGACCGCCCTGCTCGAACGGCTTGTGGAGCAAGGACGGATCGACGTCGAGCAGTCGGCGCACTTCTTCGGCGTCTCCGCAGCCACCATCCGCCGGGACCTGGACCACCTGGCCGACCAGCAACTGCTGTCACGGACCCATGGCGGCGCCGTACCGAACTCCACCAGTTATGACCTGCCGCTGCGGTACAAGTCCAGCAATCGGGCAGAGGCGAAGAACCGGATCGCCGAACGCGCCGTGCAGATGCTCTGGCCGGGCTGCACGGTGGCGATGAACGGCGGGACCACCACGGTGGAGATCGCGCGGGCGATCCCCACCTCTGCACCGCTGCACAACGGGGTCACCATCGTCACCAACGCGTTGAACATCGCCACCGAGCTGACTGTCCGCCCGTTCATCAAGATCGTCGTCTGCGGCGGGGTCGCCCGGCCGCAGAGCTATGAGCTGGTCGGATCGCTGGCCTCGGAGACGCTCAGCCAGTTGAACCCCGACATCTGCTTCCTCGGCGCCACAGGGATCGAGGCCGACGCCGGGGTGACCACCGACGACGAGGACGAGTCGGCGATCAACCGGATCATGGTCACCCGGGCCAAGAACGCGGTCGTCGTCGCGGATGCCTCCAAGTTCGGTGAGGTGGGTTTCTCCCGGATCTGTCATCTGTCGGAGGTGACGACTGTGCTGACCGACGCCGACGCCGATCCCGAGCACGTCGCCCGGGTCCGGGACCGCGGCGTCAATGTGATCGTCTGCTGAGGGGCGACGCCCGGACGGACCACGCGCTCCTGCATCAATCGCTCGTACGCTCCGCACCACTTCCTCGTACGCGCACCACACCGCGGTCCCGCACTACTTCTTCCTACGCGCCGCACCACCTCTTCCTACGCGCCGCACCACTTCCTCGTACGCGCACCACTTTTCTCGTACGCGCGCACCATTTCTTCGTACGCGCACCACGACTGCCTGGTACGCGCACCACTTCTTCGTACGCGCCGCACCACTTCCTCGTACGCGCACCACATCCTCGTTCCCGCAGCAGCAACTCGACGGCGCACCCGCTGCAGCCGGTGCGAGCCCGACCAACTGGTGCGAGCCCGAGCAACTGGTGCGGGACCGACCAACTGGTGCGGGACGGCGGCACGGCGGCTCGAGGGCGCGCCGCCACCACCGGCCCCGTACCGGATCATGCCGACGCCGACCAGGGGCGGCCGATCCCCGAGGGTTGCCGCACCGGCTCCTCGTTCCCGCTACACCAACTCGACGGCGCACCCGCTGCAGCCGGTGCGACGCCGACCAACTGGTGCGGGGCCGACCAACTGGTGCGAGCCCGAGCAACTGGTGCGGGGCCGACCAACTGGTGCGGGGCCGACCAACTGGTGCGGGACCGACCAACTGGTGCGGTACGGCGGCACGCGGCCGGAGGGCTCGGCGGCTTCGGTGGCAGCGGGCGACACCAAGTGGGAAACGTCGGGAAATCCGTTGACCCTCCCGGAGTCACCGACCTACTGTGGGCAACACACGGAAAGGAGGTGGTCCGAGGAATGAATGACTTACGGACTTGTGAGGTGACGGCTAGCTAGCCGCCTTTGGACTTGATTCAGCTGGTCTGGATCACTGGCCCGAGCGGCCGGCTAATCCAAAGCCAACACCCGAACCCGCGAGCGCCGGACTTGTCCCCCGGCCTTCGGATCTCTCCACCTCCCCGCGAGGCCCGCTCTCCTCAAGTGAGCGGCTGAGACCGATGCCAGCTCGCGGGTTCGCCCATTCCCGGAAGTATGTGGTCAACAGCCACGCCATCCACGCGCCCACCGCCCGCGGAGAGGACTGACGTGAGCGAACCGGCGACGCGCAGGATCGCAATCGCGCGGGAGCGTCTGCCACGGTGGATCACCGGCTTCGCCGAACGACACGGCGCGCCCGAGCCCGAGGTCACCATCGATGGATCCGTCTGCATCCTGCATGCTCCCGATCGCGCGACGGCTCGCATCGCCGTACCGTTCGGCCCGCTGGTCACCGGCGGTCGGGACGATCGGTCGGTGATCGAAGGACTTGTTGATCATGTTCTGACCGACCGGCGGGTCGGTGCGCTGTTGGTCCGGCGCGGCGGCTTCGCCGTCGGGGTCTTCGACGGTACGCGACTGGTCGACTCCAAGGTCGGCTCGTCCTATGTGCAGAGCCGGACCAAGGCCGGCGGCTGGTCCCAGCAGCGGTACGCCCGGCGTCGCGGCAACCAAGCGCGCCAGCTGTACGACCGGGCCGCGGATGCGGCCGCCTCGGTACTCCTGCCGGTCGCTGATGATCTTGAGGCCGTCGCTCGCGGAGGCGACCGGGCGGGCGTCGACGCCGTCCTGGACGACCCGCGGTTCCGGGAGATCACAAAGCTCGTGCTGCCGCGGATCTACCCCACCGAGGATCCCAGACTCCGTGTCCTGGAAGCGTTTCCGGAAGCGTACCTGGCAATCACCATCGAGCTGAACGAACTGGCCTGAGGATCACCCGGCCGGATCACCCCCACGGGTCGGCCGACCTGATGATCATGGCGCCAGCCGACCCATTGTCCAGCCGCTCCCGGAACGGCGGTACCGCAGCCGATCATGCATCCGGCTGGGTTGGCCCTGCCAGAACTCGATCAGGTCCGGGGTGATCCGGTAGCCGCCCCAGTGGTCCGGCCGGGGTACGTCTCCGCCGCGAAAGCGCTCCTCGGCCGCCGCATAGGCGGCCTGCAACTCGGCAAGCGAACCGATCTCGGACGACTGCGCCGACGCCCAAGCACCCAGTTGGGATCCGCGGGGCCGCGTGGCGAAGTAGGCGTCCGATTCATCGGCCGGCACCATCGCGGCCGTCCCTTCGACCCGCACCTGGCGCTGCAGCGGATACCAACCGAACAGCAGCGCGACCGCAGGATTGGCCGCCAGGTCGCGGCCCTTCTGCGAGTCGTAGTTGGTGAAGACGGTGAAGCCGCCGTCGACGATGCCCTTGAGCAGCACCGTCCGGGAACTCGGTCGACCCTCGGCCGAGACCGTCGAGATCACCACCGCCGTGGGTTCCGGCAGCAGTCCACGCTCCCGGGCGGCGAAGGCGTCCTCCAGCCAGGCGTTGAAGAGCTCGTACGGGTCGCCCGGCGCCGTGTCCTCGAGCAGATGGTCGCCCGAGTAGTCGATGCGTTCGGCTGCGAGGTCGTGGCTCATGACGCCAGTCTCCCAGCCAGGTGAAAGAATCTTCCGCGTGACCGCCGACCTCGTCATTCCTGCCGAACTGCTGCCCGCCGACGGCCGCTTCGGATCCGGCCCGTCGAAAATCCGGCCGGAGAGTCTGGACGTGCTGACCGCGGCCGGTCGTACGCTGCTGGGCACCTCGCACCGGCAGGCGCCGGTGAAGAATCTGGTCGGCCGGGTCCGTGCCGGACTTCGTGAGCTGTACGCGCTGCCCGACGGCTATCAGGTCGTCCTCGGCAATGGCGGGTCGACCACCTTCTGGGACATCGCCGTCAGCTCCTTGATCACCCGGCGGAGCGCACACGGAAGTTTCGGCGAGTTCTCGGCCAAGTTCGCCGCGGCCGCCAAGGCGGCACCACACCTGGAGGACCCGGTGCTGACGACCGCACCGATGGGCTCGGTCGCCGTTCCCGAGCCGGTGGACGGCGTCGACCTCTACGCCTGGGCGCACAACGAGACGTCGACGGGTGCGATCGCACCGGTGCGTCGCATCGAGGCCGACGGTCTGACGGTGGTCGATGCCACCTCGGCTGCCGGCGGCGTACCGGTCGACATCAGCCAGACCGACGTGTACTACTTCGCGCCGCAGAAGAACTTCGGATCCGACGGCGGCCTGTGGATCGCCGTGCTGTCGCCCGCCGCGGTGGAGCGCGTCGAGCAGGTCGCGACGTCGGGCCGTTGGATCCCGCCGACCCTGAGCCTCGCCACGGCGATCACCAACTCGGCCAAGGACCAGACCTACAACACCCCGGCGGTCGCCACCCTGGTGCTGCTTGCCGACCAGATCGACTGGCTGAACTGCTCGGGCGGTCTGGGTTTCGCCGGCGCGCGGACAGCCGAGTCATCCAAGCGGCTCTACGCCTGGGCCGAAGCCACCGAGGGGGTGACACCGTTCGTCGCCGACCCGTCGCTGCGTTCGCCGGTGATCGGCACGATCGACTTCGCCGACGACATCGACGCGGGCTGGCTGGCGGCGACTCTACGGGCCAACGGCGTCGTGGACACCGACCCCTATCGCAGTCTGGGTCGCAATCAGTTGCGGATCGGGATGTTCGTCAACGTCGAGCCCGACGACATCACCGCGCTCACCCGCTGCCTGGACTACCTGCTGGAGCGGCGCCCGCGCGCGAAGTAGACGCCCGCGCCCGCGGCGACCGCGACCGCCGCCGCAACCAACAGCGCCGCGACGGTGCCGCTGCGGCTGGTGCCCTGGGTGTCGTTGATGTCGGTCTCCTCGTCCGCGGCGCTGTCTCCGCCGGGATCGGCCGCTGCGGAAGTTTTCGACTCATCCGGCGAGGCCGACGCTCCGGGCGGCGGCGTTGCCCCGGGTGACGGCGCGGAGCCGATCGCGGTCGGGACGGGCAGCGAGTAGACCTTGGAGGCTTTTCCCTCGCTGCCGGCCAGCAGCCGGGTCCCGTCCAGGCTCCCGGTCAGTGATTCGCCCTGCGGTTGGGACGGTGCCGCGGCGCGGGCCACCACCGTGAAACCCTGGTCGGGGTCGAGGACCGAGATGTCGACATAGCTGCGGACCGCGATCCGGCCGTCGGCCAGGAACTGGCCGTCGGTGACGAACGGCGGCGCGTCGCCGACCCGGGTCAGCGTGTTCACGCTGCTGTGGGAGAGATCGCGCGGTGCCTGGTAGATCCCGCCCTTGGCGCCCTTGGTG
Organism: Microlunatus sp. Gsoil 973; assembly: GCF_009707365.1. Lineage (GTDB taxonomy): Bacteria > Actinomycetota > Actinomycetes > Propionibacteriales > Propionibacteriaceae > Microlunatus. The sequence goes on from NZ_CP046122.1 coordinate 2,834,758, forward strand.
ATCAGATAGAGCTGTCCGGTATCGGAGACCAGCAGCGTCTCGGCGTCATGGGGCCCGTCGGGATAGGCCAGGTCCACCGAGCGGTAGAGCGTCGTGCCGTTGTTCGGCCGCGGATCGGCGAGCAGGTAGACGGTGACGAACGGACGCTTCGCATCGTTGTCGCCGATGTCAGCGATATAGAGGGTGTTGTCGGCGTACTGGACCGCCTCGACATCGACGACCTCGGCGCGGAACCCGATGGTTCCGACGACCTCGCCGGACTGGTCGAGGGCAAAAGCGCGACCGGAATCCCCGGAATCGTTCACCGTCCAGTAGAGATCGGCATCGGTGTCGGTGGCCAGGCCGCTGGACTCGGTGATCCGATCATCGGTGATGGTGAAGGCGACGGTGGCCTCCGCCGCCGCACGCTGGGTCGAACCGATCAGCAGGCACACGGTCAGCAGCGCCAGAACCAGCAGCGACGGAACCATCGGTGACGAGCCCCTTGGCAAGGGGGTGGGCAGACCCGCACGCGTCTGAGGCGGTGCGCCGGTCGGCCGTCGGCTCATCAACCTGCTTCCCCTCACCCGCGGTGGTCACCCTGCTCGCCGCGCCGGAACCCGAGTCCGCACGCTGAGGTGGCAGCGTACAGGCAGCCCGCTCAGAGGAGCTGCAAGACTGCCGCACCGATCACCACCAGGAGCATCAGGATCAACAGGCCGGACACGATCAGGCGACGTGTCCGGGTGTTCATGCCGCGAGCCTATAGCCGTCCCTTGGTCGCTGAAGTTACCGTGGGTCGCATGGGTGAGCTTCGGCTTTACGCCATCGGGGTCGATGAGGTCCGCGACATGTTCGGAGCGCCGGCCGGCCGTGCCGAACAACTGCGCAGCCAGGCGGTCGCGGCGTTGACGCCCGCCCAGAACCCGGCCGACCATCAGGGCCTGTTGTCCCGGCTCGGCCCGATCTTCCGCCGGGTGCCCGGCACGCCGGTCCTCGATCCGGACGACCCGACGCCGGACGACCTGGAGCGGATCCTCACCGGCGCGTACGTCCCGAGGGAACGCAACGTCGCGACCTGGCGGGTGCTGGAGATGTTGATCAAGGAGAACAGCTGGGGCGCGACCGGCGTCGGTCTCACCGGTGAGGAGTTGGACACCTTCGACTTCGCACTCGCCCGCGGCGGCGTGCATGCTGCCGGTGGATTGCGGCACCTGTTGAACACCCCGACCGAGTTGCCGCTGCGACTGCCCTCCGGATTGTCGGTCGGCTTCCACACCGGTGATCAGGCGACCTGGATGGCGGAGTCCTACCGGCAGGCGCTGCCCGAGATCGAGGAGCAGGACCACCGCAATCTGGCCTACGGGCTGGCCAACTGGCTGGACGGCTTCACACCCTGGACGCGGATCGCTGCAGCACAGGGACGACCGGCCCCCGATCTGGTCGGCTTCTGGAGCGCTCCCTGAGCACCCGGCTCGCGCCGTACCGCCGGCTGTCGGCGGTGGCCGCGGCACTGTGCAGCGAAGCCGAACCCGGAACCGAGCCGCCGCCCGGCGCCGTCCTCGGTCTCGCGGTCGGTGATCAACAATGGGTGGTGCCGTACGGCGATGCAGTGCGGACCACCGGGCGGGTCGAACCGTTCCGCGTCGACACCAGGACCGACGCCGGATCGGTGACCAAGATCATCAGCACAACCGCCGCCTGCCTGCGGCTGGTCGACAGCGGCCGCCTCGAACTCGACGCCCGGGCTGCCATGATCATCGACGACCGGTTGCCGGCCGACATCACCGTCGGCGACCTGCTGGAACACCAAGCGGGCCTGTGGGAATGGTGGCCGCTCTACCTGCGCGCCGCAGATCATGATCATGCGCTGAAGCTGGTCACCACGCTGCCTCGACGCTACCGGCGTCGTTCCGGCCGGCATTATTCCGACCTCGGTTTCATGCTGCTCGGCGCGCTGGTCGAGCAGCTCACCGGCCTGCCACTGGACCGGGCCTGTTCCGCCTTGGTCCTCGAGCCGTTCGGACTGGCCGCAACCCGTTACGCCGTACCGGCCGGTGGTGCCGGCGTCGCGGCCAGTTCGAACGGTGATCGGATCGAGCAGACCATGATCGCCACCGGCGACCCCTATCCCATTGACGGCTCGGTGGACTCGTTCACCCGATGGCGGCACCATCTGCTGGTCGGCGAGATCAACGACGGCAACAGCTTCCACGCGTTCGGATCGATCGCCGGACATGCCGGGATCTTCACCACGGCAGGAGATCTGTTGACCTTCGGCCGCATGCTGCTGGATTCGCTGGACGGTCGCGGACCGGTGCGGGCCGCGACCGTCGCCCGCTTCGGCACAGCGGGTGACGATCCGGGGCAGGCATTGGGTTTCCGGATCTGGAACGTGGCCGCCGGCCGAGCGATCGGGCACACCGGCTTTCCGGGCATCGGTTTCGCCGTCCTGCCCGAGCACGACGCGGTTGCGGTGATGATCACCAACCGGTTGCACGTGGCCGGTCGACCGCGCAATCTCGAACGCCTGTGGACAACGGTGCTGGACGCCCTGCCGGGACTGCTGCCGGCGCCGACGGCCGCGCCGCGTCAGGCCGCTGGATCCGTACCGTCGCGTGATCCGGACTCCGTCGATCCGGGTATGTCGGGTTCCGGCATCGTCTGACTGCCGTCGGTCTGCCCCTCGGGTCGCCCGCCATAATGTCCATCGGATCGCCCGTCGGATGCTGCGGCCACCGGAACCAGCGGCAGGCTACCGGTGACGGTCAGCGGATCGTCCGCCTTCAGGTCCGCGCGTGTCGACCGGAGGGTGACGCCGACTCCGACCGCGCGGCGCAGACCCGGTGCCCCCTCGACCCGAAGCAGCCGGCCGAGCCAACCGGCGCCCATCCGCAGCGGTGAGCTGAGGAACTCCCCCATCACGACACCGCTGCCGAGGGCCAGAGCGATCGCCGTCGCCGCCAGCATCTGTCCCAGGCCTTCGTTGAATCGCGACTCGACAGCGGCGAAGACAGCCCGGAAGACGGCGAGACCGGGCAGCAGGGGCGTGATCCCGGCCATCACCGTGACGATGGCCGGAGCCCGGCGCCGGATCGACAGCAGGGTGGCCGCCAGCCCGACCGCGATGGCGGCCAGGCCGCTGGCGAGCACCTGACCGAAGCCGACCAGACCGAAGATCACGATCAGCAGTTGGGCTACGCCCGACGCCAGGCCAGAAGCCGGCAGGAAGCGGAGCGGCGCATAGCAGGCGATCATCAGGCACAGCCCGGCCAGCGCCGCACCGAACACCGAACCGAAGATCGACAGCGGTGTGTCCGGGGTGTGGTACGGCGCCGGCGCGGCGACGTCGACCGTGATGTCGTTGCCGAGCAGCGCGGACAGCTGCAGCACCATCACGATGCCGACGACGATGCCGGCAGTCATGAAGATCACGTCGCCCAGCCGGGCGGCGGCGGTGACCATGTATCCGGTCAGGGCGTCCTGGACGGCGCCGACCAGAGTCAGTCCGGAGAGCAGCACGACGATGCCGGTCGCGATCAGCGTCTCGGGCAGTTGGCCGGTGAACCTCGAGGCCACCACTGCGACCGCGGTGGCGATCGCGGCGCCGGCGGCCTGCAGGAAGAAGAACGGCAGCCGGACGCGGTTGAGCAACCGGCCGACCCGGTCGATCACCGCTGTGGTCGCCGCCGCGAGGCCGCAGGTGATCCAACTGCCGCCGAGCAGCATCGCAACGCCGAGGGCGAAGCCCGCCCAACCGAGGGTGGCCAGCCAACGAGGGTACGGATGGGGCCGGTCGGTCAGCCGGTCCATCGCCTGGTGTGCCTCCTCCGGCGTCACGCCGCCGGTGGTGATCCGGCGGACCAGATCGTCCAACTCGGTCAGCCGGGTGTAGTCGGTGGTCCGGTTGCGTACTGCGCGGACCAGGGTCACCGGATCGGCATCCGGCTCCGGCTGGGCTGACACGATGATTGTTGTGAACGTGATGTCCACCACACAATCGGTCAGTTGGTAGGACTGGGCGACGTCCTGGGCGGTGGCGACAACGTCGGCCGTGCCGGAGCCGGACGACAACATCACCTCGGCCAGTCGGATGGTGAGGTCGAGCACCTGGCGGGTGTATCGGTCCGACAAGCCGGAGTGGGAGCGACGGCGCCGCTGTCCCGCGGTGCTGGCGGGCTCCCGCGGGCCACGCAGCCCCATCCGGAGCCCGCGACGCAGGCTCGGGCTGATCCGGCGGCGGTTGTCTGCCATGGCCTGGCCAGAATAGTGCGATGAGCATCCGGATCGCCGGAATGATGAGCGGCACCTCCTATGACGCCGTCGACGTCGCCGTCGCGGAATTCACCCAGGACGGGGTCGTCCTGCAGTGTCGCCCGGTCGGCATGGTGAGCGCGCCGCTCTCACCGGCGATGCGGTCCGCCATCGCCGCGCTGCTGCCGCCGAACACCACCGACATCGGCGCGGTCTGCCGGCTGGACACCGAGCTCGGCCGGCTGTTCGGCCGAGCGGCCGCCGGGGCGGTCGGCGAACTCGGTCCCGTGGACCTCGTGGTGTCCCACGGGCAGACCGTCTTTCACTGGGTCGAGGACCGGGCGGCGCTCGGCACGCTGCAACTCGGCAGCCCGGCCTGGATCGCCGAGGCGACCGGGACGCCGGTGCTGTCCGATCTCCGAACTCGCGACATCGCCCGCGGCGGGCAGGGTGCACCGTTGGCCGCGATCCTCGATTCGATGCTGGTGCTCTCCGACCGGGTACGCCGCGGTTCACTCAACCTGGGCGGCATCGCCAACATCACCGTCGCCGACCCGGACCTGGTCGCGTACGACCTCGGTCCGGCCAGCGCCCTGATGGACCTGGCGGTCAGCCGGGCGACCGGCGGCGCCGAACGGATGGACACCGACGGTCGCCGGGCGGAACGCGGTGAGATCGACCGCGACCTGTTGGACCGGCTGCTGGCCGAGCCGTACTACCGGTTGCCGCCCCCGAAGTCGACCGGCAAGGAGCTCTTCGACGCCGACTATCTCGACCGGATGGTTGCGGGCCGCCCGATCGGACTCGACGATCTCGTCGCCACGCTGACCGAGCTGACCGCGCAGTTGGTTGCCCGGGCGTGTCGGCAACATCGGCTGGCCGAACTCGTCGTGGCCGGCGGCGGCGTCGCGAATCCGACGCTGATGGCGCGCATCGAGGCTCTCGCCGGGATCCCGATGCGATCGATCGACGAGTTCGGGCTGCCCGCCCAGGCCAAGGAGGCGTACCTGATGACATTGGTCGGCTACCTCAGCTGGCACGGACTGCCGGGAACGCTGGCCTCGGCGACCGGTGCGTCATCGGTGCTGGGGTCGATCACTCCCGGTCGAGACCCGCTGCGTCTCCCGGAGACGACCCACCCCATGCCCGAGCGCCTGGTGATCATCTCCTGACCTCAACCGGCACAACGGGCTCCGACCCGCCACCGATCCGGCATCGCCCCCTTGCCGCACCAGCTGCTGCATCCCGCACCGTGTACACCCGGTGCGGGACGCAATAACCGGTGCGGGGACGCGGGTGGCAGCGGCGCCCGGGGACGACCGGCTGCTGACGGTCAGGGGACCATCGCCTTGGCGATCACGATCGACATGGTGATCCAGTCGTCATCGGCGGGCTTGCCGCTGCGGAGGGCGTACATCACGTTGCTGAGTTCGCGGACGATCACCCAGTCGCGTACCCGGTCCTCGTCGAGTCCGGCGGCGTCGACGACGGTGAACAACCGGTCGAGGATCGCGCCGCGAAGATCATGGGTGGCCACCGCCTCCGCCCAGCGGTTCCACAGCAGCGGGGCCACCTCGTAGGCGGGATCACCGGACAGCGGCTTGGGATCGATCACCAGCCACGGTTCACGCTCGGCGGCCAGCACGTTGTCGAAGTGCAGGTCGGTGTGGATCAATCGACCATCGGTGTTCGGATCGTCGGCGAAGCTGCGGGCCAGCGAATGCGCGTGATCGGCCAGCCGGCGTGGCACGGCGGGATGATCACGCAGTCCCGCCAGCCCGCCCGCCACCTTGCCGATGACGTCGGAGAGCCTGCGCAGTTGGGGAATCGCCCGCCGGTGCAGCCGCGGATAGAGACCTGCGACGATCTCGCACGCTTCGCCGATGCCGGGTCGGTTCAGGTCCCGGGTGTGGTCGGCCCGCTCCAGCAGCATCGCCCACCGGCGGGGGTCGGCACGGTAGAGCCGGACCGCGCCGTTGCCGCCCCACGCCCGCAGGGCCAGATGCTCGTGTTCGGCCTCCCAATGCGGGACGGTGACCTTGAGTGCAGCCGGGCGCCGGTCCCCGTCCCGGACCGGAAGGACGTACGCCGCCGCCCCGGCCATCGGCTCACCGTCCGGTGTCAACCGCCACTCCTCGAGCAGCCCGTTGACCAAGCCGGGCAGCCGCGGGAGCCAGTCGTCCCAGTCCTGCGTGCCCGCTCCGGCGAGCAGCCGGCCGGGAATCCTCACGCCAACAACTCGATTTCGGCCAACGCGGCTCCGCTGTCTGCAGCGATGCCGGTCAGCCGATAGTGGGTCGCCGCTCGGGGACGGTCGATCTTGAACGGCCGCGTCTGGCGGCGCCAATCGAACGACTCGCCGCTGCGCTCGTCCAGTACGAACCACTCCCGTGCGTCCAGCGAACCTTCCAACCGCCAGCCGGTCGGATCGGCAGGGCCTGCGCCGGAGGTGAGGGTGTAGAACGCAGGCGTCGCCGGTTCGTCGAGCGCCCAGGCGATCGGCTCGCCGGTCAACGCGAACTCGGTCCGCGAGTCGTCGTCGAAGAGTGCAGCCGCCGGCCCGTCCGGGACAACGCACAGGTCGAGCAGCGGAACCGCGGCTTCCCCGGGCGAGGTGATCGACGGCGCCGGCTCGGCGGTTCCCCAGTCCGACGGTTCCGGGCTCAGCTCGTAATGCAGGCGGCCACCGACAAGATCAGCATGGCTGATCGACGGCGCCGTGATCGGCTGGTCGTTGATCATGGCCGACCGCAGGTAGACGTTGTCCGGTCCGGTGTTGCTCGCCGTGATCATGAACGGCTTGCCGCCGGCCGGTGTCACCCGTGCTTCAGCGAACAACGGCGAGCCGATCGCGTACTCGGCTGATCCCACCCGCAGCGGATATAGGCCGAGTGCGCTGAACAGGTACCAGGCCGACATCTCACCGTTGTCCTCGTCGCCGGGATAGCCCTGACCAATCTGCTCGCCGACGAAGAGCCGCTGCAACACCTCACGGACGACGGCCTGGGTCTTCTGTGGTGCCCCCGCGGAGTTGTAGAGGTACGCGATGTGGTGGGCCGGCTGGTTGCTGAACCCGTACTGCCCCATCCGGATCGCCCGCGCCTCGAGCATCTCGTGGATGACGGTGGAGTAGGTGCCCTTCTTGTCCGCCCGCTCCGGGGTGGCGAAGAAGGCGTCAAGCTTCTCCTCCAGCGCCGCCGGACCGCCGTAGAGCGCCGCCAGCCCGGCACCGTCGTGCGGCACATGGAAGGCGAAGTTCCAGCCGTCGGTCTCGGTGAAGTCGCCGCCCCATTCGCACGGATCGAAATCCTCGGGCGTCTTGGCGAAGGTGCCGTCCGCTCTGCGGCCCTGGAAGAAGTCGATCTTCGGATCGAAGAGCAGCAGATAGTTGCGGCTGCGCCGGAGCAGGTATTCCGACTCCTCGGCGAGACGTCGGCGAAGATCATCGGGCGTCTCCGGTGCCGCCGCCAGCGCGGCTGCCTGGTTGGCCAGGCCGAAGTCGTTGATGTAGCCCTCCAGCGCCCAGGAGACGCTCTCCTCCACCTCGGTGCTGACGTAGCCGCGGAAGATGCCGTCCGCCGCCCCCCTTGCGGCCGACGGCCGGGTTGTCGGGGGTCACTGTGGCGTTACGGAGTCCGGCGAAGTAGGTGCCCAACGGGTCGGGCAGCGGCGCTCCCTTCAGATAGGCGTCGGCGAACGCGACGTCGGAACTGGTACCGGTCATCAGGTCCGCATAGCCGGGTGAGGACCAGCGGGCGACCCAGCCGCCGTCCCGGAACTGCTGGACGAAGCCGTCGACCAGTTCGGCGGCCAGCGTCGGGTAGAACAGCGCGTACGCCGGCCAGGCTGTGCGGTAGGTGTCCCAGAAGCCGTTGTTCACATAGATCTTTCCGGATCTGATCACGGCGTTGGTGTGATCATCATCGGCCTCCCCCTCGGTGGGGAGCACCGGGCTGGCGTACCGATACTCCGGTTGGCCGGCGGTGCCGACATTCTCGAACTGGGAGTTGGGATACAGGTTGAGCCGGTAGAGGCAGCCGTAGAGGGTGCGCAGTTGGGGCGGGGTGGCGTCGGCGACGGTGATCACCGAGAGCCGTTCGTTCCAGCTCCGGTTCGCCCGTTCCCGGATCGCGTCGAACCCGTGACCGGCAAGTTCCGGCTCGAGGTTGCGCCGGGCCTGGTCGGTACCGATGAAGGAGGTTGCCAGGCGCAGGACGACCTGGCTCGTGCCCGGGTCAAAGGTGGCGGCCCGAGTGTTGACCCGGCCGCCGACGGTCGGCCCGAACCTGGACGGTTCGACGTCGAAGGTGCCGTAGCAGTACATCCGGGCGCGGCCGAAGGGTGAGCCGTTCTCGACCCAGCCGGTGAGTGCCCCGTCGGCGTAGCGGAAGCTGCCGTTCTCGTCGATGGTGTCGATGACCACGTGCCGGCCGGGTGATCCGGCGGCAAAGGTGAACCGGAAGATCGCGCCGTGATCGGTCGGTGCCACCTCCGCGCAGTGATCCCCGGCCAACCGCACCTGATAGACATCGGGCCGAGCGATCTCGTCATCATGACTGAACGCCAGCGCGCGTTCCGCGGGGTCACCGATCGGTTGCGCCGCCGCGACCGGCATGAAGATCAACTGGTCCCGGTCGCCCATCCACGGACTCGGTTGGTGGGAGAAGGCGATGCCCTGCAGCTCCGGACGGTTGTCGGCGTTGTTGGCCCGGTGGTATTCGTATGGCCAGCGGTGGGTGACCGCATCGGTCACCGGCGTCAGGAAGTTGAAGCCGTTGGGCCAGGCCGTGATCGGTAGGTTGTTGCCGCGGGAGAAGCCGCCGCTGGCATTGGTGCCGCGACGGGTGTCGACATAGGCGCAGCGGTCGGTTCCGTCAGGCTCTGCCGGTGCCGGCCCGAGTTCGAGAACATCGACCCAACCACGATATTCGTTGCCCAGTGCCGATTCCGGCGGTTCGACGCGAATCAGCACCTGCTCGATCGTCCTGCCCGCCGCGACGTCCAGCGCCACCTGGACGTCGTTCCACTGGTCGGCGTAGCTGATCTTGGACCGACCGCGCCCCGCGGCGTCGGCGGGCATTCCGTACTGGTCGGTGGTGTCGAGATCAAAGAGCCGGGTACCGTCACTGAATCGCAGATCGACGGCTGCGTAGGTCGCGGTGTAGGTCAGCTCGGGATCCAGTTCGGGGTAGATCGCGTAGCGCAGCCGGTCCCCGGGCGCAACGGTCCGTCCGATCAGGTCGTCGACGGCGATCGGCTCGGACCCACCGCCTGAACCGCGGTAGCCGAATGCTGTCGGACTGATGAATCCGGCACCGTCCCTGCTCGTCGCTCCGCCAATCGGTCCGCCGACGTCGATGATCACAGCCGACAGTCTTCCGTACCGATGCACCGACCGAACCTTGGCCCTGTTGGCCCGGTTCCGGCGCGGGAGGAGATCGTGGGCCGCAGTTGGCCGACGTCGGCGATTGACACCCGGCCGCGTTGTGCAGCAGGTTTGGTCCCGAGACAGCTCCGCTCAACCGTGAGGACATTGTGCAATGACGCCAACTGATTCCCCCGATCAGTTCCCCGCCCGATCCCCCGAACCCTCCACCCCCGCCCACGGCATCACCCGACGAGCCGTGCTCGCCGGCGGCCTCGGCGCCGCCGCAGCCCTCGGGAGCGGGTTCGCCGCTCCGGCGCTGGCCAGAGCCGCCACCGGGCCGGCCGAGTTCGCCCGACGGGCCGCGGCCAGCTACCAGGCGATGCAGGACAACTTCTACGATCCCCAGACCGGGTTCTACCTCGAACAGTTCCCGCGTGTGGACGGCAATCCGTACAGCTACGTCTGGCCGTTCTCCCAGGCGATGGTGGCCAGCCAGGTGATGGCCGGCATCCCGGCAGCGGGACGCGCCTACCGATCGGATGTCGACGATCGGTTCCGGGCGCTGGAGGCGTACTGGAACTCCACCACGGACCCGGTGGGTTACGACTCCTACCTGCGGCCGCCGTATGGCGGCGGCGGTGACAAGTTCTACGACGACAACGAATGGATCGGGTTGTCCTTCCTGCTCCGCAACAACCAGGCGGGTGGCCGCGACGCCGCCGCTGTGCAGAAGGCCGAAAAGATCTTCGATTTGGTCGTTTACGGTTGGGACGCCGATCCGAGCCATCCCTGCCCTGGCGGCGTTTTCTGGACCCAGGCGACGTGGAGCAACGACCGGAACACCGTCTCCAATGCACCGGGGGCGGAGATCGGCGCACGGCTCTACCTGCTGACCGGTGACCGGTCCCGGCTGGATTGGGCCAACCGGATGTACCAGTGGGTGCGCAGCTACATGCTGGCTCCCAACGGCCTCTACTGGGACCATGTTGATCTTGCTGGGAACATCCAGAAGACCCAGTGGTCCTACAACCAGGGCGTGATGATCGGAGCCGGTGCGCTGCTGTACCAGGCGACAGGGCAGCGAAGCTACCTCGATCAGGCCTACCAGACCGCCAGGACCGCGCTGGACTTCTACGCAACAGACGACACCTACTTCAGCCAGCCTGCCGAGTTCCACGCGATCTTCTTCGCCAACCTGCTGAGGCTGTCCACGCTGCGCCCCGATCCCGCATTCCGCAAGGCAGCCGCGGCCTATGCCGACGAGGCGCACCGGCGGTACCAGGATCCTGACACCGGCCTCTACCACTTCGACGCCAACCCGATCCCGCTGCTGCACCAGGCGGCGATGATCAGGATCGAGGGCATGTTGGCCTGGACGCCGAGCAGCTATGGTCAACTGACCTGATCAGAACATCCCGGAAGCTCTCGTAGAAGGAGCGACGATGTCTGCACCCCGATCCCTCGTCCGGCTGGCCGTCGGCGTGATCACCGCGGTGTCGGTGATGACGACGGCGGCAGCGCCGCCCGCGAACGCATCGCCCGACGATCCCGGCCTGCGGACCAAGATCAGATCGGTGCTGCGGGACACCCGGGTGGCCCAGGGCAGGACGGGTGCCATCGTGCTCGACGCGAGCGACGGACGGGAGCTGGTCAAGCGGCATGCGGGGTGGGGCATCATTCCCGCCTCGAACACCAAGATCGCGACTGCCGTGACCGCGATGCACACCCTCGGGCCGGGCTACCGGTTCAAGACCGAGGTGATCCGCCGCGGACGGGTCAGCAGCGGAACGCTGTCCGGGAACCTCTACCTCAAGGGGTACGGCGACCCGACGCTGCGGCGCTCGGATCTGAAGAAGCTGGCCGGGCGGGTGCACGACGCGGGCATCCGGACCGTGACCGGTGCGCTGGTCGCCGACTCCTCGTTCTTCGACAATGTCGGCTACAACCGCACCTGGAACACCTCCTACGCCGACGACTACTACGCAGCGAAGGTCTCCGGACTGACCCTGGCCCCCGATGCCGACTACGACGCCGGGACCGTGCGGATCAACTACGCCCCCGGCAGCGCCGCGGGCAAACCGGCCCGGATCAGCTTCACGCCCAAGGCGGCCAGGTCCTACCTGCGGGTGTCGAACAAGGCGACCACCGGCAAGCGCGGGACGCGCGTCACCTTCGCGGCCTCTCGTACTTACGGCTCGGCCACCATCAAGCTCCGGGGCAAGGTGCCCCGGGGCAGGTCGACCGGCCACACCCTGATCACGGTGGCCCGGCCCGACCTGTACGCGGCCACCGTGTTCCGTGCGGAACTGACCCGGGCCGGTGTCGCCGTACGGGGCACGACGAAGGCCCGCGCCACGCCGGCCGGGCACCGTACGGTGATCGCCCGGGACACCTCGATGACCTTGTCCAAACTGCTGGTGCCGTTCCTGAAGCTGTCCAACAACACCCACGCCGAGGCGTTGACCAAGGCGATGGGCACGTTGCAGGGGCGCCCCGGGAACTGGGCCGACGGGTTGTCCTACACCAGGGCGTATCTGAAGCATCTCGGCGCCCCGATGAAGCACGTCCGGCTGCACGACGGCTCCGGTCTCAGCCGGGGCAACCGGTTGACCGCCCGTGGGCTGGCCCGCGTGCTGTACAGGGTCCAGCGGGCGCCGTGGTTCGATGCCTTCTATGCCGCGCTGCCGGTTGCCGGCAACACCAAGCGCATGGTGGGCGGCACGCTGCGGCACCGGATGAACGGGACCCGGGCGGCCGACAACGCGCGGGCCAAGACGGGCACGCTGACCGGCGTCACGGCGCTCAGCGGCTACGTCCGCGGCCGGGACGGGCGGCGGTACGTGTTCTCCATGCTGAGCAACTACTCCGGCACGTCACCACGCCCCGTCGAGGACGAGTTCGTCCGGACACTGGCCGCTCGACGACGCTGAGCCGATCAGCCCAGCACGAGCACCAGATCGCCGCCCTCGACCTGCTGCACCGGGCCGATCGCCAGCCGCTTGACGGTTCCGGCGCGGGGTGCGGTGATCGCCGCCTCCATCTTCATCGCCTCGATGGTCGCAACGGTGGCGCCGGCCTCGACGGTGTCGCCCTCGACGACGCGAAGACTGACCACCCCGGAGAACGGAGCGGCCACCTGGCCCGGGTTGGAGGCCTCGGCCTTCTCGGCGGCCTTGATGTCGACCTTGATCGAGTTGTCCCGAACCCGGATCGGGCGAAGCTGACCGTTGAGGGTGCACATCACCGTGCGCATGCCCTTCTCGTCCGCTTCACCGATCGCCTCGAGGCCGAGGATCACGCTGACGCCGCGGCCGATCCGGGCGACGTGTTCGGTCTCGGGCTGCAACCCGTACAGGAAGTCCGCGGTGTCCAGCCGCGCGACATCACCGTAGGTGTCCCGGGCGGCGAGGAAATCCTTGGTCGGCCCGGGGAACAGCAGCCGGTTCAGGGTCTCCTGCGCGGTCCGGCCCCCCTTGTCCAGCGCCTCCTCGTCCTCAGCGCTGAGTGTCTCCTCCCGCACCGGCACCGTACGACCGGCGAGCGCCTTGGTCCGGAACGGTTCGGGCCAGCCGGCTGACGGCTTCCCCAGCTCCCCGGCCAGGAATCCGATCACCGAGTCCGGGATGTCGTACTTGCCCGGGTTCTCCTCGAAATCCTTCGGGTCGGCACCGACCGCGACCAGGTGCAGGGCAAGATCACCGACGACCTTGGACGACGGAGTGACCTTGGTCGGGCGGCCGACGATCTTGTCGGCCGCGGCGTACATCGCCTCGATCTGTTCGAACTTCTCCCCCAGGCCGAGTGCGATGGCCTGCTGTCGCAGGTTCGACAGCTGACCACCGGGAATCTCGTGGTCGTAGACCCGTCCGGTCGGGCTGGGCAGTCCGGACTCGAAGGGTGCGTAGATCCGCCGTACGGCCTCCCAGTACGGCTCGAGATCCATCACCCTGCGCAGGTCGAGGCGACTCTCCCGCTCGGTGTGCGCCAGCGCGGCTACCAGCGCGGAGGCGGGCGGCTGACTGGTGGTCGCCGACATCGGTGCGCTGGCCACGTCGACGGCGTCCACTCCGGCGTCGATCGCCGCCAGCAGGGTGCCGATCTGGCCGCCTGCTGTGTCGTGGGTGTGCAGGTGCACGGGAAGATCGAACCGCTCGCGCAGCGCCGACACCAGACGCGCGGCGGCCGGCGGGCGCAGCAGACCGGCCATGTCCTTGATGGCCAGGATGTGCGCTCCGGCCCGCACGGCCTGCTCGGCCAGCCGCAGGTAGTAGTCGAGCGTGTAGGTCGATTCGTCGGGAGAATTGAGGTCGCTGGTGTAGCACAGCGCGACCTCGGCGATCGTGGTGTTGGTCTCCAGGACCGCCTCGATCGCCGGCCGCATCTGCTCGACGTCGTTGAGCGCGTCGAAGATCCGGAAGATGTCGATGCCGGTCTCGGCGGCCTGCTGGACGAATGTCCGGGTCACCTTCTCCGGGTACGGGGTGTAGCCGACGGTGTTGCGGCCCCGCAACAGCATCTGCAGCGCCAGACCGGGCATGTTGTAGCGCAGCGCGGCCAGCCGCTCCCAGGGATCCTCGTGCAGGAAGCGCAGCGCGACGTCGTAGGTCGCCCCGCCCCAACATTCGACGGAGAACAGTTCCGGGGTCATCCGCCCGACATAGGGCGCGATCCGGAGCAGGTCCTTGGTCCGCACCCGGGTGGCCAACAACGACTGGTGCGCGTCGCGGAAGGTGGTGTCAGTGATCTCGACACTGGTCCGGCCGCGAAGATCGGCGGCGAATCCGGTCGGACCAAGATCAAGAAGCCGCTGCCGGGAGCCCTGCGGCGATGGCAGGGACAGGTCGACGCCGGCCGGCCGCTTCTCACCCGGATCCAACAGGGTCGGGCGATTGCCGTTGGGCTTGTTCACCGTCACCTCGGCCAGGTAGCGGAGCAGCTTGGTGCCGCGGTCGCCGGGCGTCCGGGCATTGAGCAACTCCGGCCGCTGCTCGATGAAGGTGGTGGCGATGTTACCGGCGAGGAACTCCGGATCCTCCAGAACCGCTTGCAGGAAGGGAATGTTGGTGCTCACACCGCGAATCCGGAATTCGGCGAGGGCACGCCGGGCCCTGGCCACCGCGGTGGAGAAGTCGCGGCCGCGACAGGTCAGCTTGACCAGCATCGAGTCGAAGTGCGCGCTGACCTCTGCGCCGGTGTCGGCCGTACCGCCGTCGAGCCGCACGCCTGCACCGCCGGCCGACCGGTACGCGGTGATCGTTCCGGTGTCTGGCCGGAACCCGTTGGCCGGGTCCTCTGTGGTGATCCGGCACTGCAACGCGGCACCGTTGATGCTGATCCTGTCCTGACGCAGATCGAGATCGTCAAGGGTCGATCCGGAGGCAATCATCATCTGGGACTGGACGAGATCGATACCGGTGATCTCCTCGGTCACGGTGTGCTCGACCTGGATCCGCGGATTCATCTCGATGAAGACGTGCTGCCCGGCCCGCGGACCCTCGGTCTCCACCAGGAACTCGACCGTGCCGGCGCAGGAGTAGTTGATCGACTCGGCGAACTTCACGGCGTCGCCGGTCAACGCCGCCCGCAACTCGTCGGTGATGTGCGGCGCGGGCGCCAGTTCGATCACCTTCTGGTGCCGGCGCTGCAGCGAACAGTCACGCTCGAAGAGGTGGATGGTGTTCCCGGCGCCATCCGCCAGGATCTGCACCTCGATGTGCCGTGGCCGACTGACGGCCTGTTCGATGAAGACCGTCGGGTCACCGAAGGCGCTGTCGGCCTCCCGCATCGCCTGCTCGAGGGCCTCCCGGAGCTGCCCGGGTTCGTCGACCCGGCGCATCCCCCGGCCGCCGCCGCCGGCGACCGCCTTGACGAAGACCGGGTAACCGATCTCGTCGGCACCCGCGACCAGTGCCTCCACATCGGCCGACGGGTCGGTCGACCGCAGTGTGGGGATCCCGGCTGCCCGGGCGGCGCCGATCGCGCGCACCTTGTTGCCGGCCAGTTCCAGGACGTCGGCCGGCGGCCCGATGAACGTGATCCCGGCGGCGTCGCAGGCCCGAGCCAGGTCGGGATTCTCGCTGAGGAAGCCGTACCCGGGGTAGATGGCGTCGGCGCCGCTGTTGACCGCCGCCCGGACGATCTCCTCGACGTCAAGGTAGGCCCGGACCGGGTGCCCCCGCTCACCGATCTCGTACGCCTCGTCGGCCTTGATCCGGTGGATTGCATTGCGATCCTCGTACGGATACACCGCAACCGTCTGGGCTCCGAGCTCGTAGGCGGCACGGAAGGCGCGGACCGCGATCTCCCCGCGATTGGCGACCAGGACCTTGGCGAACATGCCCCAGAATCTAGTGGGTTCGACCCAGCACTCCCGCACCCACCGCCTCCCCCACCCCGGCGAGGGGTCACAAACCCCTCAATATTCGCGGTGTGTCGTCGTGCCCAGCGGCCGCGACGCCCGGCCGATCGTCGCCACGCCACAGGCTTCCGGTGCGTCGCGCCTATGCTTCGTCGTGGGGCAGCGCCGTCTCGAACCGGAAGGGTTGATCATGGTCGGGTTCCGACAGCTCGGCAACACGGATGTGGAGATCACGCCGATCGGCCTGGGCTGCATGCAGTTCAGCGTCAGCGGCCTGGCCGGGCTGATCTATCCCGGCATGCAGCCCGACCGGTCGACCGAGATCGTCAAAGCCGCCCTGGACGGTGGCATCAACTGGTTCGACACCGCGGAGATGTACGGCCACGGGCACTCCGAGCGCTTGCTGTCCGGTGCCCTGCACGCCTTGGGCGTCGAGCCCGGTTCGATCCGGATCGCCACCAAATGGACCCCGTTCGGGCGGCGGGCGTCGAGCATCATCAAGACGATCCATGACCGGCTCGACGCACTGCAGGGCTATCCGATCGACCTGCACCAGATCCACACCCCGAGGGGTGGCCTGTCCCCTATTGAGGCACAGGTCGATGCCATGGCCGATCTCGCCGAGGCCGAGCAGATCGGGCATGTCGGGGTGAGCAACTTCAGTGCCGGCCAGATGGAACTCGCCCACATCCGGCTGCGCAAGCGCGGCCTGGTACTGGCCTCCAACCAGGTGCAGATCAGCCTGCTGCACCGCAGCATCGAGACCGATGGTGTGCTGAGCACCGCTCGCCGGCTGGGCATCACGCTGATCGGCTACTCGCCGCTGCGTCAGGGGATCCTGACCGGCCGGTTCCACGACGACCCGAGCACGATACGGGCGCTTCCCATCACCCGGCGCTGGATGACGGGACTGCCCGACCAGCGGGTGCTGCGCAGAACAGAACCGCTGATCAACGAGCTGCGCCGGATCGCCGCCGCCCACGACGCCACGCCGGCCCAGGTGGCGCTCGGCTGGGTGATCAGCAACTACGGCGACACCGTCGTCTGCATCCCCGGTGCTTCCAATGCCTCACAGGCGACCGAAAGCGCCGCTGTCCTGGGCCTAGAACTCAGTCACGCGGAGCTGATCGCGTTGAACGACGCAACCCCTGGCCACTGACCCGGGCTCACCCCGCCATCGCATCCAGCTCGGTGATCACGTCCTCGGGCAGCTGCAGCCCGGCTCCGTTGACGTTCTCCTCGAGGTGGGCGACCGACGATGTGCCCGGGATCAGCAGGATGTTCGGCGAGCGCTGCAGCAACCAGGCCAGGGCAACGGCCATCGGCGTCGCCTCCAGCCGCTTCGCCACCGCGGCCAGCTCGTCGGACTGCAATCGGGAGAAGCCACCCAACGGGAAGTACGGCACGAACGCGATACCCTGCTCGGCGGTCCGGTTGACAAGATCATCGTCCACGCGGTGGACGATGTTGTAGAAGTTCTGGACACACACCACGGGGGCGATCCTCTGCGCCTCGGCCAGCTGATCACTGTTGATGGTGCTCAGGCCGATGTGCTTGACCAGCCCCTGCTGCTGCAGCTCCGCGACGGTCTCGACCTGCTCGGCGATCGATCCCGGCTCGGCCTCCTGGAAGCCGCCGACCCTGATGTTGACCACATCCAGAGCGTCCAGGCCGAGACGATCAAGGTTGTCGTGCACCTGTTGGCGGAGCTCTTCGGGTGACCTGGCTTCCGGCCAGCCGCCCTCGTCGTCCCGGCGGGCGCCGATCTTGGTCACGATGTGCAGGTCGTCCGGATAGGGATACAGCGCCTCACGGATGATCTCGTTGGTGACGTACGGGCCGTAGTAGTCGGAGGTGTCGATGTGGTTGATGCCGAGTTCGACCACTCTGCGCAGTACGCCGATCGCAGCGTCGCGGTCGCGCGGCGGGCCGAAGACGCCTGGCCCCGCAAGCTGCATCGCGCCGTAGCCGACGCGGGTGACCTCAAGATCACCGAGTTGATAGTTGCCACCGGGGAGATTCCTGTTGAGCATGAGTTCCTTTCCGACGTACTCACCGCGGCGCGGTGCTGTCGACAAGCCTCACCCCAAGCGCGTCGTCTGACAAGCCGTCCGACGGTCCTAGGACTCGCAGGGCCCCCTTTCGTGCTGCGGGCGTCAGGCGACGCGAGTGGAGTCGATGCCGAACTCTGCGAGGGCCTCGGGAATCGGCGAGACGCCGAGTCCGGGGCCGGTCGGAACGTCGATGTGCCCGTCCTTCAGCACCAGCGGTTCGGTGAGATCCTTTGCGTAGAAGCGATCCGAGCCGGAGATGTCGCCCGGCAGAGTGAATCCGGGCAGCGCCGCCAGCGCCGCGTTCGCCGCCCGCCCGAGGCCGGTCTCCAGCATCCCGCCGCACCAGACCGCAACACCGTTGGCCCAGGCCAGGTCGTGGATCCGCCTGGCCTCGAGGTAGCCGCCGACCCGGCCGGCCTTGATGTTGATCACTGCCGCCGCGCCGAGTGCGATGGCGTCGGCGGCGGCTTCGGCGGAGACGATCGACTCGTCCAGGCACATCGGGGTGATCATCTGTCGGGCCAGTGCGGCATGTTGGCGGAGATCCTCCTCGCCCAGCGGCTGCTCGATCAGCAACAGATCGAACTCGTCGAGCCGACGCAGCAACGGCGCATCGACGAGGGTGTACGCGGCGTTCGCATCGACCTGGAGCAGCAGGTCGTCGCCGAACCGTTCCCTGACGGCCCGGACCCGGTCGATGTCGCGGCCGGGTTCGATCTTGAGCTTGATCCGTACATAGCCCTGGTCGAGGTAGCTGCCAACCACGTCCAGCAGCTGCTCCACGCTGGGTTGGATGCCCACGCTGACACCGGCCGGCACCCGGTCGGTCACGGCTCCTAAATAGGAGGCCAGCGAGATACCCGCACTGCGCAACTGGGCATCGAGGACGGCCATCTCCACGGCAGCCTTGGACATCCGGTGACCGATCACCGGCCGCAGCCGGTGGCCGACCGTTTCCGCGGTCACCCCGCCCGTGCGCAGCAGCGGCAGCAGGTGATCGGTGATCACCAGTTTCGCGGCGGCGAGGAATTCGCTGGAATACAACGGACTTTCCATCGCCACGCACTCGCCCCAGCCGGTCACGGCGGTCCCGTTCGCGGTGGTCGCATGCACCTCGAGGATCAGCGCCTGCCGGACGGTCTGCGTTCCGAACGAGGTGGTGAACGGCGCGACCAACGGCATCGACACGGTGTGGATGATCGTCTCATCGATCAACATCGGGGTGTCCTTGGGTTGTCGGGGTGTGATGTGATAGTCGCCGGAGCTGCCGCGGCCGGATACGGTCGGCCGGGATGATCAACTCGACCCGTCTGATCAGCTCAGGCAGACGCCGGGTGTCCGGGGCCGTGGGCGAGCTGGTCCTTGATCAGGATCGCCAACAACGCCGTACGCCCAGGGATCTTCTCGACGATGACGTGTTCGTCGTCGGCATGCGCGCCGCCGCCGACCGCACCCAACCCATCGAGGGTGGGGATTCCGATCCCGGCGGTGAAGTTGCCGTCCGACGCGCCGCCGACAGCCATCGACTGCAGCGGCTCGAGTCCTGCCTCCTCGGCGAGTTCCACGGCCCGGGCGAACAGGGCGGCGGACGCGGAGGCCTGCAGCGGCGGACGGTTGGGGCCGCCGTCGATGTCCAGCACGGCCCCGGGCAGGACCGGTTGCAAGCGCCGAAAGTCATCGTCCACCCGGTGCTGCTCCCCGATGGTCCGGACCCTGACGTCGACACTGATCCGGGCCTTGGCCGGTACGGTGTTGGTCGTCGTACCAGCGAGCAGCACGGTCGGTGTCACGGTGGTTCCCAGTTCCGGGTTGCCGAGCTGGTTGATCGCCAAAACCTGATGGGCCAGTTCGACGCCGGCGTTGACGCCCTTCTCCGGTTCCAGTCCGGCATGGGCAGCACGGCCAACGATGTCGATGAAGTAGTTGGACGTTCCTTTCCGCTCGGTCTTGACTGCGCCGCCGGGGCCCGATGCCTCGAGCACGAACGCCGCAGAACAACCCTGAGCCTCGGCTTCGATCAGCGCACGCGAGGTCGGTGAGCCGATCTCCTCGTCGGCTGTGACCAGTAGCGTCACACCGTTGAGTTCGACGCCGTCCTCGATCAGCAACCGGAGGCCGAGCAGCGCCTGCAGGATGCCGGTGATCATGTCGAAACAACCGGGACCGCGGATCACACCGTCGACCAGGCTCCACGGGTCGTCACCCCACGAACCGATCGGCCAGACCGTGTCGTGGTGGGCGAGGATGATCACTCTCCGCGTCCCGTTGCCCAGGCGCCAGGCCAGATGCGGTCTGCCGTCGATCTCGATCCGCTCCGGTTCCCGGCCGAGATAGCGGCTCCCGATCTCGGCCACGAGATCGGCACTGCGCCGCAACGCGTGAAGATCATCCGACGGTGACTCCGCGCGGACCAGGGTCTCGATGTCCTTGATCAACTCCTGCAGCGCCTGCTCGGCCCGCGTCACCAGCTCAGTCACCCGATCACCCTTCTCTCCTGCCGAAGTTGCAGTGGGCACCTTACGGCAACTCCGGCACGTGCTCGTCGAGCCAGTCGACCACGCGCTGGTTGTAGTCGGCGCGGTGCGACGGCGGGCCGGACATCACGAATCCGTGGGCTCCGCCGGGATAGATCACCAGTCGGGTCGCCACCCGCTGAGCACGCAATGCCCCGAACCAGCGCTCGCCCTGGTTGACCGGACACCGGTGATCCTCCGCGCCGTGCAACAGAAGTGTCGGTGCCCTGACCTTCCCCACTGCACTGATCGGCGAGGCCGCGATCAGTCGGTCCTGGTCGGTGACCGGATCCGCTCCGCCGATCACCGTGGTCAGTTCCATGCCGAGATCGGAGGCACCGAGCTGGGAATTGAGGTCGCACACGACACCGCCGGCGATCGCCGCCGCGAACCGGTCGGTGTGCGCCGTCAGATAACAGGTGGTGAAGCCGCCGTAGCTGTAACCGGTGATCGCCACCCGATCGGGATCGACGAGGCCCTCGGCGATCAACTGGTCGATGGGTTCGGTGAAGTCGGCCTGATCGGCCGATCCCCAGTTCCCGACGACCGCCCGCATGAACTCCTCGCCGTACCCATCGGATCCGCGCGGGTTGAGGATCAGCACGTTCCAGCCGCGGTCGGCCAGGACCTGTTGGTACGGGTGCACAGGGTCGGCGACCCCGGTCCAGGCGTTGTGCGGGCCACCGTGGACGTCGAGCAGCAGCGGAGCGGGACCTGCGGTCTCCGGGTCGCGCAACAGCCAGCCGTGCACCGTCGTACCGTCGCTGATGGTGAACAGCCGTTGGCTGAACGGCAGCGGGGCAGAGCCGCCCAGCGAGCCGGCGGTCAGATCGGTGACGGGGTGTGGTTCTGACCGATCAAGTTCGACGAACACCAGCTCGCCGAAGGATCGGTCGTCGGCGACGATCGCCACCACCGTCGGAGAGCTGGTGGCAACCGCGAGACCCTTGATCACCTGCTGGTCGCCAACGAGCAGTCCGGTAGCGGCGCCGCCGGTCACCGGCATCCGGTACGCGTGGGTCCAGCCGCGGTCGCGCAGGCAGAAGATGATCTCCTGTCCGTCGGGTGTCAGGGCGGGTGCGGCGCCCGGATAGGCCGGGGAGCCGCCGGGCATCACGTTGCGATCAAGCTGCCCGGTCAGGTCCCTGTCCTGTCCTCCCTCTCGGTCCAGGACGATCAGCCGGCTGTTGCCGATCAGTGCATCCTCCCGGCCGACGGCGATCACCGCGGTGCCGTCCGGCAGCCAGAGCAGCGGCCCGTCGACGAAGCGGGTCCGGCCGATCCGCTCCGGGTCGCCTCCGGTGATCGGGACCAGGTAGGCACACGAGGTCATCTCAAGATCGGTGTCGGCCTCGGCGCGGGCGGTGAAGGCGATCATGGTGCCGTCGGGTGAGATGCTCGGAGGGCCGGCATGCCAGTCGCCCGAGGTCAATCGGTGTACCGCGCCGGTCGCCACCTCGACGGCGTGCAGATGGGTGGTCCTCGCCCCGAACCGGCCGGCACCGTCGGCCTTGAAGAGCAGCCGGTCCGCGACCAGCGGAGCGTTCTCCGGCAGCCCGGCCGGCTTGACCGGCGCGGAGAAGATGATCACAGTGCCGCCCGGGGACCAGACGGGCGCGCCGGCGCCCAGTTCAAGGTCGGTCACGGCGCGGACCGTGCCGCCGTCGATCGATACCAGGCACAGCTGGGGGATGCCGTCCTTCGACCGCAGGAAGGCCACAGTCCTTCCATCGGGTGAGATGGCGGGACTCGAATCGGTCGGACCCTCGGTCAGCGGCCGCACCGGCCGGTCCGGACCCACCACCTGAAGGCTGGTCTGATTGCTGTCCTCGGCACGGTCAACGCGTTGCACGACGAAGACCGCCAGCCGGCCGTCCGGCGTGATCGCTGGCGAGGAGGGAATCTCGAACCGATACAGATCGTCGACGGTCAGGGCCCTTGTCGCCCGGGATTCGCTCATGGCTCCAGCATTGTCCACCGCGATGCGGTCGGTGTCAGCGGTCCGTCCGAACAGCGGTGGCGGTGATCAGCGCACCCTGGTACGCAGGCTGAGATGCGGCGGATGCAGGGTGAGCTCCGGTCTCACCTGAACTCCGCCGCGCCGACTCAACACCGCCGCTGACACCAGGACACCCAACAGCGCAAGCCCGCCGCCGCCGATCAAGGTCCAGCGTGCCCCGAACGCCTGGCCGACCCAGCCGAGGAGGGTCGATCCCAAGGGCGTGCCACCCTGCATCAACATCATGTAGATGGCCATCACCCGACCGCGGAGTTGCGGGTCGACACCCATCTGCACGCTCATGTTGGCCGAGTTCAAGGTCAACAGCGATGCCAGACCCATGAAGGGCAGGATCGCGGCGTAGCTCCAGAAGGTCGGCATCAGCCCGACGATGATCTCGATGGTGGCGAAGATCATCGCCATTCCGATCACGAATCTGATCCGCGGCGCCGTCTTGCGTCGGGCACCGATCAGGGCGCCGGCCAGTGAACCGACAGCCATGATCGTGCCGAGGATGCCGTACTGGCCGGGCCCCTTGTGGAAGGTCTGTTGGGCCATCAGCGCGGAGGTCATCTGGAAGTTCAAGCCGAAGGTGCCGATGAAGAAGACCGTGCCCAGCACCAACATGATGTCGCCGCGTCCCCGGATGTACGCCAGGCCTTCGCGGATCTGCCGCTTCGCACGCGGCGGGCGGTCGATGCGCTGCAGCCGGCGCGGATCGATCAGGAAGATCGCCACGATGAAGGACAGGTAGCTGATCGCGTTGGCCAGGATGGCCCAACCGGAACCGAAGGCGGCGATCACCAGGCCGGCGGCGGCGGGTCCGATCAGCCGGGCCGCGTTGAAGCTGGCCGAGTTCAGGCCGATCGCGTTGGGCAGACGATCACGCCCGACGACCTCGGAGACGAACGCCTGCCGCGCCGGGTTGTCGAAGGCCGTACCCATGCCGAACACGAACGCCAGCAGGAACACCTCCCAGACCTGGGCCACGCCGAGCACCGTCAGCAGCCCGAGGACGCCGGCCGTCAGCGCCATCCAGGTCTGGGTCAGCCGGAGGATGGTTCGCTTGTCGAAGCGATCAGCGATCACTCCGCCGTACGGTGTGATCAACAACATCGGCAGGAACTGCAACGCGGTCGTGACGCCGACGGCGAATCCGGACCCATGGGATAACTCGAGGACCAGCCAGTCCTGGGCGACTCGCTGCATCCAGGTGCCGACGTTGGAGATCATCGCGCCGAAGAAGTAGATGCGGTAGTTGCGGATGCCCAGCGCTGCGAAGGTGGCGGCCGACCCGAGGCTCGGCAACCGCAGCCGGCGCCGCGCCCGACGGGAAGCGAGGTCGGCCGGGTCGGCGTTCTCGTCGGCCTGGGCGATGGAGCTGCCAGGTTCGGCGAAGCCCGGTTCCGGCGGGTTCGGATCGGCACGGAGCTCGGTCGGCGAGAGGGGGCGAGCCGGCCGAGGTGAGCGAGGATCCGGCCGTTGTGGTCCCGCCTCGTTCGTCGGCTTGAGCGGCGGACGGATCCGGCGTGGGGGACGCCTGCGTCACGCGAGATTCACCTTCTCAAGGATCGGTACGGCTTTGCGCAGGACCTCACGCTCTGCCGGTTCCAGTTCTGCCAGACGCCGGGCGAGCCAATCGTTGCGACGTCTGCGGTTGGCCATCAGCACTTCGCGGCCGGGATCGGTCAGCGACACCCTGGCCTGGCGCTTGTCCTGCGGATCGCCCGATCGGACGACATAACCGCGCCGCTCGAGTGCGTTGACGATCCGGGTCATCGACGGCGGCTGGACCAACTCCCGCGCGGCGAGCTCACCCATCAGCTGGTCGCCGTTGTTGAGCAGCACGCTCATCGCCGACAACTGGTTGGGAGTCAGATCGACCGACTCGTCACGCATCTGGCGCAACCGGCGCGCGAGCCTCAGCAGAGCGGGCCGCAGAGCAGCCGCCAGACCCGAGGTGCTGCGCAGGTCCCTGCCACTGGTGCCGGCCCTGGACGATTCGGCATCACGTGTGGTCACTACAGCGAGCGTAATCTTTAGCACCGCTAATTACAAACGCTAAGGATCTCCGGGTTCGGTGGATGGGTCGGTCGGACCGGTCCGGTCGGGTTATTCGGAGCGATCCGGGCTCTCGGCGGCGTCCAGCCCTTCGATCAGCTTCTCCAGCAACGAGGCCAATTCGCGCGTCTGACTCTCGGTCAACGGCGCGACGACGTCGCTCTCCACCACGTTGGCCTCCCGGATCGCCGCCGCGAACAGTTCCCAGCCGTCATCGGACAGGCGGACAAGCACGCGCGTGCGGTTGTCGGGGTCGGCATCTCGTTGCACCAGGCCGCGCTGCACCAGCCCGTCCAACCGATGGGTCATCGACGAGGGCGCAACATCAGTCGCTGCGGCGAGCTGGCTCGGCGTCATCGCCTCGCCGTTGCGCCTGGCCAGCTCGCTGAGCACGGCCCATTCACCCGAGGAGACGTTCAGATCGGCCAGCTGGTTGTCGTACCACTGGTCCAGTCGTTTGCTCAGCCGCCCGACCGCGGTGATGACCCGCTGCACCTGTTCGTCGGCGCCGGCCGCGACATAGCTGGCGACCGCCTCCCGGTACTCATCGGTCAACCTCTTGCGCTTAGCCCTGGCCATCACCATCATCCTGTCAGACAGCGGCCTGCCCGGACCGTGCGGACCGTACGGCCGTGCTAGTATTTCGATATCGAAGTCTTCTGCCTAGAAGTATTAGGCGCCGAAGACGTCCCATACATGGTCACCAGCGACCCGGCCCCGGTGCAACACCGGGGTCGGGTTTCGTTTCGCCCGGAACCGGGCAGAGGGGGTTCTCGCGGTGCGTCGCGCGGTTCTGCTGATCGTTGCTTCCGCGATCGCCATGCTCGGCTGGGGAACGGTACTGCCCTACCAGTACGCCTACGCCGCGACGACCCGGGGCTGGGGCGGCATGGTCGGGGCGGCCGCGTCCAGCCTGTTCTCGGTCGGGGCGTTGCTGGCGGCGCCGCTCGGCGGCCGGTTGGCCGACCGCTGTCCCCCGGCACTGATCGCGATCGTCGCCCGCGGCGTCGCCGCGGTCGCCGCGTTCTCACTGATCATCGCCGACAATCCGGCCACCTTCCTGATCGGTATGGCCGGCTTCGGGTTCGGCCTGGCCGGAGGCAGTCCGGCCCAGTCGGTGTTGGCGCTGCGCTGGGCGCCCGGCGCGCACGACCGCCGCAAGGTGTTCGCCTGGATCGCCAGCGGACAGGCGCTGGGGATGGGCATCGGGTCCCTTTGCCGCCGGCTTCCTGGTTCACCTCGACCGGACCGACGGTATGGTGCCGGCCTTCCTGCTGGCCGGCGGCGGCTTCGCGCTGTCCGGGTTGCTGATCATGGTGGCCGGCTACGGCGACAAGGCGCTGACCGGTGCTGTGGTGGCCGCCGACGAGTTGACCGCCACGCCGCGACAGACGCTCTCGGTGATCGGCTCGTCCAAGCCGCTGCTGCTCACCGCGGTGATCAGCGTTGCGCTTGCTCTGGCGTACAACGCCCAGTTCGAGAGCGGGCTGCCGGCGTACGGGCTGACCGTGCTCGGCATCGATGAGAAGGCGGTGGGAATCGCGGCCGCGCTCAACTGCGCGGTGATCCTGGCGCTGCAGGTCGTCGTGATCCGTTGGACGGCCCGTCGTTCGGCGGCCCGGCTGCTGATGATCGTCGGCGCCGTCTGGGTGCTGGCCTGGACGCTGCTGGGAGCGGCGGCCGGGCTGCACGCGCTGGCGCCGATAATCTTCCTCAGTGCCTTCGGCATCTTCGCCCTCGGCGAGACGCTGTTCGCGCCGGTCCTCAACCCGTTGATCGCTGCGCTGGCCCCGTCCACCATGGTCGGATCGACCCTCGGCCTGTTCACCGCGCTGCAGACCGGCGCGTCAACGATCGGACCACTGATCTCCGGCGTGACCCTCGGCGCCGGGTTGAGCAGCGTGTTCATCGGCGTGAACATCGTGATCAGCCTGATCGCCGTTGTTGCCGCCGTACGGCTGCATGCGGCGATGTCGGCCGGGAAGAACCCGGTGTTTGTCGGCGCCGAACCGGCCTCCAGGGCGGCCTAGCGCGGACAATGCCGCACCGGCTACTCGACGCCGCACCAACCCACCCGACGCCGCACCACCTGTTCGGCCGCGCACCGCCTGCAGCCGGTGCGGGACCGAGCAGAGGTCGCGCGAACGAGTAGGTGGTGCGGTTGAGCAGAGGGTGTGGGAGCTGTCCGCCAGGCCGTCGCGCCGCGATCGAACGCCGTTGCTCGATGGGCCCGCCGCAATGGACCCGCCGATGCGCTAGCTGTACTGATCACGGACGTTAGTTACGGCGTGCCGGCTGGACGATGACGAGGACCTCCGGGTGAGGTGTGAAGCGACCAAGCAAACACATCTCAGACACCGGAGGTCCTCGTGTCCCACGTTAACGCTGTTCTGACCCCGACTGGTCGTCTGCGGCTGGCCCGGCTGATTGTCGATCAGGGTTGGCCGTTGCGCCGGGCCGCGGAGCGGTTCGGGGTATCGGTGACAACGGCAAAACGGTGGGCTGACCGGTACCGTTCCGATCGGGCCGCGGGGGCCGCGGGATTGCGGGATCGATCGTCCCGCCCGCGGGTGTCGCCGGGGCGGACGCCGACCAGGATCGAGCGCCGGGTGGTCGGCTTGCGGGTCTCGCGCCGGTGGGGGCGGCCCGGATCGCCTACCGGCTGGGGCTGGTGGTCTCCACCGTGCACAAGATCTTGCGTCGCTACGGCTGTCCACTGTTGACGTTCACCGACCCGGCGACCGGGACCCGGATCAAGACCGGCCGCACCAAGATCAACTCCTATGTCCACCAGGCGCCGGGAGACCTCATCCATGTCGATATCAAGAAACTGGGCCGGATCCCCGACGGCGGCGGCTGGCGCGTCGTGGGTCGGGTTCAGGGTCAGAAGAACACCCGTAGGGGAAAGATCGGCTACTGGTACATCCATAACGCTGTCGATGATCACACCCGGCTCGGCTACAGCGAGCTGCTGACCGATGAGAAGAAGGAGACCGCGGCCGCGTTCTGGCAGCGGGCCAACAGTTACTTCGCCTCAGCAGGCATCGTGGTCAAACGCGTGCTGACCGATAACGGCTCCTGCTACCGCTCCAAGCTGTTCGCCGCAGCCCTGGGCGAAGACATCAAACACAAACGCACCCGGCCCTACCGGCCCCAGACCAACGGAAAAGTGGAGAGATTCAACCGCACCATGCTGCAGGAATGGGCCTACGCCCAACCCTATTCATCCGAAGCAGAACGCGCCGCCTGCTTCACCGACTGGCTCCACACCTACAATCACCACCGCGGACACACCGCACTCGACGGCAAGTCACCAGCCGACCTCGTACCTAACCTCCGTGGACAGAACAGCTAGCCGAGGGTGTGGCGTACCACCCAGTCGACCAGCGGCCGCAGGGTCTGCCAGTCCGACCGGACGACGTCGACCAGGTCCGCGCCATGGATCACGGGGTCGAAGCCGAGCATCCGGCCGGCGAACAACGAACGGTGCCGGAGCAGTTCGAGCCGAGGATGATCCGGATCAATACCGCGTGGCTTGGTCTTCAACCGGTCGCCGCCGATCTCGAACCCGGCCGCCTGGAGCCTGTTGACGATCCGGGACAGCTGCCGGCCGCTGCCGTCGGCCGCCGCCGCGGCACGATAGCCGGCAAGCTGCTCGGGCGCCGCATGATAGAAGCCGGCCCCGGTCCGTACGCCTCGAGCCGAGATCTCGATGTAGAAACCGGTCGCATCCGCGACGTGGACGAACGCGCCCTGATGCGTCTTGTACGGCGTCTTGTCGCGGGAGAACCGGACATCCCGGTACGGCCGGAAGATCTTGGCGGCGCCGAACTCCGGCTCCAGCAGAGCGGTCAGAGCGCGCATCGGCGTCTGGACGGCTGACGTGTAGACGTCCTTGTTGGCATCCCAGAACGCCTTGGAGTTGTCGATCTCCAGGTCGTCGTAGAAGTCCAGCGCCTTGGCCGGGAAACCCTCGAACGTCATTCGGTCCAACCTCCCCGACGGGCCCGCCGTCGTTCGACAGACACCGGCCACAAGTTCATCTCGTCGTCACGTCGGCGTTGATCATCGCAGCCGCGCCACCCCTAGCGTCGCAGTCGCGCTTTCAGGTGCAACTCAGGAGGATATTCATGAAGCTGACCAGACCTGCTCCCCGGCGGAGCGAGGGCCGCCCCGTCACCCGCTTCCGGCGACGCCGCCTGGCTGTCGCCGGGTTGATTCTCGCCGTTACCGCAATCGCCGTGCCGACCGGGGCAACCGCCCACGGGTCGCACAACGACCCGACCGCCGACGCACGCAGGAACGTTGTCGGCGGAGCGGCCCGCAACGTGATCCTCTTGATCGGCGACGGCATGGGCGACTCCGAGATCACCATCGCCCGCAACTACCAGGTCGGCGCGAACGGGCGGCTGGCGATGGACTCACTGCCGATGACCGGGGCCTACACGACCTACGCCGTA
The DNA here is from genome assembly GCF_009707365.1 of Microlunatus sp. Gsoil 973. GTDB lineage: Bacteria > Actinomycetota > Actinomycetes > Propionibacteriales > Propionibacteriaceae > Microlunatus. The sequence goes on from NZ_CP046122.1 coordinate 2,863,804, forward strand.
CAGAAGGACGACCCGACCAAACCCGACTACGTCACCGATTCGGCGGCCTCGGGCACCGGCTGGTCGACCGGGCACAAGACCTACAACGGCGCCGTCTCGGTGTTGCCCGACGGCACGACCGCGGTGCCGACGTCGCTGGAGCTGGCCAAGCGTGCCGGGTACCGGACCGGTGATGTGACCACGGCCGAGATCGAGGACGCCACGCCTGCGGTCCAGACGGCGCACGTCGCCGAACGAAGCTGCTACGGACCCGACGACATGGCCGACTGTCCGGCCCAGGATGTCCGCAACGGCGGGCCCGGTTCGATCGCCGAGCAGCAGGCCGCCCTGCAACCCGACCTCCTGTTGGGCGGCGGATCGGCCGCGTACCAGCAGGTGATCAAGGGCGGGCGGTACGCCGGGATGACCGTACGGCAGAAGGCCGAGTCCCTCGGCACCGAGGTCCTCACCACCGCCGGCGAGCTGAAGTCGGCCCGCGGTCACCGGCCGATCCTCGGGCTGTTCGCCCCGGGCAACCTCGACCTGGAGTGGACAGGCCCGACCCCGACCGAGCAGGGCACGCAGCCTGCCCGGTGCGCGATCAACACCGCACGCAACTCCGACCAGCCCCACCTGGCGGAGATGACGACGAAGGCCATCTCGATCCTGGACGCCAGGTCCCGGCATTCGCGAAGGGGCTTCTTCCTGCAGGTGGAAGGGGCGTCGATCGACAAACAGGACCACGCGGCCAATCCCTGCGGCCAGATCGGTGAGACGATCGCCTTCGACGCCGCCGTACGTTCCGCGTTGGATTACCAACGCACCCATCGCGACACGCTGGTCGTGGTGACTGCCGACCACGGTCACACCAGTCAGATCGTCGAGACCGGTACGACGACCGCCGGGGTGACCGCCACCCTGACCACCAATGAGGGTGCCGACCTGACGATCAGCTACGCGACGACGGAGTATCCCGGTTCGCAACAGCACACCGGCACCCAGGTGAGGATCGCCGCCGGCGGCCCGCAGGCAGCCTCCGTGCTCGGGGTGACCGACCAGACCGACCTCTTCTTCACAGTGAGGCGAGCACTCAGCCTGCACTGACGGCGCAGGCGACGGCCCGCCGGCAGGCGACCGGCGGGCCGTTCCGCGTGCCCGGTGCTTGGTCCCTCGTCAGTCGAACAGACCCCCGGTCTCGTCCCAGGCGATGGTGTCCCAGACCGGAGGCGGCAGTTCCTTGGCGCGTTCCGGCTCGGGCACCGAGGAATGCGCACCGCAGCCGTGGTCGATGCTCACCACCTGGGCGTCGGAGGGTGAGTACGCGTTGGCGCAGACACCGAACTCCCGACCGAGCCCGCCCCGGAGACGTACGAAGAAACCGCAGGTGATGCAGGTCGCCGGAGCCGCCTTGCTCAGCTGGTTGTCCGGCCCGCCGGGCCCGGCCAGCCACCGTTCAGCAGCCTCGTCCCTGCCCTCGACGGTCAGCACCCGCTCCCGCCCCAGGCCGAGTTCAGAGACCACTGCTCTGATCACCGATGCCTCCGCCGGCTCCGGATCGGCCGCGCTCTCACCGCCGGTGTAACCGGGTTCCAGACGCGGATCATTGTCCGGCGACGGCATCAGCATGCCGGGACCGACGTCACCCGGTTCGACCCGGTCCGCCCAGGGCACCCACTCCTGGGCGGTCAGCGCGTCGTCTCCCGGCAGCAGGACGACTTCGTCGACCGTCGCCACACGGGCCCGGGAGGCTCGGACCAAGGTCACCGACCAGTGCCAGCCTCGATAGCCCGGGTGCGGGCAGGCGAAGTGGTGACTGACCACACGCTCTGCCTCGGCGTACGCCCCCAGATACTCGCCGACCCCCAGTACGCCGGCCGTTTCCTCGGCCGCCTCGCGGGCAAGATCGACGGCACCGGCAGCGATCGAGTCGAGTTTCACCGCGCGGGTGCGTCCGGAGGTAACCATGCTGCCATTCTGTCAGCCCTCCTGGGGACTCTCTAATCCCGTTTCGCCGATCGGCTGCGGCCGGTGCGTACGGACCCAGTGGATCATGATCAACACAGCAACCGCCAACAACAGACCGGCCACAACAGCGAAGCCAAGGTGCGGGATCAACGGCAGCGCGATGCCGAGGAAACCACCGGCCACCCAGCACATCTGGAAGACCGCCTCCGAGCGCGCGAACACCGAGGTCTGCACCTCGTCGGCGACGTCGCGCTGGACCAGTGCGTTGTAGCCGAGTTTCACCATCTGGGTGGAGAGCCCGGCGACGAAGCCCATGGCGATCACGGTCGGTGCACCGTAGAAGATTGCGGTGACCACCGCCATCGCTGCATCGACGCCCAGGAAGATCAGCGCGATCAACTCCGGCCGCTTGTCCTTCAGCAGGTTGCCGATCACCGTGCCGATCGCGTTGCCCGCACCGGAGGCTGCAACGACGATCGCCAGGGCGACCAGCGCAGGCAGATTGCCCAACGGATGTTCCCGGAACAGGAACGCCAGGAAGAAGGTCAGGAAGCCGCCCATCAGCTTGGCGCCGAGGTTGGCCAACAGCGCCAGCTGCGTCGGCGCGGTCATGTTGCGGAACCGGCGCTGGTCGTTCGGCCCGTTCTTGCGCCGCCAGAACACCGCGCCGGCCGACCGCTCGCCCTTCGTCGAGTCCACCTGGGCGGGCAGCAGGATCGTCTGGACGACCGCGACCAGGAAGACAACGAAGGCGAAGCGCAATGCCCATTCCGGGCCCAGCCGGGAGATCACACCGCCCAGCACGCCGCCGACCGCCAGGCCGGCGACGTTGGCCATCGACAGCCGCGAATTGGCGTTCACCAGGGTGAAACCCTCGGGAAGCAGCCGGGGTACGGCGGCGGCCCGGCTCACCGTGTTGGCCTTGTTGGCCACCAGCACCCCGAGCGCACAGACGAACACCCACACCGAGCCGGGGTCGCTGACGACACCGGCGAGCACCCAGGACAGGAAGGCGCGGAGCGCGGTCGAGATCCCGATCGCCCAGCGGCGGCCGTACCGGAAACGATCGAGGAAGGGGCCGATCAGCGGCGCCAGGATGGCCAGCGGGACCATCGTCATGGCCAGGAAGCGCGCCACTTCGGGCCGGGCCTCGTCGGTCGGCGTACCGAAGAAGATCGTGCCGGCCAGGGCAATGGTGACCGCGGCGTCGCCGACCGAGTCGGTGAACTCCAGCCTGACCAGCTTTCCCAGGCCGGTCGGTCCGGCGCCGCCGGAGTCGCTGTAGTCGACGATCTTGCGCAGGCCGCCGGTGACACCGTGGCCGATGCCCCGGCCGATGCCGCGGGCACCAGCTCCCAGGGCATGGCCGACACGGGGTCGGTGGTCGTCGGAAGCCCGGTCCGGATCCACGCCTCACTCCTGAAGATCGCCTAGCTGACGGCTGTCAGAATAGGCGCAGCAGGTACGCTCCGGGTCGGCTTTCGCCGCAGCTTCGGCCCAGCATCGACCACCGAACCGTAGGCTTCGGCCATGCCGAAGAAGGCCTCCCGCAAAGCAGAGTCCGCCGCCAAGCAGAGCGCGTCGCCGGATCTGCGACGTAAGCTCCGGGTCACCGTCGAGGACGGGACCGTCGATCTTGCCGAGCATCCGCCGCGACGGATTCCGACGGGGCCGAAGACCAAGAAGGCCGCCCGGAAACAGCTGAAATCGATCGGCGCGGAGTTGAAGGAGCTGCAGGAGCGGCTGTACGCCGCCGGGACAGACGGCGACAAGAGGGCCGTGTTGCTGGTGCTGCAGGGCATGGACACCTCCGGCAAGGGCGGGGTGATCGAACATGTCGTGGGCATCGTCGGACCGGCCGGTACCCACGTCCGCGCATTCAAGAAGCCGACGGCCGAGGAGCAGAGCCACGACTTCCTCTGGCGGATCCGCCGGGAACTGCCGTACGGCGGCGTGATCGGCGTCTTCGATCGGTCACATTACGAGGATGTCCTGGTCACCGTGGTTCATGATCAGATCGATGACGCTGAGCGGATCCGCCGCTATCGGCTGATCAACGAGTTCGAGGCCGAGCTCGACGCTGCCGGTACCAGAGTGATCAAGTGCTTCCTGAACATCTCCTACGACGAACAGCGCGAACGGCTGCTGTCCAGGCTGGACGATCCGGCCAAGAACTGGAAGTTCAACGTCGGTGACATCGACGAGCGTCGGCTCTGGCCGAAGTATCAGCGGGCCTACGCCCAGGCTCTGGCGGCCACCTCGACCGAGGTGGCCCCCTGGTACGCGATCCCCGGCGACCGGAAGTGGTACCGGAACTGGGCCGTCGCCGTACTGCTGCGGGACACCCTGCGGGAGTTGCATCCGGACTATCCGCATCCCGACCTGGATATTCCGCAGCTGAAACGACGGCTGGCGCCGCCGAACTGAGTGCCGGTCAGCTGATCCAGCTGTTGATCAGCCCTTGCAGGAAGTAGATGAGGAAGGCGACCGCGATCCCGTACATCAGCGGATGGACGCTGCGCGCCTTGCCGCGGATGATCTTGAGGAAGGCGTACATCACGAAGCCTGCGCCGATGCCGTTGGTGATCGAGTAGGTGAACGGCATCAGGGCCATGGTCAGGAAGGCGGGCAGCCCCTCCTCCAGCTCGGACCAGTTGATCTTGGTGACCTGGGACATCATCAGGAAGCCGACGAAGACCAGCGCAGGAGTCGCCGCCTCCGACGGCACCAGGCCGGCCAGCGGCGCCAGGAACATCGCGACCAGGAAGCCGAGGCCGGTGATCACCGACGCCAGCCCCGTCCGGGCGCCCTCGCCGACACCCGACGCGGACTCGATGTAGGTGGTGTTGGAGGACACCGACCCGACTCCACCGGCCGCCGCAGCCAGCGAGTCGACCAGCAGGATCTGGGTCAGGTGCGGCGGGTTGCCGTGCTTGTCCAGCAGATTGCCCTCGGCGCCGATGGCCACCACGGTGCCCATGGTGTCGAAGAAGTCGGACAGGATCAGTGCGAAGACCAGCAGCACCAGCGGCACGAAGCGGCCGATACCGCCGTCGAGGAACGCGCCGAACACGTCGACGTGTCCGATCAGGCTGAGATCGGGTACCGAGATGATCTTGCCAAGAGTCGGGATGTTCAGTGCCCAGCCGGTCGGGTGCGCGTCACTCTGCGCCGGCAGCTGGGCGAACAGCTGGATGATCACTGCCACCACCGTGGCGGCGACGATGGAGATCAACATCGCGCCGCGGACCCGACGGATGTGCAGCACGGCGACCGTGAACAGGCCGATGGCGAACACCAACATCGGCCAGCCGGTCAGCGATCCGTGCAACCCGAGCTGGACCAGGGTGCCGTCCCCGGCCCGGACCACACCGGCATCGGCCAGGCCGACGAAGGCGATGAACAGACCGATGCCGACCGAGATGGCCGCCCGCAACGACGACGGGACCGCACGGAAGACGGCGGTCCGGAATCCGGTGAGCACCAGGACCGCGATCACCACACCCTCGATGACCACCAGGCCCATGGCCTGCGGCCAGGTCATCTGGGGCGCGACGGTGAACGCCACCAGGGCGTTCAGGCCGAGGCCGGTGGCCAGACCGAGCGGGAACCGGCCGAAGATACCCATGGCGATCGTCGTGACGCCCGCTACCAGGGCGGTGGCGCCGGCGACCAAGGTGATCGAGTGACCGACATTGGCGCTGATCACCTGCCCTGCGGCGTCCTTCCAGGGTGCGCCGCCCAACAGGTTGCCGTTGTGGTCGGCGGCAGTCCCGATGATCAACGGATTCAGGGCCAGGATGTAGGCCATGGTGAAGAACGTCACCAGGCCGCCCCGGACCTCCCGGCCGACCGTCGACCCCCGGGCGGTGATCTCGAACCAGCGATCGATCAGCCCGGTGGGTTCGGTCGGCGGCCGGGTCGTCTCGGTGGTGGGTGCTCCCATGGTCACCGGATCCTAGGGGAATCCGCTGGGCCGGGGTATCCCGGGAACGACCGGATCCTCCGGTCGTCTCCGATGACGGTGCGGGACCGGGCCGTCGGCTAGACGTCCAATTCGTCGGCGACCGCGCGCAGCACCGTGGCGACCTTCTTGCCGATCCTGTTGTCCGGATGCCGTCCGCGGCGGTAGCCGTTGCTGATCGAGTCGAGCATCTTGATCAGATCCTCGACGATCACCGCCATCTCATCGGGCGACTTCCGACGCTGCTGGGCCAGCGACGGCGGGGTGTCCAACAGCCGCAGCGACAGGGCCTGCTCACCCTTGCGGCCCTCGACGACACCGAACTCGACCCGCTGGCCGGGCTTGAGGGTGGTCACCCCGGGCGGAAGCGCGGTCGACCGTACGTAGACGTCGCCGCCCTCTTCCTTGCTCAGGAATCCGAACCCCTTGGCGGAGTCGTAGAACCTGACCTTGCCTGTTGGCACCTCAACCTCACTCGTCACTTGCCGCGGTGTCACGGCCCGTCCGGGACACCGTAAGAAATCAACGCCGAATCTCGCCCGGAGCATCCCGGGTCCGCCAAGCGTATCGACTTCAGGCACCGGTCCCAACAGTCTTTGGTCGCAACGGCGGTCCGGGGACACCGGTGCTGGGGCCCGGGCGGCGTGCCGGCCGTCAGGGTCGCAGCGGCGCCAGGGGCAGGTTGTGGATGGCCCGGCTGAGCGCTTCGACGGGTTCCCGGGGTGCCCGCGGATTGTCCACCAGAGCCATCTCCACGTCGGGCAGCACGGGCAGATCGAAGCGGCCGCTGACCACCCGCAGGTCGGCGGGAACCCGGCTCTGGGCGAGGACGCACAGTCCGAGCCCGGCCCGGGTCGCGGCCAGGATGGCGTTGATCTCGCGGGTGTTGCAGGTGATCCGCCAGGTCCGGCCGATGCCCTCCAGCGCGCTGATCGCGGCACTCCGGCTGTAGCTGGGTGCGTGATAGGTGATCAGCGGCACCGGCTGGTCCGGATCGATGTCTGTCTTCTCCAGCCCGACCCAGACCAGCCGGTCACGGCGCACCAACCGGCCCCGGTCGGTGTCGGGCTCCTGGTTGATGAAGATCAGATCAAGATGGTTGGCCAGCAGGCGGCGCTGCAGGATGCCGGACTGCGTCACGGTGAGTTCGAGGTTGATCTTCGGATAGAGCTGCCGAAAGTCCCGCAGGATGTGCGGCAGCTCGCTGAGCGCCAGTTCGTCGGCCGCTCCGAACCGGAGCCTGCCGGACATCGCCGAGCCGCGGAAGTAGGCGATCGCCTCGTCGTTGGCAGCCAGAATCGTCCGGGCGAACCCGGCCATCGCCTCGCCGTTGTCGGTCAGCCGTACGGTCCGGGTGTCACGGGAGACCAACTGGCGACCGGCCGCCAGCTCCAGCCGGCGGACGTGCTGGGAGACGGTTGGTTGGCTCAGCCCCAGCTGCTCGGCCGCCCGGGTGAAACTCAGCCCCTCGACCACGGCCAGATAGGTGCGCAGCAGCACCGGATCGAAGGTCTGCTCGTCCGCCACGGTGCTCCCTTGTCACTCTGTGATCACTCTGCTGTCACTCTGCTGCCGCTCCGTGCCGCACGGAGCCATTACGACACCTAATAATAGATATAGCCGCAATGATGCGGGCCAATAATGTCGGTGGCGTAGGCTGGAAGCCAGAGCCTCGCAGTCGGACTCTTTCCCACCTCGATCACCCGGACGCCTCCGTGGCGGCCCCCGGGGACTATTCCGTACGGCCTGGTCGGGGATCTGTGATCGTCCGGCTACACGATGACGTGCCGGGGACCTGCTCCTTTCAGTGCTTCAGTGCAGCCAGTGGTATTTGATCAGAGTTTGGTGATTGCCTCGTGTCCGCGGTGCCCGCAGAACGCCGTGTACCTGTTCGCGTCGTCGACGACCGGACGCCCCGACCCGTAGCCGTCGATCGACCAGCCGGTCCCGAGCCGGGGCCCGACGCGGTGGAGACCGAGGTCTCCCGCTGGCCTCGGAGCTTCGCCGCCCTACAGATTCGCAACTACCGGATCTACTTCTGCAGCCAGATCGTGGCCAACACCGGCCTGTGGATGCAGCGCATCGCCCAGGACTGGCTGATCAGCCAGTTGACCGGCAGCGCGGCGGCGGTCGGCATCACGGTCGCCTGCCAGTTCCTGCCGGTATTGCTGTTCGGCATGTTCGGCGGACTGGTGGCCGACCGCTTCCCCAAGCGCAGGGTGCTGATGATCACCCAGTCGGTGGCCGCGTCGCTGGCCGGGCTGCTCGGCCTGCTCGCGATCACCGGCGTCGTTCAGGCCTGGCACGTCTTCGGCATCGCGGTGATGCTCGGCTTCGTCACCGTTGTCGACAATCCGACCCGGCAGGCGTTCGTCTCCGAACTGGTCGGCCGCGATCACATCCGCAGCGCTGTCAGCCTGAACTCCTCGGTCTTCCAGCTCGGCGGACTCGTCGGCCCCGCGGTCTCCGGCGTGTTGATCCACGCCGTCGGCCAGGGCCCGTCGTTCCTGATCAACGGCGCCGCCTGCCTGCTGGTGGTCACCCTGCTCGGCATCATGGTGGTACCCGATTCAGTGTCCCGGGCGGCAACGCAGAGCGACTCGATCAGCCGCCAGATCGCCGAGGGACTGCGCTACATCCGTCACACGCCGGAGGTGATGTGGGCGATCATCCTGGTCACCGCGCTGGCGTTGTTCGGGCTCAACATGCCGGTCATCCTGACCGCCTTCGCAACAACGGTCTTCACCAGCGGCGTTGGTGGCTACAGCCTGTTCAACACCCTGGTCGCGGTCGGGTCGCTGGCTGGCGCACTGCTGTCGGCGCGGCGGACCGGCGGACCGCGGCTGCGGCTGCTGGTCAGCTGCCTCGCGGCCCTCGGAGTCGGGCTGGTCCTCGCCTCGCGCTTCGGTTGGGAGCCGCTGTTCTGCGTCACCCTGGTGGGCATCGGCATCGTCACCATGTTGTTCATGACCAGCGCCAACTCGCTGGTTCAGATGACCGCGCCGGCCGCTGTACGGGGCCGGGTGATGAGCGTCTACCTGCTGATGCTGCTGGGCTGCCAGGCGATCGGCGGTCCGATCGTCGGCACCGTGATCGATCACCTCGGGGTCCGCTCGACAATGCTGGTCTGCGGCAGCATCGTGACGCTGGCGGCGCTCGGCGCGGGCCTGGCGATGGCCCGGCAGTCGAATCTGCGGTTGAGCGTCAGCCGGAGCCGGGTGCCGCTGCAGATCGTCCACCGCTGAACCGGCCGCTGACCCAGGGCTTCTCGCGGCCCGGCCCCGGAGCGTAGCGTTAACCCGGTCGGTAGGCAGTCCCACCAACCGGATCGAGGTCGTCGATGATCACGAGGCCGAAGATGCTCCTCGCCGGGGCCGTCGCGACCGCGACCCTGGTCGCACTGCTCAATGGCACCGGATCCGAGGTCCGGTCCGCGCAGGCGGCTCCCGCGTCCGGTTCGGTACGGGTGATCCGAACTGTGTTGCGCGGTGAGAACGTCCCGTGGGGGATGGCCCGGCTGCCGGGCGGCGACATCGTCTACACCACCCGGGACACCCATCTCGTCCGACGGCTCAACCTGAAGACCGGGACATTCCACACCCTGGGCCGGATCAAGGCCGCCCGGTCCCAGACCTCCGCCGGCGGCGAAGGCGGTCTGCTCGGCATCGCGGTCGACCCCGACTTCGCCCGGACCCATCTGCTCTATGTGTACTACTCCACCGCCGGCGACAATCGCGTCGCCAGGGTGCACTACTACACCCAGCGCAGGCCCTATCACCGGTTGGGCCGGCCTGAGGTGATCGTCAAGGGCATTCCGCACGGCATCCACCACAACGGCGGGCAGCTGAAGTTCGGTCCGCGCGGCCGGCTGTACATCAGCACCGGCGAGGCGGGCAACCCGTCCCTTGCCCAGAACAAGCACTCCCTCGGCGGGAAGATCCTGCGGGTCACCCGGCGCGGCAAGCCCGTGGCGGGCAACCCGATCGCCGGCTCCCGGTTGTGGACCTGGGGGCACCGCAACGTGCAAGGACTCGCCTGGGACGGCGCCCATCGGCTATGGGCCTCGGAGTTCGGGGACCGGAAGGCCGACGAGCTCAATCTGATCCGGAAGGGACACAACTACGGGTGGCCGGCCACCCAGGGACGGACCAGCCACAAGGGCTACACCAGCCCGGTCGCACAATGGGGCACCGAGGTCGACTCCCCCAGCGGCATCGCCTTCACCAACGGGGTGATCTGGATGGCAGCCCTGAAGGGCGAGCGGCTCTGGCGGATCCCGATGAGCGGCACCCGGACCGCCGCCGCACCCACGGCGTATCTGATCGGCAGGTACGGCCGGCTCCGCAGCGTGCTCTGGATCGGCTCCGGACGGTTGCTGGTCACCACCAGCAACACCGACGGCCGGGGCGCACCGAACCGGCACGACGACCGCGTCCTGGAGCTGTCCGTACGCTGAACACATGACCGGTTCCCGGGCCGTGATCGGCGCAGCCGCCATTGCGGTGGCCCTGCTGGGCGGCTGCACCGGCACTGAACGGTCCGGCACCGCCGCGACGACACCGGCCGGCGCGTCGGGTTCGGCCCCAGGGTCCGCCAGGCCGGGCGACACTGCCGGTGGGCGGGCAACACCGGCCACCACCGGCCGGGCCACCGGTCCCAGCACACCGTCGGCGGGGCCGGCGCCGGTGCACGGCTCCGTGCGGGTGGTCCGTACGGTCGCCGACGGCATCAACGTCCCGTGGGGACTGGCCCGACTGGGCGAGGACGAATTGCTGGTCAACTCACGAGACAGCCGGACCATCACCCGGGTCGACATCGCCACCGGACGCGAGGCCAGGGCCGGCGAGATCACCCAGGCGCGCTCCAACGGCACAAGGGGCGGCGAGGGAGGCCTGCTCGGCCTGGCCGTGTCGCCCGACTTCACCCGCAACCACGTGCTCTACGTCTATTACTCCACCGACCGGGACAATCGGATCGCCCGGGTGACCTTGGACCGGGACGCCCAACCCGGACAGCAGCTCCGGGACCTGCAGGTGATCGTGGACGGTATCCCGCACGGCCTGCACCACAACGGCGGACGGATGGCGTTCGGGCCGGACGGAATGCTCTACGTAACCACCGGCGAGGCCGGTGATCCCGAGCTGTCGCAGGACAGGAGCTCACTGGGCGGCAAGATCCTGCGGATGACCACCAGCGGTGCTCCGGCACCCGGGAACCCGGACCCCAGATCCTTGGTCTGGTCCTATGGGCATCGCAACGTCCAGGGGCTGGCCTGGGACCCGGCCGGGCGCCTGTGGGCCTCGGAGTTCGGGGAACGTACGGCCGACGAACTCAACCTGATCGTCAAGGACCACAACTACGGCTGGCCGGATACCCAGGGCCGCACGGACAACCCCGACTACACATCTCCGGTCGCGCAATGGGGCACCGAGGTCGACTCACCGAGCGGCATCGCCTACGCCGGCGGCGCGATCTGGATGGCCGCTCTCCGCGGCGAGCGGTTGTGGCGGATCCCGCTCGACGGCACCCGCACCGCCGGGCCGCCGGAGGACTTCCTCAATGGCCGCCACGGACGCCTGCGCAGTGTGCTCGCGCTCGACGATCACACCCTGCTGGTCACCACCAGCAACACCGACGGACGCGGTGCTCCGGACCGGTCCGACGACCGGATCCTCGAACTGGCCGTCCGATGATCGCCGACCCGGACAACAAATAGACTGGCCGGCATGGCTACCTGGGAGGACGGGCCGGAATACGCCCCGCTGGAACAACCTGCGGAGTTCACCGCCCCCGATGCTCCCCCGTTGTCGGTCGCCGAACCGCAGCCGGAGCCGCCCGGGGCGCCGGCGGAACGCCCGCAGTTCGGCAATCCCCCGGAACACGTGGCGCCGCTGGCAACACTGGTGCCCGACATCGGAACCCAGCACCGGGATCCTCACCTGCCCTTCGAGGTCGACTCCGACGCGATGACCCAATCCGGTGGCGGCGGTGCCTGGGGTGCCGCTCATTGGCGGCCCCCGACCGGACCCCCAACCACGGGCGCGGCGGCGCCCGGACCGTGGGGACCACCATCCGGGGCTCCGGTCGCCGCTCCGACCGATCCCATGACGCTGCGGTCGGCGCCCCCGTCGACGCCCGGTGGAATGCCCGCACCCGGCACGCCTGCCTGGTTCGGCCCGGGTCCGGCGGCACCGTCCCGCCCGGCGCCGCCCCCATCGCTGTTCCGTGCCACGCCGCCGGGGGCGATCATCGTCCTGGCGCTGGCGATCTTCTGGGTGATCGCACCGCCGGCATTCCTGGTGGCATTCGTGCTGGCAGCCCGGGCCCGGTACGCCCGACGCAGGATCCTGACAGCGTTCACCGTCGTCGGCGCCGTTGTGCTGCTGATCCCGACGATCGACGTCTTCATCAATCTGGGCGACTTCGGCAGCTGGTACGGACTGCTGTCCACCTGGTCGCTGCTCGGTTCGCTGTTGATGATCGTGCTGATCCTGACCTTGGTCAACACCGAGATCAAGAACCCGCCCGGCGGATCGGGAGGCGGCGGCTACCGGCAGCAACCGGCTCCGCCGTACCTCCAACAGCGCCCCGACCAGCGTGCCGGCGACCAGCAGTGGCCACCGCCCGGACAGTGACGGCGCCGCGTACCCTGACCGAGGCACTCCGGGGCCTCGATCATGATCAACTGACCGAGCTGTTCCGGCTCAGGCCGGATCTCGGCTACCCGCTGCCCCGGCACATCGGCGAACTGGTCGCCCAGGCGACCACCTCGGTGTCGGTGGGTCGAGCGATCGACCGGCTCAACGCGTGGCAAACCGCCGTCGCCGAAGGCCTCGCGGTGCTGCCCGACGGCGCCTCGGTTGCCGACCTGGTGGCGCTCACCGGCCGCCCGACAGCCGTCCTGAGTCAGGCGGTCGATGATCTTCGCCGACGTGCCCTGGTGTGGGGTGGTGATGATGATCTTCATCTGCTGCGCGCCGCCCGTGATCATTTCGGCTCCTATCCAGCCGGTCTCGCCCCTGTTTCGCCACAGCCGTTGACCTCCGGCCAGATCGACGAGGCGCTGGCCGCGGCCGGCGAGCAGGTCCGCCCGGTGCTCGATCGCCTGTTGTGGGGACCGCCGACCGGGACAGTGCGCAATGCCGATCGGGCTCTCCGGCTGATCGACGCGCGTACCCCGGTGGAGATCCTGCTGGCCCGCAGGCTGCTCCGGCCGGTCGACCGTGACACGGTGATCCTGCCGCGGGAGGTCGCACTCCGGCTGCGGGCTGCCGGATCCGACTGGCTGATCAGTCGCGACCCGGTGCCGACGTCGGCGCCGGAGATCTCCGGCATCCAACGCAGCCACTCGGTGATCAGGTCGGCCGCTGCGGGCGCCGCCAACGAGGTGGTCCACGATGCGGAGTTGATCATCTCCGAGCTGGACGCGAATCCGCGCCGGCTGCTCCGGGACGGCGGCATCTCCGCCCGCGACGTCCAGGCGATCAGCCGCGCCCTCGACGGCCGCGTCGATTACACCAGTTTCCTCCTCGAGGCCACGGCAGCAGCCGGACTGATCGGAAGTCCCGACAAGATCACTGCGCTGCCGACGACCGACTACGACCGCTGGGTGACCCTGTCCGGTCCGGAACGCTGGCTCCGGCCGGCCACCGCCTGGCGGGATGCCGAACGGTACTTCTCCTCAACGGTCGACTCCCACCCGCTGAACGCCGAAGCACTGGCCCCGCGCGCACCGGAGAACCGACACCTGATCATGGCGGCTGCTGCGACGGCCGAGGTCGGGACCGTGATCAACACCGAGGATCTTGCCGACGTCGTGGCCTGGCACCGCCCGGCCGCCGGCCGGCACGCACGGCAACTTGAGGTGGTGATCGACTGGACCTGGCGGGAGGCGACCTGGCTGGGACTGACAGCACTCGGCTCGATCACCGAACTGCTTCCGGTCGTCCTCGGTGACCGGGACGTGCCGGATGATCTTGCCCGGCTGTTCCCGGTGCCGTTGGACCGGGTGATCATCCAGTCCGACCTCACTGCCGTGGCCCAGGGCCCGTTGGAAGCCGCCGTTGCCGGCACCCTGCGGCTGCTCGCGGATCAGGAGTCCCGTGGCGGCGGCGCCGTCTACCGGTTCAGCCAGTCCTCGATCAGGCGGGGATTCGACTCCGGGTGGGCAGCGGCCGAGATCGGCGACTGGTTGCAGCAGCACTCGACAACCGGGATACCGCAGCCGTTGCGGTACCTGATCGACGACGTGGCCCGCCAGCACGGCACCGTACGCGTCGGCTCGGCGGCCAGCTATCTACGGGTCGAGGACCCGGCCCAGCAGGCGGCGGTCCTGGCCCATCCCGAGGCCGCCCGGTTGCAGCTGCGATCGATCGCGCCCGGCGTCCTGGTGTCGGCCGCCGACCCGGACGAGGTCGTCGAGGCCTTGCGCCGGCTCGGACTGAAACCGGCCGCCGAGGACGACCAGGGGCGGCTGCTGACCACCCGACCGCCACGACGGGCGACCATCCACCGGCCGACCAACCCGCCGGGCCGACGACCGGCGACGGCGGAGGAGATCGCTGGAGCCGTGCTGGCGGCCGATCGCCGGAGGCCGCGCTCCGACGACGGGCTGGAGCTGCTGCGGGAGGCGGTCGACCGGGACCTGGTCGTGCAGATCACAGTCGTTGACGGTGAAGGCCGGTCCTCAACCCGTCTACTCCGGCCGCGGCAGGTCGGTGACGGGACGGTCCGTGGCATCGACCCGGTGTCCGCCCAGCCGGTTTCGGTGCCGATTCCGCGGGTTTCCTCGGTACAGCGACCTGACCAGCAGAAATAGCGGAGCATCCGCCTTCGGCCGACATAGGCTGATCGCAATGCGCGAGACGAGGTTCCGGCGCCTGCTGGTCATCGTCCTGTGCGCCTCGGGGTTTGTGGCGCTCTGGGTCGTGGCCGACAGATCGCTGTCGACACCGGATGCTGCGAACTCGGCTCCGTCCGAGGCTTCCAGTCGGTCCGGCAGGCAACCTGCGTCCGGCGAGGCTCCGGGAGCACCGGGCACCGATGCCGGGACGACGCATCCGGGCGGGCCCGTGGGACACGGTCGAAGCACCGAACCGATCGGGCGGACGACCACCACCGATCACCTCCGGTCGCCGGCCACGCGCGGGTCCACCGCCTCCGCAGTGCTACCCGCCGTCGACGGACTCCGGGTGATCGACAACAACCACGACTCGATCACCGTCAGATGGAACGCCGTCGCCAACGGTGGCGACCCGGGGAGTCCGCGGGTGGCCTACTACCAGGCGACGCTGAACGGGATCCCGTCCGGGGAGACCGCCGGCCGTCAGTTGACCATCAACTGGTTCAACGACGAGATGACGACTCATTTCATCCGGGTGCGCGCCGTGGACACCGCCGGCCACCGCGGGCGTCCGGGCGACCCGCTGATCGTCGAACGGCCCGACGAGCCGACGACGCCCGCCTCACCGACCGCGACGAGCCGGCCCAGCCCGGAATCGTCCCGGTCGCCGAGCCCGGCCTCGACACCGGGCCCGATATCGACGACCCCGACAACCAACCCGGCACCGCCGCCGGGACTGGTCCGGCCCGGTCCGACCCCGAACCCGACGGCCGACCAGCCGGTTACGTCTGCTCCGACCACCCCGAGTTCCGGTCCCGCCGCTGGTTCGACGACCGACGCGACGTCGGACACCGGCGGCGGTTGATCTTCCGCCGCGCCGGTTCGGTCGACCCACCGGCCACGAACGGGCGGTGTCAGCTGCGGCGAGTAGTCTCGAACGCTATGGATCAAGGCCCGCTCGTCGTCCAGTCCGATCGCACCCTGTTGCTCGAAGTCGATCACCCGGACGCCGCGGCCTGCCGGATCGCCATCGCTCCGTTCGCCGAGCTCGAACGGGCCCCTGAGCACATCCACACCTACCGGTTGACCCCCCTCGGGCTGTGGAACGCCCGGGCCGCAGGGCACGACGCCGAGCAGGTCGTCGACGTGCTGCTCAGCTACAGCCGCTACCCCGTGCCGAGTTCGCTGCTGGTCGACGTCGCCGACACGATGGACCGGTACGGCCGGCTGCGGATCGAGAAGCACCCGCTCCACGGACTCGTCCTGGTCAGCACCGATCGTGCGGTGCTGACCGAGGTGACCAAGAGCGCCCGGGTGAAGGGACTGCTCGGGGGTCGGATCGATGACGACAGCGTGATCGTGCACCCGTCGGAACGCGGCCATCTCAAGCAGGTGCTGCTGAAGCTCGGCTGGCCCGCCGAGGACCTGGCCGGCTACGTCGACGGCGAGGCACACGCCATCGATCTCGCCGAACAGAGCTGGCACCTGAGGCCGTACCAGAAGGAGGCCGCCGAGTCCTTCTGGCACGGCGGCTCCGGCGTTGTGGTGCTGCCCTGTGGCGCCGGCAAGACGATCGTCGGTGCGGCCGCCATGGCCGCGGCCAAGGCGACGACGCTGATCCTGGTGACCAACACCGTCTCGGCGCGCCAGTGGCGGGACGAACTGGTCCGGCGGACCTCGCTCACCCCCGAGGAGATCGGCGAGTACTCCGGCGCCAGGAAGGAGATCCGACCGGTCACCATCGCCACCTATCAGGTGATCACCACCAAACGCGGCGGCATCCATCCGCATCTGGAGCTGTTCGACGCGCGCGACTGGGGCCTGATCATCTACGACGAGGTGCATCTCCTCCCCGCACCGGTCTTCCGGATGACCGCCGACCTCCAGGCGCGCAGGCGGCTCGGCCTGACAGCGACGCTGGTGCGCGAGGACGGACGGGAGGGCGACGTGTTCTCGCTGATCGGCCCCAAGCGGTACGACGCCCCGTGGAAGGACCTCGAACAGCAGGGGTACATCGCTCCTGCAGACTGCGTGGAGGTCCGGGTCACGCTGACCGACGAGGAGCGGATGACGTACGCGATCGCCGAGGATGACGTGAAATACCGCCTGGCCTCGACCGCGGAGAGCAAGACCGAGGTCATCGTCGATCTTGTCACCAAGCACCGCGGACAGCCGACCCTGGTGATCGGACAGTACGTCGACCAGCTCGACGAGCTGGCCGAGCGGCTGGACGCGCCGCTGATCAAGGGCGAGACGACGGTCCGGCAGCGGGAGAAGCTGTACGAGCAGTTCCGGTCCGGCGAGATCGACCTGCTCGTGGTGAGCAAGGTCGCCAACTTCTCCATCGACCTGCCCAGTGCCCAGGTCGCCATCCAGGTCTCCGGCGCCTTCGGTTCCCGTCAGGAGGAGGCGCAGCGGCTCGGCCGACTGCTGCGGCCCAAGGGCGCGGGCACCACCGCCCGCTTCTACGCCGTTGTGGCCCGGGACACCGTCGACGCCGACTTCGCCCAGCACCGCCAGCGTTTTCTGGCCGAACAGGGTTACGCGTACCGGATCCTCGATGCAGCCGACGCCGTGTAACGGTCAGCAGGTCTTCTCGCCGAGATCCTTCGGGTCGACGACCGGGCGCATGCCGAACGCTGCGCCGGGCTTGTTGATCGGCGTGTTGTACCAGGCCCCGGTCATCGCGAGCCGGCCGTCGATGGTGGCGAAGGCGCCGACCGGCAGCTGATACTCGCTGCCCGAGGCCGCACCGAAGCGCTCGATGTCCAGACTGCCGTCGGCCGGCGCCTCGGTCGTGACCAGGGCGTCACCTTGGCCGTTGGCGGCGGTCATCGTGGTTGCCGTCGCCAGTGCCGGGACAACGCCGTTGGCGGGGATCAGCAGGCCAGGCGTGTTCTTCTCGACCGGGAAGTCGATCACGCCGCGCACACCGATGGTCGCCTTGCTCGGTGCGGCCAGATCGATCGCCGTGCCGGTGCCGTTGTCGGCACCGTTGTAGGCCAGGTGGTCGTGTCCGATCTTCTCCCCTGCCTGGGTGAACACGGTGGGCTTCCAGCAGATCCCGGAGCCGTACCCGCCGCCCAGCGACTCCGCGGTGAGCACCCGGCCGGGCCGATCCAGCAGGCCGACGACCCAGCTGGTCTCGCTGGGGTCGTCAACGTAGCCGCTGACCCCGACCAGGCCGGCGTCATAGCCGCGGGCCGGGAGATTGGCGATCGCCGGATCGATGTCGTCCGGCTGCTGCCCGGAGAACAGTCGGACCGGTGTCAGTCCGGCGACGCGGATCGCGTACGACGTATGGCCCCGAGGGTGGCTCGGGCTGTCGCCGATCCTCCGGTAGTCCGCCCGGACCTCGAGTTGATCATGGTCGGGGCGGATCGCGATCCTGCTGCCCGTGGCGATGATGCCCAGATCGGTCGGGGTCTGTCCGGCCAGCCCGATCAGATGTGCGGCGACGAGTCTCTCGCGCCCGACGGTGCAGCGGAGCCGGACCACCAGGAACTTCCGGTCGCCGAGGGCGACCTC
This sequence comes from Microlunatus sp. Gsoil 973, assembly GCF_009707365.1. GTDB lineage: Bacteria > Actinomycetota > Actinomycetes > Propionibacteriales > Propionibacteriaceae > Microlunatus. Next base: position 2,882,082 of record NZ_CP046122.1, read on the forward strand.
CCGGCTGCCGGCCCATTCGGCCGTGCTGGAGCGACCACCGAAGCCGGGAGTCCTGCCGGCCTGTTTGCCGTCGACCAACCGGACCGGCGGTGCCGGAACCTCGAAACCGCAGCCGCCGGCGTACCGGAAGCTCTTGGTGTTCAGATCGCCGAGCAGCACCTCGCCCGGCTGCGGCCGCTCCGGACGCTCTGCCGACGGCGTACCCGATCCGTTGGGGATGGGTGCCTTGGACACCGGTGCGGTCGCGATCGGCGTCGACGGCGCTGTCGGGCTGTCGGAGGACCCGGCGGAACTGCAGGCCGCAAGTGCGGCACAACTGATCAGGACTGCTGCAATGGTCCGGCCGCGGCGAATCACCCGGACACTGTAGCCGCGGGCCCGATCGGTCGGACCGGGTTCGCGCGGCGGTCGGGTCAGACGCGCGTCCGGACGATCGTCGGCTCGTCCTCCTCGTCAGGCTCAACGACCGATGGGCTGGCCTGCCCGCCGACGGAGTCTCGTTCCAACCAGTCGTAGGCCCGCGGATTCTCCGGTGCCAACAGCCACCGCGCGGTGTAGATCACCAGTGAGACGAAGCTGGCGGTGGCAAGCAGCAACAGCGGCCAGACCACTGCTCCCAGCAGTCCGGAGGGCCAGCCTTGTGGGGTGTTCTCGAACGCGAACCACCAGACGGCGATGTGCAGACCGCCGAAGAAGATCCAGCCGGCGGCGCTCCAGCGCACGGCACGCAGCATCCGTCGCCGGTGCAACACCTGCAGCAACAGCGGATTGACCGTCTCTTTCATCGGTCCCCCTAGGGTCCGGGCTCATGAACCCATGAGTCTCATCAGTCACATGGATAACAGGACCAATTCTCACCCGGCCCGCCGGGAGCCGAAGCACCCGACCCGCGATGCTGCCGAGTTGTTATCTGACGCTCGGGCCCGTCGCCCGGACCGCTCGAAGGGCGGGTCACACCGGGACGGTCGATTCGTCGGTCACCAGCCCCAGGTCGAGCGGGGCGGCCGCCGGCGTTCCGGCGTGGTCGATCAGCCCGAGCAACTCCTTGGGCCAGATCCACTCGTCGGTGGTCGCAAGTTCCTCCGGCGTCCACCACCGGTTCTCCACCAGGGTCAGCTTCTCCTCCTCGGTGAAGGAGGAGTTGTCCGGCTCGAAGGCCTCCACCCTGATCAGGTAGAACGTCTCCTGTTGGGCGAGCACCTGGTCGGAGAAGCCGTGGGTGACCTCACGCCGGGCGATGGGACCCACCAGTTCGGCCTCGGTGATCACCAGCCCGGTCTCCTCAGCGAGCTCGCGCACCGCGGCCTGCCGCTCGGTTTCGCCGGCGTCGATCCCGCCGCCCGGAGTGACCCACCACCGCACGCCCGGGACTCCCGGGTCGGTGTCGCAGAACAGTAGGATCCGGTCCTGACCGTCGACGACGATGACCCGAGCCGCCCGCCGTCTCCGCCAGGCACGCTCGGCCGGGTCCTCGGGCACGACGAAGGTGCGCGGTGGAACACTCACTGCGCCGAGATTAGTCGACGTGCCAGGTCCTTCACTGAAAACCTGTTGATCGCCATGCATCCAGGGAGTAACGTCTCGGCGCTTCCCACCACCCGACAGCATCGGAGTGTCCCGCATGCCCGGAACAGCCCAATCAGACACGACCGATCAGACCGAACCCGATCCCGGATCCGCGGATTCCGCGCTGGAGGCCGAACGCCGGCATCTCGCCGAATCCCGGGCCGCGCTGGCGATCATGCGCGAACACGTCGGCAGTTTGAACGCCGTCGGCGCCGCAGCCATCAGCTGGGGTCCGAACGTCTCGACCGAACACCTCAAACAGGCCCTCTATCGCCGGGTCCAGTCGCTGCAGGACGACCCGACGGTCCCGCTCTTCTTCGGCCGGCTGGACTACCAGCGGAGCGATCTCCCGCCCCGGCTGTACATCGGCCGGCGGCACATCACCGGCGAGGCCGGCGGCGAACCGATGGTCATCGACTGGCGGGCCCCGATCTCGCTGCCCTTCTACCAGGCCACCCGGGACCAGCCGATGGACGTCCGGCTGCGTCGCAGGTTCGGCTTCTCCGCCGGCGCCCTCACGGCGTACGAGGACGAGGATCTCGTCGCCGGTGAGGCACTGGACAACTCCGACATCCTCGAGTCAGAGATCGAGAAGCCCCGTACCGGCCCGATGCGAGACATCGTGGCCACCATCCAACCCGAACAGGACGTCATCGTCCGCACCGACCTGGCGCGCTCGGTCTGCGTGCAGGGTGCGCCCGGGACCGGAAAGACCGCCGTCGGCCTGCACCGCGCCGCCTACCTTCTGTACGCCTTCCGCGACCAGCTGTCCCGGCAGGGCGTGCTGGTGGTCGGCCCGAACGACAGCTTCCTCTCCTACATCGCCGACGTCTTGCCGGCGCTCGGTGAGATCGACGCATCCCAGACCACTGTCGAGGCGTTGGTCAGCAAGGCCACCGGCCTCCAAGCCGGGCGTCTTGAGGACGCCGCGTCGGCGATGATCAAGGGCGACGCCCGGATGGCCGACGTGATCAAGCGGGCCGTCTGGAGCCATCTGCGGCCGGCCGAGGGGACCCTGGTGGTGCCGCGCGGTGCGCATCAGTGGCGGGTGGCCGCGTATCTGGCCGACGAGATGGTCGCGATGATCAAGGAACGCGGTGTCCGGTATGCCGCCGGGCGGGAGATGCTGCCCCAGCGACTGGCCCACCAGGTGTTGCTGCGGATGGAGGCGGCCGGCGACTCACCCGACGATCGGGTGCAGAACGCGGTGGCCCGCAGCAAGCCGGTGAAGGCGTACGCCGAACAGATCTGGCCGGCTGTGGACGCCGCGAAGCTGGTGCTCCGACTGCTCAGCGACCCGGAGTTCCTGGCCGAGCATGCCGACGGTCTGCTGACGGCTCAGGAACAGCAGCGGGTGCTGGTCAGGAAGCCCGGCCGGTCGGTGAGGACCCACAAGTGGTCCACGGCGGAGATCGTCCTTGTCGACGAGGCGGCCGACGTGCTGAACCGGACGCCGAGCCTCGGCCACGTGATCATCGACGAGGCGCAGGACCTGTCGGCCATGCAGTTGCGGTCCGTCGGGCGCCGGGCCAGCACCGGATCGGTGACCGTGCTCGGTGATCTTGCCCAGGCGACCACTCCCTGGGCGACCACCTCGTGGTCCGACACACTGAATCACCTCGGCAAGCCGGATGCCGTGATCGAAGAGCTGACCGCTGGCTTCCGGGTGCCGGGTGCGGTGATCGAGTTCGCCGCACGTCTGCTGCCCGACATCGCACCGGATCTGACTCCGCCACATTCGGTGCGGCGGGCTCGCGGTGATCTTGCCCTGGCGACAACGACCCGGCCCGAAGTCGACCTTGCCGAGGCGGTCCGGGTGGCCCTGCAGAGCGAGGGCAGCATCGGACTGATCACCCCGGACACCCGACTGGTCGAGGTGGAGCGGGCCCTCGATGGCCAGGGCATCTCCTACGCCGTACTCGGAAGGGAGACCGACCCGCTGGACACCGAGGCCTTCACCCGTCGCGTCGACGTCGTACCGGCCTCGATCGCGAAAGGTCTGGAGTTCGACCACGTCGTGCTGTTCGAACCGGCCGAGATCGTCGCCGGCGAGCCTGACCAGATCACCGGGCTCCGCCGGCTGTACGTCTGCCTGACCCGGGCCGTCACGTCGCTGCAGATCGTCCACACCGAGCCCCTGCCCGCCCAACTGTCAGCCGCCTGATCGCCCGGCCCCACCGCGTACCTCCGCAACGCCCTCGGCCCCGCAGGCCCCGTCGCCCCGCAAGGTCCCCGCACCCCGATGGCCCCGCAACACCCCGATGGTCCCCGCGCACCCCGAAGGTCCCCGCGCACCCCGAAGGTCGCCGCGCACCCCGAAGGTCGCCGCGCACCCCGAAGGTCAAAGTTTGATCCAACGGCGACGACACGCCGACGGCGCCAACCCCTGGGTCAAACTTCGAGCTTCGTTCCTGGTGGCCGGCCCTCCCGAAAGTCAAAGTTTGATCCAACGGCGACGACACACCGACGGCGCCAACCCCTGAGTCAAACTTTGAGCTTCGTTCCCGGTGGCCGGCCTCCCCGAAAGTCAAAGTTTGATCCAACGGCGACGACACACCGACGGCGCCAGCCCCTGAGTCAAACTTCGAGCTTCGTTCCCGGTGGCCGGCCCCGCCGAAAGTCAAAGTTTGATCCAACGGCGACGACACGCCGACGGCGCCAACCCCTGAGTCAAACTTTGAGCTTCGTTCCCGGTGGCGGCCTCCCCGAAGGTCAAAGTTTGATCCAACGGCGACGACACACCGACGGCGCCAGCCCCTGAGTCAAACTTTGAGCTTCGGGAGAGGGGGTGTGAGGGGCGGGTCAGGCGGCGTCGGCGAACCGCATGAAGCCCACCTGCGTCCGGAACCGGCAATTCCGTCGATCGCACCGGTGTAACCCCAATAGGCGCGCAGCAGACGCTCAACGCCTTCACGGTGTTCGTGCCCAGCATTCCGTCGATTCCGGAGTTGTAGCCCTGAGACGTTGGCAAGGACTCGTCGGCGATATTTCCCGAGATCATTCTCCAGGATGATCGGCCTCACTGACGGCGCGAAGCATGATCTCCCGGCGAATCAGTCGGCGAGTCGCAGCACGCCCGCGGAAGCGTCGAGAACCACCTCGGCACCCAGGGGCAGCGCCAGGTTGCGGTCGCCGTGCCCGAACGGCGCACCGGTCAGGATCGGAACGCCGAGATCGGCGAGCCGGTCGGTGAGCACGGCCTGCACCAGGTCCGGATCATCGGACTCGGTGAAGTCGCCGAGGACCACCCCGGTGATCATGGAGAACCATCCGCTGCGGCGCAACTGGGTGAGCATCCGGTCCAACCGGTACGCCTCCTCGCCGACGTCCTCGATGATCACCACACTGCCGTGGTCCGGCAACGGTTCGACACCAAGATCATCGGCAATCAATGCGAGATTGCCGCCGATCAGCCGACCGGACGCCGTACCCCCGACCAGCGTCGTACCGGTGACCAGCTCGGTTCCGGGTACGGGTCGGCACAGGATCAACGACCGCAGCGCCTCGACCGACGGACCGTCCGCGAGCTGGGTACCGGTGCCGACCGGACCGTGGATCGTGACCTGGCCGAGCTCCCGGCCGATCCGGGCGTGGAGTGCGGTGATGTCGGAGAAGCCGATCAGGTGTTTCGGACCGGCTGCCCGCAACGCGTCGAAGTCCAGCAGGTCGACCATCCGCTGGGCACCGTAACCGCCGCGGGCACACCAGACAGCCGATACCTGAGGATCGGTCCACGCCGCCTGTAGGTCCGCCGCGCGGTCGTCGTCGGTTCCGGCCAGATAGTTCAGCCGCGCATGCTGATCATGCAGATGATCTCCGGGTCGAACCGTGAAGCCCCAGGACTCGAGGGTCTTGATGCCGAGGGCGATCCGGTCCGTTGGCAGCGGCCCACTGGGAGCGACAAGTCCGACCACCGATCCGGGGCCGAGGGCTTCGGGCCAGCTGCGTTGTTCCACGTCGTTTCCTCACCGCGCAAGTCGTGATCGTTTTCGCCTCCGCAGTCCGGCAGCGTACAGCTTGGTGACCAGCTCCCGGGAGCTGCACTGCTCGGCGCCCGCCTCGAGGCACTGGGCGAACCGCTCCTCGGGGATGTCGTAATGATCACCGTCGAAGGCACCGCGCGGTATGCCCAGCTGGTCGGCGAATTCCTGCAACTCGTTGAACGAGCTGTCACTGATCAGATGCGACCAGTACCGGCCGTGGCCGGGCCACTCGGGTCCGTCGATGAAGATCGTCATGCGCCGGACAGGTCGGGAGCCTGCCGATGCCCGTTGGCCCGCTGGACCGCGTCGTCGATCAGGGTCCGCCAGCTGCGGACCAGCTCGGAATCCACGTAGGCCTTGAACGAACCGGTCGGGCGGGCCGAGCTGCCGATGTGGAACGCACGGACGCCCGCATTGGCCAGCCACGGTACGTGTTCGGCCTTGAGCCCACCACCGGCCATGATCGTTCGGCGTGCGAAGTCGTCCTGGCGTGCCCGGCGCAACAGGTCCTCCAGCCCGTCCTCGACGCCACGCGCCGAGCCGGCCGTGAGCACCTGGTCAAGCCGCGGTAGGCCGCGCAGATCGCGCCACGCCCGATCCGGGGAGATGCAGGAATCGACGGCCCGGTGGAAGGTCCACGGACAGTCCAGTTCGTCGATCAACTCGGTGACCACCTCGACGTCGACCTCGGTCAAGCCGTTCAGGAAGCCGAGCACCAACCCCTCGGCGCCAACGTCCAGGTACCCGGCGGCCAGGCCCTTCAACCTGACCAGTTCGCCGCCGTCGGTGCTGAACCCGTCACGGAGCCGGACCATCACCCGCAAGGGCAGCGAGGTCACTCGGCTGAGCTGCCCGATCAGTGCCGGTTCCGGGGACAGCCCATCGTGATCCATGGTGCCTACCACTTCGAGACGGTCGGCGCCGCCGTCCTCCGCCCGTTCGGCGTCGGCAGGGTGCAGCGCGATCACCTCAAGCAGCCCGGCCATGATCAACCTGCCGATCCGACCCGGTCGGGCTCGGTGATCTTCGCCAGCGACGGGCCGCGGGAGTCGCGTAACTCCACGGCCCGCTGTTCGGCGGCGGCGAACGCCCTGATCACGTTGCCGTGGGCCATCTTGAGCAGGTCCTCCTCGCTCCAGCCGCGCTCGAACAACGCGGTGAACAGATTCGGGTAGGCCGACACGTCACCGAGGCCGTCGGGCAATGAGCCGACGCCGTCGAAGTCGCCGCCGACACCGATGTGATCGATACCCGCCACCTCCCGGACGTGTTCTGCGTGGGCGACCACATCCTCCAGCGTGGCCCGCGGCGCCGGAATCCCATACGACGCCCGGAACTGTTTCACGGCAGACCAGTCGTCGGTGTCGACACCGGCCTTCTCTGCCGCCGCAGTTGCCTGCTGGGACCACTCCCGGACCCGTGCGCTGACGAAGTCGGGAACGAAGGTGATCATGCAGACGCCGCCGTTGTCGGCCAGTCGTGCCAGGACATCATCGGGGACGTCTCGGGGATGATCGCAGACCGCGCGGGCCGACGAGTGGGAGAAGATCACCGGCGCCTCGGTGACGTCGAGCGCGGCGTGCATGGTGGCCGCCGCAACATGGGAGAGGTCGACCAGCATGCCCAGCCGGTTCATCTCGCGGACCACTTCCATGCCGAACTCGGTCAGGCCGTCGTGGGCGGGATCGTCGGTGGCCGAGTCGGCCCAGGCGGTGTTGTCGTTGTGCGTGAGTGTCATGTACCTGACACCGAGCCGGTAGAGATTCCGCAGGACGCCCAAGGAGTTGTTGATCGAATGTCCGCCTTCGGCACCCATCAGCGAGCCGATCGGTCCGCCGTCACCGGCCTTGGCCACGGCGTCGGCCAGTCCCGCGGCACTGGTGACGAGTTCGAACTGATCGGGATAGCGCTCGATCATCGAGTAGACAGCGTCGATCTGCTCCAGCGTTGCGGTGACGGCGCTGTCGCCGTCCAGCGAGCTGGGCACGTACACCGACCAGAACTGTCCCCCCACCTGCCCGACGCGCAGCCGGTCGATGTCGGTGTGCAGGTCGGCCTGGTGCCGGCTGATGTCGCGCACGTCGAAGTCGTAGTTGACCTTCCGCATCGCCCAGGGCAGATCGTTGTGGCCGTCGACAACACTCAGAAAGGGAAGCGTCACCCGGTCATCTTCCCACTGACCGGTTGCCCCACAGGCGATCGGTAGGTTGTCTGCGTGGCGAACCAGGATGATCATCGGCCGGTGCTGATGTGGACCGACGGCGCGTGCAAGGGCAACCCGGGAGTCGGCGGTTGGGGCGTGCTGATGCGCTACGGCGACCACGAGAAGGAGTTGTTCGGCGGCGACGCGTTGACCACCAACAATCGGATGGAGCTGACCGCGGTGATCGAGGGGCTGAGGGCGCTCACCCGGCCGTCCCGGGTCGAGCTGCACGTCGACTCGTCGTACGTGATGAACGGCATCCAGAAATGGCTGCCGGGCTGGAAGCGCAACGGGTGGCGGACGGCGGACAAGAAGCCGGTGAAGAACGTCGAGCTGTGGAAGGAGCTGGACGCGGAGCTGGCCAGGCACTCGGTCACCTGGACGTGGGTGAAGGGTCACTCCGGGGATCCCGGCAATGAGCGTGCCGATCAGCTGGCCAACAAGGGGGTGTTGTCGGTCGGCAACGCCTGACCGAGCCTCACGGAATCAGCAGGATCTTCCCTCGGGTGTGGCCGGTCTCCAGTTGCCGGTGGGCGCCGACGGCCTCGGTCAGCGGGAAGCTCGGGCCGAGCTCCAGCTGGAACTCTCCTCCGGCGACCAACTCCGCGGTCAGCGGGATCGACTCGTTGCGGAGTGCGACGGCCTCGGGTGTCATCGAGCCGGGTAGTCCTCCGCTGAACACCTGGACGCCGTACTGGTCCCGCCAGCCGGGGACGACGATCTCGACGATCCGACGCGGATCGTCGACCAGCGCCAGTGAGGCGTCGATAGCCTCCTGGGTGCCGGCCGATTCCAGGACGCGGTCTATGCCCCGTGGTGCGGCAGCCGCGATTCGGGCCAGGAGTCCGTCCCCGTAGGTCACCGGTACGGCGCCGAGCCGACGCAGCCGATCATGGTTGGCCCGGCTGGCCGTGCCGATCACCTCCGCGCCCCAGCGCCTGGCGAACTGGACAGCGGCCTGGCCGACGTCGCCGGCGGCGGCATGCACCAGCAGGGTCTCGCCCGCCCGCAGTCCGGTGGCTTTGACACATTGGTAAGCGGTGGCGACCGGGATGCCCATCGCGGCGCCCTGCTCGAAGCTGACACCGTCCGGCTTCCGGACGAACCGTTCGGCAGGGGCGGTGACGTAGTCGGCGTAGGTACCGGCGAGCCCCCAGCCGATCACCGGATCACCGACCGAGAACGGTGCGCCGTCGCCGACGCCGACGACCTCACCCGCAGCATCCGACCCGATCGGTGTCGGCCCGGTGATCGCGCCGCGGGTGCCCCGCCGGATCTTGGCCTCCACCGGGTTCACCCCGGCTGCCCGGATCCGTACCACGATCTCGTTCGGACCGGGATCGACGACCGGCACATCGGCCAGTTCCAGCACCTCCGGTCCGCCGGCAGTGGTGATCAGGACAGCGCGGGCGGTGGCGGGATAGGTCATGGCCGACATTGTGCCTGCGGCCTTGGATCGGAAAGCCGAAGGGCGGCCCCGGCGAACCGGGACCGCCCTCCTGTGCGATCTTGCTGGCGAACTCCGGACTCAGAAGTCCATGCCGCCCATGCCACCGTCGGCGCCCGCCGGGGCGGCCGGAGCCTTCTCCGGCTTGTCGGCGATGACGGCCTCGGTGGTCAGGAACAGACCGGCGATCGAGGCAGCGTTCTGCAGCGCCGAACGGGTCACCTTGACCGGGTCGTTGATGCCCGCCTTGAGCATGTCGACGTACTCACCGGTGGCCGCGTTCAGGCCCTCACCGGCCGGCAGTCCGGCAACCTTCTCGGCAACCACGCCGCCCTCGAGGCCGGCGTTGGTGGCGATCTGCTTCAGCGGCGCGGCGCAGGCGGCGAGCACGATCTGCGCGCCGACAGCCTCCTCACCCTCCAGCTTGATGTCGGCCTTCTTGGCGGCCTGCAGCAGCGCCACACCACCGCCGGGGACGATGCCCTCCTCGACCGCAGCCTTGGCATTGCGGACGGCGTCCTCGATCCGGTGCTTACGCTCCTTCAGCTCGACCTCGGTGGCCGCGCCGACCTTGATCACCGCAACGCCGCCGGCCAGCTTGGCCAGCCGCTCCTGCAGCTTCTCGCGGTCGTAGTCGGAGTCGCTGTTCTCGATCTCGGTACGGATCTGCTTGACCCGTCCGGCGATGGCGTCGGAGTCACCGGCGCCCTCGACGATCGTGGTCTCGTCCTTGGTGACGACGACCCGGCGGGCCTGGCCGAGCAGGTCGAGTTCGACCGCGTCGAGCTTGAGGCCGACCTCCTCGGAGATGACCTGGCCACCGGTCAGGATGGCGATGTCGCCGAGCATGGCCTTGCGGCGGTCGCCGAAGCCCGGAGCCTTGACGGCCACCGACTTGAAGACGCCACGCACCTTGTTCACGATCAGACCGGCCAGGGCCTCGCCCTCGACGTCCTCGGCGATGACCACCAGCGGCTTGCCCGACTGGATGACCTTCTCCAGCACCGGCAGCAGATCCTTCAGGCTGCTGACCTTGGAGTTGGCGATCAGGATGTACGGATCATCGATCACCGTCTCCTGGCGCTCGGCGTCGGTGACGAAGTAACCCGAGATGTAGCCCTTGTCGAACCGCATGCCCTCGGTCAGCTCGAGCTCGAGACCGAAGGTGTTGGACTCGTCGACGGTGATGACACCTTCCTTGCCGACCTTGTCCATCGCCTCGGCGATGATCTCGCCGACCTGGGTGTCACCGGCCGAGATCGACGCCGTGGCGGCGATCTGCTCGCGGGTCTCGACCTCGGTTGCCAGGCCGATCAGCTGCTCGTTGATCGCAGCCACGGCCTTGTCGATGCCCCGCTTGAGGTCCATCGGGTTGGCGCCGGCGGCGACGTTGCGCAGACCCTCGCGGACCAGCGCCTGGGCCAGCACGGTGGCGGTGGTGGTGCCGTCACCCGCGACGTCGTCGGTCTTCTTGGCTACTTCCTTGACGAGCTCGGCGCCGATCTTCTCGTACGGCTCCTCCAGCTCGATCTCCTTGGCGATCGACACACCATCGTTGGTGATGGTGGGCGCGCCCCACTTCTTCTCCAGCACGACGTTGCGGCCCTTCGGGCCAAGGGTCACCTTGACCGCGTCGGCGAGGATGTTCATCCCCCGCTCGAGGCCGCGCCGCGCCTCGGTGTCGAATTCAATGAGTTTGGGCATGTTGCTCCGCGAGTCCTCCCGCGTCAGGCGACACAAGCCGCCGTTTCGACTGTCATGGATGTCAAGTTGCCCCAGAGCGGTGCCCGCGACGGACGGCTGGCGATCCGGGGACCGCTGCCTCACCGACCTTGGGTAGGTGGCACTCTCCCAAGGAGAGTGCTAACCCAAGTATTAGCACTCGCCGGTGGTGAGTGCAAACACTCCCCTTCCCGCCGAGGGGTCACAAAATCCCGCATTCCGGCGGCGTGTCGTCGTACGCCCGAACGCCCGATCCGCGACACGCCGACTCTTCTATGTTTGTCAAGCGGTTGATGGCTCGATCTCGGGCGTGGTGTGGAGTGTCTGGAAGGCGCGGTAGAGCTGGCGGGCGAGGTAGCGCTTGAGGCAGCGTCGGATCTCTTTGGTCGTCCGTCCCTCGGCTCGTCGGCGGGCGACGTAGGCCCGGGTGTCGGGGTCGTGGGTCATGCGGGTGATCACGGCCATGTGTAGCGCCCGGTTGAGTCTGCGGTCGCCGCCGCGGTTGAGTCGATGACGGACGGTGTTGCCCGAGGATGCCGGGATCGGGCTGACTCCGGCCAGGGCAGCGAACGCGGCCTCGGATCGGACCCGGCCGGAGTGTGACCAGGCTGCGAGGGCAACTGCGACGGTGACCGGTCCGATGCCGGTCTTGTCCAGCAGGGACGAGACCTGACTGTGGTGGATCAGGTCGGTGATTTGGGCCTGGTTGGCTGCAATCTCTTGGTCCAGTTCGACGACTCGCTTGGCCAGCCGGACGGCCTCGGCCCGGGCGGTAGCCGTGGCGAGGTCTTCGACGCGGGCACGCCATCGGGCGATATCTGCGACCTGTTTGGCGGTGAGCGGCTTCCGCGCGTCGATGCCTAGGCCGACCACACGCACCAGCGCGATCAGTGCGTTGATGGTCGCGGTGCGTTCGGTAGTCATGTGGTCGCGGGCGGTGACCAGGATCTGCAATGCCGCCCGCAGACCATCGCTGCGCGGACGGCGCAGCTGATGCGGGTGCAGAGACAAGACCGCGGCCGCGATCCGGTGAGCGTCCAGCAGATCAGACTTACCGGTGCCATGGTGGGCCCGGGTGTCCATCCGAGCAGCCTCGACCACTTCGTAACCGAACCGGGTCACCGCTGCTGCCAGCCGGGCACCATAGGTGGCCACACCTTCGATCACCCACAAGGTGGCCAGATCACCACCGGTGCGGCGCGCGGCCCACGCGACGGCCCGGTCCATGCCGGCGTCGGTGGCGGGAAACTGATCGGTCGCGATCAGCTCACCGGTCACGGCGACCACGACGGCAAGGGTGTGAGAGCGGGCGTGAGTGTCGACACCCACGACAAACGGATGAGAATACGCGACGATGGTCACGGCGGTGGGACTTCCTTCCAGACAAGACCGACAGGGATCCGGCCGCAAACGGTCGGCGCAGGCCCGGGTGGAAGTCACTTCGGGGCAACACTGTGATGAGTCAGGCCCACCCGACAGGTGGAACCGACAATCTTCTGATCAAGTCACCGAGGTGGAGCCGGGTCAGCGTCGGCCTTCCGCCCTGAACCGGACAAGTCGGCTTGAAGGCACCCCACAAAGGAGCCACACATATCAAGAGTCACGACCAGGACGAAGCGACCGACGCTAACCCTGCCAGCCAGTCCCAGACCAGCCACCACAAGACTCACAGCACAAATCAGGGGGATATGTGACCCCTCGGCGGATTGGGGAAGGGGCGGACGAGTCAGGCAGCGGGACGGATGCCGGCCCGGATGATGCCCAACTGGGCGTCGACGTCGACCGTGCCGGCGGGGGACCGGTCGACCAGGAACGCGATGCCGCTGACCATCTGACAGACCGTGATCGGCTCGACGTCCTCACGGACCAGCCCGGCGGCCTTGGCCCGTTCGATGATCCGTGCGCTGATACCGGCCATCAGTGCCTTGCACTCGGCGAGCGCGGAGTGGTCGTCGCCCCCAGGGACCTCGAGCAGAGCCTCGTGCAGGCCGCGGAAGAAGTTCTTGTACTCGGCGTAGCGACGCAACCAATCGACCAGTGACTGCTCGGGGTCTTCGATGGCTGCGATCCGGTTGCCCTCGCTCTCCACCTCGGCCATCCAGTCCTGGAGCACGGCACGGTGCAGATCGCTGCGGGTCGGGAAGTGCCGGTACAGCGTCCCCGGGCCGACGCCGGCGCGCTTGGCGATCTCGTCCAGCGAGGCGTTGGCACCGGACTCGCTGAACACCTGCCGCGCGGTCGCCACGATGCTGTCGTAGTTCCGTTGCGCGTCCGCTCGCATCTTTCGGGGTCCCGACCCGGTCGACCGCGTTGTGAGCTGCATCCCACGTCCTCGAGATCTGCTGTCCAAAGAGTCTGCTGAAAAAGCCTTGCTATCCGGAGACTGTCTCCGCTACTGTATACGGAGATGGTCTCCGGTTATCCCCATCCACCTTCCGATCCCGATCGGAAAGGCGAAGCAGCCTTAATCGGAGCCGCTCTCCAGATAAGTCTACTCCGAGTTGTGCAGTACGTCACCGCCGACGTTCCCTGGCCCGGCTCACGTCACCGTCGACATCACCATCGTCATCCGTACGCGGCCGTCCGACCCCACCGTCGCCGACCGCTCGCGTCAGAAGGATCTGCTGTGTCAATTGACACCTCGATCGACCTTTCCCCGTCCAACGGGGCGGCTCCGGGCAGTCGCCCCCGGGCCGGCCTCACTCTGGCGGTCATCCTCACCGCCCAAATGATGCTGGTGCTCGACGCCACCATCGTCAACGTCGCCCTGCCGGTCATCCGGAACCAGTTCGGCTTCTCACCGGCCGCCCTGTCCTGGGTGTTGAACGCCTACACCCTCGCCTTCGGTGGTCTGCTGCTGCTCGGCGGGCGACTGGGCGATGTGCTCGGTTACCGCCGTACATTCATGATCGGCCTGGCCGTCTTCGTGATCAGTTCGGCGCTCGGCGGCGCCGCACAGTCGGAGGCCTGGTTGATCGCCGCCCGGGCGGTCCAGGGCGTCGGCGCCGCACTCGCCGCGCCGGCCGCACTGTCCCTGGTCACCCGCTCCTACTCCGAAGGGCCGGCACGCAACCGGGCGCTCGGCCTGTTCGCGGCCGTCAGTTCCGGCGGGGCCTCCATCGGCCTGCTCCTGGGCGGCGTACTGACCACCAGTGCGTCCTGGCGCTGGTCGCTGTTCATCAACGTTCCGATCGGGATCGCTGCCCTGGCACTCGGCCGGCGGTTGCTCCCGGAGACCGAGCGGCGACACGAGCCGTTCGACTTCGCCGGCGCACTGACGGCGGTGATCGGAATGACCTCGCTGGTCGCCGGGTTCGTCTGGATCCCCGAGTACGGCTGGTCGGCCAGGACCGTCGTCGCGATCGCCGTCGGCGTGGCGGCCATGTCGACCTTCGTGATCATCGAGCGTCGGCTGTCCCATCCGCTGTTCGCATTGCGCCTGCTGCGCAGTCCCGGCCGGGTGAGCGCGCTGGTGGCCTTCATGCTCGTCGTCGGCGGCCAGATGGGCGGCTTCTTCTTCCTGGTGCAGTACCTCCAGGTCGCCCATGGCTACGACGCCTTCACCTCCGGCCTGGCCTTCCTGCCGCTGTCCCTCGGCATCTTCGTGATGTCGCGGATCGTGCCTCGGCTCTTCCTGCGGTTCCATCCGCTGGTGGTGGCCCTGGCCGGCATGGTGCTGGTGTTCACCGCGCACGTTCTGCTCAGCAGGATCAGCGCCGACGCCACCTTCTGGGGCGGCCTGTTCGTGCCGATGATGTTCCTCGGCGTCGGTGCGGCGATGGTCTTCCTGCCGTCCAACGTCCGGATCCTGTCCGGCGTCCGGCCGCAGGACGCGGGTTCTGCCTCCGGGATGTTGCAGACCGCCCAACAGGCGGGTGGTGCGGCACTCGGCCTGGCGGTCCTGATCGCCAGTTCCGGGATCAGCACCAGCGGCGGTGCGCCGATCTCGATACCGGAGCTGATGACCGGCGTTCACCACGCCTTCCGGACCGCGGCCATCTTCGTCAGCATCGCCATCCTGGTGACGGCCGCCGCTCTGGTCGGCGAACGTGTTGCCGCCGTCCGGTCGGTGCGTGCCGCCGAGCTGATCACGGAGCAGGATCCAGTGCCGGTGTTGGACGAAGTGTGATGTGATCAACGCGTGCAGATTGTCCGGCGCATCCTCTCAACGTCGGCTGCCTGCGATCGCGTACCTGGGTGGTACGCGGTCGCAGGCTCCGGCCGTTCGGTGATCCATCCGGCCGACCTCGGCCGTCCGAAAGGTTCCTGTTGACCCAGCCCACTGCGACAGCAGGTGTCGGGCTGCGCTCCGAGCGCGGGCCGATCCTCGGTTCGGTGATGCTCAGTACGGCGCTGATCGCCCTGGACTCGACCATCCTGGCAACTGCCGTACCGTCGGTCGTGCGGAGCCTCGGCGGCTTCTCCCAGTTCCCGTGGTTGTTCAGCATCTACGTGCTGGCCCAGGCGGTGTCCGTGCCGATCTACGGCAAGCTGTCCGACCAGATCGGGCGGAAGCCGATCATGCTGGTCGGCATCGCTGGCTTCGTGCTCGGCTCGATCTTCTGCGGTCTCGCCTGGTCGATGACGTCCTTGATCATCTTCCGCGCGGTGCAGGGCCTCGGAGCGGGCGCCATCGGCCCGATGAGCATGACGATCATCGGCGACATCTACACCGTCCAGGAACGCGCCCGGGTCCAGGGCTATGTCGCCAGCGTCTGGGGCGTGGCCGCGGTCGTCGGCCCGACGTTGGGCGGCGTCTTCACCGATTTCGTCAACTGGCGGGCGATCTTCCTGATCAACATCCCGCTGGGCATCATCGCCGCCGGGATGTTGCTGCGCCGGTTCACCGAGAAGGTGACGGTGACCCGGCACAAGATCGACTTCGCCGGCGCCGCAACGTTGACCGTCGGCTCGTCGCTGATCATTCTCGGACTGCTCGAGGGCGGCCTGCTCTGGTCCTGGTTGTCGCTGCCCGGGATCGCGATCATCGCCGCCGGCTTCCTGTTGTTGGCGATCTTCGTCGTGGTCGAGCGCCATGCCTCCGAACCGGTGCTCCCGGGTTGGGCGTTCACCCGGCGGATCTTCGCGGGCGTGTACGTGGCCTCGATGGCGGTTGGTGTCCTGACGCTCGGCCTGAGTTCGTTCGTACCGATGTTCGTCCAGGAGGTCCTCGGCACCGGCGCTCTGGTCGCCGGCTTCGCCCTGGCGGCACTCACCCTCGGTTGGCCGGTGGCAGCCAGCCAGGCGGGCAAGATCTATCTGCGGGTCGGTTTCCGCAACACCGGTTTGATCGGCGGCTGCTTCGTTCTGGTCGGCACCGGATCACTGCTGCTGCTCGGCCCGGGCTCCAGCCCGATCCAGGTCGGGCTCAGTTGTGTGGTGATCGGTCTTGGCCTCGGACTGATCGCCAGTCCGACCCTGGTGGCCGCCCAGTCGGTGGTCGGCTGGCAGCAACGCGGTGTGGTGACCGGCACCAATATGTTCGCCCGGTCTATGGGCAGCGCGGTCGGCACGGCCATCTTCGGGGCCGTCGCCAACGCCTCGCTCGGCGGCCACGGCAATCTCAACGACACCAATCCCGACGGCTCCGTGGCGGTGCCACCGTTGTTGCTGTCCCATGCGGTGCACCAGGTGTTCATCGGTGCCGTGATCGTGGCGGTCATCATGGTGCTGGCGGTGCTGGTCATCCCGCGGCACGTCCGCACCGTCGACTGACGTCGACCCGATCCTCACCGGGTCCTGCGGTGACGGGAATCAGCGAGGGTCTTCCGTCCGGCGTCGGCCAGCACTTACCGTGCAGCCATGCCGAGTCGTCCACGATGCTCGTGGCAGGTCGCGGGCCGGGCGATCACGTCCGGCCTGATACTCGGCCTCGTGCTCGGCCTGCTGACGACCGCATGCACCTGGGGCTCCGCGCCGGAGCCGGGGTTGTTCGGGCGCAACCAGCCGTCCTCCGCCGGATCCGGTCCACCGTCGCCGCCGATCGGGCGGGTCAACCCGGACCTGCCCGTGCTCGGCGAGCGGACCCTCACCCCGGACCGCGTCGACGATCCACCCCTGCGGGTCGCCCTGCACGCACTCCGTCGGACGCCGGGTGGCACGCTGCTCGACTGGTCGGTGACCCCGCTGCAGGTGGTCGGGCTGCGGGTGGGTGATCCCGTCGACGCACACAGCACGGCCGCCGCGCTGGTCGCTGCCGCGGGCACCTTCCGGATCATCGACGGCGATCGCGGCACGGTGTACCGGCCGTTGATCAGTACGCGGTCCGGCAGGTACGTCGGCTCGGCGCCGGCGGGCGGCCTGCGCATCGGCGTGACCTCGCTGCTGCAGATCGCCTTCGGTGCGCTTCCGCCGACACTGCACAGTGTCAGCGTCGAACTGCCCGGAGTCGAACTCTTCACCGACGTACCGGTTCCGGACCCCGGGAGGTACTTCGGCCCGACCCGGGCGGTCGACCTGGCCCGCAGTCCCGACGTCGACGAGGTCATCCGCTGGTCACCCGCCTTCGTCTATCACGCGGCTGGAGGTCAGCGGTTCCGGATCGGCATCGTCGCCGTCGAGTCCGCCTCGGACGCGACGTCGATCGTCTGGTCGATCTGGAGCATCACCGACGGTGACGGTCTGCGCGGTGCCGCCGGCCCCCCGATCACCGACCGTCACGATGCCTTGGGCCATCGCAGCACCGCCAGCGGGCTGCGCCTCATCCCGGCAGGATCTGCCCGGGCGATCACGGTCTGGCACGAATCGACCGGGCCGGAGGGCGGCGGCGATGCGTTCTGTCTGTGCACCGATCTGCGGACCGCGCCCACCGATCTGTCCCGGGCCCGTCGATCGATCACCGTGGTCAGCAATCTGCCGCCCCTTCCGTTGCGCACCCAGTTCGTCGACGTCGTACTGCCCGGGGTCGGACGGATGCAGCACATCCCGGTCAGCGAATCGCTGGATTCCAGCTCCCAGGTGGCGGGGGCCATCCAGGACGTCAGCGGTGAGGTCGAAGCACCGAGCGGCCGGTGGGAGGCGGCGACCGGGAACACCTGGCCGCCGCCCCGACCATCGCGCGACGTGCTTCGGCACACGCGCGAGGTGGTCGCCCGCCTCGATTGATCAGGCGCGATCGATCAGGCGGCTGCGGCCGTCCGCGGCCACTCACGACTGCTCCGTCCGGTCCAGTTCACCAGCCGCTGGGTGGGCGTGGCGTCCGGCGCGGATTCGACGACAGGACCGAACGGGATCTGGCCGCCCCGTGGCTGCGCCGGAAGTGCCCGCTGAGCCGCGGCCAGCGCTGCCCGAGCGAGATCCTCATCCGCCTCGGCCGGCTGGCCGGTCGCGACGGCCAGATCCCAGCCGTGGGTGACCGCCTCCTGCAGATAACCGCCGAGCGCGAGCGCACCGGGTACGGTTCCCCAGGGTGCGGCGACGGGTCTGCTCAGGTCCGCTGCCGCCCAGGCCTGCCGGCTCGCCTCGGCAACAGCTCGATAGCCGTCGGCCAGATCACCGTCGGGCAGATCGCTGAGGAACGGGATGGATCGCGCATCGCCACCGTTCGCCATCACCTCGACCCGGCGAGCGCCGGTCCAGAGATGGGCGATCAACTTCTCGACGTCGAGGTCCTCGCACGGGGTCGGATCGCCGAACTGCTCAGGTGTGACGCCGGCGATCAGTCCCGCCACCCACTGCTGGGCACGAGCCAGCTTCGGGCGGAGATCGGGCAGTCGGTCAGGGACAAGGGCTGGCACTGAAGTGTTCATGCCTTCAGTCTCCGACCCGAATAGTGACATCTCATGTCGTGTATTTGTGAAAAGTTGGAGTCATGCGCGCCGATCGACTGCTGACCCTCGTTGCCCTGCTTCGTCGGCACGGCAAACTCTCGGCGGCCGAACTCGCCCGCCGGCTCGAGGTCGACCGGCGTACGGTGCTGCGGGACGTCGAGGCACTGTCCACTGCCGGCTTCCCCCGTCTACGCCGAGCGCGGGCGGAACGGCGGGTTCGCCCTGCTGCCCGAATACCGGCCGGATGTCGGCGGCCTGACCGCGGATGAGACCAAAGCCCTCTTCCTCGCCGGCGGCCAACCGATCCTGGCCCGGTTCGGGCTGGCCGAACCACTGGCATCCGCGCTGACCAAACTCGGCATGGACCTCCCCGAGGACCGGCGCAGTGCGGTGGATGAGGCCGGCAGCCGGATCCTGATCGATGCCGGCGGCTGGGCCACCGGGCCGGAGCCGTTGCCCTGCCTGGAAACCGTGCACCGGGCGGTGCTCGCCGACCGCCGGTTGCGCGTGCACTACCTTCCCCGGCCGGGCAGGAGACCGGGGGTGCGCACAGTGGATCCGTACGGACTGCTGCAGGCCGCCGGGACCTGGTACCTGATCGCCGCCCACCGGGGACGGCCCCGCACCTACCGGATCTCCCGGATGGTCTCGGCCGCGATCCTGCCGCAGCCCAGCAATCGGCCGCACGATCTTGATCTTGCCGGTCTGTGGGAACGTCTCCGCGCCGAGTACGCCGATGCCTCACCGGTGATCATGATCAGAATCAGGGTCCCGGCGCGGTTCGTCGACCTGGTCCGGCGCAATCTCGCCATCCAACTCGCCGGGCCGCCGACAGTCACTCCGGACGGGGATTCCATGATCATCGAAGCGCCGGTGACCGGTCTGCGTGGCACGACAGGGATGCTCGCCGGCTTCGGCTCCATGATCGAAGTACTTCAACCACAGGAACTGATCGACTCGCTGCTCGAGGTCGCCGACCAGCTCAAGAAGCTGTACGACTAGTCGTCGGAGGTGACTTCGGTCAACTCCTTGATCATCGGCACGACCTCGGCGATCGACTCCTTGACCATCGTCGGGTGGTACGGGAAGCCACCGACCTGCTCGCGGGCGGTCGACCCGGTCAGCACCAGGATGGTCCGCATGCCTGCCTCGATCCCGGCGATCACGTCGGTGTCCATCCGGTCCCCGATCATGATCGTCGTCTCGGAATGGGCCTGCAGCCGGTTCAGTGCCGACCGCATCATCAGCGGGTTCGGCTTACCGACGTAGTACGGCGCCAAACCGGTGGCCCGGGTGATCAGCGCAGCCACCGACCCGGTCGCCGGCAACGACCCTTCCGGGGACGGGCCGGTCGCATCCGGGTTGGTGGCGATGAACTTCGCGCCCCGTTCCAGCAGCCGGATGGCCCGGGTGATCGCCGCGAACGAGTAGGTGCGGGTCTCACCGAGCACGACGTAGTCTGGATCGGTCTCGGTGAGGACGAAGCCGGCATCGTGCAACGCGGTGGTCAGTCCTGCCTCGCCGATCACGAAGGCTGACCCGTGGGGCGTCTGCTCGGAGAGGAACTGTGCGGTCGCCAACGCCGATGTCCAGATCGCTTCCTCCGGCACCTCGATGCCGCTGGCCAGCAACCGAGCCCTGAGATCCCGCGCGGTGTAGATCGAGTTGTTGGTCAGCACCAGGAACCGCAGCGCGTTCTCCTGCAGTGCGGCGATGAATTCGGCCGCTCCGGGCTGTGCGCTGTTCTCGTGGACCAGCACACCGTCCATGTCGGTCAGCCAACTGTGTACCGGCCTGCTCCCATCCATGCCCCCATCTTGCCCGCCCACTCCCGCTCCGCACTCCCCAGATCGGCGAGGGGTCAGATATTCCCTCATATTCGCGGCGCGTCGCGATCCCAGCAGGTCATCCGACGTCACCGAGGACGGTCGGTGTCGATCGTCACGATTGTGCGCTGACGGCTGCCGGGACCCTCGTGATCACGGCAGCTGATGGACGGCGAACGGCAACACAGTGGTCGCCCCGGCGTCGGTGATCAACTTCCCGGCGACGGTCAGTGTCCAGCGGGTCCGGATGGTGTCGTCGACCAGCAACACCGCGCCGTCGAAGGCGACGCCCTGCCGAAGAGCCAGACCGTCGAGCAGCTCGCGGACCCGGGTGGCCGAGGTCGCGTCGTCGGTCGGACGGCGGCCGACGATCCCCAGGGCGTCGACAACCGGCAACCGTCCCACCTGACCCAGGTGACCGGCGATCGAATTGATCAAGATCGGGAACCGCCGGGACGGCATCGGGACGACGGCGACCGGCCGCTGCCAGCCGCGTGACCAGCGTTTCAGCACCTCGACGGCTCCGTCCAGGACCTCCCGCGGTGCCACAGCATCCCGCTGCCAGAGGGTTGCCAATGTCTGCTGCCAGGCCGGGTCGTCGGCGTACGCGATCGCCCGGCCCTCGGCCAGGAAGTTGATCTTCCCCTTGACGCCATCGATCCTGGACGGCCAGAGCTTGCGTGGTTCGATCACCACATCCAGCCCGCGGAAGAAGTGCTGGGCGGCACGTACGGTGTCCGGGTCGGGGCGCGGACCCGGCGCGGGCAAGTCACCGGTACAGACCGAACACCGGCCGCACGGTGACGGATCCGGGTCGTCGAGGGCCTGCTGCAGGAACTGCATCAGGCACCCGTCACCGTGGGCGTAATGGCGCATCAGATCGGCCTCCGCGGCCCGGACCCGGCGCAGTTCGGACCATTTGCCGTCGTCGTAGGTCCAGCCCTTTCCGGTCGCGAGCCAGCCACCGGGCACCTTGTCCACGGCGTCGTCGGTGGCGAGGATCTTCAGCAGGGTCGACAACCGGCCCGGCCGGACCCCGGTCGCGGTGCTGATCGCGGCCTCCGACTGCGGTTCGTCGCCGACCACCTCCAGCACCCGATCGACCTGATCGGGGTCCGGGATCCCTGCGGTGGCGAAGTATTCCCAGATTCGCTCGTCGGAGACCGACGGCACGAGCACGGCAACCGCCTCGTCGAGTGCCCGGCCGGCGCGTCCGACCTGTTGGTAGTAGGCGACCGGCGAGGCGGGTGAACCCAGATGGATGCAGAACGCAAGATCGGGTTTGTCGTACCCCATGCCGAGCGCGGACGTGGCAACCAGCGCCTTGATCCTGTTGTCCCGAAGTTGATCTTCGAGCTCAGTACGGTTCTCGGTCTGTCCGGTGTACGCCGCGACCTGCTGACGCTGACCGGCAAGACCCTGTTCGGCCAGGTACTGGTTCAGGAAGGCCGCGACGCGGTCCGCCTCGGCAACGGTCAACACGTACACGATGCCGGAACCCGGCAGCGCGCACAGCGCCTCGGCGACCCAGGCGTACCGTTCGAGCGGCGCCAACTCCGGCACCACGGCCAACCGCAGGGACGACCTGGCCAGCGAGCCGCGGAACGTGACGGTGTCCGTGCCGAGCTGCCGGGCCACGTCGGCGGTGACCCGCTGGTTGGCGGTCGCTGTGGTGGCCAGGACGGGCGTCTGGGGCGCCAGCGCCAGCAGTGCCCTGGTCAGCCGCTGGTAGTCCGGACGGAAGTCGAATCCCCAGTCCGAGACACAATGTGCCTCGTCGATGACTAGCAGACCGCAGCGGGAGAGGAGTCGGGGCAGCCGGTCGGCGAACCGGGGATTGCCCAGCCGCTCCGGTGAGACCAACAGCACGTCCAACCGGTCGGCGTCGAGATCGGAGAAGATCGACTCCCAGTCGTCGACATTGGTCGAATTGATGGTCGCCGCCCGCAGACCCGCACGCTCCGCGGCCGAGATCTGGTCGCGCATCAGGGCCAGCAGGGGTGAGACGACCAGCGTCGGCCCGGCACCGCCGGCGCGCAACGCCGCAGTCGCGCCCCAGTAGACGGCCGACTTGCCCCAACCAGTCGCCTGCACCACCAGCACACGCTTGTGCTCGTCGACCAGCGCAGTGACCGCGCGCGCCTGGTCCTCGCGCGCTCGTGCCTGTGGACCCGCGACCGCCCGGATCGTGCGGTCGAGGATCTCTGCGGTCTGCGTTGCGGTGCCGGCCATGCCCGCCATCATGCCTGCTGCCGGTGACGACGTGACCAGCCCGCGGTGCCACTACCGCCGGGTCGTGCCGCCCCCGCCCACCCCCGCACCGCTTGGTCGGTGCCGCACCAGTCGCTCGCCGCCGCCCCAGCTGCTCCCCGCCGCACCAGTTGCTCGCCGCCGCACCAGTTGCTCGCCCCGCACCACCTGCCCGGCCGCGCACCCACTGCAGGCGGTGCGCGGCCGAGTTGCCGGTGCGGGAACAAGCACGGGAGCATGGTGGACAGTGCTCGACCGGCGATGGCTGTCGACCGGAACGCACATGAATCCACGGAGAGGGTGGGATGGGTGATGGCGGACTCGGACCGGCCGGTGATCGGAATCGTCGGCGGCGGTATCCGCGGGTCGATGTATGCGGCTGCGGTTCGTCAGCACCCGGCGGCCGACCTGGCCGGGATCTGTGAATCCGACACCGGGCGGGCGGACCGGCTGTCCCAGGAGTTCTCCGTGCCGGTCCATGCCGATCTGGGATCGATGATCGCCGACCTGCCGGAGCTGACCGCGCTGGTGGTCGCCACCCCGGACTTCGCCCATCGCGAAGTCGCGCTGCTCGGTATCGAGCACGGACTGGATCTGATGATCGAGAAACCGCTGGCCACCTCGGGCGAGGACGCCCGGGCGATCGTCGCAGCCGCCGAGTCCGTCGGCAGGATGATCATGGTCGGCTTCGAGAACCGGTGGAATCCGCGGTTCGTCCGGATCCGGCAGGACCTGGCCGAGGCGGGGTCGCCGATGGTCAACCAGGTGATCAATCTCAACGACACCAGCTATGTGCCGACCGGGATGCTGGGATGGGCGGCACGGTCCTCACCCGGCTGGTTCCTGATGCCGCACACCCTCGATCTTGCCTGCTGGTTGTCCGGCGCACGGCCGACGGAGGTGTACGCCCGTGGCCGGCGCGGGTTCCTTGATGCCAGGAGGGTGCCCACCTGGGATGCGATCACGGCGACCTTCGGCATGTCGGACGGATCGTTGCTGGTGTTGAACTCCCAGTGGGTGTTGCCGCAAAGTTATCCGGCGGTCTTCGACTTCCGGTACGAGTTGCACACCGAGACCGCCAGCTACCAGATCGACGTCGCCGACTCCGGTGTGACCCGCTACGACGGCGACGGCATCAGCCGGCCACAGTTCGGAGTGATCGAGCAGCCGAAGCTGTCCGGAGTGCCGATCGACATGATCAACAGCTTCATCGACCGGTTGAACGGCGCCGATCTCGACCTGCCCGACGGTCGGCACGGCGAGTTGATCACCCTGGCGATCGAAGCCGTCCACACCAGCATCTCCGAGGGGCGACCGATCACGATCCGGTGAGGATGTCGCTGATCTCCTCGATCGCGACGGCCACCTCGGTGAACGAGGTGGACAGTGGTGAGACGCCGAGCCGGATGCCGTCGGGTCGTCGAAAGTCCGGCAACACGCCGCGCTTCCAGAGTTCCTCCTTGACCTCGGCGAAACCTGCGGCCCGGATCGTCACATGGCCGCCACGATGCCGATGATCGCGGGGTGACCCGAGCCGTACGCCCAGGGGCGCCAGCTGCTCGTCGATCAGCTCGATCGCGAAGTCGGTCAGGGCAAGCGACTTCGCCCGGATCGCGTCCAGTCCGACCTCACCGATCAACGCGATGGCGTGCCGCAACGGAACCATGCCCAGGATCGGCGGTGTGCCGGTGAGAAAGCCGCGGATCCCCGGGTGTGGTTGATATCCGGGGCCCATGTCGAACGGTCGGGCATGTCCGATCCATCCCTGCAGCGGTTGCCGTGCCCGGTCCTGGTGGCGGGCCGCGACGTAGCCGAAGGCGGGTGCACCGGGGCCGCCGTTGAGGAACTTGTAGCCGCAGCCGACCGCGAAATCGACCTGCCAGTCGTCCAGCGCGATCGGAACCGCACCGACGGAGTGGCACAGGTCCCAGAGCACCGGTGCGCCGGCAGCATGGACGACCTCGGTGATCCGTGCGGCGTCGGCGATGTAACCCGACCGGTAGGCGACGTGGCTGGCCAGGAACAGCGCGGTCCGCTCGCCGACCACCTCGGCGACCAGCTCGGCGGTCACACCGAGCGCGGGATCGGTGTCGATCCAGACCAGCCGGAGCCCGAGTTCGGACGCGATGCCTTCGATCAGGTACCTGTCGGTCGGAAAGTTGTCGATGTCGACGACGATCTCGTCGCGCTTCGGCGATCGCAGGGAGAGGGCCGCCCGAGCCAGCTTGTAGATCATCACCGACGTGGAGTCCGCGACGATCGTCTGACCCGGCGCTGCGCCCAGCGCGGCGGCCGCCAGCTCGTCCCCGACGCCCTGCGGCCAGTCCATCCACTCCTCGTCCCAGCCGCGGATCAGCCGGGTGCCCCAGCTGTCGATGATGAACGTCCGCATCACCTCCGGCAGGTCGGCGGCCGGACGGCCGAGTGAGTTGCCGTCGAGATAGGCACGGACCGACCCGTCAGCCGGTGGCACGAAGCGATCGAGCTGACCGCGCAGCGGATCGGCGCGGTCGAGGCGCTCGGCGCGGTCGCTGGCTGCGGTCATGTCCCCGACCGTACTGCAGCAGGCTGCACCGCTGCTCGGGTCAGACCGTGGGGCACGACGGATGATCCCGCCACGCGTACCGCATGCCGGTACGTCCCATGGTCATTCCGTCGTCCCGGTGCGACATTCGCCGTCAGGAGTCCGTCGACACACTCTGCGCCGAAGGAGAGGGGCTCATGACGCACTCGCGAGCGGCAGTCTGGTCACGTCCGCCGGACCGGGGAGCTGAGGCGGCGTGACGGCACCGTCGTCGTTGATCGGACTGCCCGGTTCGCGCCGCCGTGAACGGGCCGGACGAGGAGGCAGCGGGCGGGGCGGCAGGAAGCCACAGCACCTCGCCGGCTGGCTGTTCGTCGGACCGGTGATCTTCGGTGTGCTCGCGTTCCAGCTGGCACCGGTGGTCGCATCGGGTGGTGTGTCGCTGACGAACTGGACCGGTCTGCGGCGACCGGACTTCATCGGCCTGTCCAATTATGTCGACCTGTTCACCGACGACGACACGTTCTACCGCTCGCTGCTGCACACCGCGGTCTTCACCGTCGCCGTCGTCGCAGTCACGATCATGGGCGGGCTCGGCCTGGCCGTGCTCTGCAATCAGAAGATGCCAGGTGTACGGATCTTCCGCACCCTCTACTACTCCCCCGTCGTCACGAATGTCGTTGCGATCGGCTTCGTCTGGTTCTGGTTGTACGAGCCGAACGACGGCTTGATCAACTCCGGGCTCGGCCTGCTCGGCATCCACGGTCCGGCATGGTTGTCCGACTCGCGAACCGCGCTCATCGCGGTGATCATCGTCGCGATCTGGCAGGGCATCGGCTATCCGATGGTGATCCTGCTTGCCGGGTTGCAGTCGATCGATCCGACCCTGACCGAGGCAGCGACCGTCGACGGGGCCGGTGCCTGGCGTCGTTTCTGGCGGATCACCTTCCCGCTGCTCACTCCCAGCCTGTTCTTCCTGACGATCACCCAGTTCATCTCCTCGTTCCAGGTCTTCGGAATCATCTACGTGATGACCTCGGGTGGTCCGAACAACGCGACGAGTGTGTTCATCTACCAGATCTACACGGCCGCGTTCGCGCAAGGCCGCCTCGGCTATGCAGCGGCGATGGGCTGGGTGCTCTTCGCGATCATCGGAATCATCACCGCCGTGCAATGGCGACTGGAAGGGCGGTGGGTCAACTATGACGTCTGATCTCGCCCCGCCGCTGGAACGCGGACGCGGGTCGGTGTCCGGCCTCGAGGGCAGCTCACCGCCGCGTGGCGAACGCCGGCAACGACCCATCCCACGCCGGGCGGTCGTCATGGCGGTGCTCATCGTGCTGGCCGTCATCTTCGCCACACCGTTGCTGTGGATGATCAGCGCCTCGCTGAAACCCGAGAACGAAGTTCTCCAGACGCCACCCCGGCCGGTCGGCTCGGCGGTGCTGTGGGGCAACTACGTCCGCGCCGGCAGCGGGCTCCTGCCCTACTTCATCAACAGTGTCCGGCTCGCCGCCCTGAACGTCGGCTTCCTGCTGCTGTTCGCCGCGATGGCGGGGTACGCGTTCGGCCGCCTGGAGTTCGCGTTCAAACGGGTCGCCTTCGTCCTGCTGCTGTCCACCGCGATGATCCCGAGCATGGTGTACCTGGTCCCCCAGTACATGATGTTCCGGCAGATCCGGTGGATCGACACCTACTACCCGCTCTGGGTGCCCCAGGTGCTGACGCCGGTCTTCGGAACGTTCCTGCTCCGACAGGCATTCCGGGGCGTTCCGATGGAGCTTGAGGAGGCCGCCAAGATCGACGGAGCCTCGACCTTCGCGATCTTCGCCCGCGTCATGCTGCCGCAGGTGAAACCCGCTCTCGCCGCCGTCGGCGTACTCACCTTCATGGCGTCCTGGAACGATCTGTTCGGGCCGTTGATCTTCCTGAACTCGACCCGGCTGCAGACCATGCCGATCGCCCTGACGCTGTTCCGCGGCGAGTACTTCACCCAGACGAATCTGATGATGGCTGCCGCGACGCTGACCACGATCCCGCCGTTGCTGTTGTTCCTACTGGCCCAGAAGTACTTCGTGCAGGGCATCACCATGTCCGGACTGAAAGGCTGAGATGCGGATCACCCAGGTCGAGTCGATCATCCTGCTCGACAAGCTGCACATCGTCAAGGTGCACACCGACGAACAGATCACCGGCGTCGGCGAGGTGAGCCCGATGAACGCCCGGGTCAGCCATGCGGTGATCGAGCACGCACTCGCTC
Source organism: Microlunatus sp. Gsoil 973 (assembly GCF_009707365.1). Classification (GTDB taxonomy): domain Bacteria; phylum Actinomycetota; class Actinomycetes; order Propionibacteriales; family Propionibacteriaceae; genus Microlunatus. The sequence continues at coordinate 2,909,632 of NZ_CP046122.1, forward strand.
CGCTGCTGATCGGTGAGGAGGCCACCGACATCCAGCGGCTGTGGCGGCGGATGTACACCAAACCGCACAAGCTCGGTCCCGGCGGCACCCTGCTGAATGCGATGGCCGGTATCGACATCGCCTTGTGGGACATCCTCGGCAAGGCGGCCGGCCTGCCGGTGTACAAGCTCCTCGGCGGCAAATACCGGCCGGCGGCCAGGGTGTACGCCAGTTCGATGGCCCGCGGGATGTCACCCCAGGAGGAGGCCGAGCGAGCGCTGTCGTACAAGGAGAAGGGTTTCTTCGGCTACAAGATCCACTCCTCGACGCCGTGGATGCACGACGACGGTTTCGACCAGACGATCGCCACCGCCGCTGCCGTGCGCCGTCTCGTCGGTGACGAGTTCCCGATCATGGTCGACGTCAACAACGCCTACTACGGCCATACCGCGATCAAGATCGCCAATGCGCTGGCCGAGCTCGGGATCTGGCATTTCGAGGAGCCGTTGGCCACCCACGACTACGCGGCCTACGGACGGCTGGCCGATGCGGTCGAGATTCCGATCGCGGTCGGCGAGCAGGAATACACGTCGTGGCAGTTCCGGGACCTGATCACGGTCGGCAGGGTCGACATCCTGCAACCGGATGTGATCAAGTGCGGTGGAATCACCGAGTTCACCAAGATCGCCACGCTCGCCGACACGTACACCAGGCCGATCACGGTGCACAACACCCAACAGACGATCGGCACCTCCGCTCACGCGCATCTCTGGGTCAGCACCCCGTCATGCGTCTACCCCCAGGAGTACAACATCGAGCACAACCCGATCCTCGATGACACTCCGATCTGGAAGAACCCGCTCGTTCCCGTCGACGGCCTGATCACTCCCTGGGAGCTACCGGGCCTCGGCATCGAACTGGACGACGAGGTCGTTGCGCGCCTGCGCACCAATTGATCACTGCACACCCCGGTGCTCACCACACCGGTCACCCCACAGAACAGGATCGGACCAATGACCGTACATCAGGTCTCCCGTAGATCATTCCTCGCCGGCGTCGGAGCCGCCGTCGGCGGCGTCGGTCTCGGCGTGCCGCTCGCCGGATGCTCCGGGAGCGGGTTCGGGGCCGGCGGCGGCAGCGACAAGGCGTTGTCGTTCATGAGTTGGGACACCGACTCGAGTTCGCCGCTGTACAAGGTCGCCCAGAACTGGGCCAAGAGCGCATCAGCGACCATCGACGTCCAGTCGATCCCCGGTGGCGACGAGTACGAGGCCAAGCTGCGGACGGTCCTCGCCTCCGGGGCGCCGCCGGATGCCATCCGGATCAACGACGACTACGTGAAGGGCTACTACGAGGAAGGTTCCCTGCTCGACCTCGCACCCTATTTGAAGAAGTCCGGGATCAAGCCCGACGACTACTTCCCGGTCGCCTTCAACTTCGCCAAGCAGAAGGACGGCGCGCACGCGGCCTGGCCGATCATGACCAATCCCGGCGTCATCTACATCAACACCGACGCCTTCGAGGAGGCCGGCGTCGATCTGCCGCCGACCGATTGGTCGGGCGACAACTGGACCTGGGACGACTTCCTCGCGACGGCCAAGAAGCTGACCAAACCCGACGGATCCCGTTGGGGTTGCCTGGTCTTCCCCGACACCTCCCTGGAGACGGTCTTTCCGGTGAGCAACGGCGGTCCGGGCATCTACTCCGAGGACGGCACCCGGTTCACCCTGGCCGAGCCGAAGGGGATCGAGGCGATCCAGTGGGTCGCGGACCTGGCGCTGGTGCACAAGGTGCACCCGAACTTCGCGACGGTCTCGGCCGGCGAGAACACCGACAACTGGGCGCTGTCCCAACTCGGCACCGGCAAGGTCGGCATGATGCTCGGCCTGACCAGCGGTATCCCGTACCTTCGGGAGAACGCGACGGTCACGTGGGACATCCGTCCGACACCGAAGAAGGTGAACCGGACGACGGTCAACACGCTGACCGTGCTCGCCGTGCCGAAGGATTCGAAGGATCCTGATCTCGCCTGGTCGTTCCTGAAGTACTGCGCCGACCCGGCTGCGGCGAAGCTATTGGCGGAGTCGCGCGGCTTCATGCCGGTGGCGAAGAGTGCCGCCCAGTACTTCGTACCCGACGACAAGGGACCGCAGAACCTGGGTATGGTCACCCAGGCGTTGGACAATGCGGTCAACGAGAACTTCAGTTCCTACATCCAGCAGGCGCGAGAGATCTACCGGCCGGTACTCGATGACGTGTGGAGTGGAAAGCGTACGGCTGCGGATGCGCTGGGCAGCGTGCGGGACAAGGTGAACGCCGTACTGGCCGGGAAGGGCTGATTCATGAAGATCACCAATGTCGAGGTCACCAGCAGCTCCGAGCCCAAGCAGCATCCGGTTCGCGACGCCCTGCAACTGCTTGATCGCAACGGCGTCACGTCGGTGACGATCACCACCGACGAGGGCATCAGCGGGTCGAGCCGTACCTACTTCGGCCGGTTGGCGTCCTCACCGGACGTGCTCGCCAAGATCATCACCGACCAGTTGGCGCCAGCGATCATCGGTGACGACCCGTCGTTGATCAGGATGATCCGCGACAAGCTGTGGCGACTCACCGACTACCAGGGCACGGGCGGCCTGTCGCTCTACGGGATCTCCGCGATCGACCAGGCACTGTGGGACCTGCAGGGCAAGGCGCTCGGCGTCCCGGTCTGGCAACTCCTCGGCGCACAACGGACGAGCATCCCGACCTACGCCATGGTGGGCTGGCTCGAACTGGACATCGCCGAACTCGAGCAGGTATCCGCACACGCGATGGAGCAGGGTTTCCTCGGGGTCAAGATGAAGGTCGGCGGCGGTCCGCTGACCGAGGACGTGGCCCGGATCAGTGCGGTTCGCAACATCATCGGGCCCGACGCAGCGCTGATGGTCGACGCCAACCAGGCGTTCAGCTACGCCGAGGCATTGCGTCGCGGCCGCGCCTACGAGGATCTCGGCTGTCGATGGTTCGAGGAGCCGGTGCCGGCTGCCGACACCGAGTCGCACGTCAGGTTGGCCGAGCGACTCGACATCCCGATCGCTGCCGGCGAGAACCGCTACGGGCAGCTCGCCTTCCGGGATCTGATCGCCCGGGGCGGCGTCGGTGTCGTCCAGCCGGATCTGCGACGGGCAGGTGGGATCACCGACTGTTTCGAGATCGGGCTGATGGCGGCCGGATTCTCGGTGCCGTACGCCTCCCACGGCGGCGGTGCACACATCCACATCCTGGCCGCGCTGCCCAACACCCTCTACATGGAGAGCGGACTGCTGCCGTCCGACGGATCGGTGCAGTTGGTCGACGGCAGCTATCCGCTGCCGATCGGCCCCGGACTCTCGTCCTGGAACGACTGACCGGGACGACTGACCGGAACGACTGACCGGAACGACTGACCGGAACGCAGCGATCAGGGCCGCAGGCTGCCGCGCCAGGCATCGGACAGGACGGCGAGGAAGCGTTCCTTCGTCGCTGGTTGCGGTCCGTTCCCCGCCAGCCGGCCGACCCCGAGACCAAGATCGGCGAACCGCTCAAGATCAGCTTCGGCCACACCGATCGCCGCGAGACTTTGTGGCAGGCCGATCTCGGCTCCCAGGGCGGCCAGTCGCCCGATCACGGCGTCGCCGTCGCCGGTGACGCCCATCGCCTGGCCCAAGCTCCGGAATTCCTCGGTCAGTTGGTGTCTGCAGGCGTTCAACACATAGGGCAACAACAGTCCGGTACCCAGGCCGTGGGGCGTGTGCGTCGCCGCGCCGACGGGATACTGCAGAGCGTGCGACCAGTGCGTTCCGGCGGTGCCGAACGCCATGCCGGCCAGCAGACTGCCCCACGCCATGTCCGCCCGCGCGCGAAGATCAGCGCCGTCGTGTACCGCGCCGGCCAGACTTCGGATGATCACCTCGACCGCCTGCAGGGCGAGCAGGGAGCCCAGCCCGTTGCGACCGACGAACACCGGCACCTGGCCCGGCTGATCGATCGTTGCCTGCCGCGCGGTGTAGGCCTCGATGGCGTGCACCAGGGCGTCGATGCCGGCGTGAGCGGTCACCGCCGGCGGCGCGCCGACGCCCAACTGCGGGTCGACCAGCGCGACCCGCGGAATGATCAACGGGCTGGAGATCCCGACCTTGAGTTCCCGATCAGGATCACTGACCACGGCAACCGGAGTCACCTCCGACCCGGTCCCGGCGGTCGTCGGCACGGCGACCACCGGAAGGGTTGGCGGACGGACCCGATGTTCGCCGTACAGCGACGCCGGCTCGACGTCCTGCAGGAGGAGGATCGACAGCACCTTGGCCAGATCGATCGCGCTGCCACCACCGAAGACCATGATCACGTCCGGACCGAACTGCCGAGCCCGTTCGGCGATCCGGCCGACTCCGTCGATGGGCAGCTCGGGTGTGACCTCGGTGATCAACTCGCTCACGCCCGAGGCGGCGATCTCCGCCCGGCAGCCGGCGAGCCAGTCCGCGTCGGAGAAGACCGGATCGGTGATGATCAACACCCGGCTGCCGAATCGTAAGGCTGTCGATGGAGCATGCCGAACGGCGCCGATCTCGAACAGGATCTCGGTCGGGAGGCGAAGCATTCCCAACGCCGCGTGATCACGCATGCGCGACCTCCCGATGCAGGTCGAGCAGGGCCGACCAGGTGCGGCTGCTGAGCGGAATGCCCTCCGTTGCGCGGCGCATCCGGGTGCCTCGAGCCCGGTCCCCCGGAATCGACACCGCGCCGCGCCTGCCGCTCGCCCGCACCAGGTCGAGGTACGCCGACACCCGTGGCAGCATCTCGGTCAACCCGAGCCGGTCCAGCCTGATCGCCATGAAGACGTCGCCCTTGGTGGCCGGGAACTCCGCGTCCAGCGTGCCGCGGACGTCTGGCCCGAGAGCGCTGCCGGTCAGCACACCGACCAGACATTCCAGTGCGATGGCCAACGCGTAGCCCTTGGATCCGCCGAACGGGGCGAGCGCACCCGAGGCGAGCGCCGATGCATCGGTCGTCGGCCGGCCGTCGGCGTCGACCCCCCAGCCCAGCGGCACCTTGAGGTCACGCGCTGCATGATCGAGGACCTTGCCCATCGACACCGCGGCCGTCGACATGTCGAGCACCAGGGGCGCCTCGGCCGTCGGGACGGCGATCGCGATCGGATTCGTACCGACCATCGGGGCCGTCCCTCCCCACGGATGGACCAGCGCTTCGCTGGTGGTGAAGGCCAGGCCGATCGCGCTGTCGGCCGCGATTCGCTCAACGTACGGCGCCAACATTCCGATGTGGTTGGAGTTGTTGACCAGGGCGATCGCGACGCCGGACGTCCCCGCCCGGTCGATCACCGCGTCGATGGCGCCGCGGGCGGCGACCGGTCCGAAGCTCCGGCCGCCGTCGATCGCGACAACCGCTTCGGTCAACCATCGAGGTGTGATCGTCGCCCCGGAAACGATCAGTCCCCTCCGCAGCCGACCGACCAGCACCGGAAGCCGGCCGACGCCGTGGGACGGTTGTTCCCGCAGCTCACCCTCGATCAGGATGTCCGCCTGGCATTGAGCGTCGTCGACGCCGGCACCGTTTCCGATCAGGACATCGGCGATCATCATGCGCAATCTGCCGACGTCGATCAGCATCGGGTCTGTTCGGGACACGGTCGACTCCTTCGGGTCGCAGGACCGCCGTCGCTCTTGCGGCGATCATGACCCGCCGGAGGAAGCCGCCGCAGGCCGTGTCCCGTCTGGCAGGACACCGGCTCGCGGCCTGAGGGGTTCAGGAATGTGCCATGGTGCTGTTCCGATGCCGGGGGCGATAGCCGAGGTTCCGGGACAACGCCATCGCCGACGCACGCACCGCCGGCGCGAACCGCTGGGCCTGGGAGACGCCGGTGGCTCCGGTGACCGAGATCGCACCGACCACCCGGCTCTGGGGACCCAGGATCGGCGCCCCGACGCAGAAGAGCCCCGGTTGGGACTCCTCCACGTCGAAGGCGATTCCCGTCTCCCGGACCCTGGCGAGCTCGCGGCGCAGCAGTTCGGGATCGGTGATCGTCTGCGGTGAGAGCCTGGGAAGTTCGCCGGAGAGCACCGATTCGATCAGGTCGTGTTCCGACTGGGCCAGGATCGCCTTGCCCAGAGCGGTGCAGTGCAACGGCAATCGGCCCCCCGCCCGGGAATGCGGGACGCGCAGGTTGCGCATGCTGATCTTCTCCACGTACATGATCTCCGTACCGTCCCGGACGGCGACATTGCAGGTCAGGCCGGTGACCTCGTTCAAACTGTGTGCGAAAGGCAGCGCGATCTCGCGCAGGGTGCGCTGGCTGGGGGCGAGCTGACCAAGTTCGAACAACCGCAGTCCCAGCCGGACACCACGATCACCACGTTCCAGGATCCCCGCGGCCAGCAGATCACCGACGAGGCGGTGCGTGGTCGACTTCGGCATCCCCGAGCGCCTGGCCATCTCCGAGACGCTCAGTTCGGGCCGGTTGACGGTGAACAGTTCGAGGAGAGAAAGCCCTCGACTCAACGAGGATCGCCGATCCTCGACCGTGCTGAGAGACATGGTCACATCCTTGTGGTCCCACCGAGATCACGTCGGGCCGGAGCTGTCAGGAGAGACCCGGTCGCCCAACTAGTACCAACTTCCACCTGCGACCGGTGGCGGTCAGCCGGGCGTCCCGGATAGCGGGACGCAGCTCGTCGGCTGTTCGGCGAGACGTCGGCGGCCTCCCGGCACGGAAACGGCCCGGGCTCACCAAGCCCGGGCCGTGGAACCAGCGCCGGCGCTGACGCCGACGCAGGACCTCATCAGCCGCCGGCGACGGCCGGGATGATCGACACCTGGGCACCGTCGGGGACCTCGGCGTCCAGACCGCCGATGAAGCGTACGTCGTCGTCGCCGACGTAGACGTTGACGAAGCGGCGCAGCGCACCGGTGTCGTCGAGGACCCGGGCCTTCAGCCCTGGGTAGCCCTGCTCCAGCGAATCGATCAGCTCGGAGATCGTGCCGCCGTCGGCCTTGACCTCCCTTCTCACCACCGGTGTAGGTGCGCAGGATGGTCGGGATGCGTACGGATGCGCTCATGATCAGTTGTTGGCCTTCCAGAACTCTTCGAACGCGTCGTAACGCGGCTTGATGGTCGCCTTCGGTCCGACCTGGCTGCTGACGGCGTCCAGGGTCTTCAACCCGTCGCCGGAGTTGATGATCACGGTCTCGGCTGCCGGGTCGAGATCACCCTCGGCGATCAGCTTGGCGGTCACACCGACCGTGACGCCACCGGCGGTCTCACCGAAGATGCCCTCGGTGCGGGCCAGCCGACGGATGTTGGTGACGACGGTCTCGTCGTCGACGTCAGTGATCTTGCCGCCGGTCTTGCGCACCACGTCCAGCACGTACGGCCCGTCGGCCGGATTCCCGATCGCCAGCGACTTGGCGATGGTGTCCGGCTTGACCGGGGCGACCACCTCGTGGCCGGCGCGGTACGCCTGGGCGATCGGCGAGCAGCCGGTGGCCTGGGCACCGAAGATCTTGTACGCCTTCTCCTGCACCAGACCGAGCTTGATCAACTCACGGAAACCCTTGTCGATCTTGGTCAGCTGGGATCCGGAGGCGACCGGGATGACCACCTGGTCGGGCAGCCGCCAACCCAGCTGCTCGGCGATCTCGAAGGCCAGCGTCTTGGAGCCCTCGGCGTAGTACGGCCGGACGTTGACGTTGACGAACGCCCAGTCGTCCTCCTCGCCGGCGATCTCGCTGGCCAGCTTGTTGACGTCGTCGTAGGTGCCCTCGATGGCGATCAGCGTTGTGTCGTAGACGGCCGAGGCGAGGATCTTCTGCCGCTCCAGGTTGGACGGCACCAACACCACCGACCGGATTCCGGCGCGAGCCGCTGCCGCGGCGACCGCATTGGCAAGATTGCCGGTTGACGGGCAGGCCAGCACCTGCAGCCCGAGCTCGCGGGCCGCCGACAGCGCAACGGCGACAACGCGGTCCTTGAACGAATGGGTCGGGTTGCCGGAGTCGTCCTTCACCCACAGCTGCCGCAGGCCGAGATCATCGGCGAGGTTGCGGGCGTCGACCAGTCGGGTGAACCCGGGGTCGGTGGACCGGAAGGTCGCGATGTCGGCCGGAACCGGCAGCAGCGGCTGGTAACGCCAGATGCTCTTCGGTCCGCGTTCGATCTGTTCGCGGGTGATCTGCGGGTATTCGTAGCCGACCTCGAGCGGCCCGAAGCACTCCAGGCACGCGTAGAACGGGCCGAGTGGGCTGGTCGCGCCGCAGGCCCGGCAGATCAGGTGGGTAGCGTTGCCGAATGCTCCGGGGCGACAGCCCGCGGGAGCCTCGGCGGCGAGCGCCGTCGTCACAATGTCCCTGCTTTCATCATCTTTCTCCCACGGCTTTCGTGGGAGTCGGAGTTGGCACCTTGCTCGGTCGACGGGAATCGCTCGAGCTGGTTGCCGGGGGATCATCGGGCCGTTCCCTCGCCCCCTCTGGATGAGCTATGGACAGCGTACGGTGTCGACCCCGCCCCGCACCTAACCGAATCTCATACTGTGATGCCAGTGCTCAATATATGAGACGCCAGGCAGCCGCGGTCCGGCCGGAGGTCACCGAACGGGGCGCCCGCGACCTGCCCCACCCGGCCTAGAGTGGACTACATGCTCATGGCGATGATTCACGCCGTCGAACCGATCGGGGGCGGTCGCCTCACCCGGGCACAGGCGCTGCGCCATTGGGGCAACTGGGTCAATCTGTCCACCCCGCTCGGGATGCTGGTCAGCCGGATCGGCGGTGCGCGGGTCAGGCGCGGACCGAGGGGCCTTTATCTGGCCGAGGGGTACCGGCTGAGCTTTCCGATCGCGTCCGCCTTCACCATCGGCGATGTGGTGATCACCGGTCGCGACTGGGACGACCTGTTGGCGGCGAGCCCGGATCTGCTGTCGCACGAGGAACGCCACAGCCGGCAGTACTTCGCCTGCCTCGGACTGCCGTTCTTCCCGCTGTACGGCCTGGCCATGCTGTGGTCCTACGTGCGGACCCGCTCCGTCGCGCTGGGCAACGCCTTCGAACGCGATGCGGGGCTGGCCGAGGGCGGCTATCTCTGAGGGCCCATCCAGCCCCCGCTGCCGGCGCAAGATCAGGCGTCGGCCAGCACGTTGCGGGCCATCGCCAACCGGTCCGAACGCCTGGCCGGCAGCGTGTGCCAGTAGTAGCTGAAGGTGCCCAGGGCGATCGCCAGCGCCCAGGCCCGGCCGCGCAACCAGGTCGCCTCGTCGACCCCCAGCCGTTCCCGGAAGGCATCGCGTGCTGTCGGACCGAAGAGTTCCCAGGCGCCGTGCAGGTCGATGGTCGGATCTCCCACCGACACGTTGAAGTCGATCACCGCGGACAACCGGCCGTCGTTGATCAACAGGTTCTCGGCGACCAGATCGCCGTGATACCAGTGGTCCGACCCAGGGCGATCGGCGCCGGGCAGACGCAGCGCGTCCTCCCAGACCGCCACAGCCTGATCGAGGTCCAGATCGATGTCGGGGTTGGCCCGGCAGTCAGCGAGATAGCGGCGTACCGCGGAATCGTGTTCGGTCAGCGAGCGGCCGCGATAGCTGCGCAGCCGATGATCACGAACCGCCTCGTCGGTCAACGGGGTACCGCGGATGGCCAGGATGACATCGGCAAGATCACCGGCCAGCCGGTGCTCGGCGGGGTCCGCGGGATCGTCGGGCCGGTGGGTCGCCGGACGCTCGCCGGGCAGCCAGCCCAAGATCGACCAGGCCTCCGGATAGCCGAGATCCGGGTGCCCGACCGCCACCGTGCGGGGCACCGCCACGCCGAGCCGCGGGCGGAACACATCGGCCCAGTGCCGCTCACGTTCCAGAGCGGACCCGTTCCCGGGTTGCAGCGGCAGGCGTAGCAGAAGATCCTCACCCAGCCGGAACAGCGCATTGGTCGAGCCCGTCAGCTGCATCCGCCGGAGCGGCAGGCCGGCGTATTGCGGATACTGAGCTTCGAGCAGCGCCCGGACCAGGTCCGTATCGATCGGGATCTCGTCGTCGTGCAGCGTCACCGCGCCATTGTCGCGACGCGCCGGAACCAGGTCGAACGAATTGCCCAGGAACCCGATCAGCGGGGTCGCTCAGTTGTCCACGCTGAGATCGATGCCCAGCCGGCGCGCGGAGCGGTTGCGCTGTCGGGTCGCGCGCAGCCGCCGCAATCGCTTGACCAGCAGCGGATCGTGCGCCAGGGCCTCGGGCCGGTCGATCAGCGCATTGAGCAGTTGGTAGTAGCGGGTCGCCGACATCTCGAACCTGTCGCGAATGGCCTGTTCCTTGGCCCCGGCGAATTTCCACCACTGGCGTTCGAAGGACAGGATCTCGGCATCGCGGTCGCTGAGTTCGCCCGCCCGGTCGTCACCCGGAACGCTGACTGCCTCGTTCGCTGACACCATGCGGCCATCCTAAACGCAAATAACACTCATGTCATTCAGTCCGTCGGCGAGGCGCCCGGATCGAAACCCACCGCGCCATGCGGTTGGATAGCACCGTGACCGCCAAATCCGAACCAGTCACCACTGTGCCACGCGTCCGCTGGGGCATCCTCAGCACCGGCCACATCGCCGGCGTCTTCGCCCGCGACCTCGCGCTGATGCCGAGCGAGGCCGAACTCGGCGCAGTGGCCTCCCGAACGATCGACAAGGCCAAGACGTTCGCCGACGAGTACGGCTTCGCCAGGCCCTACGGCAGCTATGCCGAACTGGCAGCAGACCCCGATATCGATGTGGTCTACATCGCGTCACCGCACAGTGATCATTTCGCGTCGGCCAAGCTGTGCCTCGAGTCCGGCAAGTCGGTGCTGGTGGAGAAGCCGCTCACGGCGAGCGCGGCCGACACCGAGACGCTGGTCAACCTCGCCCAGGAGCGCAGCCTGTTCCTGATGGAAGCACTCTGGACCCGGACCAATCCCCCTGCTGCGCAAGGCGGCGGAGATCGCCACCTCCGGTGAACTGGGCCCGATCCGGCACGTCGACGTCAGCTTCGGCTTCCGGTTCACCGGTGACGATGATCATCGGCTGCTCAATCCCGACCTGGCCGGCGGCGCGGTCCTCGACCTCGGTGTCTACCCCACCCATGTGGTGAACCTCTTCCTCGGAGAGCCGGCAAGCGTGCACGGCGCGGGCTACCGTGCCCGCACCGGGGTCGATGCTCACACCGCGGCGGTCTTCTCCTATCCCGCGACGCCCGAGCGCCCCGCGGCGACGGCGTCGCTGCTGTGCACCCTCGACCTGACCCCTGCCAACCGGACGACGGTCTACTGCGAGGACGGGCGGATCGAGATCGGCAACGTGGTCAAGCCGGAATCGATCACCGTCGTTCGCGGCGGACTCGGCGATCCGGCCGACGGTACGCCGACCGAAACCAGCGAGGAGCTGGTCACCCAGCTTCCGGGCGGCGGCTACACGTTGCAGGCCCAGGAGGTGATGCACCGACTCCGCAGTGGCGAGTTGGAGTCACCGCTGGTTCCCTGGGCTGACACCCTCGGCGTGGCCCGCACGCTGGACCGCTGGATGGGCGTGGTGGAAGGGCCGGGCAGGGTCGAGGCGGTCGACCGGTGAAGCGCCTGGTCGGCAGGATCCAGCCGTACGCCTGGGGTTCGACCACCGCACTGCCCCAGTTCCTCGGCACCGAGCCGACCGACGATCCGCAGGCCGAGCTATGGCTCGGGGCACATCCGCTGGCCCCGGCCGGCCTGGTCACCGACGAAGGTGAGCAGCCGCTGGACGCCGCGATCGCGGCCGATCCCGCCGGCTGGGTCGGCGCCGCATCGGTCGATCGCTTCGGGCCACGGCTGCCGTACCTGATGAAGGTGCTGGCGGCGGCGCGACCGTTGTCCCTGCAGGCCCATCCGGACCGGGCCCAGGCTGAGGACGGGTTCGCCCGCGAAGAGGCGGCCCGGATTCCGCGGGACGCGCCGGAGCGGACCTACCGCGACAACTGGCCCAAGCCCGAAGCGCTGTGTGCCCTGGGAGATTTCGAGGCGCTCTGCGGGTTCCGGGAACCGGCCGCGACGTACCAACTGTTCACCGCCCTCGGCGTGCCCGCGGCCACCGATCTTGTTTCCCCGCTGCAGTCGGGCGGCGCGGCCGAGCTCGAGCAGGTGTTCGGAACCCTGCTACGGATGCCGGACGCCCGGTCGCTGGTCATCGCCGTCGCCCGGGCCGCCTCGGTCCTGGCATCCGAGCCGGGCCCGGTCGGCCGGTTCGCCAGGACCGCGGCGGAGATCGGCTCCTACAACCCGGGCGATCCCGGAGTGCTGGCCGCCCTGCTGATGAACCGCGTCTCGCTGCACAAGTACGAGGCCCTCTACCTGCCGGCCGGCAATCTGCACGCCTACCTCAGGGGCCTCGGCGTCGAGATCATGGCCAACTCCGACAACGTGCTGCGCGGCGGGTTGACCGGCAAACACATCGACATCGACGAGCTGCTCCGCCTCCTCGATTTCACCCCAGGGCCGGTCGGGCCGGTTCCGATCGAGCAGGTCTCCGAGGCCGTGTACCGCTACCGGACCCAGGCACCGGAATTCGCGCTGTGGCGTGTCGACGTCGATCACGCACCCAGCGACGGGACCGCCGTACCGGCGCACGGATCGGGCCGGGTCGTGCTCTGCGGTGACGGTTCGGTGACGCTGAGATCGGCTGGCGTTGATCTTGGTCTGGGTCGCGGGCAGTCGGCGTACCTATTGCCGGAGGAGGCGGCCGTTGTCCGCGGTGCCGGTGCGGTGTTCGTCGGGGCGTCCGGGCTCAGTTGATCGCGGCTCGGGTGATCATCGAACCGAGCGACAGTTCAGGCGAGCAGGTCGCGACGGTCGGCCGGCACGCGGAAGCGCAGCGGCTCGCCGGCGGCGATCCGGTTGATCTCGCTGACCGCGCCATCGGCCATCCGATCGAGCTCACGGCCCTTTGACCCGGCCAGATGCGGGGTGAGCACGACGTCGGGCAGGTCCCACAGCGGGGAGTCCTCCGGGAGAGGTTCGGGATCAGTGACGTCGAGGATCACCCGGATCCGCCCGGTCGCGGCTTCCTTGATCAACGCTTCATGATCGACGATCTTCCCGCGTGCTGTGTTGATGAACGTGGCGCCGTCAGCCATCCGGCCGAGCAGCTCGCCGGTGATCATCCCGATCGTCTGCGGCAGCAAGGGCGTGTGCAGGCTGACGATGTCGCAGGTGGCGAAGAGTTCCGCCAGTTCGATCTTGCTCGCGCCGAGGGATTCGATCTCGTCCGTCGGGCAGTACGGATCGGCGATCACCACCTCGAGGTCGAAGGGCAGGAGCAATTCCGCGACCCGGCGGCCGACCTTCGACGCGCTGATCAGGCCGACCCGCTTGCGGTAGTTGCCGGCACCGACGTAGACCGACTCGTCGGGGAACTTCCGGGTCCGGCGGTGCTCCTCGATGACCGGCAGCACCCGCTTGTTCTCCAGCAGGATCATGGCCAGGACGTACTCGGCCACCGGCAACGCGTTCAGGTCGGCCATCGAGGAGACCGGGAGGTCGCGGGACCAGACCCCGTCACCGGCGATCGTCTTCACCGTTCCGGCCGCATGGACGACGGCCCGCAGCCTTGGGGCGTGACCCAGTACGTCCTCATCGATCGTCGGGCAGCCCCAGGACGTGAGCAGAACGTCCACCTCGGCCAGCGCCGCCCGGGCGGCCGGATCCTCGAAGCTGGTGATCACGCCGGGCAGCAGATCGACGCGGTCGCTCAGCGCGTCCAGTTCGCCGTGGCCGAACTGCCGGGCGGCCACCGCTTCGCCCATCGCCAGTCCCACCCGTACCCGGTCACCGTGACTCACTGGGCCTCCTCAGCCGGAACTCGTGCAGATCGCGGATCATCATGCCGGGCGGGATCGGCTGCGCGACTCCGGGGTGGTCGGCAATACTCCTGTCATGCATGTCTTGGAGACGGTGCCGGCCCGGTCAGGACGCGGCCGATGATCCGGCTGGGTCTGGTCGGCGCGGCGGACCCCCGGCACCGGCTGTTCCTTGCCGCCCTGCAGCGCCGGCGGGCAGGCGTACGCGTCGTCGGGCTGAGCGAGGCCGATCCCACGGTGCGCGAGAAGTTCGCCGTACAGCATGATCTGCCGACCTGGGCCGACCACCGCGAGCTGCTCACCGGCGCCGATCCGTCCCTGGTCACCGTCGCCCTGCCGGATCCCGGCCGGGCGGTGATCGATGCGCTCGACTCCGGAGCGGACGTCCTGGTGGCGCCGCCGATCTGCATCTCCTCCGCTGAACTGGACACGATCGGCCGGCTGGTCGCTACGACGGGCCGACGGGTCACCGTGCTCAACACCTACCGGGGCCACCCCGCCGCACGGACCGCCAAGGAGCTGATCGACGCCGGACGGTTGGGGCGCCCGGACCTGGTCACGGTGATCGTCGGACCCGAGCACGGGGCGGACCAGCTGCGGCTGATCACCAGCGAGGCGCTCGATCTCTTCGGCTGGCTGATCGGCGGCCGGCCCGGAACAGCCCGAGCGCTTCCGGCCGATCGGGCGGTCCTGGACGACGATCCCGAGGATGCCCTGGCGTTCGGGCAGTTGATCATCACGGTCGACGCGGTCGGCTCACTTGACAGCGAGGGCGACGGTGACGACGGTCCGATGGTGCTCGAGGTCCGGTGCCGCAGCGATGTCGCCTCGTCCTCGGCGATCGTCCAGGTCGCGGGCAGCGAGGGTGCGGTCGAGTGGGACGTCGCCAGCGGCCTGCTGCGGTCGGCGATCAACGGCCGTGAGCCGGTGACCGTGTCGTGCGGCCCGTTCGTCGAACCCGCCGAATGGGTGCTGAACAATCTGGTCCGAAAGGCCCACCCGGTGATCGGCTGCGATGAGACTCTGGCATCGGCGCGCAGCTGGCTCGACCTGGCGGCCGCATCGGGCGGGTTCGCGCCCGACGGGCTTCTGGAGCCGCGTGGGAGAATCGAACTCCCGACATTCGATTTACAAGATCGACGCTCTGCCAACTGAGCTAACGCGGCCGGTGACACCTGTGCGACCGCCAATACTAGACAACCGATCCGGGCTCTGCTGAATCAACGGGACGGCGCGGCCCGTGGTGACCCGCCCGACCCTGCCCGGTCCGCCAGTCCGCCCCGTCCCGCAACCTCAAACTTTGTGCGTGAGGCGTCGAATCTCGGCGATTCGGGTGCACACCATCAAAGTTTGACCTTCGGAATTGTTGGGCCGGCGCGGCAGGGCCGCTACGGCGAGATGAGAACTAGCGGTCCAGGCGGGACCGTACGCCTCGGGCAACGCGACGACCGAGCCTGCGCAGCCTGCGGGCGGTCCCGCGCGAGGTACGCCGCAGCGCCTGGGCCGCGCCGGACCGGTGGTTCGGTTCCAGCGCCGCCAGCTCCTCTTCGGCAGTGGCCAAGGCCCTCTTGGTCTTGGTGAGTTTGTGATTGAGCCGCTCGATCTTGGCCGATGCCTGACTGCGGGCCCGGTCCACCGCCGACGCCCTGGTGTCGCTGCTGATGGCGGCAGCGTCCCGGTACAGCCGGCCGTACCGGTCGGCCAGCGCGTCGAACTCGGTACCAAGATCAGCATCGCCACCCTCGTCGGCGAGACGCTCGCAGGCTGCCCAGACGTCGTCGGCGAGCTGCTGCAGCGCCGGCGGGACGTCGAGTTCGTTCCAGCCGGTCCTGATCCGGTGCAGCTCGGGGCTGATGAAGTCGTCGACCGGGCTGGGTTCCCCAGGCGCCAGGGGCGCGGAGAATTCCAAGCCGAGTCCGTCGCGGACCCGGCCAAGCGCGGTACGCCAGTCGGCGAGCAGGTCGGTGTAACGCAGGTAGACCCGTCGCCGGCCGCGGGTCCGGCGCTCGGTGAGCAGGCTGACGTTGATCCAGCCGGCCACCTTGGAGATCGCGTAGTCCCGGGCCTTGCGTTCGTCGTCGATGTTGCCGTAGTAGGTCGAGCGGCTGCCGGCCACCTCGGTCGGATACCGCAACATCGTCAGATAGCTGATCGCCAGATCGTGCGCCCTGGCGGCTTCGGTCCACAGGTCGGTCAACCAGATCGATCGCGGGTCCTTGATCACCACCTGCCGATGTCCGTCGACCGCGCCGCCGAGCCAGTCCGTCAACCGGGAACGCGTCTGCTCGTCTGCTACCCGGGCGATCCGCCGGACCGCGTTGGGGTCGGCGTCGAACTCGTACGTGTGAGCGCGGGCCAGCACCTCCTTCTGGAAGTCGACGACCCAGCGGGTCTCGTAGAAGCCGCGCTCGTTGCTCTCGTTCCGTCCGACGAGGGGAGGTGGTATGTGAACCCCCAGCTGGTTCAGTGCCCCGCTGACCGCGCTGGTCCCGCTGCGCCCCGGGCCGGTGACCAACAACAACCTCTGCCCCGTTGCCGGCTCCTGGTTGGATGCCCGCGGGCCCGAGCTGGGCTGATCAAGATCGGCCGCATTCCGCGGTTCCGGCACGGGTTGGCTCCTTCGGGTCGATCACCACAACCTGTTACCCCGGCGTCCAGTTCGACACCATACGGTCAGCACATCAGGCACATCGTGTCACGATCGGCTGTGAAACCGCGGCAGCCGAAGGTCAGCTCGAACGCCGGTCGGACCGGCACCGATCAGGGCTTGTGAAGTTGATCAACCACGGCCGGATCGTTCAGTCGGCCACGCAGGACGTAGTGCATCTTCTTCCCGGTTGCCGTACGGGGAAGATCATCAACGAAGCCGTACCGCCGGGGACGCTTGAAGTCGGCAAGCATCGGGCTCGCCAGGCAGTGCTTGTCCAGCTCGGTGGCCGTCAGACCGGCGTCCGACGGTTGGACGTAGGCGACGACAACCTCGCCCCAGCGATCGTCGGGAAGCCCGACCACTATCGAGTCGACGACTCCGGGGTGCTCGTTGAGCACCTCCTCGACCTGCACCGGATGGACGTTCTCCCCACCGGAGATGATCATGTCGTCCTTGCGGCCGGCGATGGTGACGAACTCCGCCTCGTCCCAGGTGCCCAGGTCGCCGGAGTAGAGCCAGCCGTCGCGGAACTTGGCCTGCTGTTCGTCGGCCTTGTTCACGTACGCATAACCCGACTTCAGTGACCGCATGATCACCTCGCCGGTCGTCGCACCGTCCTTTACGGCAAGATCATCGGGATCGGCCGGCCGATCTTCGTAGACGTTGACGACCCGGACATCGTCGTCGGTACACGCCTGTCCGGCGCTGCCGGCATGATCAGGAAGGTCGGCAGGCCGGAGGAAGGTGTTCCAGAACGCCTCCGTCGTGCCGTAACCGTTGAAGATCCGGGGCGTCAGCACCTCCTGGTAGCGCAGGCAGGCGGCCCGCTCCAGGGGCGCGCCCATCGTGACGATGCCGTGCAACGTCTGCAGATTTCGCGGATTCTTCTCCTGGGCCGCGGCCAACAGCGCGAGGTTGGTCGGCGCACCGATCAGGAATGTCAGACCCTCCTGCTGAACGAGATCGAGAACAAGATCAGCGTCGAAATGCTTCAAGATCACCGAAGCGGCGCCGACGTAGAACACCGGCTGCGGGCCGCCGGAAGAGATGCCGCCGCGGTGGAACCAGGGCGTCATGTTCATGGTCTTGTCCTGCGGGGCCAGTGGGAAGTGCATGATCACGTCGTGAGCGCTGAGCACCTCGGCTGCGTTCGGCAGCGAGACGCCCTTGGGCATCCCCGTGGTCCCGGACGTGTAGAGCCGCAGCGATTCGTCCCAGGCGGTCGCCTTGTCGTACGGCGTCGGGAGCCCAGGCTCGGCAGGCAGGTCCTCGTAGCGTTCGGCACCGTCGATTCCAGGCTCGCCACTGACCGCGACCAGGACGCCGGGCCGATGATCGGCAAGCTCCAGCGCGGTCCTGGTCGACTCGGCAAGCGTGGCGTCGTAGATGAAGACCCGGGGCACGCTGTCGTCCAGTACGTGGGCCGTCTCACCCGGGGAGAACCGGAAGTTGATCGGGCACGCGATCGCACCGAGGTGCTCGATCGCCAGATACAGCTGGGCGAATTCGGCCGAATTGAAGAGCTGGTAGGTGACCACGTCACCCGGTCCGACCCCGCGGTCGGCCAGACCTTGGGCGAGCCGGGCCACGACGTCGCCGAGTTCGGCGTAGGTCCAGCTGCCGGCCGAACCCGGATCGATCAACGCCGGCCGGTCCCCGAAGCGTCGGACGTTGCGCCAGAAACCTGCCAGATAGGTGAAGTTGGCGTCGAACGTGGCGCGATAGGCGCTGTTGTCGTAGCGGTATGGCATGGTCCCCTCGATCCCCTTCCACCCGATCCTCGTCGATCGGTCACGACTCCATCGATCGGCGTCGGCTCACCGAACGATGCCGGTCACTGTACGGCGCTGAACACCGCGACACAGTTCTGACCACCGAATCCGAACGCGTTCGTAGCGGTGATCCCGACCGGCATGCGCCGCGCAACGTTGGGAACATAGTCCAGATCGCAGTCGGGATCAGGCGTGTCGAGGTTGATCGTCGGTGGCACCACCTGGTCACGAATGGCCAGCACCGAGGCCATCGCGCCGAGCGCGCCCGCCGCGCCGATCAGATGCCCGACCATCGACTTGGGGCTGCTGATGGCGAGTTTGCCGGCGGATTCCCCGTACGCCTGGTGCAGCGCCGCGGTTTCGGTGCGGTCGTTGGCCTTGGTCGAGGTGCCGTGGGCGGCGACGTAGTCCACCTCGTCGGGTTTCACCCCGGCGTTGCGCAGGGCGGCGGAGATCGAGTTGGCGGCGTACGTGCCGGTCGGCTCGGGAGCACTGACGTGAAAGGCATCGGCGGTGAGCGCGCCACCGGCCACCGAGGCGTACGGCTTCACACCCCTCCGTGCGGCGTGTTCGGCGGATTCGAGCACGGCAACCACTGCGCCCTCACCGAAGACGAACCCGTCGCGGTCGGCGTCGAACGGCCGGGATGCCTTGGCCGGATCACCGTCGTACTTGCTGAGCGCGCCCATCGCCTGCAGACCGGCGAACATGGCAGGGGTGATGGCGGCGTCGGTGCCCCCGCAGACCACAACATCGGCCTCGCCGGCGAGAATCAGCCGGCGGGCCTCGAGAAAGGCGTATACACCGCTGGCACAGGCCAGCGCGCTGGCCGTCACCGGCCCGTGCAGCCCGAGATCGATGGCCACCTCACAGGCCGGCATGTTGGTCAGTGACGATGACACGAAGTACGGGCTGATCCGGCCGGGTTGATCGCCCAGCAACTGCCGAGTCGCGTGTTCGATGGTGTCGAAGCCGGCTACCGCGGCATTGATCACCACACCGACCCGCTGCGCGTCGATGCCGTCGGCCAGGTCGACCCGGTCCCGCTCGTCGCGCGGTACGTCGGCCTCAGGACCGATCAGGCCGGCGTCCAGCGCAGCCTCCCGGGCGGCTGTGACGGCAAGCTGGGTGAACCGCGTGGAGCGTCGCAGCCGCTTGCCGGTGACGACGCCCGCCGGGTCGAACCCCTTGACCTCGGCCGCGATGTGCACCGCGAAATCGCTGGAGTCGAATTGGGTGATCTGTGCCACGCCGGAGGTCCCGGCTACCAGGGCCCGCCAGGTGCTCTCCCGATCGTTGCCGACCGGGGTGACCGCACCGAAACCTGTGATGACGACCTCATGGGTCAACGCGTTGGTCAAGCCCTGCTCCCACCTGTGCGCTTCGACGACCGGCCGTCCACCCGCGTTGGCGAGAATTTGGCGTACGACTGGTCTTTAATTCTGGGCCCAACATAGAACCGCGCGTCCGATCGCGCCAGCGCGGGGGTCGGGCGCCGCCCGCATACGCTCGACCGATGGGAACCATTGACACGACGGCGTGGGTGGCACCGACCGCGGTGGTGACCGGTGACGTGACACTCGGACCTGGTGCTCGGGTGCTGCACGGCGCGGTGGTCAACGGCGATCGCGGGCCGGTGATCATCGGCGCGGACGTTCTGGTGATGGAGAACGCTGTGCTGCGCGGGCGGCCGAAGCATCCCTTGCGGATCGGCGATGCGGTACTGATCGGACCGCACGCGCATCTGAACGGCGCCCGGATCGAGGACGAGGTCTTTCTCGCCACTGGTGTGTCGGTCTTCGCCGGTGCGGTCGTCGGTGAACGGTCGGAGCTTCGGATCAACAGCGTGCTGCACGTCAACTCGGTCCTCGCCGCCGACACCGTGCTGCCGATCGGCTGGGTTGCGGCGGGCGATCCGGCGCAGTTGTTCCCACCGGACCGACATGAGGAGATCTGGGCGGTGCAGCAGGAGCTGGATTTTCCGATGACGATGTACGGCGTGCCGCGTGGCACGTCGATGCGGGAGATCATGCGCCGACAAAGTGCGGCCTACGCTCCGGACTGACCGACGACCTTCCGGACCCACGCGTTGGTTGTGGCTAACGTTGCGCCGTGACCGAGTTGCGATTCCTGCAGGGAGACATCACCGAGGTCGACGTGGATGCGATCGTCAACGCGGCGAACTCGTCCTTGATGGGTGGTGGCGGCGTCGACGGCGCCATCCATCGTCGCGGCGGCCCCGAGATCCTCGCCGAGTGCAAGGAGCTCCGCCGGACGCGATACCCCGACGGCCTGCCGACCGGTCAGGCGGTGGCCACGACCGCTGGTCGTCTGCCCGCGCGCTGGGTGATCCACACCGTCGGTCCGGTGTACGCCGCGTCGCAGGACCGGTCAGACCTGCTGGCCTCGGCCTTTCGCGAGTCGCTGCGGGTCGCCGATGAACTCGGGGCCGCAAGCGTCGCCTTCCCGGCGATCTCGGCCGGAATCTACGGCTGGCCCATGGACGATGCCGCCCGGATCGCGGTCACCACGGTGCGGTCGACGGACACGTCGGTACGCGAGGTGACGTTCGTGCTGTTCGGCCAGCACGCCTATGACGCGTTCACCTCGGTGTGATCATGATCGCGGTCGGCGAATCGGTGCGGCTGCGCCGCTTCGACCCCGACGAGGCAGGGCAGGACCTGCTGGGTGCGTTGCTGACCTGGTATCGCGATCGCGACACCGTCCGCATGGTCGATGGGCCGAACGCGGACCGGTACGATGCGGATCGGTTGCTGCGGATGTTTCGTCATTTGCGTGACACCGGCGAGCTCTTCCTGATCGAGGAGCTGACGCCGACGGGCTGGACGCCGATCGGCGACGTCACCCTGCAACCAAGCGGCATTCCGATCCTGCTGTGTCCGCCCGCCCGCGGCCGCGGGATCGGACGCAACGTTCTCCGAACCTTGATCACCTACGCGAGGGAAGCCGGGCGTACGGAGATCCTGGTCAACGAGGTGTACGGCTACAACGATGCCGCGCGTCGGCTGTTCACCAGCGCAGGCTTCGTACCGATCGGAGAAACCGAACTCGGTCACCGCTACCGGCTGGATCTGTGATCGCCTCGCAGCCAGTCCGGCGTGATCAACTGCGCAGCTTTCCCGGGTGATCAGGGGCGTGTCAGGTGCGTAGGGCGTGTTGCGGTGGATGGCGTTGAGGATGGGTTCCTGTCGGGGTCGATCTGCTCGGGTGGTCGCCACCAGACCCGTCCTCGCCGGTATTCGGCAGGCCACCCGTATTGGACGAACCGGTAGGGGTGGAACGGGCACACCAACGCCCGAGCTCTCGGTTCACCGGCCGGGATGCCGAGTAGGGCGATCAGGAACGATTCCGCAGAGACGAACAGGCGGATCGGATTATCGATCCGACACCCCGTCGCCGCCATCAGATTGATCAACGTCTGACCGGACCGGTCGACAGCTGACCGCCCACCACAACGACAGTTGTGCTGAGCTGCCGCCGCCCGGTCCTCGCTACTGGATCGCTTCCCGCGCCCGCTCGAACGCCGCAATCGCCCGGTCAAGATCATCGCGGGTATGCGCGGCCGACATCTGGGTGCGGATCCGCGCCTTGCCGCGCGGCACCACCGGATAGGAGAACGCCCGGACGTAGATCCCGTCGGCGAGCAGCTTGTCGGCCATCTGGCCGGCCTTGACCGCATCGCCGATCATCACTGGGACGATCGCGTGATCGGACTCGGGAATCTCGAAACCGCGGCGGGTCATCTCCGTTCGGAAGTACGTCGTGTTGTCCCGTAGTTGCGACAACAGGTCGCCCGATGACTCGAGAAGGTCAAGAGCCGCCACAGCTGCTGCGGCGATCGACGGAGCGAGCGAATTGGAGAACAAATACGGACGGGACCGCTGACGGAGGATCTCAACGATCTCGGCTCGGGCCGCCGTGTAGCCACCGCTCGCACCGCCGAGCGCCTTACCGAGGGTGCCGGTGACGATGTCGATCTTGTCCTGGACACCGAACAGTTCCGGTGTGCCGGCACCGTTCGGACCCACGAAGCCGACGGCGTGTGAGTCGTCCACCATCACCAGGGCGTCGTATTCCTCGGCGAGTTCGACGATCTTGTCCAGCGGGGCGACGTAGCCGTCCATCGAGAACACCCCGTCGGTTGCGATCAACCGATATCGCGCGTCGCCCGCCGACTGGAGCTGCGTTTCAAGATCGGCCATGTCGCGATTGCGATACCGCAGCCTGCGGGCCTTGGACAGTCGCACGCCGTCGATGATGCTTGCGTGGTTGAGTTCGTCGGAGATGATTGCGTCCTGGTCGGTCAACAACGTCTCGAACAGGCCACCGTTGGCGTCGAAACAGGAGCTGTACAGGATCGCATCGTCGGTCTTGAGGAAGCCGGAGATCTTCGCCTCGAGCTGCTTGTGCAGGGTTGTGGTGCCACAGATGAACCGGACCGATGCCATGCCGAATCCCCAACGGTCCAGACCTTCGTGGGCCGCCTTGATCATCGCCGGATGATCGGCAAGGCCGAGATAGTTGTTCGCGCAGAGGTTGAGGACGGTCTGGCCGCCGACTCCGATCGAGGCCGACTGCGGTGTGTCGATCACCGATTCGGCCTTGTACAGCCCCTCGGTCCGCAACTGCTGCACTTCTGCGGAGAGCTGATCCTTCATCGACCCGTACATCACTTCTCCCAACTCATGATCACTTTGCCACCGTGCCCGGAACGCGCCGTCTCGAAGGCCTTCTCGTATTCCGTGTGATCGAACCGGTCGGTGATCACCCCGGAGATGTCCAGACCGCTTTGCAGGAGTACCGACATCGCGTACCAGGTCTCGAACATCTCCCGGCCGTAGATGCCCTTGATCGTCAGCATGTTCAGCACGACCGTGGCGATGTCGATGTTGACCTCGCCCGACGGGAGTCCCAGGACAGCGATCCGACCGCCGTGGGTCATCGAGGAGATCATGTCCCGGAGAGCGACCGGACTCCCCGACATCTCCAGGCCGACGTCGAAACCTTCCAACATGCCGAGCCGGCCGTAGGCCTCCCGCGGCTGGTGCTCCCGGGCATCCAGAGCAAGGCTCACTCCGAGCCGGGAGGCCAATTCCAGCCGGGACGGGCTCAGATCGCTGATCACCACGTTCCGGGCACCGGCGTGGCGGGAGATCATCGCCGCGATGATGCCGATCGGTCCGGCACCGGTGACCAGCACGTCCTCGCCGAGCATCGGGAAGGTCAGCGCGGTGTGCACGGCGTTCCCGAACGGGTCGAAGATCGCGGCGACGTCGAAACCGATCGGGTTGGTGTGCACCCAGACGTTCGACGACGGCATCGCGATGTACTCGGCGAATGCGCCGTCCAGCTGGACGCCGATGCCGCGGGTGTTGATGCACAAGTGCCGGCGTCCTGCGCGGCAGTTCCGGCAGCGGCCGCACACCAGGTGCCCCTCACCGCTGACCACGTCGCCGACGGAGACGTCGTTGACGGCAGGACCGGTCTCGACGACAACGCCGGAGAACTCGTGCCCGACGATCAGCGGAGCAGTCACGTGGGTCGCCGCCCAGTCGTCCCAGCTGTCGATGTGCAGGTCCGTGCCGCAGATCCCGGTCTGTTTGACCTCGATCAACACATCGGTCGGCCCTACCTGCGGTTCCGGCACCTCCGTCAACTCCAGCCCAGGAGCGGCCGCCGTCTTCACCAGCGCTTTCACGATGTCGACCGTATTCCATCGGCGAACCATCCGGCCGACGGATCGGATCGGTGCCGACTGACGTCGGCATCGGGCGGTGATGGCAGGAGAGCGTGGTGGCCGAAGAAGCGGTGCCGGCTCATACCCGGCACCGCAGCACACGTACCCACGACGATTGAGGAGGACGCGTCAGCCCCAGTCTTGGTGGTCATCTGCCCGGCGATCGGTAGCGACACGCGTTCCACGCCGGGTCGACACCGCTGAGCATGCGTGCGTGCCGCGGTCGACGGCGGCGTTGGGGGCGTGTGCACATACTGGAACTATGAAGATGTCCGGACTGGAGCCGCGGCGGCACCCGCAACCGGCAATTGCCGATCGGAGTCTCGATCCGGAGTGAGTATCAGCGTCTTCGACCTGTTGAGCATCGGTATCGGCCCGTCGAGCTCACACACTGTCGGGCCGATGCGCGCCGCCGCACGGTTCGTCGGTGATCTTGATCACCATCAGCGACTTCGGCAGGTCGGCCGGGTCAGGGCGGAGTTGTTCGGGTCGCTGGGCGCGACCGGCCACGGACATGGCAGCGAGAACGCCGTGCTGTGGGGGCTGGAGGGCGAGGACCCGGAAACGGTCGACACCGACACCGCTCCCGACCGCGCAGCGAAGATCCGCAGCACCGGTCGGATCCGGCTCGCCGGTGTCCACGAGGTCGGTTTCGATCCCGATCACGATCTTGTCCTGCACCGGCGCAGGTCACTGCCGTTCCATCCGAACGGAATGACCTTCACCGCCTGGGATGTGGACGGATCGCAGGTGATCGCCGAACGGACCTACTACTCGATCGGTGGCGGTTTCGTACTCGACGACGACGGGTCGGGACGTCCGAAGGTCCGCCCCGACCCGACCGCCGTCCCCTATCGGTTCGAAACGGCGGAGCAGTTGCTGGCGATCTGCCACCAGAATCAACGTGCGATTTCCGATGTCGCACTGGCCAACGAGTGCGCACGGCGTTCGGAGGCGGAGGTCCGCGCCGGACTGCTTCGGATCTGGCGGACGATGGCCGATTGTGTCGATCACGGCTGCCAGACCTCGGGCGTACTGCCGGGCGGGCTGAAGGTACGACGCAGGGCCGCCGAACTGCACGACCAATTGGCCGCCTCACCGGCTTCGGACGCCGCCGTCGACCCGCTGGCTGCGATAGACTGGGTGACGCTGTGGGCGCTGGCCGTCAACGAGGAGAACGCCGCCGGTGGACGGGTGGTCACCGCACCGACCAACGGCGCGGCAGGCATCATCCCGGCGGTGCTGCACTACGCCGTACGCTTCGGGCCCGGTGTCGATCCGGCCAACCAGGACGACAAGATCATTCGCTTCCTGCTCACCGCCGGTGCGATCGGTGCCATCTACCAGCAGACCGGGTCGATCTCCGGAGCTCAGGTCGGTTGCCAGGGCGAGGTCGGCACTGCCTGTTCGATGGCCGCCGGCGCTCTGGCCGAACTGCTCGGAGGCAGTGTTGATCAAGTGGAGAACGCAGCGGAGATCGGCATGGAGCACCACCTCGGGCTGACCTGCGACCCTGTCGGCGGCCTGGTCCAGATTCCTTGTATCGAAAGGAATGCCGTCGCCTCGGTGAAGGCGATCACCGCAGCACGTCTTGCCCTGCGCGGGGACGGCCGGCATACGGTCAGCCTGGACAAGGTGATCAAGACGATGATGGAGACCGGTCGGGACATGAAGATCAAGTACAAGGAGACGGCACGCGGCGGGCTCGCGGTCAACATCGTCGAGTGTTGATCTCGCCGATCACATCTCGTCGGCGCGCTGACCTGGGCAACCCTGCTCAGAGTCCCCACTCGCAGGCCGCTCGGACGAGCCCACGGATATCGCTTTCCACCCCGCCCTTGTCTGCGGGCCGACCGCATGTCATTCTTGGGCCAGTTTCTATCCACTACGGATCGTCGGGCACGTACCTGCCCGTGGAAGGAAGTGCGGCATGGCTGCCGTGTCATTCAACGAGGCAACTCGTATCTATCCTGGGTCGGATCGACCCGCCGTCGACAAACTTGATCTGGAGATCGGTGACGGCGAATTCATGGTTCTGGTCGGACCGTCCGGCTGTGGCAAGTCCACCTCGCTCCGCATGCTCGCGGGCCTCGAAGAGGTGAATTCGGGCAGCATCACCATCGGTGATCGCGATGTCACCGATCTGCCGCCGAAGGACCGGGACATTGCGATGGTTTTCCAGAACTACGCGCTGTACCCGCACATGACGGTGGCCGACAACATGGGCTTCGCGCTGAAGATGGCCAATGTGCCGAAGTCCGAGCGCCAGCAGCGGGTCCTGGACGCCGCCAAGCTGCTCGGACTGGAGGAGTTCCTCAACCGCAAGCCGAAGGCTCTGTCCGGCGGCCAGCGCCAGCGCGTCGCGATGGGTCGTGCCATCGTGCGTAACCCGCAGGTCTTCCTGATGGACGAGCCGCTGTCCAACCTTGACGCCAAGCTCCGCGTCTCCACGCGTACCCAGATCGGTGCCCTGCAGGCCCGGCTGGGTGTCACCACCGTCTACGTGACCCACGACCAGATCGAGGCCATGACGATGGGCGACCGGGTGGCCGTGATGAGCGACGGCGTGCTGCAGCAGGTGGACAGCCCGCTGAGCCTCTACGACAAGCCCAAGAACCTGTTCGTGGCCGGCTTCATCGGTTCGCCGGCCATGAACCTGATCGAGGGCGAGGTCACCGACGGCGGTGTCAAGGTCGGTGACTACACCGTCCCGGTCGCTCGCGAGGTGCTGGCCAGGACCAATGGGGAGAAGACCCTGACCATCGGCGTCCGGCCGGAGAACTTCGCGATCGCCGAACAGGGCATCCCGCTGGATGTCGTGATGGTCGAGGAGCTCGGCGCCGACAGCTACCTGTACGGCACGCTGAGCGGACATCAGGACGAGGTGCTCACCGGTCAGCAGTACGTGGCCCGGGTCTCGGCTCGTCAGGCACCTGGCCGTGGCAACACGGTGCGGCTGACTGCCGATCCGAAGCACCTGCACGTGTTCTCCACCAGCAGCGGTGATCGCATCTCCGACTGAGGAGTGACGGCATCCGCCTGAGCAGGACTGTCTCACGGCCACGAGCCCCCGGCGCACTGTGCGTCCGGGGGCTCGTCGCCGCCTATCCTGGTGAGCTCAACCTGAGTTCGCAGTGAGTTCGAAGGACTTCCGTGCCTCGTTTCCTGTCCGCCCGGCCTGATCCTCAGCTGATCACGCTGCCCTGGGGGACGCCGTTGGAGGACTGGCCGACGGACAATCTCGTCGCGTTGCCGCGTGGCATCTCCCGCCACGTCGTCCGCTTCGTCCGGGTCGGCAAGGAGATCTACGCCTTCAAGGAAGTCGTCGAACACCTCGCCCGGCACGAGTACGAACTGCTGCGCGACCTCAACCGCCTGGACACTCCCTCGGTCGAGCCGGTGGGCGTGGTCACCGAGCGGATCGACGCCGACGGCGACCAGCTCGACCCGATCCTGATCACCAAGCACCTGCAGTTCTCGCTGCCCTACCGCTCGCTGTTCAATCGCGGTGTCCGCCAGGACACGGTCAACCGGCTCGTCGACGCCATGGTGGTGCTACTCGCCCGGCTGCATCTCGTCGGCTTCCTGTGGGGCGACGTGTCGCTGTCAAACACCCTGTTCCGGCGCGATGCCGGTTCGTTCGCCGCCTATCTGGTCGACGCCGAGACCGGTGAACTGCACGAAAGCCTCACCGACGGCCAGCGCGAACACGACTTGTCCATCGCCCGGACCAACCTCTTCGGCGAGTTCCTGGACGTCCAGGCGGGTGGCCTGCTGGACGAGTCACTGGATCCGCAGACCCTGGTGGAGACCATCGAGAGCCGGTACCGGGAGCTGTGGGCCGAGCTGACCGATGTCGAGGAGTTCGACGGCAGCGAGATGCACCGCATCGAGGGCCGCGTCCGGCGGCTCAACGCGCTCGGTTTCGATGTCGCCGAACTTGACATCACCACCGACTTCGCCGGGTCAACGGTGCGGATCCAGCCCAAGGTGGTCGACGCGGGCCACCATTCCCGCCGGCTGCTCCGGTTGACCGGGCTCGACGTCGAGGAGAACCAGGCCCGTCGGTTGCTCAACGACCTGGACTACTTCCGTGCCCAGACCGACCAGCAGAACGGCGACGAGGCGATCGTTGCCCACCAGTGGCTGCAACAGCGGTTCGAACCTGTGCTCGAGGCGATCCCCACCGACCTGCGCGGCAAGCTCGAACCGGCGCAGATCTATCACGAGGTGCTGGATCACCGCTGGTTCGAGTCGGAGAAGGCGGGCCACGAGATTCCGATGCCGGAGGCCGCTCGGAGCTACGTACGCACCGTGCTGCGGAATCTGCCGGACGAGCAGATCGAGGTGCCCGACGGCGACGAACTCAGCCGGTTGGAGAACCCGTACGATCCGTCCCAGGGCTACGCGGACGGCGACGGCGACAAGCCGTACGACCCCTGGGAGGACGGGGACCTCAGTCCGGAGACCGGCACCGGCGGGCCCGAACCGGCCTTCGATCCGAACCGCCTCGACATCGAGGCACTACGGCGCCGGAGTGCCGAGCGCCAGAAGCAGCCCTAGCAGGAGCGGAGGACGGATGAGCAATCTCGAGATCGCCCCCGAGGAGACCGACTGCACCTCGGCGCCCACCGACGGCACCCTGCTCATCGAGGCTCGCAACGTGCCGCTCGGCGGGGTCCGTGGCATCACCGTGAACCGGACCCTGCCGTCGCGCCACGTGCCGACCATCGGCGCCTGGTGTTTTCTGGATCATTTCGGTCCGGCACCCGCCGACTCGATGGTCGTCCTCCCCCACCCGCACACCGCACTCCAGACCGTCACCTGGCCGTTGTCCGGCTCGATCCACCACCGCGACTCGGTCGGCTCGGACGTGACCGTGCGGCCGGGTGAGCTCAACCTGATGACGGCCGGACAGGGCGTGTCCCACTCCGAGATCAGCCTGCGCGGCCCGGACCCACTCCGCGGCCTGCAGTTGTGGGTCGCGCTGCCCGATGACGCCCTGACCGTCGTGCCATCGTTCGAGCAGCACAGCACGCTGCCGATCGTCGAGTCGGGCAACCTGACGGCGACCGTGCTGGCCGGTGAGTTCGGAGGCGTACGCTCCCCGGCGACCACCTTCACACCGCTGGTCGGTGCCCAGCTCTCCCTGCGCCCCGGCACCAGCATTGTCGATCTTCGGCGCACCTTCGAGTACGGCCTGATGGTGCTGGACGGAGCCGTCCGGGTCGATGGGCGTACGCTTCCCAACGGCTCCTTGCTCTACCTCGGTCTCGGCCACGACGGCGTCGAACTGAGCACCGCGACCGACTCCCGGCTGATCATGCTCGGCGGCGAGCCGTTCGAGTCGGAGTTGATCATGTGGTGGAACTTCATCGGCCGCAGCCACCAGGACATCCTCGGGGCCAGGCAGGAGTGGGAAGATCATTCCGTACGCTTCGGCGTGGTCCCGGGTCACGGTTCGGATTGGATACCCGCGCCACCGATGCCGATCACGATCTTGAAACCCCGCCGCCGAAGCAAACCGTCCCGCCGAACCGATGGAGAGGATCACCGGTGATGACGATCACGGTCAACGACGTACCGGAGAAGCACCGCTACGAGGCAACCGACGCGGACGGAACGGTCTACGGTCACGTCGAATACATCCGTGCCGACAGCAAGATCACGTTCACCCACACCGAGGTCGATCCGGCGGCCGAAGGGCAGGGCATCGGCAGCACATTGGCCCGCGCGGTCCTCGACCAGGCCAGGGCCGACGGCATCGCCGTACGCCCTATTTGCCCCTTCATCAAGGGCTGGATCGCCCGCCACCCCGACTACTCCGACCTCGTCCGTTAGCGCCGAGGGGCCACACTCCCCTCGTCCGTGTTGCCCGATGCACCGACCGTCCCTGCCAGGAATGGAGAAACCATGACCCAACAGCCGCACGCCGCCGGTCGCCCGATGCGGATCGGTGTCCAGATCCAACCGCAGCACGCCGACTATGCCGACATCCGTCGGACCGTCGATGCTGTTGAGGAACTCGGTGTCGACGTGATCTTCAACTGGGATCACTTCTTCCCGCTCTCCGGCGAACCCGACGGCAAGCACTTCGAATGCTGGACGATGCTGGGCGCGTGGGGAGAGCAGACCAGCCGGGCCGAGATCGGTGCGCTGGTCACCTGCAACACCTACCGCAACCCCGACCTGCTCGCCGACATGGCCAGAACGGTTGATCACATCAGCTCCGGCCGGTTGATCCTCGCCATCGGTGCCGGTTGGTTCGAACGCGACTACGCCGAGTACGGCTACGAATTCGGCACCGCGGGATCCCGGATCGCCGCACTGGCCGAGGCGTTGCCCCGGATCAAGGCGCGTTGGGCCAAGCTCAACCCGCAGCCGACCCGGAGCATTCCGGTGCTGATCGGTGGCGGCGGCGAACGCAAGACACTCAAGATCGTCGCGGAGCATGCCGACATCTGGCACGGCTTCGGCTCGGCGGAGACCTTGGCCCACAAGAACGGCGTGCTGGACGACTGGTGCGCCACCGTCGGTCGCGATCCGGCTGAGATCGAACGGGCCGGTGGTGCACCAAGATCACCTGATGACGGCGGCGATGCGCTCTACGAGGTCGGGACCCGGCTGTTGACCGTGGAATGCGATGGTGCGACCGGCTACGACCTCGGCCCGCTCAAGGAGTGGCTGGCCTGGCGGGACGAGAAGAACCGGAACGCCTAGCCCGGACCGGGTCCACCCGCAGGTAGGGGGTTGGCCTGCGGCCGCGCCGTTGCGACCGCAGACCACCCGAGCTTGACCGATCACGCGTGCTTGAGCAACTCCCGGGCGATCACCAGACGCTGGATCTGGTTGGTGCCCTCGAAGATCTGGGTGGCCTTGGCCTCGCGCATATAGCGTTCGACCGGGAATTCCCGGGTGTAGCCGTAGCCACCGAGCACCTGTACCGCGTCGGTGGAGACCTTCATGGCCGCGTCGGTGGCGGTCAGTTTGGCCACGGCCGCGTCCCGGCTGAACGGTTTGCCCGCGTCACGCTTCCGGGCGGCCATCAGATACGCCGCGCGGGCGTTGTCGACCGCAGCGGCCATGTCGGCCAGCAGGAATTGCAGGCCCTCGAATTCGGCGATCGTCCGGCCGAACTGCACCCGCTGGTTGGCGTACGACGAGGCCACGTCCAGCGCCGCCTGCGCAAGCCCCGTCGCCCCGGCCGCGATGCCGAGGCGTCCGGAATCCAGGGCGCCGAGAGCGATCTTCAGTCCCTCACCCTCGACGCCGATCATCCGGTCATCCGGGAGCGGCGCGCCGTCGAAGTAGACCGAGGCGGTCGACGATGCCGTCAGACCCATCTTGCGCTCGGGCTCGCCGATCGCCAGACCCGGGATGCCGGCCGGAACCAGGAAACAGCTCACCCCGTGATTGCGATCACCGCTGGTCCGGGCGAAGGTGAGGTAGTAGTCCGCCTGACCGGCATGACTGATCCAAGCCTTCTGACCGTGCAGTTCGTAGCCGGAGTCGCTGCGCTTGGCGCGTGTGGTCATGGCTGCCACATCCGAACCTGCCTGCGGCTCGCTCAAGGCGTACGCCCCCAGCAGTTCGCCGCCCAACATGTCGGGCAGGAACCGGCCACGTTGATCATCGGTCCCGTGGCGCACCAGCGCCAGGCAGGTCATCACATGCACCGAGACCCCGACACCGACACCCATCCAGGCGATCGCGACCTCTTCCAGCGCCTGCAGATAGACCTCGTACGGCTGATCGAGGCCGCCCCAGCGTTCCGGGTACGGCATCCCGAACAGGCCGGCGCGGCCGAGCACCCGGAACTCCTCGCGCGGGAATCGCGCTGCAGCCTCCGCCTCGCTCGCCCGCGGAGCCAGCTGCTCGCGGGCGATCTCGGCGATCAGGCCGACGAGTTCCGCCGCCTCAGGGGTCGGCAACATCCGATCGACAGGCATAACGCGCTCCTGCGGGAATTCCGTGCTGAAGATGCCTCACGGCTGAGGTTACACACGTCCTTTGGGCCGCGATGGCCCTCCGGGCACGCCGATTGCGGTTACGATTCGGAAATGACCGACGATCTCCACCGCCTCGGTGAAGACCTGATAGCCACCTCAGCCCGGGTCGTCCGCTGGACACCGGCGGAGCGCACCAGTCTGAGTGTCGCTGCGACCCGGATCCTTTCCAGGTTGCGGGACGCCGGGCAGCTGAAGATCAGCGATCTTGCCGTGCAGGAACGCAGCTCGCAGCCGACCATCACCAATCACATCAAGCGGTTGGAGGAGTTGGGCTACGTCGAGCGACACTCCGATCCGCGCGATGCCCGGGTGTCACTCATCTCGGTGACCTCCAAGGGCCGGGCGCAACTGTCGGCCATCCGGCACGAGCTGGGTTCGTTCCTGGCGCCGCGGCTGGCCACCCTGTCCCCCAGCGAACGCAAGGCGTTGCGCACCGCGATCACCGCACTCAACCGGCTGGTCGATTCCGAGGGTGACAGCGCCCAGTGAACGGGCGCAACTGACAGCAGGCGTCAACGAAAGTGCGTGTCGACTGGTCCGCAACTAAGCTTCAGCTGTGCCTTTTCGACTCTATGACTCCGCCACGCAATCCGTGCGGGACCTCGACACCGTGGTCCCGGGTCAGGTGTCGATCTACCACTGTGGCCTGACGGTCCAGTCCGCGCCGCATGTCGGGCACATCCGCAAGGAGGTCGTCTTCGATGTGCTGCGCCGCTGGCTGACTCATCTCGGCTACCGGGTCACGGTGATCGCCAACGTGACCGACATCGAGGACAAGATCCTCGCCAAGTCCAGGGAACAGGGCGTGCCGTGGTGGGCGCTGGCCTACCGGTTCGAGCGCGAGTTGCACGATGCGTACGCCGCGCTGGGCTGCATCCCGCCCGACTACGAACCGCGGGCCACCGGACACATCCCGGAGATGATCGAGTTGATCAAGATCCTGATCGACCGCGGTCACGCCTACCCGGCCGCCGACGGCTCGGGCGATGTCTACTTCGACGTGCGCTCCTGGCCGGACTACGGTCGACTGTCCCGGCAGAAGATCGACGACATGGAGCCTGCGGAGGATTCCGAGCCGCGCGGCAAGAAGGATCCTCGGGATTTCGCGCTATGGAAGGGCCACAAGCCCGGCGAACCGGAGACTGCGTCGTGGGAGACCCCGTGGGGCCGCGGCCGCCCCGGATGGCACCTGGAGTGCTCGGCGATGGCCGGCAAGTACCTGGGCGACGAGTTCGACATCCATGGTGGCGGGATCGATCTGCGTTTCCCCCACCACGAGAACGAACTCGCCCAGTCCACCGCCGCCGGACGGCCGTTCGCCCGCTATTGGATGCACAACGCCTGGGTCACCGCGGCCGGGGAGAAGATGAGCAAGTCGCTCGGCAACGGCGCCCTGGTCAGCCAGGTCACCGAGGAGTACCCACCGCGTGCGGTCCGGTTCTATCTGCTCGCTCCGCACTACCGCTCCGCGATCGAGTACTCCGACACCTCGTTGGCGGAGGCAACGGCCTCCCTGGAACGGATCGACAACTTCGTCGAGCGGTCGAAGGATCTGGTCGGCCCGGTCGAACCGGAGCTTCCGGTCGGGTTCATCGCCGCGATGAACGATGATCTTGGTACGCCGGGAGCCCTCGCAGTGCTCTACACCGCCGTGAGAGAAGGGAATTCCGCGATCGAGGCCGGTGATCGAGAGGCTGTCGCCGACCGACTGGCCGAGGTAAGCGGCATGCTCGGCGTTCTCGGACTGTCGGCCGACGACCCGATCTGGCAGCGCCAGGGCGGCGATGACACAGCACTGGTCGCGGCCGTCGACGGACTCATCAGCGAACTGCTCAAACAGCGCGAGGATGCCCGGGCCCGCAAGGATTACGCCGCTGCCGACGGGATACGGGATACCTTGATCAAGCTCGGGGTGGAGATCTCCGACACCCCGCAGGGCCCGAAGTGGCGACTGCCGCGATGAGCACCCGTCAGGAAGGTTGTTGATCTTGCCCGGAAACAGTCAGCGCAAGGGCGCCGTACGACGCAAGGGCAAGGGCAACACCGCCGGCTCGGGCGGTCGGGTCCGGCGGGGCCTTGAGGGCAAGGGTCCAACGCCCAAGGCGGAGGATCGCCCGTACCACAAGGCGTACAGGGCGAAACAGACGCGCGACCGGCAGAGTGCCGCTCGTCCTCGGCGGACCACTCCCGCCAAGGGGGTCGGCCCGGAGTGGATCTTCGGACGCAATCCGGTGCTGGAGGCACTGCAGGCCGAGCTCCCGGTGCAGGCCGCCTATGTCGCCGAGGGCGCCGAACGGGACGACCGGCTGCGGGACATCTTCAAGATCATCGCCGACCGCGGCATGACGATGTTGCAGACCAATCGCGCCGATCTTGATCGGATGACCGCCGGCGCCGTGCACCAGGGTGTCGCCATTCAGCTGCCTGCCTACGAATACAAGCATCCCGATGATCTGCTCGCCGAAGCCGGTCCGCAGCCGTTGTTCGTCGCTCTTGATCATGTCACCGACCCGCGCAACCTCGGCGCGGTGATCCGGTCTGCGGCGGCGTTCGGTGCCGACGGGGTGCTGATCCCGGAACGCCGCTCGGCGGGGATGACCGCGGCGGCCTGGAAGACCTCGGCCGGGGCTGCCGCGCGCATCCCGGTCGCGCGGGCGACGAACCTCACCCGGACACTGCAGAGCTATGCCAAGGCCGGCGTGTTCGTGGTCGGCCTGGACGGCGACGGTGACACCGACATCGCCGACCTGCCCCAGGCCGGCGATCCGCTGGTGCTCGTCGTCGGCAGTGAAGGCGAGGGTCTGTCCCGGCTGGTTCGGGACGCTTGTGACACCGTCGCTGCGATCCCGATCGCGTCGTCGGTGGAATCGCTCAACGCCGGAGTGGCGACCAGTATTGCCTTGTACGAGGTGTCCCGGGCGCGTTCCCGGTGATCACGGTCGGGTCGCGAGCTGGATCAGATTGCCGCAGGTGTCGTCGAGCACGGCGGTGGTGACCGGTCCCATCTCGGTCGGCGGTTGGGTGAACGTCACGCCGAGCGCGACCAGCCGCTCGTACTCCTGCTGGATGTCGAAGACCTGGAACTGGGTGTACGGGATCCCGTCGTCCACCAGCGCCTTCTTGAAGACACCCGCTGCCGGGTGCTGATCGGGCTCCAGCAGGAGTTCGGTTCCGTCCGGCCGGTCCGGCGACACCACGGTGAGCCAGCGATACTCGCCGAGCGGGATGTCCTGCTTCGTCACGAATCCGAGCTTCTCGGTGTAGAAGGCCAGCGCCTTGTCCTGGTCGTCGACCAGCACCGAGGTGAGGTTGATCAACATGTCGTCGCCTATCTGGTCGTTGCCTGTCCGGTCATTGCTGTCTAGTCAGTATCGAGAGACGTCTGCTGCCCGAGCCATCCCGCAACCGCGTCGCGCAGCGGAGCGAGATCGAGGTCGTGGAACTTGTACCGACCGTCCCGGCGGGCGTGCACCAGACCAGCCTGTTCGAGCACGTCCAGATGCTGCGACACGGCCTGTCGACTCAGATTCAGCT
This sequence comes from Microlunatus sp. Gsoil 973, assembly GCF_009707365.1. Taxonomy (GTDB): domain Bacteria; phylum Actinomycetota; class Actinomycetes; order Propionibacteriales; family Propionibacteriaceae; genus Microlunatus. The sequence goes on from NZ_CP046122.1 coordinate 2,945,211, forward strand.
GATGACGCATCGTCAGTCGGGAACACAGCTCGAACAGCGTCTGCCCGTCCCGTTCACTCAGCTCGTCGACGATCAGCCGGCGAGCCGGAGCGGACAGCGCCTGGAACACATCGGATCGGGGTGCATCGGCCATCTCGGCTCCAGAATAGGCAAGCGATCACTTACCTGTCAATGGTTGTGGGTCGTGGACCGCGCGGACAAGGCGGGCCCGGCGAGCACGGCGATGCCCAGCACCAGCACCATCACACAACCGAGTGCGAAGGTCAGCGAGACGTGATCGGCGATCAGGCCGATCAGCGGTGGCGCGATCAGGAACGAGGCGTAGCCGAGCGTTGACACCACCGCGATCGCGCCGGCCGCGTTGTCACCGCCACGGTTCCCGGCGATCGTGATCACGGTCGGGAACACCACAGCCAGCCCCAGACCCCAAATTGCGGCACCGATGTAGGGCGCCACAGGACCCGGCACGAAGAGCACGACGGCGATCGCCAGGCAGGTCAACAAACCCGACATGCGCAGGACGGCCAGGCGGCCGAAACGATCGACGACGAAGCCGCCGGTCAGCCGGCCGAACGTACTGGTCACCGAATAGGTCGTGTACGCGGCTGCCGCCAGGCCCTGGGGCAGACCGCGTTGATCATGGACGTAGAGCGCCAGCCAGTCCGAGGCCGTGCCCTCGCCGGTGTTGGAGAACAGGATGATCAGCGCGAGCAGCATGATGGCCGGAGTGATCGCCTTCATGGTCGGCCGGGATCGCTTTCCGTCCTGGGCGACGGGTGCCCGGTGATCGTTCCACCGCAGGGCGAAGACGATGTTCGCCGCGGCGGCGATCGGCAGCACGATCCAGAAATGGGTACCCATGCCCTGCCCGGTGGATGCCAGGATCGCGCCAACACCGGAGCCGAGCATGACCCCTCCGCTCCACAACCCGTGGAAGGCGGGCATCACCGCGCGTCCGGCGGCCTTCTCGGTCTCCGCGCCGTGTACGTTCAGCGCCAGCTCCCACAGGCCGAGCGCCGCCCCGGCGAGCAACAACATGAGACCGAAGAGCCACAGCGAATGCACCAGCGGCAGGACCGCAAGCGCGGCCGCCAGCCCTGTCCCGCCGGCCATGCAGACCGCACGGGCCGAGAACAGATGGATCAACCGGCCGCCGAACGGCAGCGTGACCAGAGAACCCAGCCCCATGCACAGCAGCACCAGGCCGACCGCCGTCAGCCCCGCGTCCAACTGGTCACGTGCCGCCGGGATGCGGGAGACCCAGCTGCCGACCGTGACCCCGCACAGACCGAAACAGACGAAGACGGCCACAAGATCACGGCGTACCCCAGGCTGCATGGAGAGAGTGTGCCGGACCGCTGCCCCGCCGACCTAAACGCGTCTGGCCGCCCGCACCGCGACGACGGCGGCGACGACCACGCCGATGATCACGAATGCCAGGGCGGTGCACAGGAAGATCAGGTACCACAGCACAGTGCCGGCGGCGACGACCGATCCGACAAGGGCAAGGAAGGCCACCAGAGCAGTGATCGTCAGCGGTCGGACGGCGGCCCGATGCCCGCCCTGCCAGGCCCGCTCCGAAGCCAACAGAGCAGGCAGCCGGATCCCGACCAACGGGTTCGGACCGATGGTTCCGCCGGCCAACATCCGGGAAACGCCGGCCAGCCCGGCCAGGGCGACCGTGATCAGCGCCGCCACCAGGATGGCCGGGCCAAGACCGGGGCCATTGTTCATCGGCGGCACCGGACCCTGAATCGTCCGGCTGACCGATCCAAGCGCATGGCGGCGACCCTACCCCAGTGCACCGCGAGTGGGCGGCCGGAGGACGGCGGCACTAGATTTGGTCCCGCCCCGTCCCAGCCATCGAACCAGGGAGCCAGCTGTGTCCGAAACACTCGACACCACCGCAGCAGCCGCCAAAGCATCGGAGTCCTATCGGGCCGCCCTCTCGGTGATCGAGTCGATCGAGCCGAGGATCGCCGGCGCCATCCGTGCCGAGCTCGCCGACCAGCGGGATTCACTGAAGCTGATCGCGTCGGAGAACTACGCCTCCCCCGCCGTACTGCTGACGATGGGCAACTGGCTCAGCGACAAGTACGCCGAAGGAACGATCGGACATCGGTTCTATGCGGGCTGCCAGAACGTCGACACAGTGGAGTCGGTGGCCGCCGAGCATGCCCGCGAGCTCTTCGGTGCCGAGTACGCCTACGTCCAGCCGCACTCGGGCATCGACGCGAACCTGGTCGCCTTCTGGTCGATCCTGGCCAACCGGGTCGAGACGCCGGCCCTGGCCGATCACGGTGTCCGGAGCGTCTACGACTTTTCCGAGGACGACTGGGAGGCGCTGCGCAGGAAGTTCGGGGAACAGCGAGCGGTCGGCATGTCGCTGGACGCCGGCGGCCACCTGACGCACGGGTTCCGGCCGAACATCTCCGGGAAGATGTTCCACCAGCGCTCCTACGGAACCGATCCGGAGACGCAACTGCTGGACTACGACGAGGTCGCCCGAATGGTCCGCGACTTCAAGCCACTGGTGCTGATCGCCGGCTATTCGGCCTACCCGCGGCGGATCAACTTCGCCAAGATGGCCGAGATCGCCCACGACAACGGCGCGGTGCTGATGGTCGACATGGCACACTTCGCCGGTCTCGTCGCCGGCAAGGTGTTCACCGGCGACGAGGACCCGGTGCCGCACGCCGATCTCGTCACCACCACGACGCACAAGTCGCTGCGCGGTCCACGCGGCGGCATGGTGCTGGCCAAGCAGGAGTTCGCCGCGGATGTCGACCGCGGCTGCCCGATGGTGCTCGGTGGACCGCTCTCGCACATCATGGCCGCGAAGGCGGTCGCCCTGGCCGAGGCCCGGACCCAGGAGTTCCAGACCTACGCGCAGAAGATCGCCGACAACGCGAAGGCGCTGGCCGACGGTTTCCTGAAGCGGGACGCAAAACTGGTCACCGGCGGAACGGACAACCACATCGTGCTGCTCGACGTGTCCAGCTACGGCTTGACCGGACGGCAGGCGGAGTCCGCCCTGCTGGACTCGGGCATCGTGACCAACCGCAACGCGATCCCCAACGACCCGAACGGTGCCTGGTACACAACGGGTGTCCGGCTCGGTACTCCGGCCCTCACCTCGCGCGGTCTCGGAACGGACGACTTCGACCGCGTTGCCGAGTTGATCGTCGGGGTGTTGTCGGCCACGGAGCCGACAACCACCCGATCGGGCGCTCCGGGCAAGGCGAAGTACACGATGACCGACGGTGTTGCTGAGGCCACTCACAAAGCAGCCGAAGAACTTCTGGACAATCACCCGCTCTACCCCGGTCTGGAGCTCTGAGCCGCCGCAGCCGGCCACTCGCCCACCTACACTGGCGGGCGTGTCCGGGAGCAAGATCGTATCCATGTCCGCCGTCGCCGCGGCGGTCGTCGCGCTGGCGGGTTGCTCGCAGACCAACCTGACCACGGAGGACGCGTACAAGATCGGCTGCCCGGCGATCGACGCAACCGTCGCCTCGGGAGCGGTTGCCAACGAGGTGGCGGTGACCACGCTGAGGGAAGTCCGCGACCGGTCTCATCCGTCGAAGGAGACCAAGAAGTGGCTCAACGCCGCGATCACTCTGCTCACCTCCGACCACCCCAACGCGCTGTCCCGGCAGACCAAGAGCTTGATCATCAAGGGCTGCAAGGAGAACGGCTACCCGCTGCAGAACCTGCGCTGAGAAAGCGGCCGGTCTTGACAATAGTTGCCGCCATCGCTAACTATTGTCTCTGTGGCGCAACAAACAGCGATCTTCGCCGCCTTGGCGGATCCCAACCGGTTGCGCGTCGTCGAACTCCTCGGTGAGCGCCCCTATCGAGCGGGCGAACTGGCCGAGCGGGTGGGGATCTCGGCGCCGGTGATGAGCCGGCATCTGCGCCAGTTGCTGCAGGCCGGACTGATCACCGACACCCGCGACCCCGGCGACGCGCGGGTGCGGATCTTCCATCTCCGGCCCGAACTGATCACCGCGCTGCAGTCCTGGCTCGACCAGGTGCAGGCGCACTGGGATGAACAGCTCGGATCCTTCAAACGGCATGTCGAGCAGAAGGGGCGTATGTCATGAGCACCGAAACCACCCGCACCGAGGCGAGGTCCGCGGTCGACGTTGCGGTCGACCCGTCGACCGCGTTCACCGTCTTCACCAGCGAGATCGACCTGTGGTGGGTCCGCGGCCCGATCAACCACTACAACGCGTCGACGATCACCGAACTGCGCATCGAGCCGGGCGTCGGCGGTCGCGTCGTGGAGATCTGCGACGAGGCGACCGGGGACATCGACGCCCGGGAACGGGTCACCGTCTGGGAACCCGGACGACGTCTGGTACTGACCGGGGATGTCATGGAGGTCGACGTCACCTTCACCAAGATCGAATCCGGGACCCGGGTCAGCGTTCGGCAGTATCTGCTGCCCGGTGCCGATCCGGCCCAGGCCGGCTTCGGCTGGGTGAACATGTTGTACACCTACGACGCGTGGCTGCGTCGGCGGGACACCGCGGACCGGCGGCCGCGGGAGATCGACCGACTCGGCGTCGCGTTGTACTACCGGGATCCGGCTGAGGCCGCCCGCTGGCTGCGATCGGTCTTCCGGCTCGGTGACTGGGATGTCGATCATGCTCCGGAGCCCGGCGACAGTCCGGACTGGATCGAGTTCCACGTCGGCAACAGCCTGGTGATGTTGTTCGCATCAGACGATCATGATCAACCGGTTCATGATCACGACGTCTGGGTGTTCGTCGACGACCTGCAGGTGCATTTCGATCACGCACGGGCGGCCGGCGCCGAGATCATCTCCGGAATCAGCACCCACGGCTCGATGACCTACCGAGCGGCCGATCTTGAGGGCAGGCACTGGACGTTCGTCCAGGCACGACCGACGATGCGCCTCGGTCCCGGGCCCGTCGACGAACTGGCGGCGGCCGCAGGCCGTGGTGACGACACCGCGGTCAGGTCGATCATCGGCCGGGTGGACCCGCAGCGCGCCGGCTTGCTGCTGCATCACTTCGTCCGAACCGGTGATCTCGCTGCGGTCAAGATCCTGCTGGCGGCCGGCGTTGATCCCGACGTCACTGACGAGACAGGCGCGACCGCACTGCACCATGCCGCCGGTGTCGGCGATCTCGACAGCATCACCGCCCTGATCGCCGGCGGCGCCGACCTTGATCTGCGTGATCATCAGCACAATTCCTCGCCGGTGCTGTGGGCGCGGGAGGAAGGACACCCCGAGGCCGTCAGGTTGTTGCTGGATCGCGGTGCCCGGCTCAACGCACCGGATGCTGCCAAACTCGGCCTGACCGGGATTCTCGACGGCTTCCTCAGCGACGTGCCGGCGTCGCGTGACCGGGCGGTCGGCTGGCCGACGCCGCTGGCCGGGGCAATTGCCGGCGGCCAGATCGGCAGCGTACGGCTGCTGCTGGAACGCGGGGCCGATCCCGAAGCACCGACCGGCCACGGCGACAGACCGTTGGACTGCGTCAGGTGGGCGCCGGATGAGAAGTCACGGACTGCGATCCAGACCCTGCTCACCACCCACGGTGCTCAACGGGCCGGAGTGTCGCCGAGGTCATGATCAGCCGATGATCATCGCCTTGTCGATGTCGGCCTGATCGACACCACCGTTCAAGGCGGCGTAGAAGGGATGTCCGGGCACCAACTCGGCACGATCGACCGGCCCACCGTTGAGCGACGACGCGTACAGGGCGCTGACGAACTCCATCGTCGGTCGGGTGCTGGCCAGCGTGGTCTCGTGCGTCCGGCCGGCCAGCAGGTCATCGACCAACCGGCTGATCTGGGCCTGGTGGTTGCTCGGTGCGTCCTCACCCGCCGACGCGGTCCACGGATTCCATTCCGCCTCCGCAGCGGACGCGTCCGCATCGCGCTCTCCCGGGTTGAGCCCGAAGGTCGCCGCACGGGCCGCGTCCGGCGCGGGATGGAACGACCAGTCGGCATCGGAGTAGCCGTACAGATGGTCGACCTCGAGCGATCCGCCGTCGGTGTCGATCCGGATCCGGCTCAACTCGTTGGGTGACAGCAGGCTGTTGATCACGGTCCCAACCGCGCCGTTCTCGAAGATCACCGTCGCCAGGGAGACGTCCTCGAACTGCACCGGTCGGTCGAGCCGGACAGCGGTCGCGGTGAGCGTCTTCCACGGCCCCAGCAGGTGCAACAGCAGGTCGATCTGATGGATGCCGTGCCCGAGGGTCGGGCCGCCGCCCTCACCGACCCAGGTGCCGCGCCAGTCGGGATCGAAATAGCTCCGCGGCCGGAACCACAGAGTCTCGCACACCGCCACGCGTGGCGTACCCAGCTCGCCGCCGGACAACAGCCGGTGCGCCCGCTGGGCGCCGGAGCCGTGCCGGTGTTGGAAGATCACATAGACCTTGCCGTCACTCTCGGCCTCCGCCTCGGCCAGTGCGTCCAACTCCGCCAGGCTGAGCACGGGCGGTTTCTCCAACAGGACCGAGGCTCCGGCGGCCAGCGCCTGCAGTGCGATCTCGGCATGGGTGCCGGGCGGCGTCGGCACCGACACCAGGTCGGGCTGCTGCTCGGCCAGCAACTCCTCGGCGCTGCCGTAGGCGCGGGATCGGTACTTCTCGGCGTAGCCGTCGGCACGTTCCTTGATCACGTCCGCAACGCCGACCAGCTCGGTGCTGCCGGTGGCCAGGTAGCCGGCGGCGTGACGATTGCCGATGTTCCCGCAGCCGACGACGGCGACCTTCAAGGGTCCGTCTGCCATCAAACTCTCCTTATTCAGCGGCTCCGCGGAGGGTCGCGTTCTGCTGCGCGACCAGCGCCAACCGCATGGTTTCGAAGGTGTGTTCCTGCGGCGCCGCGGTCTGGGTCCGATCGCGCACGTCGTTGATCAGGTTCGGGTAGTAGTCCAGGGTGACGTCGGAGCAGTCGACGTATTCGGTGCCGTTGTTGTCGGCGAGGAAGAGGTGGTTGCCGCCGGGGCGGCCCTCGATGTCGATGTACTTGCGCATCTCGATGTAGCCCTCCGTACCCAACACCATCAACCGGCCGTCGCCCCAGGTCGGCAGGCCCTTGGGCGTGTACCAGTCGACCCGGATGTAGCCCTGGGCCCCCTCGCTGCGCAACAGGATCTCGCCGAAGTCCTGCAGCCCCGGGGTGTCCGGATTGGCGAAATTGCCGACGGTGCTGGCCACCACCTCGGCCGTCGTCGAATCGGTGAACCAGAGGAATTGATCAATCTGGTGAGAGGCGATGTCGGCCAGGATGCCGCCGTAGCGGGCCTTGTCGTAGAACCACTCCGGCCGTCCCTTGCCACCGGCCAGGTGGGCACGGTCGCCGACCCGGTGCGGGCCGAGTCCGAGGGTCTGGACGACCTTCCCGATCCTGCCCTCGCGGACGAGCTCGCCGGCCTTGCTGACCGCCGGCACCTCGAAGCGTTCGGAGAACGTCACCGACCAGAACCGGCCGGTGTCGGCGACCGTCTGCCGGATCTCCTCGAGCTGATCAAGAGTCGTGCAGCCCGGTTTGTCGACCACGACGTCCTTGCCCGCCTTCATCGCCTGCACCGCGATCGGACCGCGCCGATCGGGAACCGCCGCAGTGACGATCAGGTCGATGTCGTCCCGCTCGATCAATTCGTCGACCGAGTCAACGAACGGCACGTCGGACCTCTGCTCGCGCAGCTGCTGGGCGACAGCGGCGTTCGGGTCGTCGGTGGCCATTCCGACGAGCTCCGCACCTGCCCGGACCAGGCCGCCGACCTGTCCGAAGATGTGGGCATGATCAAGACCGACGGCTGCGAAGCGAACTGGCTGGTTCATGGTTTCCTTCCGGATCTACTCGTACGCCTTCGGCCTCAGTCTGCCGACGGCCCGCGCGGTTGCCTACCCATTGCAGTCGGTTGCTATGGTGATGATCATTTGGGTCGCGCAGCGATCGGAGCGGTGCCCTCGGGGCGGGTCGCTCGGCCTGGCGCCGCCGTTTCCGCGCGGCGGACGCGAGGTCCTGATCAGGAAACATGATCAGGATCGGTCGCGCCAGGTTGCGGAGTTCGTCTCCGGTCATCCCACGACAGGTCATCATTGTCCTCGCACGCCGCTCGTTTGCTCTTGCACTCTATTGCCGAACCGGACGATACTGCAAACGTTTGAGTTGTCTGTCGCGAGAAGCGGCAGTCTGAGACCAGTTTCGGAAGGGCGGGCTCTCGATGGAGCGAAGTCACGCGACGATCCGCGACGTCGCCACCGCGGTCGGTGTGTCACCGGCAACCGTGTCCCGGGCCCTGGCCCGTCCCGAGATGGTCGCCTCAAAGACCGCGGAGCGGGTCCGCAGGGCCGCCGAGCAGCTGGGTTACTCGCCCAGCCCGCAGGCCAGGTGGCTGCACACCGGCAAGTCCGAGGCCATCACCCTGGTGCTGCCCGACATCACCAACCCGTTCTTCTTCGACCTGATCCGCGGAGCGCAACACGAGGCCGCGCGAGCCGGTTACACCCAGATGCTGGTCGACACAGAGGAGCTCGATGACCAGGAACGTGCCCACCTGATCGCTGCCCGCCGGACGTCCGACGGCGCGGTGCTGGCCGGGCCACGACTGTCCGATGCCGATCTTGCCGAGCTGTCGCAGAAGTTCCCGATTGTCAGCGTCAACCGGCGGATCAAGGGGGTTCCCAGTGTGCTGATCGACACGCTGCCGGCCCTGGAGGCGGTCGTCGACCATCTTGCCGAGCTCGGACACCGCGAGATCGCCTATCTCGGCGGCCCCGAATCCGCCTGGTTCGAGCCGCGCCGCTGGCACGCGGTCGAGTCGGCGGCGGATCGGCACAAAATCGGTTGCCGGCGGCTGGGCTTCCACCCGCCGACCCTCGATGCCGGAGAGCAGGCAGCGGGGGCGGTGGCCGGAGGAACTGAGACAGCGGTGATCGCGTACAACGATCTCCAGGCGTTGGGCCTGCTGCGCGGGCTTGGCAGTCTTGGGGTGGGCGTTCCGGATGAGATCAGCATCGTCGGCTGTGACGACATCTTCGGCGCCGATCTCGTCCAGCCGTCCCTGACCACGGTCGCCGGCTCGGCGGAGCTTGCCGGCGAGCTGGCAACGCAGGCGCTGCTCGAGCGGGTGACCACCGGAAAGAACCCCCGGCGCCCCAACCGCACCGTCCCGGCCGAGCTGAGGATCCGGACGTCAACGGGTCCCGCGCCACGACGGGTCGGCCGCTAGCCGGACTCGTCGGCCGACCCGTCGTGATCGCGATCAGGCCAACGTCAGCGCCGCCCAGGACAACGGGGGCAGTTCGACGGTCAGCCGGTGGCCGTCCAGGGTGTAGGAGGTCAGCTGGCCGAGGGTGACCCGGTCCTGGCGGTCCAGCGTGTTGGCCGCGTGCCGGTCGTCGTCCGCGATCAGCACCGCGTCCTGCACCGCTGCCCCCGGCAGGGCGGTCAGGTCGACCTCGACCGTGCTCGGCCCACCATGATCACGATTGATCAGGAACAGGCTGGTGTTGCCGGTCTCCGGGTCGTGGCTGCCGGCGGCGTCGATCGTTGCGACCTCGCCGTAGGCGGCGGTCTGGTGGGTGTCGGAGTCCAGGGTCAGCCGCAGTGCTGATCCGACGGCCCGCCGGGCGGTCTCGGCGAACGGGTAGAAGGTCGTCTGCCGCCAGGCCGGCCCACCGGGTTCGGTCATGATCGGCGCGATCACGTTGACCAGCTGGGCGAGACTCGCGGCCCGTACGCGATCGGCGTGCCGCAGCAGGGAGATCAGCAGATTGCCGACCACGACCGCATCGGTGACCGAGTAGACGTCCTCGAGGATGCGTGGCGCCTTGGGCCAGTTGTCCAGGCCGCGGATGGTGTTCTTCTCCTTGTCGCGGACGTTGTACCAGACGTTCCACTCGTCGAAGGAGATGTTGATCTTCTTGTCGGTCTTCAGCCCTGCGCCGACCGCGTCGGCGGTGGCCACAACGGAGTCGATGAACCGGTCCATGTCGACGCCGGAGGCCAGGAAGCTGTCCAGGTCACCGTCCTTCTCCTCGTAATAGGCGTGGCAGGAGATGAAGTCGACGTCATGGTAGGTGTGCTGCAGCACGGTGTGTTCCCAGCTGCCGAAGGTCGGCATCCGCCGGTTGGAGCTGCCGCAGGCGACCAGCTCGACCGACGGGTCGAGTTGCCGCATGCCCTTCGCGGTCTGGGAGGCGATCTTGCCGTAGTCCTCGGCACTGCGATGGCCGAGCTGCCACGGCCCGTCCATCTCGTTGCCCAGGCACCACATCGTGATCGTGAACGGATCCGCGGCACCGTTGGCGATCCGCTGGTCGGCCAGGGTCGACCCGGACGGCACGTTGGCGTACTCCAGCAGGTCGATGGCCTCCAGGACGCCGCGGGTGCCGAGGTTGATCGCCATCATCGGCTCGACACCTGCCGCCCGCGCCCAGGTCATGAACTCGTGGACTCCGACCTCATTGGTCTCGGTCGAGTGCCAGGCAAGATCGAGTCGCGTCGGTCGCTGGTCCCGCGGGCCGATGCCGTCCTCCCAGCGGTAGCCCGAGACGAAGTTGCCTCCCGGGTAGCGGACCGTCGAGACGCCGAGTTCCCGGACCAACTCCAGGACGTCGGTGCGGAAACCGTCGGCATCGGCGGCCGGATGTCCCGGCTCGTAGATGCCGTCGTAAACGCAACGCCCGAGGTGCTCGACGAACGATCCGAAAAGTCGCCGATCAATGCTGCCGACCTGGAATGCCGGGTCGATGACAATGCGTGCTGAGGCCATGGCCAGACTCTAGTTCATCGTTGTAACCGAAGATAAGCCCGGTTGGACCGTAGGCTCTCGACGGAGCGGATCGTCCCGGGTGAGATCCGCCACGGGATCGAAGGACCGATGACATTGGGAAGGATTGCATTGTGAGCTTTGCGCTCGTCGGCCATCGAGGAGCCATGGCCGAAGCTCCGGAGAACAGCCTGGCCTCCTACCGGGCAGCGGAGGAGATCGGCGTTGCCGAGGTGGAGACCGATGTCCGGATCAGTGCCGACGGCCAGTTGTTCATGCTGCACGACGCGACGCTCGACCGCGTCGCCGCGGATCCGGCTGGTGAGGGCCTGGGTGAAGTCGCCGGGCTGCCCTGGTCGGTGATCGGTGCGGTCGACATCGGAGGTGGCGAGCGGGTCCCTACGCTGCAGCAGATGTACGCCGCGACGACCCGGACGATCCAGCTGGAGATCAAGGCGCTTGAGGCGATCAATGCGCTCGCTGATTACCTTCGCGACCATCCCGGCGATGCCAGGCGCACCATCCTGACCAGCTTCTCGGTCGCTGCCATGAACCGGGTCAGCGACCTGCTGCCCGACATCCCGCGCGGGGTGATCGTCTCCGCCTGGACCGACGCGCTCGATCATGACGGCGGGCCGGAGGGATTGATCAAGGAAACCGGATCGGTCCGGGTCCACTCCGGCTGGGACGGGTTGACCGCCGATGTCGTCTCCGAGCTCCATGATGTTGGTCTTCCGGTCCACGCCTGGCCGTGCCGGGACCGTGCCGATCTGCACAACGCGCTCGAGCTCGGCGTGGACGGTACGACCTGTGACGATCCGCGAACAGCGCTGGGCTGGCTGGCCGACGAATCGGTCATCCGTGCCGAGTCCGGCAGGGATTGAGCCGCACGCATTAGGTTGGCGTCATGATCTTCGACCTGACCGGACGGACGGCGCTGGTCACCGGCGGTGCCCGTGGTCTGGGACGCGGCATGACCGAGGGCCTGCTGGCTGCCGGAGCCGACGTGATCACCGCGCAACGGGGAACGATCCCTGATGATCTTCAACGGTACGCATCGGAGCTCGACCGGACCGTGACCGCCGTCCGGCTGGATCTGACCGACCTCGATCAGGTCGAGCGGGTGATCGGGGATCTGCTGGGCGGGCGGCAGATCGACATCCTGATCAACAATGCCGGCCTGCAGCACCGGGATGATTCGGTCGACTTCGCGATGTCCGACTTCGATCGGGTGCTGCAGGTGAACCTGCGTGCGGTCTTCCGATTGTGCCAGCTGCTCGGCGGGCCGATGTTGGACCGCGGTTACGGCAAGATCATCAACATCGCGTCGATGGTCAGTTGGTCCGGTGGCTACCGGGTGCCGGGCTACGCCGCGAGCAAGGGCGCGGTCGCCCAGCTGACCAAGGCGCTGTGCAACGAGTGGGCGGCACGCGGAGTCAACGTCAACGCCATCGCACCGGGCTACATGGACACCGAGATGAACGCGGCGCTGATCGCCGACACCGCCCGCAACGAACAGATCAGCGCCCGGATCCCGGCCGGACGGTGGGGCACCCCGGCCGATCTGGCCGGTGTCGCCGTCTTCCTGGCATCACCGTCCGCCGACTACATCCATGGAGCGATCATCCCGGTCGACGGCGGCTGGTTGGCACGTTAATCGAATGATTCGCGGACTCCGATTCAGCCTTTGACCCCGGTCAGAGTGACACCTTCGACGAAGTAACGCTGGAGGAAGAAGAACAACAAGATGATCGGGAGGATGACGACGGTGGAGGCCGCCATCAGGTAACCCCACTGAGCGGTGTACTGCCCCTGGAAGGAAGCCAGTCCCAGTGCCAGCGTGAACTTGTTGTCGCTGCTCAGATAGAGCAGCGGGCCCAGGAAGTCGTTCCACACGCCGATGAAGGTGAAGATCACCACCACGACGATGACGGGCTTCGACAGCGGCATGATGATCGTCCAGAACACCCGCCACGGGCTCGCACCGTCGATGTAGGCAGCTTCGTCGAGCTCGAACGGGATCGTCAGGAAGAACTGGCGCATCAGGAAGATGTTGAAGACGCCGCCGCCGGCGCCGGCGAACCACGCCGGGACCATCAACGGGATGAACGTGTTCAGCGCCTGGAGCTCGCTCCACATGATGAAGGTCGGGATCAGCGTCACCGCGTAGGGCAACATCACGCTGGTCAGCAGAATCGCGAACACGACATTGCGCCCCCGCCACCGCAGCCTGGAGAAGCTGAAGGCGGACACGGCACACGTCAGCACCGTTCCGGTGATCACCACGAATTCGATGGTGATCGTGTTCAGGAAGTACAGCGCGAACGGTTGGGCGGTCAGTGCACCGGAGAAGTTGCCCCAGGCGAACGGCCTGGGCCACCACTCGGGCGGAGCGATCAGAATCTGGTCGTCGTTCATCAGAGCACTGCGGACCAGCCAGAGGAACGGGATGAGCATCGCCGCAGCGCCGACGATGAGCACCAGCCACAGGACGACCCGGCCGGCCGTCCGGCCCGGCCGGTGACCATGCGGTCGCAGGCCCGACGTCGGCGCGACGCGGCCGCGGGGCCGTCGATCGGTTCGTCCCGTCGAGGACTCTCGCTCTTCTGCTCCGACGGGGATGGTCTCCTGGCTCATCGGGCGTCCCCCATCTCGTAGTAGACCCAGCTCCGGGCGTTGCGGAACAGCAACAGGGTGACGATCAGGACGATCACGAACAGCACCCAGGCCAGAGCCGCGGCATACCCCATCTGCCCCTGGGTGAAGGCCTTCGTGTACAGGTAGTAGATGTAGAAGAGCGTCGCGTTGTTCGGGCCGCCCTGGGTCATCACGTAGGCCTGGTTGAAAACCTGGAAGGTGGCGATGACGCCGGTCACCAGGTTGTAGAAGATCGTCGGTGTCATGAACGGCAGGGTCACGCTGCGGAACCGTGCCCAGGTGCCCGCACCGTCGATCGACGCCGCTTCGAGGAGCTGGCGCGGGATGCCCTGGAGACCCGCAAGGAAGATCACCATGGCGTTTCCGAAGCCCCAGGTGCTCATCAGGATCAGCGATGGGATGGCGGTGCGCTCGCTGTAGATCCATTGCGATGTCGGCAACCCGGCACCGCGCAGGAGGGCGTTGAGCAGTCCGGAAGTCGGGATTGAAGATCCAGATCCACAGGACCGCGCTGGCGATCGCGGGCACCAACGTCGGCAGGAAGTAGATGGTCCGCCAGAAGGAAAGACCCTTGATCTTCTGGTTCAGCAGCATGGCTATGACGAAGCCAACGATCAGCACCAGAGGTACCGAGCCGATGGTGTAGTACGCCGTGACGGTCAGCGACTTCCAGAACAAGTGATCATGGACGAGGGTGTGGTAGTTCTTGCCGCCGATGAAGCGCGGCGACAGACCGATCGTCCAGTCGGTGAGGCTGAACACGCCCGAGGCGATCATCGGTCCGATCGTGAAGATCAGGAAACCGGCGATCGCCGGCAGCGCGAAGATCCATCCCCATCGCTGCTCGACACGCCCGAGACCGGAGAGCCGTCGACGCGGCGATCGTGCCGTGGCCTCGACGGTCACGACAGATCGCCCTGGGGATAGCTACCTTTCAACAGCGGCTGGACTTTCCCAGCGACCATCCTGCACACCTCGGCCGCCGACTTCTTGCCGTTGTCCACCTGCTGCAGCGGCGGTGTGATGAGCTCGGAGATGGCGCTGCTGTTCTTGATGCTCTGGGTCCAGGTCGCCACGGCATTGTTCAGCGCGTAGTCGATCACGGCCGACTTGAACTCCGCCGGGTGCGCCTTGTTCTTGGTCCAGAGGTCGATCAGCTTCGGATCGGTGTAGTACTTCTTCTCCAGTGGCATCCACAGTCCGTCGGAGAAGAGCTTCACCTTGGCAGGATCGTTGTGATACAGGTACAGCTCGAGTGCCATCTCCTTGTTCTTGGTCGCGCCGAAGATCGAGGTGGCGCCGCCCTGTCCGATGGTGACTGGCTTGGCGTACTGAGGCAGCACTCCCATGCCGAAGTCAAGATCACTCTGCGCCATGTCCAGTAGATCCCACTGGCCGTCTGCCACCATGGCGATACGGCGGGTCTTGAGCTGAACGGTCGTCGTCGGAGCGTTGTTCCCCAGCTGCGTCGTCGTCGGCGCGACGTGATACTTGTAGGCAAGATCAGCGATGTCCTGGAAGACCTTGACCGTTGCTGCGGAATCCAACGTGCACTGTGTGCCGTCCTCGCTGAAGAAGGAGCCGCCGTTACTGCGAACCAGAGCTTCGGCGTTGAGCCCGAGCACGGTGCCGATGGAACAGCCGAACTGCCGGATCTTGGTCGGATCGAAGCCGGACTGGTCCGCACTCCTGCCGTTCTGATCGAGGGTCAACTTGTGGGCCATCTCGACGAAGTCGTCCCAGCTCCAGGCCTTCGACGCGTCAGCCGGGGGAACGTCGAGCCCTGCGTCGCCGAACGCCTTGCGGTTGTACCACAGCAGCTGGACTTCGTTGGCCGTCTGAATGCCTGCCAGTTTGTCCTGGCCGTACCAGAAGTAGGTGTAGGGCAATCGATCCTTCAGGCCCGGGTACTTGTCGACGTAGTCGTACAGGTTCAGCAGGTTCCCGGCTGTGCCGAAGCGGAAGCAATCGGGCGCACCGAGATAGGCCAGGTCCGGTGAGCGATGGCTGGCCACAAGAGTGTTCAGCTTGGTGGTGTAATCGTCCGGGGTGTACAGCGGCTTGGTCGTGACCTTCTTGTGCGAGTCTTGGAAGCTCTTGAGCATTGCCTCGATGGCCGTCTTCTCGAAGGACGAGCCCCAGTACATGAACTGCAGTTCGCTCGTTGATCCTCCGGTCACGCTCTCTCCGCCACAGGCGGCCAGACCGGGGATCGCTGCTGCGGCGGCGCCGAGCCCGGCGAACCGGAACAGCTCTCGGCGGTTCGGCCTCCAGGTGGGTGAACTCATGTGATTCTCCTTTGAATACGAGCTACGTCCCTCTTTGGGGGAGGAGGTTGGTGCGGGCCAGGCGCGCCGGTCTCAGACGGACGGAATCCAGACCCTCATCGGTTGCGGACCACGGTTGGCCCACAAGTGGTAAGGAATGGCGATCAGCTCGGTGCTTCCTCGGGAGAGCGTGGGTCCGGGGTGCCGGCTGTAGCCCGGTGACACCGCGTCGCGATCAATGACAGCTCCCTTGGCCCTGACGACCACAATGCCCTCCAGCAGGGCCGATTCCTCTTCGGTCAGAGGCTCGGACGGGTCCAGAGCAAGATCATCCGGAGCTGCCCCGTCCGGCTGATCCTCGCGCTCCAGGGCGTAGACCAGCGGCCCGCGCTCGACCGCAACACAGCCGCGCACTGCGTCAACTCGCGGGTCGGCGACGGTCAGCCGCGGCGCCAGCGGAAGTTCGAGAACGAGCTGGTCATCCGGCTGCCAGATCCTGTTGATCTTGGCGTACGTCCCGGGCTCGACCGGTTGACCGGCGAGCGTGGCACCCTGTGCCCACGCGGGGATCCGGACGCTGATCGCCTGCCCGACCTGCGGAGCCGATTCGACGGTGATCGTCACCGTTCCCCGCCACGGGTACTGCGTGTCAACCCTCAGACCAAGATCACCCGTACTGATCGCACCCGGGACGTACTGGTGGATCTGAACGCCGTCGCCGTCGCTGCTGGCGACGTAGCCTTCGAGGCTGGCGAACGTTCGCATCACGTTCGGGGGACAACAGGCGCAGCCGAACCAGCCCAGTCGCCCGTTGGCAGGGCTGCGCTCGGTGTCTGCCAACGCGTTGTCGCGCAACTGCAGCGGATTCACATAGAAGTACCGGTCTCCCGACAGCGAGACCCCTGGCAGCACACCGTTGTAGAGCATCCGTTCGATCTGGTCGGCGTAATCCGGCTTGCCTGTGGCGAGGAGTAACCGCCATGCCCATTGCAGGCCGCCGATGGCCGCGCAGGTCTCTGCATAGGCGCGATCGGGAGGCAACTCGTACGGATCGCCGAACGCCTCGCCCTCCCAGCGAGATCCGAGGCCGCCGGTCAGATACTCCTTCTCGTTCGCCATGGAGGCGAACTGGACCTCGAGCGCATCGAGCAACTCCTGATCATGAGTCTCCACCGCGACGTCGGTTGCTCCTGCCGCCAGGTAGACCGCGCGGACGGCATGACCCTCGACTGTGGTCTGTTCCCGGACCCGGACCCGGTCGGAGAAGTAGGCGGGCGCAAGGCCGTAGCCGGCGATCAGGCCGGTGCCGCGGGCGTCGACGAAATACTGCGCAAGATCGAGATACCGTCGTTCCCCGGTCTCACGGAAAAGCTCGACCAACGCCATCTCGATCACCGGGTGGCCGTCGACATCGTGTCGGAGATCCGGCCCGAACGTCTCCGCGAGATGGTCGGCGACCTTGATCGCGATGTCCAGCAACTCCGGCCTGCCGGCCGCCCGATTGAGCGCCACCGCTGCCTGGATCAGGTGGCCGTAGCAGTAGAGCTCATGATGATGCGGAAGGTTGACGTAGCGTCCACCGTCGCGGACCGGGACAACGGAGTTGAGATAGCCGTCGGGCTCCTGGGCGTCGGCCAGCAGGCCGACGATGCCGAGAATGTCGTCCAGGAGACCCTCGTCGGGCTGCCGTCCGTATTCCCAGGCGGCACCTTCCAGCCACTTGTAAACGTCGGAGTCGGCGAAGATCGGGCCGACCGGCTCACCGGTCGTCCGCCCGGCGGCGATCTCCAGGTTGAGCAGGTTCTTGAACTCCCGGAGTTGCTGCAGACCGGTCGGGATCGCGGCTTTGCGGTTGCGATCGGCCCGGGTGGCCCACAGGCCGCCGGTGATCCGGACGTCACCGGGTGCGATCGGCCGGAAGGCCGACCAGGCGTTGGCAGTTGGCTGTGCCGGTCCACCAGTGGTCATCGAGCGGTCTCCTTCGAGCGCTAAAGAAACGTAGGAAAAGCGTTTTCCCGAAAGCTATTACTGATTGCGTGACGCCGTCAACGCCTCAGGTCGGAATCGCGTAGCATTCCAGCACTTGCAGGAAGCCAAGTGGAGGAAACGAGGGGAAACCAGGAGGTGGAGATGACCAGCCTGCAGCGGCCGGTTCGCATCACTGACGTGGCAGCGCTGGCCGGCGTCTCCCCGGCACTGTCTCCAAGGCGCTGAACAACACCGGATCGCTCAAGGAGAGCACCAGGCAACGGATCAAGGCGGCCGCGGAACAGCTCGGCTTCGTCCCCGACCCGGACGCCCGTTGGCTGGCCGCCCGGCGCAGTTACACAGTCGGACTGCTCAGCGTCGACGCCGCGGGCCGGTTCAGCATCCCGGTCATGCTGGGTGCGGAGAACGCCCTGGCGGCCGGCGAGATGTCAGCGCTGATGGCGACCACCCGCTACGACCCGGTGCGGGAGGCGTACCACCTGCGGACCTTCCGGGCGCGCCGGGTCGACGGCATCATCGTCACCGGGCGGACCACCGATCCGCGGCCGCCGATCCGGACCGACATCCCGGTCGTCTACGCCTTCGCACCCTCGACCGATCCCGTCGACGCATCGGTCGTTCCCGACGACGCCGACGGGATGGCCAAGATCATCGATCATCTCCTGGACCGTGGCAGGCGGCGGATCGCCCACATCGGCGGCCGACCGCACAAGCACGCCTCAGAGGTGCGGGCCGAGACGGCCATCGCCGCACTGAGGGAGCGCGGGTCGACCCTGGCCGCTCCCCCATTGTTCGGCGAGTGGAGCGAGGAGTGGGGTCGCCGGGCGGTTGATCAACTCCTTGACGCGCTCGGCGGCGTTGATCAGCTGACCGAACCGTCCAGCGGAAGGGATCTTGGGGTCGATGCCATCACCTGCGGCAGCGATCAGATCGCTCGAGGCGTCACCGACCGGCTCCGGGAACTCCGGATACCCGTCCCGCAACGGATCGCGGTCACCGGCTTCGACAACTGGGAAGTGATGGCCCTCGCCAGTCGGCCACCGCTGACGACGATCGATCTGCTGCTGGAGGACCTCGGACGTCGGGCGGCCGAACTGCTCCTCGACGCCATCGCCGGCCGCCCCCACCACGGCATCGAACTCACCCCGATGGAGTTGGTCCCCCGCTCGTCGACCTGATGAGCCTGCCGTTCAGCGGGCGAACAGCGTCCCGTTCACGGTGATGATGAAGTTCCGCAACGAGTGGGGCAGATCAGCCAACTGCCAGTCGTCCGGCCCGTGGTACCAGCTGAGATCCTCCGAGTCGGGCTCGTCGTCGTCATCGGCGGCGACGATGGCGTCCAGCCACCGTTCGGCGCCGCCCAGCACGACCGCGTACGGCAGCACCTCCGACAACTCCGACAGCTCGCGCCCGGGCGGCATCCGGTCGGTCGGCGTGCTCAGCAGATCCGAACGCAGCGCGCCGAGACCGGCCAGCAACGCCGACCCCTGCGCCGTCCGAGCCGGCATCTCCTGGCCGATGAACATCAGTCCGAGAGACAACAGGATGAGCGCGATACCGACCAGTCCGAACTCCGTGAAGGCCGCCAGCAGCGCTGTGATCACCACAGCGGCGATCACACCGGCCAGCCCAGCCCGGGTCCACGTGTTGCGGGTGGCGTCCGGGCGCCGTTGGAACCAGCCGTTGGCGACCATCTCGTCGTACAGCTCCGACTGCACCCGCGACGAGGACTCGCGAATTCTGCTCCCGAGTTGGGAGACCAGCGCACCCTCCCCGGCGGGCGCGACCGCGTCCAACAAGGCCTTCTCGAAGGGACGAAGATCATCCGGCGCCTGGTTCTCGGCCGTTCGGGTCAGCTGCCAGTCCGTCCGGGCGTACTTGCTGGTCGGCGGCAGTTCGGTGATCAGGACATGACCGCGGACCGCCAGGTCGAGCAGGCTTGCGGTGATGTCGATCGGATCAACCCGCTCGTCGACCACGGTTCCGACGTGGCCCGGACGAATGTCCCCCACCACCCGGAATTCGGACTGTCCCTCGGCGACCGGCACGAATTCGGCCGGTTTGCGGACGTCGTCCCCCGGGGTGCTGTCCCTGCCGATCCGGCGATGTGCCGCCACCAGGCCGAGGCCCCCGAGCACCAGCAGACCGATCGCGATCCCCAGCGGCAGAGGTTTGACCGAGAAGGCCCTGGCCAGCGACCAGTGCTCGACGATCTTCTCGTTGATTGGGACGGCGTTCGCCGGGAAGCCGATCTCCACGGCCACGACCTCGCCCTCCCCACGCGGCCCGTCGTGGAAGGTCGGAGTCTGTGAAGCGACCGCCGAGTAGTCCGAACACGGCGTAGTAGCGTTCGGCGGCCCGGAGGTGCAGTCGACGTAGCTGAGGGTGCCCGGGATGCTGACCTGCGCGGTGAACTCCCGGACGCTCAGCGACAGTCCCTGCAGGAAACGCCAGTGCAGCGCCGGATTGCCACCGTTGTTGATCACCGCGCCGGCGACTGTGTAATCGAGCGTGGCGGTCCTCGCGCTGCCCGGTCGGAAGGCGACCGTGGTCAGGTCACCGCTGCGGTCCGTCGTGGGAGTCAGGTTCTTGCCGTCGGCGGTTGCGGTGATCCCGCTGAGGTCGTACTCACGGGTCCGGTCACCGACCAGTGTCTCGCCGGTCTCGAAGGTCTGTCGGACCTCCGACGGTGCCGTCCCGGAGAAGGTGATCTTCTGCTGCACCTTCAGAACCCCGCTGCGATCCAGCGTTGCCACAACATCGACCGCGCTCGCGGAGCCTTCGGCGTGCGCTGCGGGAAGGACACCGGACAGGACCTGCCCGACAAGAAGCACGCCGACCAACGCTGCGGCTGCGGTCAGGAGACGCCTGGCCACTGAATGTCGCTGAACTCTCTGGTGCACCAAGCGCCCCTTCTCGGTCGGTTCCGGCCGGTCGGCCCGGACGTCGGAATTGGTCCTTGCCGGGCCTGCTCGGTGGAAACTATCCCACAGCGAGGGCAGATCGAGGTTGCACCGTCAGGCCATTAGGGTTGGTGATCGTGACTCAGCAGCAATGGGGACGTCGACAGCCTGGCAACGTGCCGGGCGGGCAGTTCGGCAGGGCGCCCCAGGGCTGGCCACAACCCCCGGCCGGCCGAATTGGCGTCCCGATCCGTCGGGCGGCATGGGCGGGCAGCCGTGGCCGGCACCGCCCGGTTCGTTCCGGCCGCCGGCGCAGCGGAGCAACCCGCTGAAGAAGGTCCTGGCCGCCGTCATGACCCTGGTTGCGGCTGCGCTGGTCGGACTGGTCGTGGTCAACCTGGTCGTCGGGTCCGGCACCGCCGTCGCCTATCAGAACGACAGCTACAAGGTCCCGCCACCGGACGAGAACCCGCCACCGCTGCCCGCGCCGGACACCTACGGCCAGGCCAGGCAGTGGATCACCGCCAACAAGCTCTACGACCAGTCCATGCCGTTGCCGATCCGGTGCGAGCTCAAGCCGATCACCGATCAGTCGACCGACGCCGAGTTGACAACCCACCTCAATGACCTGATGGCCTGTCTGGTGCGCGCCTGGGAGCCGCCGGTAACAGCGGCCGGCTACCAGATCGTCCGACCGAGTGTGACCATCTACGGAGATTCGGTGACCACCAAGTGTGGCAAGGCCGGCGGCGGCAACGCCTTCTACTGCCCGGCCGATCAGCAGGTGTACTACAGCCGTACCCTGCCCGACGTCGTCGCCGATCTGAAGGGATCCAAGTGGGGTCCGGATCTGGTGCTCGCCCACGAGTTCGGCCATGCCGTCCAGGCCAGGACCGGGATCCTGATCTCGGCCGACGGCCTGGAGCAACAAGCCGGCATGAAGACAGCCGAGGGCCTGGAGATGAGCCGTCGGGTCGAGACCCAGGCGGACTGCTTCTCCGGACTGTTCCTGCGCGCGACGTCGCAGTCGCTCGGCATCAGGCAGAGCGATGTGCCGGCGATGGAAGTGATCTTCGTCGCCATCGGCGACGACACCCTCAGCCAGGACCCGGCGATCGAGTCGACCCACGGCCATGGCGACAATCGGCTCTATTGGGCTCGGCAGGGCCTGGGAACGTCCCAGGTCGGCAAGTGCAACACGTTCACCGCCCCGTCGGGCAAGGTCAAGTAGCGGGTCGCCCGCCCGGGCTCTCGGACCGGATCAGCAACGCTGTCGCGATCGCCGCGATCCCCTCACCACGTCCGGTCAGCCCGAGACCGTCGGTCGTCGTCGCGGCCACCGAGACCGGGGCACCGACGATGGCTGAAAGCACCGACTCGGCCTCCTGACGGCGCGAACCGAGTCTCGGCCGGTTGCCGACCACCTGCACCGCTGCGTTGCCGACTCTGAACCCCGCCCGGCCGACCAGCCGTACGGTTTCGGCAAGGAAGGCGGTCCCCGCCGCGGCGGCCCATTCCGGTCGGTCTGTGCCGAAATTGCTACCGAGGTCGCCCAGACCCGCGGCACCGAGCAGGGCATCGCAGATCGCGTGACATGCGACGTCGCCGTCGGAATGCCCCTCCGGACCACAGTCCTCGTCCGGGAAATACAACGCCGCCATCCACATCGGCCGGCCGGCCACCAGGCGGTGCACATCGACGCCGATGCCGGTCCGGAAGTCCGGTGCCATCTGTGTGCTCCCTGCTAATGGTCGAGCGACTAAGAATCACGCAACAAGGATCAGGCAGAGGAAGGGCGGGCACCCGGATGGATGCCCGCCCACTTGTCAGTCTTTCCGCTGCCTCAGGAGGCCAGAACTTCCTCGAGCAGCTCCTCGGCCTTGTCCTCCTCGATCTTCTCGGCAAGCGCGAGCTCCGAGACGAGGATGTGCCGGGCCTTGGCGAGGATCCGCTTCTCACCGGCGGAGAGCCCACGCTCCCGCTCCCGGCCCCACAGATCACGGACAACCTCGGCCACCCGCATCACGTTGCCGGAATGAAGCTTCTCGATGTTGGCCTTGTAGCGCCGCGACCAGTTGGTCGGCTCAACGGTTCGTGGGGCCCGGAGGATGCTGAACACCCTCTCCAGGTCCTCAGATCCCACCACATCCCGCACTCCGACGAGATCGAGATTGCAGGCCGGAACCCTCACGACGAGGTCGTTCTGGCCGACGATGCGTAGTACGAGATAGAGCTGGTCCTCGCCTTTGATCTTGCGAGTTTCGATGTCCTCGATGACGGCCGCCCCGTGATTGGGGTAAACCACCGTTTCGCCGACTGTGAAGGTCATATTTGTCTACCTACCCCTTTCGCGACCTCCAGTTTAGCACGCTCTCAGGGTCTGGTAGCCAGCGTTTGTGCTAGCCAGAGCCACAATCGGCGATGACGAGAGGTTGACAAACCACGGTCGGATGTGCTTCGCGCTGCTAACCATCTCAGATTCGGACGGCCTCCAACGCCCACTCACGCGTGGTGTGAAGACGTCGAGAGAAGGTTTCCGGGAGGTGCCTGGTGAGGGCTGATCGCAGCACATCCAAGGCTAGCGCGGCACTCCAAACCAGGGGTGTGGACGACTGGCCGAAACCGCCGGGCGACCTTGGCTGCGCGGCGGGCCGGGCACTCGCTAGGCTGACGACGATCGTCTGTAGTAGATCGTCGGAACAGAACGTCGACTGGCCGAGCACTAGGAGTAGGACCACGGTGAAGCAGATTTCGCAGACCTCGAGGACGGCCGGGAAGCGCGGCCGGATCGGTGCGGCGGCGGCCCTGAGCGCACTGCTGCTCGCCCTGTCAGCATGCGGCTTCAACGTCCAGACCCTGCAGCCCTACACCCCGTCCGACGGCGTGGACATCTATGTCGGCGCCGGCCCGAACGGCCAGCCGACCTCTTCCACGATCAAGGTCGGCGGTCTGATGATCATCGCCAAGACTCCGACATCCGGTTTCCTTTCGGCGACCATGGTGGCGCAGGACGACGACTCGCTGACCAGCGTGACCGGCAACGTCCTCAAGCCTGACGGAAGCACCGGCGACGCCCTGACCGTCGACGTCGCAAACCCGATCAGCGTGGGCGGGAACGAGGCGGTGGTGCTGGTCGACCAGTCACCGGTCACCGTCAAGGCGGCCTCGCTGCCGGCCGGCCTGAACGCCAGCCTGACTCTCACCTTCACCAAGGCCGGCTCCCAGCAGGTCACCGTCCCGATCGTCGACGGCAACAACTCGACGTATGCGACGGTCCAGCCGAGCGCTCCTGCCAGCAACGGTTGAGCTACCCGCAGCCGCTGAGGTTCAGCGACAGGTCGGCCGGGCGCATCAGCCAACGGTCGGATCCTGCACCCTCCGGTCGGTTGACGGAGACTGCCGACTTTCTCGCCGCTGCGCCGATGCGCAGCGGGGACCGACGCCAAAAGAATCGTGGATGACAACTGGCTGCCGGAGCCCTGCTCGCTGCGGGGTACCTGGTGCTGGCAACCGGGCCGGCCCATGCCGACCCCGGCACTCACCCTCACCGCCTCTCCGGCAGCCTGTCGCCGCAGGTACGCGGACGACAGGCCGTCGGGCACGTCGACAGTTCTGCACTGATGACCGTGCAACTGTGGCTCAGGCCGCGGACGTCGGCAGACGCCTTGCTGCCGCCGTGAGCATCCCGGGGACATCCGACTACCACCGCTTCCTGTCGCCGTAGCAGTACACAGCGAAGTACGGACCGAGCAAGGCCACCGTGCAGAATGCGTTCTTGGTCACGATCGAGCGGTACCGGGTGCCGGGCCCGCACGGCAGCACCCGGACGATCCGCTCCAACGACCGCGAGGTCACCCTGCCCGCCACCATCGCCTCCAAGGTCCTTGCCGTCACCGGTCTGGACAACGTCCAGCCACAGACCTTCCACAGCCGCACCCCGCGCGCGAACATCAAGTGACCCGCCCCGGAGTTTCCGGAGACCGGATTTTGTGGTTCAGCCGGTTTGGCTGAGCCGGGCT
The DNA here is from genome assembly GCF_009707365.1 of Microlunatus sp. Gsoil 973. GTDB lineage: Bacteria > Actinomycetota > Actinomycetes > Propionibacteriales > Propionibacteriaceae > Microlunatus. Next base: position 2,969,815 of record NZ_CP046122.1, read on the forward strand.
TGGTGGGTGTAGTGGAACTGTTCGGCTTGGACCGGGGTGAAGTCATCGATCGACTCGTGGGTGCGTTCGGTGTTGAACCAGTGCACCCAGTCCAGGGTCTGGATCTCGACATGATCACGGCCCCGCCAAGGCCCGCCCGGCCAGATCAGTTCGCTCTTGTAGAGGCCGATCTGGGACTCGGCCAGGGCGTTATCGTAGGCGTCCCCGACGGTGCCGACGGAGGCATCGACGCCGGCATCGACCAGCCGCTGGGTGAAGGCGATCGAGGTGTACTGACTGCCGGCATCGGTGTGGTGCACCAGCCCGGACAGGTCGGTGATCCCGTCCTTGCGGCGGATCCAGATCGCCATCTCCAGGGTGTCCAGCACCAGGTCGGTGGTCATCGAGGTGGCCGCCCGCCAGCCGAGGATCCGGCGGGAGAACACATCGAAGACGAACGCCACATAGACCATTCCTTCCCAGGTCGGGACGTAGGTGAAGTCGGCACACCACAGCTGGTTGGGCCGACTGGCCACGAAGGCCCGGTCGACCAGGTCGGTCGGCCGCTCGGCCTTCTGGTCTGGGACCGTGGTCCGCGGCGCCTTGGCCCGGGTGATGCCGCTGATGCCGAGCTGGCGGAACAGCCGCTCCACCGTGCAGCGGGCGACATCGTGACCCTTGCCGCGTAGCCGCAGCCACATCTTGCGGGCACCGAGCAGCCGGGCGAACTTGCCGTTCCGCTCGGCCTGGATCAAGTTGATCAACTCCTGATCTCGTAGGTTTCTCTTACTGGGTTGACGATTGCGAGCGTCGTAATAGGTGGACGGGGCGATCGGGCAGCCGTGCTCGGTCAGCACGGCACAGATCGGCTCGACCCCGAACCGGTCCCTGTACTCGGCGATGAAATCGACTAGGACCGGTGTGGGCGGTCGAGCTCCGCCGCGAAGAAAGCCGACGCGGCCTTCAAGATCTCATTCGCCCGGCGCAGCTCGGCGTTCTCCTTCTTCAACGCCTTGAGCTGGGCCGACTCCTCGCTAGTCACCCCGGGCCGCTGACCGGCATCGATCTCGGCCCGACGGACCCACTTGCGCAGGGTCTCGGCCGAACCAATACCAAGCTTGGCCGCGATCGACTTGATCGCCTCAAACTCTGACGGGTAGTCGCCCTTGGTATCAGCGACCATCCGGACCGCGCGCTCCCGCAGCTCCTTGGGGCATGACGAGGGACGTGACATAAGGCTTCATCCTTCCAACGAATGAAGTCTCCAGACATCCCGGGGCGGGTCAAAGAGCGCTGCGGCAGCGGACAGTAACTGTTCGACCTACTACGGGCAGAAGGTCAAGAAGGGACTGCTGAAGTATCGCGGCGCGACCGCGTTCCCCTACGCAGTGTGCGGCTACACCGGCAGGCAGTTGCGGGCGGCGTACGGGATGAACTCCAGCAATAACGGCGCGGGTCAGACGGTCGCCTACATCGAGATCGGTACGCCGTACAAGATGGTCAAGGCGTTGACCCGCTTCGCCAAGCTCGGCGGACTGCCGAAGCCGAAGGCGGTCAACTACCAGGAGCTCTCGCTGGGCCGGGGCAACGCCTGCGGCAATCCGTTCGACATCGAGGAACAACTGGATGTCGAGGCGGTACGCGATGGCACCCGGCGCCCGACATCTGCTCGTCGGCGGGGACGGTTGCACCGCGAGGGACTTCGGCGCGCAGGCGCTCTTCGATGCCGATCTTGCCGTGATCAACGGGACGGGGAACGCGCCGCTCGCCACCATTGCCTCCAACTCCTGGGGTCTGACCGACGAGTCCGTGCCCGGCGACTTCGTCGACGTCATGCACCAGATCCTGGTACGGGCGGCCGCCGAAGGGGTCGGAATGTACTTCGCCTCCGGTGACGATCCGGGTGTCTTCGTGCCGGCGAGCGATCCGTTCGCCATCTCGGTCGGCGGCACGAGTCTGGGCATCGGCGCCAGGAACCAGCGCCTGTTCGAGACCGGTTGGTCCAACCAGTATCTGGAGGTCGGCGCCAAGGGCTACATCAACGACGGCATCAACCGCAGCGCCGCGGGCGGTGGCACCAGCCTGATCTGGAAGCAACCGAGGTATCAGCGTGGCGTGGTTCCGGCATCGGTTGCGCTGCCTGGAGTCGGCGACACCACCGAGCCGCGACGCGTCGTACCCGACATCTCGGCGGTCGCCGATGCCTTCACCGGAATCCAGCAGGTGGATGTCGAATCGATCAAGAAGGGCGACAGCTACTGGGTGTTCGCCGACGGCGGCACCAGCCTCTCCTCTCCGCTGGTCGCCGGGATGGTGGCAACGGTCCAACAGCGCGGCGGGCAGCTCGGCTTCGCCAACCCAGCCCTGTACGCGCTAGCCGGCACGAACGCCGTACACGACGCGCTGCCGGTGACCAGGTCGACACCGGCCAAACGGGCCGCGGTCTTCTGCCCCGAGTCCAACGACCTGTGCGGCATCGACAGCCTGCAGACTCTGGATTCCAGGATCGCGCCTACACCGCGCAGGGCACCACCAAGGGCTACGACACCATGACCGGGATCGGCACGCCCAACGGCCAGACCTTCATCAAGGCGCTGCGGACCCTGTTGATCAACCAGCCATGATCAACTGACCGTCCCACGATCCCATCACCGGACCGGCAGCCGCAGCCGGGCCGGTGGCGGGTCCGTGTCATCCGTAGGTCGGTTCGTCGCTGAACAGGCTGCTTACCGACTGCCCGGAGCTGATCCTGCGCACGGCCTCGGCGAACAACGGCGCGACCGACCGGGTGACCAGGTTCGGCAGCCGCTTCTCCGGCGCCAGCGGCACGGTGTTGGTGATCACGATCTCGTCGATGCCGGTCTCACCCTTCAGGCGCTGGATCGCCTTCCCGGTCAACAACGCGTGAGTACAGGCCAGTGAGATCCGCCGGACATCGCGGTCGCGCAACCGCGCCAGGAGCTCGACGATCGTTCCGGCGTTGGCGACCTCGTCATCGAAGATGATCACGTTCTTCCCGACGACGTCACCGACGATGGTGTCGATCACCACCCTGTCATCGGCCAGCCGTCGCTTGGAGCCGGCCGCGACCGGCAGACCGAGCTTGCGGGCCAACTGGGCCGCCACCTTGGCGTTGCCGAGGTCGGGCGAGACCACGACCGTGTCGGTGAGGTCGGTCTGCTTGAAATGAACGGCAAGCTCGTGCACCGCGTTCAGATGATCAACCGGGATCGAGAAGAAGCCGTGCACCTGCGGGGCATGCAGGGCCATCGTGACCACCCGAGTCGCCCCAGCCGTGGCGATCATGTCGGCGACCAACCTGCCGGCGATCGAGATCCGGGGCGCGTCCTTCTTGTCCGAGCGGGCGTAGGCGTAGTGCGGGATCACCGCGGTGATGTGTGCCGCCGATGCGCCGCGGGCGGCGTCGAGCATCAGGCACAGTTCGACGAGGTTCTCCTGCACCGGCGGGACCAGCGGCTGCACGATGAACACATCCCGCTGCCGACAGTTCGCCCGCAGTTGAACCTGCAGGCAGTCGTTGCTGAAGCGGGTTGTCCGGCGCGGCGCCAGCTCGATCCCGAGAATGTCGCACATCTCCTCGGCGAACTCTGGATGGGCCGACCCGGAGAAGACTGTGATATCGCGAAGCGTTCTGTCGTTCTGCAAGCCGTCGCTCAGCACGGGGTCACTCTATCGGCGACCTATCGTTCCGCCCGCATCGGTGAGCGGGCGGAGCTCTCTGTGCGACTCATGCCTCCCGGGCGATCGTCTCCCGTTCCAGACGCCCGTCGATGCTGGCCACGATCCGCTCACTGATCCGGCCCAGTTCCTGAAGTTGGTCGCTGTCAAGGGCGTCGACGACCAGCTCGCGGGCCGTGGTGACGTGACGCGGAGCGGCCGCGACGAGCAGCTCGTATCCCTCATCGGTCAGGATCGCGTTGGTGCACCGGCCGTCGGTCGGATCGGGTTCCCGGCGGACCAGGCCGCGTCGCTCCAGCCGAGTCATCACATGGGAGAGCCGGGACAGTTCGGAATAGGTGAACATCGCCAATTGGCTCATCCGCATCGTGCGCTGCGGTGCATCCGACAGCCCGGCGAGCACGTAGTACTCGACGAAGCTCAGCCCTGAGTCGCGTTGCAACTGCGATTCAAGTGCCGAGGGAAGCCGCGCGATCAACAGGGTGAGGGCACGCCAGACCTGGAGTTCGGACTCCGAGAGCCAGCGCGGCTCGGCGGCGGCGTCATCGCCGGGCCGCCGGCTGTCCTCGCGCTCGGTATGTCCGGCGTCCTGGGAGACGGCTTCGTTGGACATGGCTCCAACCCTAGGGTGCGAGCAGGTCCCGGCGGGACGATTCTGAGGATCCCGGAGTCTCACTTGAAGCTTCATACGAAATGCCCTACGCTTTCACTTGAAGGTTCAAGTCTACCCCTCTGCAGAATGGCCTCTCCGGGCCGGAAGGGATCACTAGTGAGTGACCTGAAGATTGCGATCATCCTCGGTAGCACCCGGCCTGGCCGCAACGGCAAGGCCGTCGCCGACTGGGTGTTGGCCAAGGCGTCCGAACGGTCCGGCGCCCAGTACGAACTGGTCGATCTCGCCGACTACCCGCTTCCCCACCTCGATGAGGTGATGCCTCCGTCGGTCGGGCAGTACCAGAACGCGCACACCTTGGCGTGGGCGGAGAAGATCGCCGGCTACGACGGCTTCATCTTCGTAACTCCGGAGTACAACCACTCCACCTCGGCAGTGCTGAAGAACGCCATCGACTACCTCTACGCCGAGTGGAACAACAAGGCTGCGGGCTTCGTCAGCTACGGGTCACTGGGTGGCGCCCGCGCCATAGAGCACCTGCGGGGCGTCGCATCGGAGCTGCAGATCGCCCACGTCCGTCAACAGCTTTCCTTCTCGCTGTTCCACGACTTCGAGAACTTCTCCGAGTTCAACCCGGGCCCCCAGCACGAAGAGTCCGCCAAGGTTCTCTTCGACCAGCTCGAGGCCTGGGCCACGGCGCTCAAGCCGGTGCGCCAGGCGGCATGATCAACTGATTGAACGATCAACGCGGACGGCCGGTCATCCCAACGCGGACGACCGGCCGTCTGCCTTGTGCGGACAAACGCTGCGGGTGCACCGCGGACCGACCAGCCTCAGCCCTCGAACTTGTAACCAAGGCCCCGTACCGTGACCAGCAGTGTGGGGTTGGCCGGATCGGGTTCGATCTTGGTCCGCAACCGCTTCACGTGCACGTCGAGGGTCTTGGTGTCACCGACGTAGTCGGCACCCCAGATGCGGTCGATCAGTTGGCCCCGAGTCATCACGCGTCCGGCGTTGCGCAGCAGCATCTCCAGCAGTTCGAACTCCTTGAGCGCCAGCTTCACCCGCTCCCCGTTGACCGACACCTCATGCCGCTCGACGTCCATCCGGACACCGGAGGATTCGACGATGTCGGGCAACAGTTCGACGTCCTGGCCCCGCCGCAATACGGCGCGGATCCTGGCGACGAGCTCGCGGTGGCTGAACGGCTTGGTGACATAGTCGTCGGCGCCCAGTTCCAGGCCGACGACCTTGTCCACTTCGGAGTCGCGGGCAGTGACCATGATCACCGGGACGGCGGACCGCGCCCGAAGCTGCCGGCAGACCTCCGTGCCGGGGAGCCCCGGCATCATCAGGTCGAGCAGCACGATGTCGGCGCCGACCCGGTCGAACTCGGCAAGGCCCCTGGTTCCGTCGGCGGCCTCGACCACCTCGAAGCCTTCCTTGCGCAGCATGTAGGACGTGGCTTCGCGATAGGACTCTTCGTCCTCGATCACCAGCACACGGGTCATCTGACGATCTCCTGTGGTTCGGATGTACGGCTGGGCGCCGGCTCCGCGTCGCTGCGAGGACGGCCGTCGGGCGAGTGCTGGCCTACTGCCGGCGTCGGCAGGGACAGGGTGAAGGTCGAGCCCTGCCCCGGCTGGCTCCAGACCGAGACGTCGCCACCGTGGGCAGCGACGATGTGCTTGACGATGGACAGGCCGAGCCCGGTTCCACCGTTGGCCCGACTGCGGGCGAAGTCGACCCGGTAGAACCGTTCGAAGATCCGCCCGATGTCGGCCCGGGAGATTCCGATCCCGTTGTCGGAGACGGTGATCTTGACGATCTCGTCCTGATCACGTTTCGCTGTTGATGCCGCGACGGCGACCCGCGCTCCGGGGTCGGAATAGATGATCGCATTGGCGATCAGGTTCCCGACCGCCACGACCAACTGGTCGTGGCTGCCCAGCACCGTGCTTCCGTGCTCCCCGCCGACCGTTACCGAGATCTCGCGGCGTTCGGCGTCCGCGCCGTACCGCTGGATGGCGTCCTTGAGCACATCGTCGACCTCGACCATCTCGGCGTGCGCCAGCGGATCGTCGGCCTGGACGCGGGACAGATCGATGATCTGTTGCACGAGTTCGCTGAGCCGGTCCGACTCGATCGACAGCCTGGCGGCGAACCGATGGACCGCCTCGGGATCGTCGGCTGCCTCGGCCACGGCCTCGGCGAGCAGTGCGACGGCTCCGATCGGTGTCTTGAGTTCGTGGCTGACATTGGCGACGAAGTCGCGCCGGGTCGCTTCCACCCGCCGGGCGGCCGTCAGGTCCTCGGCGACGACGACGATCAATCCCCTGCCCAGCGGTGCGACTCTGGCCTTGATCACGACTTCGACACTTCCCGAGCCGCCCCGCTTGAACTCGAGTTCCGCGCTGCGAGCCACCCCGTCCTCGCGGACGTCCCGGACCATCGTCTGCAACACTGGCACCACCAGCCGGCTGCCACGCACCAGGCCGAGGGACCTGGCCTGTCTGGTGGCTTCCACGATCGCACCGTCGGGTCCGACCAGTACCGCCGACGACCCGATCGCAGAGAGCACCTCAGACACCCCCTCCGGCACCGCCCGGTGCTGCTGCGACGACTGATCGTTCGCGGCGTCGGAGGATCGCTTCCGGTTGCTGAGCAGCCAGACGGCGAAACCGCCGACCAGCAGCCCGACGGCCAGCCCCAGACCGACAGCTCCCGCGTTCACATGCTCGATACTAAACCGACATTTCACGCCCACCTGACCGCTGATATGCCCTTGAGCACAATGGCAATCGAGGGTTCGGGAAGTGTTCACGATCCGTTCATCAGCAGCCTCGGACCTGGTACCGGCCGTTCCTAGGATGATCCGGTCCCGTCGAACCAACGGCGGGTAACGGTGGTCCGGGCCGGATTGCACCGTTCGGCTGATCGGGTTCGGGCCGCTATGTTCGGATCACTGTCACCAGCGCTGCGGGAACGAGGCTGTTCATGCGGGATTCCTACCAGGAGGAACTCAACGAGGTCCTGGACGACCTCGTGAGCGTCTCGAACGCCGTCTCAACGGCCGTACAGGACGCAACCAGCGCTCTGCTGGACGCAGACATCCACCTCGCGGAGACCGTGATCAGTGGCGACTCCGAGATCGACGTCACCTGTTCGGCGGTCGAAGACCACACGTTCTCGCTTCTTGCCCTGCAAGCACCGGTGGCCAGCGAGCTGCGCCTGATGGTCGCCACCCTGCGGATGATCGCCGAATTGGAACGGACCGGTGATCTTGCGGCCCACATCGCCAAGATCGCCAGGATGCGCTATCCCGAACGCGCCGTACCCGAGGGCCTGCGTCCCAACTTCGTACGGATGGGTGAGGTCGCGCAGCAGATGGTGACGACTGCCGGAAGCGCGCTGAAGCAGCGCGATGTCGCAACGGCCAGGAATCTGCTCGAGCAGGACCAGGAGATGGACGAGCTACGCAGGTCCCAGTTCCGCACCCTGCTCGGCGACGACTGGCCCTACGGCGTGGAGGCCGCAGTCGACGTCGCCCTGCTGGGCAGGTACTTCGAGCGGATCGCCGACCATGCGGTCTCACTGGCCCGTCGGATCGTCTTCGTCGTGACCGGGGAACTCCCGGACGGAGACGTCTGGGCCGAGGCGGAGCAGTCGGGCAGCCGCGGCTGGCCGGTCGCCGACGCCGAGCACTGAATCCGCAGCTTCGGATTCAACTTCCGTTCACCTCAGGCACGCCGGCCCGCCACCTCATCCTCTTAGCGTGCCGCGCAGAAACGAGATTCTGCGGTCGCGTACGTCCCTGACGCCCATGTCCAGCGCCCCGCAGTTCCACAACAACTGAGGTGACCCTTGAAGCTCAAGAGACTCATCATCCCGGCCGTTCTCGCCGCCTCGTTCGGGCTGGCGGCCTGCGGCGGCAACGCCGAAGCAGGAACCGGCACGACACCCACCGGCGCAACACCCACGGGCACCGCAACCGCCGGACAGAGCAGCCCGGCCACGAACTCCGCGCCCACCGAGCTGAGCGGCAAGATCGCTGCCGGAGGTTCGTCGGCCCAGCAGGTGGCCCAGCAGGTCTGGCGCGCAGGTTTCAGCCAGCAGTACCCCGACGTGACCATCAGCTACGACCCGGTCGGTTCGGGCACAGGCCAGGAGAACTTCGTCAGCGGCGCGTACACCTTCGCCGGCTCCGATTCGGTGCTGGACGACGCGACCGTGGCCAAGGCGAATTCGCAGTGCGGCGGAGATCCGATCGAATTCCCGGTCTACGTCTCCCCGATCGCCGTCGCCTACCACTTGGACGGCGTGACCTCACTCAACCTTGATGCCGAGACCGTCGCCAAGATCTTCAGCGGCCGGACCACCCGATGGAACGACCCGGCGATCACCAGGCTGAACGCCGGCGTGAACCTGCCGAACACCACGATCACCCCGGTGCACCGCTCTGACAGCTCGGGCACCACGTGGAACTTCACCGACTATCTGCACCAGGCGGCACCGAAAGCGTGGAAGTCCGCTGCCGACACCGATTGGCCCAGCACCAAGGGTGAATCGGCAGAGGGCACCTCGGGCGTCGTCGGGGCGGCACAGGGCGGCAACGGCACGATCGCCTACATCGACGACTCCGGCGTCCGGAGCACCAAGCTCAGCGTCGCCAAGATCAAGGTCGGCCCGAAGTTCGTCGCCCCGTCGGCTGAGGGTGCTGCAGCAGCACTGGCGTCCTCGGAACAGATCGACGGGACCGCGTCGTCGATCCTCACCTTCAATCTGAACCGGACGACCACCGATCCGGGTGAGTATCCGATCTTCATGGCCTCGAACGTGATCGCCTGCCAGTCCTACGATGACCCAACGACCACGGCTATCATCAAGGCCTGGCTCAGCCACGTCATCTCCGCCGATGGCCAGAAGGCGGCCGCAGCCAACGCGTACTCGGCCCCGCTACCGTCGGAGATCGTCGCCAAGGAGCAGGCGATCGTCGACCAAATGGGCTGACCTTGGACGAATCACGCACGGTTCGAGGCGGCGGCCCGGCAACGGGTCCGCCGCCTCCGGCACAGTTGAGCAGGAGTCCTCGTCTGTGAGCATCACCACGGAGCGTCCGGCACTGGTCGAGCAGTCGTCCGGACCCGACCCGTTCGCGGAAACGTCGAACCGGCGTCACGCTGTCGGCGACAGCATCTTCTTCACGATCGCCGTGGCGGCAGGGCTGACGATCCTGATCGCGCTTGTCGCGGTGTTCCTCTTTCTTCTCACGCAGGGCGCGCGTGGCTTCACCGCCGGCGCCGACGTCTTCGGGCCGGCCGCCACCAACTTCGCCTACTACGCGGGCAAGCTGCTCTTCGGCACAGTTCTTGCCGCGCTGCTGGCCATGATCATCGCCGTCCCGTTCGCGATCGGCCTGGCGCTGTTCATCTCCCACTACGCGCCGCGGCGGTTGGCCGTGCCGGTTGCTTACCTGATCGACATCCTCGCCGCCGTGCCCTCGGTCGTCTACGGCCTGTGGGGTGCCCGGACCCTGGCACCGGCAAGCCATGGCCTGCAGACCTGGCTGAACAGTCATCTCGGCTGGATCCCGATCTTCGGCGGCCAGGTGTCGGCAACCGGGCGGACCATCCTGGTGGCGGCTCTGGTGCTCGCCATCATGGTGCTGCCGATCACGACGGCGATCTGCCGCGAGGTCTTCCAGCGCACACCGAAGCTCCTCGAGGAGGCGGCACTCGGTCTGGGAGCCACGCGGTGGGAGATGATCAAATACGCCGTGTTCCCGCACGCCCGGTCCGGAATGGTCGCCGGGACGATGCTGGGACTCGGCCGGGCGCTGGGCGAGACGATGGCTGTGGCGATGGTGATGAGTGCAAGTCCCCAGGTGACCTTCCGGTTGCTCACCAGCAACAATCCCGCCACCATCGCGTCCAACATCGCCGCGAAGTACCAGGCCGAGGACGTACGGATCCAGGTGGTGTTGATCGCCACCGGCCTGGTGCTGTTCGTCTTCACCTTCCTGGTCAACTTCGCCGCCCGTGCGATCGTTCATCGCAGCGAGAGGAACTTCCGATGACCGTCGTCGACCAGACGCCGGTCGAGCCGAGCAGCCCGATGGTGAATCGCGAGCTGGTGTTCACCGGACGTCGGATGCCACGACGCGCCGCACCCATCGCGATCATCGGTGGGCTGATCCTGGCCGGGCTGCTGGTCGCCGTCGGCGTCGGTCCGGTCGGTGCGGTCGTCCTTGCGGTCATCGCCGTCGACACCGCCCTGCCGGTGTGGACGTGGATCGTGGTGAACCGCCGCGCCGCGACCGACCGATTGATCACCTGCCTGGTGTGGACGGCCCTGCTGACCGCGATGTCTCCGCTGGTGTGGTTGTTGATCACCACTGTGGCCTCCGGCCTCCCGGTGATCAACGGTCACTTTCTGAGCCAGGACATGCAGACCACGCTCAACCCGGTGACGTTCAAGATCGAGGTCGGCGGCGGTGTGCTGCACGCCCTGGTCGGAACGCTGCTGGTCACCCTGGGCGCCATCATCATCTCGGTGCCGGTCGGACTGATGTGCGCGATCTATCTGGTCGAGTACGGCCGGGGCAGGCGGTTGGCCAGCATCGTCACCATCCTGGTCGACGTGATGACGGGCATCCCGTCGATCGTCGCCGGCCTCTTCGCCCTGGCACTGTTCGCCCAGTTCGTCGGCATCGGCACCCGGATGGGCGTGATGGGTTCGATCGCCCTGTCCCTGTTGATGATCCCGACCGTCGTCCGGTCCACCGAGGAGATGATCCGGCTGGTGCCCGACGATCTCCGGGAGGCGGCGTATGCGCTCGGTGTGCCGCGATGGCGGACGATCGTGAAGGTCGTCATACCGACCAGCATCGGCGGCATCGTGACCGGCGTGATGCTCGCCATCAGCCGGGTGATCGGCGAGACGGCACCCCTGCTGGTCGCGATCGGCAGCATCGATGTCCTGCAGACGAACATGTTCAGCGGTCGGATCGAGACGCTGCCGGTGTTCATCATGACCCAGTACCAGACCAGCACTCCGCAGGGTTACGCGTACGCCTGGGGTGGTGCGCTGCTGTTGATCCTGATCGTCATGGTGCTCAACGTCCTCGCTCGCGTCACCGGCACCATCTTCACTCCGAAATCCAGCCGGTAAGGAGTCAACAGATATGGCACAAGCAATCGAGGTCAGCGATCTCGACATCTTCTACGGCGACTTCATGGCTGTCCAGGGCGTGTCCATGATGATCAGGCCGAGGTCGGTCACCGCGTTCATCGGGCCGTCCGGATGCGGCAAGTCGACCTTCCTGCGGACGCTCAACCGGATGCACGAGGTCGTTCCGGGCGCGCGGGTGAAGGGCAAGGTCACCATCGGCGGCCAGGACGTCTACGCGCCCACCGTCGACCCGGTCGCGGTCCGCCGCAAGGTCGGCATGGTCTTCCAGCGGCCGAATCCGTTCCCGACGATGTCGATCTACGACAATGTGATCGCCGGCAGCAGGCTCAACTCCCGTCGCCTGTCGAAGGCCCGGGCCGACAGCATCGTCGAGCAGTCGCTGCGCCGGGCGAATCTCTGGAACGAGGTCAAGGACCGTCTCGGCAAGCCGGGAATGGGGCTCTCCGGTGGTCAGCAGCAGCGGTTGTGCATCGCCCGGGCGATCGCGGTCGAGCCGGAGGTGCTGCTGATGGACGAGCCGTGCTCGGCGTTGGATCCGATCTCGACCTCTGCCATCGAGGACCTGATCCACGAGCTGAAGGCCGAGTACACGATCGTCATCGTCACCCACAACATGCAGCAGGCCGCCCGGGTCTCCGACGAGACCGGATTCTTCAACCTGAAGGCCACCGGACAGCCGGGGCATCTGGTGGAGTTCGACGTCACCCAGGAGATGTTCACCAAGCCGACGCTGCCCGAGACCGAGGCGTACATCTCCGGCCGGTTCGGCTGAGAGTGAGACAGAACGGGCCCGGAGCATCAGCTCCGAGCCCGTAACGGTGGTTCGTGCCGTCGGCTACTTCCGGCCCTGGTTCTTGACCGCTTCGATGGAGGCGGCGGCCGCGTCGGGGTCGAGGTAGCGGCCGCCGGCAGGGACCGGCCGCAGGTCCTCGTCCAGCTCGTACAACAACGGAATCCCGGTCGGGATGTTCAGTCCGACGACCTCGGAGTCGCTGATCTTGTCCAGATGCTTGACCAGCGCCCGCAACGAGTTGCCGTGGGCGGCAACCAGGACGACCTTGTTGTCCAGCAGATCGGGGACGATCTGGTCGTACCAGTACGGCAGCGCCCGGGCAAGCACGTCCTTGAGACATTCTGTGGCCGGTCGCGCCTCCGGCGGCAGCGAGGCGTACCGCGGATCGGCGAAGTTGGCATACTCGTCGTCGGATGCGATGGGCGGCGGCGGGGTGTCGTAGGACCGTCGCCAGATCATGAACTGTTCCTCGCCGAACTCGGCCAGGGTCGCCGCCTTGTCCTTGCCCTGCAGCGCACCGTAATGCCGCTCGTTGAGCCGCCACGACCGGCGTACCGGCAGCCACGGCCGCCCGACGACGTCCAAGGCGATCTGTGCCGTGTGGATTGCCCGGGTCAGCAGCGAGGTGTGCAGCACATCGGGCAACAACCCCTCGGCGAGCAGCAGTTCCCCGCCTCGTCGAGCCTCGTCGCGGCCCTTGTCGTTGAGGTCGACATCCACCCAGCCGGTGAAGAGATTCTTGGCGTTCCAATCGCTTTCGCCGTGCCGGAGCAAGATCAACTTAAACGTCATGGAAAGCAAGCCTACCGACGCCGGTGGCCAGGTCGGGAACCGGCCACAGGTCGGCGCCGGCGTGCCCGTCCGGCAGAATGCGGACATGAGGAACCAGACGGCAGTGGTGACAGGAGCAAGCAGCGGGATCGGTGCGGCGAGCGCGCGCCGCCTGGCGGCTGAAGGGTTCTCGGTGATCTGCGCCGCCCGCCGCGAGGACCGGATCTCCGCCCTCGCCGCGGAGATCGGCGGCCGGGCGATCGCCTGCGATGTGACGAATCCGGCGGCGGTGGCCCGGCTGGCCCAGGAGGCGGGCGAGGACGTGACGTTGTTGATCAACAACGCCGGCGGTGCGATCGGTCTCGAGCCGGTCGCCGAAGCTGATCTTGATGCCTGGCAGACCATGTACGCCGCCAACGTGATCGGCGCGACAGCGGTGACCAAGGCGTTCCTGCCGACCTTGATCACCAACGAGGGCCAGGTGATCTTCGTGACGTCGACGGCCGCGGACGGCGGCTATGAGGGCGGCGCCGGTTACTGCGGGGCCAAGGCCGCCGAACGCGCTGTCGTCGGGTCGATGCGCCTGGAGCTTGTCGACCAACCGGTGCGGATCGCCGAGGTCTCTCCCGGCATGGTGCGGACCGAGGAGTTCTCGTTGACCCGCTTCGGCGGTGATCAGGCCCGGGCCGATCAGGTCTACGCCGGTGTTGATCATCCGCTGGTCGCAGAGGACATCGCCGACGTGATCGGCTGGATAGCCACCCGACCACCGCATGTGAACATCGATCGGATCACCGTCCGTCCGCGCGCCCAGGCCGCCCAGCATAAGGTGCACCGGACGGCCTGAGGGCGTCGCATCAGCGGGTGGGGGTCAGTCCTCCCACTCGACCGTCAACTTCTTGGCAGACATGTCGATCTTGGGCGAGCCGAAGGAGTTGGCACCACCGTAGTAGCCGAGTCCGCGGTAGGTGCGGCCGCCCTTGGCCCCGTCGACCTTGGTCTCGATGTAGGCATAGAAGTCGGATTCGGCGACCGTGGGCGCACTGTAGTCCAGCTCGCCCTTGATGCCCTTGATCTTCCACCTGGACTCGGCATTGAGCGTCCGCTTGACCGTGCCCTCCTTGAACTTGTAGCCGTCGACGCTGGAGGGCAGATCGAGACCGCAGCCGGCCTTCAGCTTCTTCGATGCGAGGCAGGCGTTGATCGCTGTGGCGACCTTCTCCTTGAAGACCCGCTGTCCGGCTGCGGTGAGCGACGGCTTGGCCTCGATCCGCGGATAGTCGTTCGGCTGCTGGACCAGGAAGTCGGCGCCCGACCCCAGCGTGATGTAGTCGGCAGTGGTGCCGAGTACGTAGGCCCCCGGGAACAACGCGACCTTGTCCGCCGCGACCTTGACACCGTTGATGGTCAACGGAAGTCCCTCGGCGGTGTAGCTCAGGTCGATCTCGGCGTAACCGTCGCTGATCAGGTAATGACCGCTTGAGTCGTCGATGCTGAATTTCGCATCGACCAGCCGATCGCCCAGCTTGTAGGACGCCGACACCTGATAGGCGTACTTGTCGGTGACCTCCGGGACTGCGATCGCTGTGATCGGCGCCGCCTTCCGCGATGCCTTCAACACCTCGTCGGTCATCAGAGACGGGTCCGACGGCTGCTTGGAGAGAAGGCCAAGCGCCTTCGCCGAATCACCGGCGGCAAGTGCATCCAGGTAGCCGTGCACGACGTCTGATGCCTTCTCCGCCTTCGACGATGCGCTGGATCCGCCCGCCGGACCGGCCTCGGCGGCCCCACCACCGGCGACCGTGTGGACGACGGCAACGATGATCAGGACGACGACCAGGACGAACGCCAGGCCGACGCCGCCGAGGATGAAGGGAAGCTTGCCGCGGTTGCCCGGACCACTGCCGCCGACCCCGGCCGGTTCGTAGTGACGGGACGGGCCGTACGGTTGCGGACCGGGCTGCCCGGGACCGCCGTAGCTCGGCTGCTCCTGACCTGCGCCGGCGACGGGATGAGGGCTCTGGCCCGATTGGCCGCCGTACCCGAAATCGGGCTGATCGGGCCCGGGTCTGCCGAAACCGGATGCGTTCGCGGTCTCGGAACCGTCGCCATCGGGCGCGTCGTTGTTGCTCACGAATCTGCTCCTGGGTTGTGTGCGGCGGTTCCCTGCTGGGAACACAAAACGGCGGGGAAACATAGCGGACAAGCGGTTCGATGGGGCGCCGGCCGGACTCAGCTGCGGTACCGGCTCCGGTGCTGTGACGCAGCACGCGTGCCGGTCGGTTCCCTCCGGTCGACCCGCGGCTCTAGATTGGGTGACTATGCCGCGCACCATTGCCACAACGACCACGACCGACCGGGACCAGATGCTGGACTTCGTCCGGCCCCGGCACAACCTGCTGCTGGCCACCCAGCGCGCCGACGGCCGCCCGCAGATGTCACCGGTCACCGGTGGCGTCGACCCGGAAGGCCGGATCGTCATCTCCAGCTATCCGGGGCGTGCCAAGACCCGCAACGCAGAGCGTCGACCGCAGGTGTCGGTGCTGGTGCTTTCCGACGATTTCGGCGGTCCGTGGATCCAGGTCGACGGCGATGCCGAGGTGTTGCACATGCCGGAAGCCGTCGACGGGTTGGTCGAGTACTTCCGCTGCATCTCCGGTGAGCATCCCAACTGGGACGAGTACCGCGAGGCGATGAAGATCCAGAACAAGTCCCTGATCAGGATCACTCCGACCCGGTGGGGCCCGATCGCCACCGGGGGCTTCCCGTCCGACGTCGCCGCCCGGCTGGACGCGGCCGGGTGATCAACGCCTGATGATCATTGCCAGCTGAGACGCAGGTCCGAGGCGGACAGGTCGATCAGCGGGGTGGCCAACGCCGTCCCGGTGCCGCTGATCACGCAGGACCTGGTGACGGGCTTCTGCTTCTTGCTGTCCTTTTTACTGCCGCCCGGCCTGACCTTCGCCTGGCAACGAGCGGTGGTCAGCACGGCGCCGGAGCCCAGCGGGGCAGTCGCCCTTCGCGGATCGGCCGGGTCGGGTGTCGCCTCCAGATCGTCCAGCTTCGCCTTGGCGCCATGGCTCAGTCTGCGCCGCACGGTGCCGTCGACGATCTTGCTCCCGTCGGGTGCCCGATCGCCGAGCCGGAGCCCGCAGCCCGCGTCGATCCGCGTCGAGTCCAGACAGTCGGCGACAGCGGCGGACACTGCAGCACGGACCGCGTGTTGGCCCCCGGTGGTCAGCTCCGGTCGGACGGCGATGGTCGGGACGTCCTGTGGCCCGGTGATCGTGAAGACCGGGTCCCCGGCCAGGCCGAGGTACCGGCTACGCGCCGTGAGGGTGTAGCTGCCGGGCAGCACCGCCACCGCGTTCGAGGTGACCCGCACGCCGTTCACCGCAAGCGGCAGCGTGCTGGGCAGGGTGCTCAGATCAATGGTCAGGAAGCCGTTCTCGATCAGGTATCGGCCGTTGACCCGGTGCGCGATGAACGTGCTGTGCACCGACCGATCACCCAGCCGGTACGACGCCCGGACAATCTGGGCTTCCGGTTTGACGGCAGGAACACTGATCCCGGTGATCGGCGCCGATTTCGCCGACGCAGCCAGGACCTCGTCGCTCATCAGTGACGTCGATGCCGGCCGGTCCGCAAGGTAGCCGAGCGCCTTGCTCGCGTCACCGGCCGCGAGTGCCTGTAAATATCCCGTGACGGCGTCTGCCGCGGTCACCGGCGCGCCCGTCGTCTGGTGCTGATTGTTGTTGCGCCAGCTGACGACTCCGACCACACCCGCCGCAAGGAGGACGATCAGGGCCAGCCCTGCGAACACCAGCGGGGTCAGCAGCCGGGTACCGGATCCGGGAACGAACGATCGGTTGCCACCGGGCTGCTGGTACGGCTGGGCGTGCGGTGCTTCATTCCGGGTGGGTGGTGTCTGACTCGGTTCGGTCCGGGAGGTTTGTTCGGTCGTCGGTGTGAACCGGGCACCCCAGGGGTTGCCTTCCCACAGCTGTTGGGACTGGTCGGGCGCCGGAGAGCTCGGCGACCGCTGGTACTCGAGCTGCTGGGGATACCGCGGGACTCTCCCGGCCGAGCCGGTCGGATCGGTGGAGCCGTTGCCCGAATCGACGCCCGGCAGGACCGATTCGACGTCGGATTCGTCAGGCTTGCCGCTGGTCACCGATCCCCCAGATCTGCCCTGCCGTGCCGCAGGAGACACCGGAAAGGTAGCTCAACCAAGGACCATAATCGTCCGGTTGTCCACCGGCGACCGGGCGACGAGCGCGATCAGCCGGCGGCCTCGGCCTTGCGCTCCAGCGCGGCTGTCTCCTGTTCCACGTAGCCGTACACCTCCGGCAGGATGAACTTGGCGGACAGAAAACCGGTGAGCGACAACAGCGACACGGCAAGCGTCGCACCGACCGGACCCCAGTGCGAGGTCATGATCGGGAACACGAACGCACCGAAGAACGACGCACCCTTGACGAAGACGTAGCCGAAGCCGGACGCGGTCGCCTTGAAACGCGGCGGCGCCACCATCGAGGTGATCGTCATGCCGTTGGAGGCGTCCCAGTAATGACCCCACATCAGGACGCACGCGGCGATCACGATCAAGGGCTTGAGGTCGATTCCGATCGCGAACGCACCGACGACCAGGCCGCAGAACGACAGGCCGAAGCCCCACATCGACAGCCCGCGGTGACCGATCCGCGACAACATCATCGGAGCGATGAACCCGGCGACGGTTGCCAGGGAGTAGACGAGGGCGGTGACCACGTTGGTGCCGACGATGCTCTGGTTCTCGCCGCTGCCGGTCACCCCGACGCCGGCGGTGACCAGGATCACCGGGAGGTAGAAGCCGAACGCGGTGAACTCCGCACCTTGCATGGCATTGGAGATCCAGCCGAAGATGGTGGCACGCTTCTTGATCGGGTCGGACCACATCACCTTCAGGAAGTCGCCGACCTTGACTCGGTTGATCTTGACGTCCTCGTTCGGCAACATCTCCAGCGAGTCACCGAACAGCGCCTCCGATGACGCCTTCGCGTCCCGGAATCGGCCACGCTGCACCAGCGAGGACGGGGTCTCCGGCAGGTTCAGCCGGGAGACCAGCAGGATCAGGGCCGGGATGGCCCCCAGGCCGAGACCGACCCGCCAGAGCAATTGATGGTCCATGCCGGCGATGTACATGATCGTGACCACGACGATGGCGACCACCTCGCCGAGACCGAACATGAACTGCCAACGGCTGCCCATCTCCTCCCGCTTGCCCTTGGACATCGACTCCATGATGTAGGCGTAGCCGTTGGAGATGTCGCTGCCCAGTGGGATGCCGATCAGGAAACGGAGAATGATCAATTCCCAGATGTTCTGGGAGAAGCCCTGGGCGATGGCCAGCAGGATGAACAGGATCATCGTTGTGATGAAGACCCGCTTGCGGCCGAACTGGTCGGCGACGTAGCCGCCGATCAATGCACCGATCAGCGCGCCGCCCTGTACCGCCGCCGTCGCCAGGCCGAGCTGGACGTCGGTGGGATCGAACTCGGACTTGATGAAGATCAACAGGAAGGAGATCGCGTACAGATCCCAGGCTTCGATGAGAATCGTCGAGATCATCATCCAACCGCCGCGCCGGCTGGACGCGGTCCCCGGCTTGTTCTGAAGTCGTACGGTCGCCTGGTCGGACAACTCTCTCAGCTGCGCCTGGTCCACGGGTGCCTCTAATCTCGTCTCGACGGTGCCACAACAACATTTCCGGACTATGCGTATCAAAGAGGCTGGTGTCCGAGCCGTCAAATCGACCCGGTCACAGCGACGGCCCGGATATACCCAACTCCGGACCAGCTATCCATCAAGAACGGTCGCCGTCGCTGTCGGTGTCGTCCGGCTTGTCAGCGGTCGTCTGCCGGCTCGGCGGTGTTGCCTGCATCGTCCGCGGCGTCGTCGACCCGGCCCTTCCCGGCTCCGGGTGGGGCGAGATGGGCGAACGCGGCCAGGTTCGCGGTGGATTCGCCGCGGGCCAGCCGCCAGGCCCACTCCTTGCGAATACTTTCGGAGAAACCGAGCTCGAGGATGGTGTTGAACGACGCGTCGGCGGTGTCCGCGACCGCGCCGAGCAGACGGTCGATCTCGGCAGGGGTCACGGCGTCCCTGGAGATCCGCGCGGTCAGATAGATGTCGCCGAGCGAGTCGAGGCTGAACCGGATCCCGTACAACCGCAGGTTGCGTTCCAACAGCCACCGGTACACCCGCTCGTGGTTCTCGTCGGGATTGCGGGCGACGAAGGCGCGCAGATCCAGGTGGTGCGATCCGACCTGCAGCGCGCACTCCGTGCTCAGTTTGCGTGTGCCGGGCAGGGTCACCGAGTACAGGCCGGGACCGGACCGCTGCCAGGCCAGAGCCAGCGACTGTAACGCCGATCGGACCGACCGTTCCGCGTCGTCTTCTGTCATCACCCCTCGATCCGTCGATCCCGGTGCGTCGGACTGCAGATTGAACCACTACGGTAACCGGCAATCCGCAGGTCGGCGCGCGTTGTTACCAGGGTCGTCGACCGGGCCAACTTATGGTTCTCGGGTGTCGGGCATCAGGACCAAGATCATCACAGGTTGCGCGCTGCTTCTTGCGCTGCTGGCGGCCGGATGTGGTCAGCAGCCCAGCGGCGGGCTTCAGGCCAGCCCGGCTCCGTCGGGCAAGGGATGTACTGTCAAGCGGCTGCCGCTGAAGAATCCCGGGCGTTTCACGGTTGCCACCGACAGTCCCGCATACCCGCCGTGGTTCAGTGACGACAACCCCAACAACCAGAGGGGCTACGAGTCCGCACTGATCTATGCGACCGCCAAGCACCTCGGCTTCACAGCCGACCAGGTCGACTGGGTCGACGTACCGTTCAACTCCGCGATCGCTCCGGGAGAGAAGCCGTTCGACGTCGACATCAACCAGGTGACCATCACCGCCGAACGACGGCAGAACGTCGACCTGTCCGCCGCCTACTACACCACCTACCAGGCGGTGATCACGATCGAGGGCGACAAGCTCGCCGGAGTCACCAGCCTGGCCGAACTCCGTGGCGGCAAGCTCGGCGCACAGGCTGACAGCACCAGCCTCGCGGCGATCACGGACGTGATCAGACCGACGGTTCCGCCCGAGGTGCTGGACACCAACGGCGCCGGGGTGAAAGCCCTGGAGGAACAGAAGATCGACGGGCTGGTGGTCGACCTGCCGACGGCTGTGCAGATGACCTCCGGAGAGGTGGACGGCGGACTGATGGTCGGCAGGCTACCGACCCCCGACGGCGATCCGGAGCAGTTCGGCATGGTTCTTGATCACGGCAGCAAGCTCACCGGATGCATCAACCAGACTCTGGCCGCGCTGCGGGACGACGGCACGATCGCCACCCTGCAAGGAAAGTGGCTGGACCTGGAGGACGTCCCGCAGCTGAAGGGATGATCCCGGTGCTCACTTCCGGCGGATCGGCGCCATCCGCTTCCGGAACTCGTGCAGGAAGGCGTCCCGCACCGCACTGGTGTCCACGTTTCCGTTGCCCGTCATGAACTGGCCCGACGCCATCTGCTGGCAGACCACCAGCCAGGCCTGGCCCAACGCGAAGGTGAACGATGACGCGACCGCGGCGCCGATCATCCCGCCGGCCACCGTTCCGGCGCCGGGCACCATCTTGATCAAGCCGCTGAAGGCCGCCCGGCCACCCTGGGTGGCCGCTGTCGTTGTGGCGATCGCCATCAAAGCTGCCCGTTCGACCTTGATCTTGTAGATGTGGGCGATGCGGGCCATCAACCCGAGCTGGATCGGAACCAGCATCGCAGCGTCGGAGAAGGGGATGGGCACTGCGGCGGCGGTCGCGGCGCTGCCGGCCGCCAGCACTATGTCGCGCTGCGCCGCCAACGCCTTGCGCTTCTGGTCGATGGTCTGGGCGGTGGTGAGGGCGAGTTCCACTCCCTCCGGAGCAACGCGAAAGGAGGCATCGAGAACCTCCAGCAGACCGTGTGCGCGAGCACCGGTGAACGAATCCTCCTTGGCCAGGGTCAGGTACGGCCGCCCGTCGGCGATCGGCAGACCGAGTGATCGGATGTGCTCGGCGAGGGCGATGGCGTCCGGATGATAGTGCCCGTCCCGCATCGGCACCTGGGTGAGCACCAGGATGACCGGCAGGCCGATCTTGTCCAGCCGCCGGATGAAGTCCGCCTCGGCGTCCTCGAACCGGCGGTCCATGCCGCGAACGCAGTACCAGGTCAGGTGGATCTGATCGCTGAGCGGCTGGCGACGCATCTGCTTCATCGCCTTGTCCAATTCGGACAGGATCTCCCTGTCGTCCTTGCCGACCTCCAGGCCGGCGGTGTCGACGATGCCGAGATGTCCGTGCCGGTCGATGTAGATCTTGCTGCCTTTGGTGACCGGGGCACCGATGCCGGTCTCCGCAACCTCCTCGCCGAAGATGGCGTTGATCAACGTCGACTTCCCGACCCCCGTCTTCCCGAAGATCGCCAGGTTGAACCGCCCGATCGCGCCGTCCTGCTTGTCGAACTGCGCACGGAACTCGGTGGAGAACCAGTCGGAACCGGAAGGCATGGGCTGACTCCTCAGCTCGGGCCGGAGTTTCCGCCCGTCGACTTCAAGGGTACGGACCCGCGCGGCAACGCCGCCGACGCGCGCCCCGAGGGCAACCGTGGGTCTCCCCTGAGCGGACTCAGCGGGTCCAGAAATCCTCCGGTCGTCGACCCGGCCGGAAGCCGTAGTGCTCGGCCATGACTGCCGCCTCGGGCAGGCCACGGGCCAGGGTCAGGGTCTCGTGGTCGTCGCTGCCGAACGAGATCGCCCGGCCACCCTCCTCGGCCCACCACTGCGGGATCCAGGACCACAGCCGCTGGGTGTTCAGCTCCAGCGCCCGGCCGCTCTCGGCGATCGCCCGCATCGCCGACCGGAACTCCTCCTCGAAGCGTCGCGGGTCGAACGGGCCTTCGACCTCCGCCGTCCAGTAACGCACGGGGTAGTCGATGTGGGTGAAACAGGCGAAGTTGTCGGAGCCGGCGACCATCCGCGGCACCTCGGCCAGATACTCGGTGATCACCTTCTCGGCCGGCCAGCGACGGTAGAGGGTGAACGGTTCCGCCCGATCGTCGCCGATCAGACAGGTGTGCAGCGAGCCGTTCACCCGGTCGAACGACGCAAGATCGACAAGCACGGCGGCCTGATCATCGAAGAGGTGCGGCTGGCCGTACTCGACCCCGGTAAGGATCCGGAGTTCGCCGAACTCGTGGCGGCAGCGGTCGATCGACTCCCGATAGCCGTCGACGTCGAGCGGCGGCGGTTCCAGCCGGCCGGAGTCGGTGATCAACGACTGTTGCTGCTCGGCGACGTCCTCGCGATCGATCATCCAGCCGTCGAAGTCGAGATGTTCGGTGAAGATCACCGCCGGGAGCCCGATCCGCACCGCGCGTCGGCAGGTCCGCCGCATGGTGCCGGCCGCGTCGGAGCCGGGGCCACCGGTGTCCCAGGACCATTCGCTGTGCACATGTGCGTCGGCGGGGAGGGTCATGATCACATCATTCCCCATCGGTATGATCGAGTCGCTCGTACGCCTCTGACGGCGAACCACACCTACCCGAGTCGAAGGTCGATGATGACCGTAGTCACGTGTCTCAGCCCGTACACCGTGGACCAGGTGAAGACCCTGGTCGGTACAGCCGAGATCGAGGTCCGCCTGGTGCCGGATCCACCCGCGCCGACCGCCGTGCGCCAGGCGGTCGTCGGCGCGGACGTGATCATCGGCGATGTCCGAGCCAAGCACCGGCTGGACCGGGACACGCTGGCCGCGGTCGGGTCGTGCCGGCTGATCCAGCAGCCGGCGGTCGGCTACGACTCCATCGACGTCACGGCCGCTGCCGAGTTCGGCATCCCGGTGGCCAACGCCGGCGGCTACAACGCCGAGACAGTGGCCGACTGGGTGGTGATGGCGGCACTCAATCTGCTGCGCAACGGTGCCCGGCGGGACGCGTCCATGCACGCCGGAGCCTACGACCGGTCGTTCGAACGCTCCCACGAGCTGTCGGCGATGACCGTCGGCATCGTCGGCCTGGGAAACATCGGCAGGGCCGTTGCCCACCGGTTGGCCGGCTTCGGGTCGACGGTGCTGGGTCACGACCCGGTCGTCGCCCAGCCTGTTCCGGGCGTACGACAGGTCTCGCTGGACGACCTCCTCGCCGGATCGACGATCATCACCATCCATGCTCCGCTGACCGAGGTCACTCGGCATCTGATCAATCCGGCGACGATCGACCTGCTGCGGCCCGATGCGATGATCATCAACGCCAGCCGCGGTCCGCTGATCGACGAGGTGGCGTTGATCGACGCCCTGCGTACCGGCCGGATCGGTGGTGCCGCCCTCGACGTCTACGAGGCAGAGCCGCTGGCGACCGACTCCGCATTGCGCACCTTCGACAACGTCTTCCTGACGCCGCACATCGCGGGAGACAGTCTCGAGTCGCGGCGGCGGCTGCAGGAACTGGTCGCCGACAATCTGCGACGGGTGCTGTTGCACGGCGAACCGCCCCATCACGTCGTCAACGCCGCCCTGCCCGCCACCGCGAACTGACGGCGACGGGTGTGATCCTGACCGATGGATCCTGCGTCTGACCAGCTGACCTGATCATCAACTGCACAACGGAAAGAGGAGGCAATGACGCTGCGCGAGCTGCTGGACACCGGGCAACCGACGTTGGGCGGATGGTTGTCGATCCCGAGCGCCTTCAGCGCCGAGCTGATGGGCCGATCCGGGTTCGACTGGGTCTGCATCGATACCCAGCACGGTCTGATCGGCTACGACCAGATGGCGCTGATGCTGCAGGCGTTGAGCATCACCGGCACCCCGGCCCTGGTACGGGTCCCCTGGAACGGCCCGGAACACATCATGAAGGCGCTGGACGCCGGCGCCCAGGGTGTGATCGTTCCGATGATCAACAACGCCGACGACGCGCGCATGGTTGTCCAGACGGTCAAGTATCCGCCGGTCGGGACCCGAAGCTGGGGGCCGATCCGCGCCTCGCTTGACGTCGTCGGCTACAGCGCCGAATCGGCGAACGCCAACACGCTGGTCATCGTCATGATCGAAACCAGGGACGGGGTGCAGAACCTCGACGAGATCCTCAGCGTTCCCGGGGTCGACGCCGTCTACGTCGGCCCGATGGACCTCGCGCTGGCCCACGGCATCACTCCGGCGCTCAATGTCACCGACGAGCGGCACGAGCAGTTGATCAGGATGATCCTGGACGGCTGCCGGCGACACGGTGTGACGGCCGGGATCCACTGCGACAGTGTGGAAACCATCGGCCGCTGGTGGGACATCGGCTACCGGATGTGCACGCTGGCCTCCGACGCCGGCCTGATGCGCGCTGCCGCGACACAGGCGGTCCAGGCCGCCGCCCGACACCCGCTGCGCACCGCGCCCGTTGTCGATCAACATCCCACCAGCGCCGGCTACGCCTGAGGAGGCTGCCATGACAGAGTCCAGCACCAACCAGATCCCCCTCCCCGCCAGGATCGGACTGCTCGGCTGCGGCGCGGTCAGCCACCAGTACCTTCCCAATCTGCTCCGGTTGCCTGCGTTGCGGGTCGCTGCGGTCAGCGACGTCGACGCCGACGCCGCGGCCAAGGTCGCCGAGCAGTACGACGTCCCCGCAGTCAGCGTCAACGCACTGCTGGCCGACCCGGAGATCGACCTTGCGGTCAATCTGACCCCGATCAGCTACCACGCCGCAGTGACCCGCGATGCGCTGAACGCGGGCAAGCACGTGTATTCGGAGAAGTCGCTGGCGACCACGGTCGGTGAGGCCAAGGAGCTACTGGCGCTGGCCAGATCCAACGAACTGGTGATCGGCGGGGCGCCGGACACCCTGCTGGGCACCGCATTCCAGGCAGCCAGGCGGGAACTGTCGGACGGCGGTCTGGGTCGACCACTGACGGCGGTGGCCACGATGTTGCGCAACAGGGTGCCCCGATCCGCGTACTTCAGTGATCACCAGGCGCTGTTCGACATGGCCCCTTACTACATCAGCGCACTGGTGACCTTGTTCGGCCCGGTCCGCGAGGTCTCCGGATATCTTGAGTACGACCGGGTCGAGGCGGCCGAAAGCCCGGTCGCGGTCGGTGTGTCGGGTGTGCTCCGTTTCGACTCCGGTGTCACCTCGAGCCTGGTACTGAACTGGAATTCGGCGTATCGCTCGGAGATCCCGGTACTCGACGTCTACACCGAATCGGGCGTGCTGCGTTGTGCCAACCCGAACAACTTCGGAGATCCGGCCTTCGTCCGCGACCACGACGACCCGGCAGGCCAGTGGCGCGAGATCCCCGGCAGCCGACAGCCGGCGGATCACCCGAGGAACCTCCGCGGCCTCGGCGTGGCGGAGATGGCCGAGGCGCTCGCCGCCGGCCGGCCGCCGCGGGCCTCCGGTGAACTCGCCTGTCACGTGGTGGATGTGATCGAGAGCCTGGTCAACGCCGCCCAGGCCGGCAGCAGCGTGACGCTGACCAGCACCTGCCACCAGCCCGAACCACTCTCCGACGACGAACGTAAACACCTCGATCCCGGCACACCGGCCTGATTGGAGCAACGATCGTGACCCTGAACGTCAAGCTCGGCTGCGGACAGATCACCTGGCGCCATCCGGCGGCCGCCGCGGCGACCGAGGACGATGTCCTCGCCGACATCGCCGCTGCCGGCTATCAGGGAGCGCCGTGGGGCGGACCGGATCGCAGGACTGGAACCGGCTCCGGGCTACCTCGGCGCCGACTTCTGGGACCCGGGTCAACGGAAACAGCAGGTGCAGACGGCCCGCCGAGCAGCACAGGTGTCGCACCAACTCGGGCTGACCGAGATCTATGTCGCCGCGGGCGGCTTCAACACCACGACCCGATCGGGGCGGACGCGCCGCGACGCCGTCGCCCACAGCGGTCCGGACGACTCGCTGACCGACGAGCAGTTCGCGGAGCTCGCCGAAACAATGCAGGCCGTCGGCCGAGCGACGCTGGAACATGGCGTCCGGGCCTGCTACCACAACCACGGCGGCACGTTCATCGAGCGGGAGGACGAGATCGAACGACTCCTGGCGGCCACCGATCCCCAGGTGCTCTTCCTCGGGCCGGACACCGGACACCTGGCCTGGGCAGGAATCGACGCCGTGGAGTTCGCCCGGCGGCACGGACGCCGGATCAAGACCATGCATCTGAAGGATGTCGATCCGCAGGTGCAGGCCAAGGGCGCTGCAGAGGGCTGGGACTACTCAACCTTCGAGCAGAACGCGATCTGGACCGAGGTCGGCACCGGTGGGATCGACTTCGGCGCCCTGTTCGGGGTGCTGTCCGACAACGACTTCGACGGTTGGCTGATCGTCGAGACCGACGTCGCCCAGTTGGCCGGGCCGGCCGAGAGCGCGAAGGTCAGCCGGGACACCCTGCGTGGTCTCGGGATCTGAGCAGCGGATGCAGGCGCTGACCATCACCGCCGACGGGCCGGGTGTCGCCGACTTGCCCGAACCGGAGCCGTACGGTTCGGACCTGCTGGTCGACGGACTGCTGCTCGGTGTCTGCGGAACCGATCGCGGACTGATCGCCCGCGGTCCCCAGCGGCCGCCGACCGGTCAGCAGCATCTCGTGCTCGGCCACGAGTCGCTCGGCCGGGTCCGGCAGGCGCCGGTGGGCTCCCGGTTCACCTCCGGGGACCTGGTGACCGCACTGGTACGCCGACCCGACCGGGTGCCCTGCGCCGCCTGCGCCGCAGGCGAACTGGATCTGTGTGACAACGGCCTGTTCGTCGAGCGCGGAATCCGCGGGCAGGACGGCTACGGCGCCGAGCGCTACCTGCTCGACGAGGAGTACGCCGTACCGGTCGGTCGTCTCGGGCTGCTCGGCGTCCTCATCGAGCCGACGAGCATCGTTGCCAAGGCCTGGGAGCGGATCGACGCCTCGGCCCGGAGGACCACGGGGCGGGCCCTGATCTTCGGTGCAGGCCCGATCGGCCTGCTGGCCGCCCTGCTGGCACAGCACCGCGGCTACCAGGTACATATCGTCGATCAGGTCGTGGACGGGCCGAAAGTCGAACAGAGCACCGCGCTCGGCGCGACCTACCATCGTGGTTCGGACGACCTGACCGGGACGTTCGATGCCATCGTCGAGTGCAGCGGCGCGTTCACTGCCGCTGCTGTCAACCTCCTGTCACGCGGCGGTGCAGCCTGTTATGTCGCGCACGCCGGCGCCGACGCCTCTGACCCGGCGGGTCGCAATGACGCCCGGGACACCCGCGCACTGAGCGGAATGCTGATCGGGGGCAACCAGTCGATCTTCGGGATCCACAGTTCCGGCGCAGCTCATTTTGCTGCTGCCCAACAGGAGTTGGAGGGAACCGACCCGGGCTGGCTTCGTGGCTTGATCACCGGAATCTCAACCCTGCAAGACTTCCGGTCGGCACTGGCGACCGGGCCGGATGTGATCAAGACCGTGATCCGGTTGTCCGAGGACGTGGCCGATGATCTGTCGGGTCTTGAGTCGACGCCGGTCCAGGGTGGCTGGGCGTCAATCAAGCGCACCGATCGGTGATACGAGCCGAGACGATCACCTGTCGAAGAGCCGATATTCACCGACCATTCCGCCCGAAGGTTGGTTAACCTTCGGAGCGTGATCACTGCTGACCGGCTCCCGTTCGTCGTCGCCATCGATGGTGGTGGAACCCACACCAGGGTGGGCTGTTTCGGCGTCGACGGGACGTTGCTGGGAGCGGCGTTCGGCGGGGGCGGCAGCCCGAATCACAATCACGACGCCAAGGAGCAGGTGGCGACGACCATCAGCGGAGCGATCAGCGACGGCGGACTCGACCCGGCGGCAGCGTTGGCCGTCGGCGCCGGTGTGGCTGGTTTCGGGTTCGGCGCGCGGCCCCAGGATGCCGAGGCATTCCTTGATCTTCCCGGAGCCGATTGTCCGAAGGTGTTGGTCAACGATGCGGTGATCGCACACCGCGGTGCGTTGCTCGGCCGTCCCGGCGTGATCGTGGTCGCGGGAACCGGATCGATGATTCTCGGCATCACGAAGTCCGGCGAGCAGATCCCGAGCGGGAGTCTGGAGCACTACGCCGGCGGCGCCCGCCACCTCGTCTTCGATGCCATCCGGCGCATCCTGCTCGGGCAGTCCGAGGTCCACGACGGCGAACTGCTGCGCGCGGTTCTGCAGCACTGGCAGGTCACCTCGATCGGCGAGCTGAGGCGGGCGATCGTCGATCAGGCGGAGATCGATCGCAACGAGGTGAAGCGCAAGTACGGTGCCCTGGCTCCGGTGATCACCGACGCGGTGGGCAGCTCGCCACTTGCGGCAGCGTCGGTCGGTTGGTTGGCCACGCGGACCGCGGACGGCGTCCGATTGTTGGGCCCGTTGATCGGCACGGACCCGGTGCCGGTGGCACTGATCGGTTCACTCGCGACGGCGACCGGCTTCGCCGACCGTTTCCAGGGTGAGATCGACAGTGGGGTCGAACGCGAGACCGGACGGCACGATCCGATGATCACTGTCGTACCTGCCGCTCTGGATCCGCTGCGCGGCGCCGCACTGATGGCGTACGAACTGGCGGGCCTGACAGTGGACGACGCATTGATCGACAGGCTCGGTGATGGCGAGGACGTCAGGTCCCAGCCGCTGCCCGCATGATCGCTCGGTCGTCGGGCGATGTCGGGCTGCCACATTTCGGGCTCACTCAGGACACGCTTGGGTAACGGTGTAATAGTTGCTCGTGTGTTGCTGAGGCAGGAGCCGCGGACTTCCCGTACGGCCGCGGATTGGTTCTCCTGGCTGACGTCTCGGTTACACGGCTTGTTGCCGCGCTTGCTGAAGTGGATACCGGAGACGGCCATCGGCTTCGCGATGATCGGGCTCACCGGCTTCTTCATCGACATCGGCGTGCTCACCCTGCTGCACGGGGCCCTCGACCTGCCGTACGCGCTCGCGGTCACCCTGGGCTACGGGACGGCCAGTGTCGCCAACTTCTTCCTGAACCGCTGGCTGAACTTCCAGATGCACGGCAACATCGCCAAGCAGTCGGGCCGTCAGGCCGTGGTGGCGATCAGCAACTACGTGATCTGGATCCTCGGCTTCTCCACGGTGCTGGAGACGATCGGCGTGCAGTACCAGGTCTCCCGGATCATCTCCGCCTGCGTCGAGGGCATCTACCTGTACGTGATGATGCGGATCTGGGTGTTCCCAGCCCGAGAGCAACTCGAACTGGTCGCCCGCGAAGGCCGGCCGGCCCTGGAACCTGCCGAGGACGACCGCCTCGCCTCCTGACCCCCCTTTCCGCCGAGGGGTCACATATTCCCTCATTTACGCGGCGTGTCGGCGGTGTCAGGCCTCGGCGGCGAATCGTTCCCACGCTGACTGCCGGGCCATTCCCAGCGCCTGCCCGATCTTGGCCCAGCTGATCCCACGCGATCGCGCCCGGTCCACCCATACATGCAGGTTGTCCTCGACCTGGGTGGCGACCGAGGCGATGCGCGGCAGGGCTGCCAGCAGTTCCTCATCATTCATCTGCTCCCAGTACGGCACCTCCGACGGCTCTCCGGGATGTCCTTCGGCCATGATCCGGCCGCAGAGGTCGACGCATTCATTGCAGATGTACACGCCTGGTCCGGCGACCATCTTGTCGACCTCCGACTCCTCCTTAACGCAGAACGAACAGCGGCTGACTGTCTCCATCATGATCTCCAATGTCAGGGATTTCCTGACATCATGTCAGGTCACTCCTGACGGGTCAATCACGACACACCACCCAGATGAGGGAATATGTGACCCCTCGGCGGATTGGAGGGGGTGGCGGGTGCGCAGGTAGACTTGGCGGGTTGCCGTTCCGGCAGAGCCCACCC
Organism: Microlunatus sp. Gsoil 973; assembly: GCF_009707365.1. Lineage (GTDB taxonomy): Bacteria > Actinomycetota > Actinomycetes > Propionibacteriales > Propionibacteriaceae > Microlunatus. The sequence goes on from NZ_CP046122.1 coordinate 2,999,765, forward strand.
ATCGAAGAGACCAGTGAACAGGAGGGCACCCGCATGCCCATCCGCTCCGATCTGCGCAACGTCGCGATCGTCGCACACGTCGACCACGGCAAGACCACGCTGGTCGACGCGATGCTCTGGCAGTCCGGCGCGTTCCGGACCGGCCAGGACGTTGCCACCCGGGTGATGGACTCGATGGACCTCGAGCGCGAGAAGGGCATCACCATTCTCGCCAAGAACACCGCCGTACGGCATGTGATGCCCGACGGCCACGAGGTGACGATCAACATCATCGACACGCCCGGCCACGCCGATTTCGGTGGTGAGGTGGAACGCGGCCTGGAGATGGTGGACGGCGTTGTGCTGCTGGTCGACGCGTCGGAGGGCCCGCTCCCCCAGACCCGGTTCGTGCTGCGCAAGGCGCTGGCCAAGAAGCTGCCGATCATCGTCGTGATCAACAAGGTGGACCGGCCGGACGCCCGGATCAGCGAGGTGGTCGAGGAGACCAGCGAACTGTTCCTCGATCTGGTCGACGACGGGAACCTCGACGTACTCGACTTCCCGGTGGTGTACGCCTCTGCCAAGGCGGGGCGCGCATCGGTCAAGCAGCCCGAGGACGGCGGGATGCCGGACAGCGAGGATCTGCAGCCGCTGTTCGAGACGATCCTCTCCAACATTCCTGCGCCCAGCTACACCGAGGGCGCCCCGCTGCAGGCACACGTCACCAACCTGGACTCCTCCCCCTACCTCGGACGTCTTGCGCTGTGCCGGATCGTCGCGGGCGAACTGAAGCGCAATCAACTGGTCGCCTGGTGCCGCAAGGACGGAACGATCTCCAACGTCAAGCTGTCGGAGTTGTTGATCACCAAGGCGCTGGACCGCGAGCCGGCCGAGTCCGCCGGACCCGGGGACATCGTCGCCATCGCAGGCATTCCCGAGATCACCATCGGTGAGACGCTGGCCGATCCGGAGAACCCGCTGCCGCTGCCGTTGATCATGGTCGACGAGCCGAGCATCTCGATGACGATCGGGATCAACACCTCGCCACTGGCCGGCAAGTCCGGCAAGAACCTGACAGCCCGCCTGGTCAAGGCACGTCTTGATCAGGAGCTGATCGGCAACGTGTCGATCCGGGTGCTGCCGACCGAACGACCCGACACCTGGGAGGTGCAGGGCCGTGGCGAGCTGCAGCTGGCGGTGCTGGTCGAGACGATGCGCCGAGAGGGGTTCGAGCTGACCGTCGGCAAGCCGCAGGTCGTCACCCGGTTGATCGACGGCAAACTGCACGAGCCGGTCGAGCGGTTGACCGTCGACGTGCCGGACGATTTCGTCGGCGTCGTCACTCAGCTGCTCGGTCTGCGCAAGGGCCGGTTGGAGCAGATGATCAACCATGGTTCAGGCTGGGTCCGGATGGAGTATCTGGTGCCGGCCCGCGGCCTGATCGGCTTCCGCACCGAGTTCCTCACCGAGACCCGCGGCACCGGCCTGATGCACCATGTCTTCGAGCGCGACGAGCCCTGGGCCGGTGACTTCCGGACCCGACCCACCGGGTCCCTGGTTGCCGACCGCTCAGGACAGGTGACCGGGTACGCGTCCTTCAATCTGCAGGAACGCGGTTCGCTGTTCGTCGGCCCGGGAACCAATGTCTACGAGGGCATGATCATCGGGGAGAACCCTCGGCCGGACGACATGGACGTCAACATCACCAAGGAGAAGAAGCTCACCAACGTGCGCTCCTCGACCGGTGAGGAATTGGAGCGGCTCGTTCCGCCGCGGCTGATGACCATGGAGCAGGCACTGGAGTTCTGCCGCGAGGACGAATGCGTCGAGGTCACCCCGGACGCGGTACGGATCCGCAAGGTCATCCTGAACGCCGGCGAGCGGGCTAGGTCGCGCAGCCGAAATCGCGCCTGACTCCTGAACGGATAGTGGTTGGGGTCGCCACTTCTCGCACCAGTTGCTCGCTCCCGCACCAGTTGCTTGCTCCCGCACCGGTTGCTCGTACCCGCACCAGTTGCTCGACCTCGCACCCGCTGCAGCCGGTGCGCCGCCGCCTAAGTGGTGCGCCGCCGACTAAGTGGTGCGACGCCGAGAAAATGGTGCGACGGCGAGTAAGTGGTGCGACGCCCACCTAGCGAGCGGGCCCGCGCGGGTAGCGCAACCGCACCTGGCCCCTGAACGGGTGGTGGTCCGGCCGCCCGCGTTCTCGTACGTTGGTGGCTCCTGCACCAGTTGCTCTCACCCGCACCGGGTGCTCGACCTCGCACCCGCTGCAGCCGGTGCGACACCGAGTAGATGGTGCGACACCGAGGAAATGGTGCGACACCGAGGAAATGATGCGACACCGAGTAGATGGTGCGGGGGCGAGGAAGTGGTGCGGCGGCGAGGACCGAGATCACGGCACTGTGACCCAATCGTTGCCACGCCGTGTCGACCGATGACCCGGACGGCCGTCAGAGTAGGACAGCCGGCGCACGGACGGACGGTCTGTGCACCTTCCCCCGGCGCTGCGTCAGATCGTCGGATAGATTTCTGCAATCAGGTTTCGGATGAGTGACCCGGTGGTTGGATCGGGTGGGGGAAGGAACGGTTTGATGTCACGGTTGGGAGCCCGGCGGCCCGGATTCATCCGGACCGCTCTGGCAGGTCTGCTTGCTATGGGGCTCGCCGTCGGACTGCTGCTAGGCAGCCAGTCGACTGCTGAGGCGAGTTCGAAATATGTGACCACGAAGTACCAGAAGGCGCACTACGGGCAGGACAACGCCAAGGTCACCAACATCCAGCTGCGGCTCGCCGCCGGCGGCTTCATGAAGGACAAGTACGTCACCGGCTACTACGGCGACATCACCAAGAACGCGGTGAAGTCGTTCCGCAAGTCGGTTCACCTGAAGCCGACCAGCGGCAAGAAGATGACCAAGAAGACATGGCGGGCCCTGGTCAAGGCGACCGGAAAGGTCAAGAGGGCGGGCAGCCACCGCTCGACGTCCTCCGGAGTGATCGACAAGCGGTGCCTGACCGGCCACCGGGTGCTGTGCGTCAATGAAACGACCAGCAAGCTCTACTACGTCAATCACAACAAGGTGATCAAGACGATGGACGCCCGCTTCGGCTGCGGCGGCACCACCCGCGAGGGCGTGTTCTCGGTGTTCCGCAAGGTGCGGCACGACTGGTCGCGGCCGTACAACTCGCCGATGCCGCTGTCGATGTACTTCTCCGGCGGCGAGGCAGTGCACTACTCGGCCGACTTCGCCGCCCGCGGCTACGCCGGCTGCAGCCATGGCTGCGTGAACATCCGGGATCGCAAGACACTTCGTTGGGTCTACAAGCGGATCCACATCGGCGACCGCGTGGTCGTCTACTTCAGCTGATCGCAACAGAGCTGATCACACCAGAGCCGATCACAACAGAGCTGATCACAGCGGGCCCAGCAACCAGCGGGGCCGGAATCCTCAGGATTCCGGCCCCGCTGCTGCTTCCCGGCAGGCAACCTTCCCGTTCGCGGTGTCCGCCGCCGACGCGGGGAGCCGGTGTTAGGCCTCCGCCGCCCGATCCCCGGCGTTCTCCCGGGCGAAGGACGCGTACACGTCGAGCAGCACCCGTTTCTGTCGTTCGGTGATCGAGGTGTCCGACAGCACCGCCGCCTCGACCGACGGCGACGGATGGGCCTGCGGATCGAGGATCCCGGCCCGGACGTACAACTGCTCGGCCGAGATCCGCAACGCCGTCGCCAACTGCTGCAGCACCTCCGCCGACGGCTTGCGCAGTCCCCGCTCGATCTGACTCAGGTAGGGATTGGAGACCCCGGCCTGCTCCGCCAACTGCCGCAGCGACAGCCGCGCCGACCGGCGCTGCGCTGCGATGAACTCCCCAGTGACCCGAGCTGCTCACCCAACCCGGACGCGATGTTTCGTGCCATGGATCCATTGTGCTAACTACAGCAAGCAATTTCAAGCAACTAGCTAGCACCCGGACGCGAGCGACGCTGTGGTTGCGGGTCACCCGCGACCGGACCGCGGCACGGATGCGGTGATCAGGCTGCCGTCCTCGCGACGTCCGCGGGTGGTGAACGCCTTCTCGGCATCGATCCGCGGGCCCTGATCGTCCAGCGGCACCAGCGTCGGCGGCCCTCCGGCCCGAACAGCCACCTCACGGCCGCGGACCGAGAATCTCGCCTCGGTGCCGTCCTCGACCACGAACTCGTACTGATCACGGGTCAGCTTGGCGCGGACTCGGGTGCCCTTCAGGATGAAACGGAAGGTCAGGGACGGCCACTCGTCCGGCAGTCGCGGGTCGAAAGTGATCTTGCCGTTGTAGTCGCGCAGTCCGCCGAACCCGGACACCAGGGCCGTCCACACCCCACCGGCGTTGGCGACGTGGACGCCGTCGCTGGTGTTTCCGTGCAGATCGGCAAGATCGACGAACAGCGCCTGCGTGAAGTAGTTCATCGCCAGTTTGTGGTAGCCGACCTCGGCGGCGATGATCGACTGGACGACTCCGGACAGGGTGGAGTCGCCGGTGGTGATCGAGTCGTAGTACTCGAAGTCGGTCTTCTTCTCGTCCAGGGTGAATTGATCACCCTGCAGAAAGAGAGCCAACACCACGTCGGCCTGCTTCAACACCTGGAAGCGGTAGATCACCAGCGGGTGGTAGTACAGCAGCAGCGGCCGCTTGTCCTTCGGTGTGTTGACCAGATCCCACACCTCGCGCTCCAGGAAGTGCGCATCCTGCGGGTGCACACCAAGACCCTCGTCGTACGGGATGTGCATGGCCTCCGCGGCGGCCGCCCATTCCTCGACCTCCTCCGGGTCGAGGCTCAGCCGCTGCGCCATCCGCTGATACTCCTCGGGTGCAACCCGGGCCAGGTCGGTGACCGTCTCTGCGGCCCGCCGCAGGTTGTAGCGAGCCATCAGATTGGTGAACAGGTTGTCGTTGACAACGGTGGTGTACTCGTCGGGACCGGTGACGCTGTGGATGTGGAACGCCCCGTCACCGTTCTCCCGCCAGAAACCCAGGTCGGCCCACATCCGCGCCGTCTCGACGAGGATGTCAACACCCTGACGATAGAGGAAGTCGGTGTCGCCGGTCGCCGCAACGTACTTGCACAGTGCGTAGGAGATGTCGGCGTCGATGTGATACTGCGCGGTGCCGGCAGCGTAGTAGGCCGATGCCTCGTGACCGTTGATCGTCCGCCACGGGAAGAGAGCGCCGCGTTCGGCAAGATCCTCGGCACGGATCCGTGCCGCGTCCAGCAGGTTGTAGCGGAACCGCATCGCGCTGCGGGCCATCGACGGTGTCGTGTAGATCAGGAACGGCAGCACATAGATCTCGGTGTCCCAGAAGTAGTGGCCGCCGTAGCCCGTACCGGTCACCCCCTTGGCCGGGACCCCGGACTGCTCGGCGCGGCCGGCGGCCTGGGCCAGTTGGAACAGGTTCCAGCGGACCGCCTGCTGCAGTTGCGGGCTGCCCTCGATCTCCACGTCGGAGTGTGCCCAGAAGTCGTCGAGCCAGGCCTTCTGGTCCTCGTACTGCTGCTGGACTCCCTGGTCGCGGGTACGGTCGAGCGTCCGCCGGCAGCGGTCGACCAGTTCACGCACCGGAACGCCGCGAGAGGTGTGATACGCCACCAGCTTGGTGATCTTGATCGGTACGCCCGGCTCGGCCTGGACCCGGAAGACCATCTTGCCCATGTCCTCGTCGGTGTCGATCAAGGCCTCGTGTCGGTTGGCGGTGTCGATGAGATGATCAATTCCGACGGCGAGCGTCATCTTGGAGTTGGCGGTCCGCCAGCCGAGGACCATCCGGTTGTCGCCGCACCAGTTGCTCTGCGGCTCAAGCACCCGGGACTCGAACGACTCCCCCTTGCGCGGATCCCAGCCCTCGCCCATCGCCGCCGATCTGACGTGGTATTCGTCCTTGCCGTCCTGCCGGTTCAGCACCTGCGACGACACCACCACCGGTGCCGAATGATCAAGGACGGTGATCTCCATCTCCATCACGGCGAGATGCCTTTGGGTGAAGGAGACCAACCGCTTGGACCGGACCCGGACCCTCTTCCCACCCGGGGTGCGCCAGAGGATGCCGCGGGTCAGACAACCGGTACGGAAGTCCAGAGTCCGCTCGTAATCGTCCAGATCGGCAACCGACAGCAACATCGGCTCGTCATCGACGTACAGCTTCATCGTCTTGGTGTCGGGCACGTTCACGATCGTCTGCCCCACCCGGGCGAAGCCGAAGGCCTCCTCGGCGTGCCGGATCGGCCAGGTCTCGTGGAAGCCGTTGATGAAGGTGCCGTGGGTGTGTGTCTCCCGGCCCTCCTCGACATTGCCCCGGAACCCCAGGTAGCCGTTGCCCACCGCGAACAGGGTCTCGGTCGTCCCAAGATCACGGGTGCTGTAGAACGCCTCGGTCAGCTGCCACTCGCGGATCGGGAACCGCAACCGGTCCATGTGATCACGAACCGCTGCCGGCTGGTCCGGCGCGGCACCGGGAGTGGCGGAATCCGGGGCCTTGGCCAGCAATTCGATCCTGGTCGCGCCGTCGTGGCCATCGCCGGTGTCGGCCGCCGCGCCGAGCTCGACCGCAGCATCCGGCTGCGGAGTGTCAAGGTCTGAACTCATTCGCCTACCAGCTCTCCAAGATCAGCCACCACGATGTCGGCCCCTGACTCACGCAGCCGCTCTGCGCCCGCACCCCGGTCGACGCCGACCACAAGTCCGAAGCCTCCGGCGCGCCCGGCGGCGACGCCGGACAAGGCATCCTCGACCACGACCGCCCGGTCGACCGAAACGTCGAGGTCGGATGCCGCAGCGGCGAAGGTGTCCGGCGAGGGCTTGCCGGCCAGCCCACGTTCGGCGGACACGTTGCCGTCGACGATCACCGGGAACCGGTCCAGCAGCCCGGCAGCCCGAAGCACCGGCCTGGCGTTGCGGGAGCTGGACACCACCGCCATCGGCGTCCCGGACGCCGCGAGGTGGTCCAGCAGTCGGACCGAGCCGGGATAGGGCTGCACACCGTCCGACTCCAGCACCCGGGAGAATTCGGCGTTCTTCCGGTTGCCCAGTCCGCAGATCGTCTCGACGTCCGGCGGATCATCCGGGGTGCCCTCGGGCAGTTCGATGCCCCGGGATGCCAGGAAGCTGCGTACGCCGTCGTAGCGCGGCTTGCCGTCGACGTAGTCGAAGTAGTCCTGCTCGGTGTAGGGCGGTTGGCCTTCGGAGGATTCCAGGAAGGCGGTGAACATCCGCGCCCAGGCGCGCATGTGAACCTCGGCCGTGGGAGTCAGGACTCCGTCCAGGTCGAAGAGCACCGCCCCATACGATTCCAGCCCGTCCGATTCCGGGCCGGAAGATTCCGGGTTACCTGTGGTCACAGGCCTCAAGCGTAGGGCCTCGCTAGGTGAACCTTCGACTACAGCCGCCAACTGCGACCGACATCAGCCCGGCTGGGCCCGGTCGATCCAATCGGCAACCAGGGCCCGCACCAGCTCGGGCTGCTCGTGAGGCAGCGCGTGGCCGGCGTTGTCGAGGACGGCGAGGGTGGCCCTCGGATACTTGTCCCGCAGTTCGACCGCCGTCTCGTAGCCCGCGGTCGAGTCTCGACGTCCGGCCAGGATCAGCGCCGGCTTGTCGAAGGTGCCGGTACCGAGATCGATTCTCCAATTGCCGAGGATCCTGCCGACAGCCGCTTCGTCGACCAGGGCGATGCCCGGCAGCACCTGGTCGCGATACCGGCGTGCAGTCCCGGCGGTGCGAATCACGAAGTAGTCGTCGAACCCGGACCGCTGCTCCGGACCAAGATCATCGTAGGCATCGGGATCGATCCGGAGCGCGATCTGCTCCGGTAGGGCTCCGGTGTGCTCGCCGATCGGGCAGAGCAGCGCCAGTCCGAGCACCGACTCCGGCCGTCGGGCCGCCAGGCCGCGAGCCAGATAGGCGCCGTATGAGTGACCCAGCACCAGGGCCGGACCGCCGACCAGGCGGTCGACGAACTCCCCGAGCAGCCGGACCACGTCGTCGTTGCCGGCCAGCCGGTCCCCTGCCCTGGTCCGGCCCATTCCCGGGAGATCGGGGTAGATCCGCCGCAGTCCCTGATGGGGCAGGAAATCCTCGGCGGCTGCCTCGATCTCGCGATGGTCGACTCCGGCGCCGTGCAGCGCAACCAGCGCCGGCCCGGAACCGTGCTCGGCATAGTGCACCGCGACGTTGTCGATCATGCACTCCACGAACCTCACCGTACCCAGCGGCTCTGAGACTCCGGATCGCAGCTGGGGGCACGAAATATCGGCTTTACCGAAGCGAGGTCACGACCTAGGTTTCGTTGGGTGCCGCCGACCGAAGCCGAGTGGAGATCGCAGCTGCCCCGACTGGTCCCCGACTACACCCGGCGGTGGAACCTCCGGCTCGGCACGCCGTTCACCGGCGGCAGCGCCTCGTTCACTGCACCGGCAACGACCCCCGACGGCACACCCGCGGTCCTCAAGCTGTCCTGGCCGCACCGCGAGGCCGACTTCGAGGCGGACGCTCTGCAATGGTGGGACGGTCGCGGCGCCGTACGTCTCCTGCAGCAGGACCGCCGCCACTACGCGCTATTGATGGAGCGGTGCGAACCGGGGCTTCGGCTCGGTGATCATCACGGACTGGCCGCGGACCGGCGGCTGATCGTCGCCGCCGAGCTGCTGGCCGGCCTGTGGCGGACCGGCGTACCCGAGACGGCACCGTACGAGCGGGTGGCCGATGTCACCGCTGAGTGGGCGGACCTGGCGGCACGACGGATGGAGACGATCAGACCGCCGTACGATCCCGGGCTCGTCGCTCAGGGCGTCGACCTGCTCAGGTCACTGCCAACATCGGCGACCCGGACGGTCATCGTGCACGGCGATTTCAATCCGGGCAACATCCTGTCGGCGACCCGCTGCCCGTGGCTGGTGATCGATCCCAAGCCGATGATCGGCGACCCCGGTTACGACCTGGCGCCGCTGGTGTTGCAGGTCGACGATCCGTTCCGCCACTCGGATGTCCGCGCGGTGCTCCGTACCCGATTCGGACTGGTCTCCGACGCGCTTGGCGAGCCGGTCGACCGGCTGGTCGCCTGGTCAGTGGCGCGGGGCGTCGAAGCGGCGCTGTGGCACGCGGCCCGGTCGGAGATGTCCGAAGGCGCCGACGAGATGGCCAGGACCGCAACCCTGGCTCACCTGATCAGCTGAGTCCGAGGCCGCGGCGGCCGATGTGGTTGAGCTGCTCGGGCAGGAACCGGCCGGACCAGTCGCGCTCGTAGTGCTCGGCGGGAAAATCGGACGGGCTGGAGCCGTCGGCGAACGCGTCGCGGACCGAGGCGGCGTAGGCCTCGTTCCGGGGGCACCACGGTGCGGCGGGGATGTACATGACGTTGCCCCATCCCTTTTGATCATGCACCGGGGCGACGCTGTGGATCATGTCGCAGTGCCACCACACCGAGTCGCCGGCCCGGACGTCGGGGATGCCGCTGATCGCGCGCAGCAGCAGGGAGTGCCATTTCTCGCTGGCCGGGAAGACCTGATTGGTGGTGACCCCGCACATGTCATCCTCGGGCACGTCGGAGAGCAGCGGGCGGAGCATCAGGTAGCCCATCGCCTCGGGGATCGGCACGGTGTGCAGCACGCCCTGGTCGTGGTCCATGTCGGACAGAGCAGTCCAGCCCTGGAAGGTGCGGAAGGCCGAGCACATCGTCGAACCCGGGTAGGTCGGGCCGGCGGTGCGATAGGCGGCGTCATAGGGGTTGTAGGACTCGATGGTGCCGTCGAACAGGTGCCGGAACGCCTTCTGGTAAGCCTCGGTCATCCACAGGTCGAGCGTGCCGGGGTCGAGGTGCGTGCCGAGCCCGCCGGAGTTGCTTCCCGGCGGGCGGCGGCGGATCCGGTCGGGATACAGCGAGTCGCGGTCGGGGTCGAACCACTGCACGCCCTCGGAGTCGTACTGCCACAGGGAGTTGAGGAGGCTCTGCACCGTGGCCATCCGTTCGCTCTGCCGGGCCTCCATCTGTGCGGTGGACCAGTAGATCGGATAGATCTCGGGCTTGGAGCCGACGCTACCGAAGAAGTCGTCACCCGGTCCGCGGTAGTTCTCGAAGAACCGGTTGCGCTCGACGTAGTCGACGACCGCCGCGTCCCAGGCCCGCGCCTGCTCGTGCGGGAAGTGGCCGCGGACCACAAGGCAGCCGCGCCTGCGCAGCTTGTCCAGCTGCCCGGCGGAGACGGTGCCCGCCTCGATGTCGGCGTAGTCGATGGCCGGCCAGATCTCTTCGCCGCGTGCCCGGGCCGCCTCGATCTCGGTAACCGCATCAAAGATCCGGGCCTCGAGAACGGCGAACACCTCTTCGACACTGCGACCGGATGCGGCGATGCGTGCTCTGAGGGCAGGTTTGATCTCGCGAATCGCTGCTTTCAGGTCGTCAGGAGTGGTCTCCCAGTGCGGGAGCGACGGCAACTCGACCTGCTGCATGTCGTGGACGGCCATGGCGCTGGCTCCATTCAGGAAGGACTGCTTACTTGAACGGCAGCATAGGCCCGGTCGAACGATTTAGGCAACAGCCCTAACTAGAATGCTGGCATGACGCCGGCCAAGCCGTCCCTGGAACTGCTTCGATCGCTGACCGACGAGCACGTGCTCCGGGCACTGATCACTGAACGCCGGCTGACCCGCGCCGAGATCGCGGCCAGGACCGGGATCTCCAAGCCGACCATCGGTGAGAGCATCCGCCGACTGGCCGCATCCGGGCTGGTCCACGACACCGGCGAGCGCACCACCGGTCGTGGCCGGGTCGGCACCTATTACGCCCTCAGCCCGGGCCTCGCCACGGCGCTGGTGGTCGGCATCGCCCCGGAGGGCATCGTCGCCGAGGCCGTCGACGTCTACGGCGATGTCGTCGCCCGGCAGGTCGAGGAGGTCGGCCGTCCGGCAGTCGCGGCCCAGGTAGCCCAACACCTACGGACGGCCGCCATGTCCGTGCTGTCCGACCGGGCCGGGATCGCGGTGGTGTCCGCCGCCGACCCGGTCGACCGCGCAACCGGCCGGCTGATCCACCTGCCCTACGCCCCGTTCCTGGTCGGCGAACTGTCGCCGGCCGACGTCCTTGCTCCACTGGTCGACGGCCCGGTGCTGGTGGACAACGACGTCAACTGGGCGGCGACGACGGAGCGGGCGAGCGCCGACGCCGCGCCCGACGACTTCGCCTACCTCTACCTGGGCGAGGGCCTGGGTTGTGCGGTGGTCACCGACGGCGAGGTACGGCGCGGGCATCGCGGACTCGCCGGCGAGGTGGCCGACGTGCTGACCTGCGGTCCGCGGGGCCGGGCCACCCGATTCATCGACGTCTTCGCCACGGTGGGCTTGCACCAACCGGGCTCGACCGCCATCGACGTGCCGGCTCTGCTCGCCGCTCTCGATCAGCGGACGCCGGGGGTGATCGACGTCCTCGCCGAGGCGATCGCCGGTGTGGTTGCCGCACTGATCGCCCTGGACGATCCGCAGTTCGTCGTCCTCGGCGGCAGCTGGGGACAGCACCCGGTGATCTCCGCTGCCGTGACCGGGGCCCTGGCGCAGCAGCCGCGGGCCGTGCCGGTCAGGCCGCCGTTGGTCACCGGCGAGCCGGCGCTCGCCGGTGCCCGCCGGCGTGCCGTCGAGGATCTGCGCACCCGGGTCACCCGAGCGTCAACAAGCGGTTAGTTGTACCAGCCGGCGCGGCGCATCGACCTCGATCACCTCACCGTCACTGATCACCTCGGGGCAGCCCATGGTCACCCGTGAAGGCTGTCGTAGGGTCGGCCCGTGGCAACACGCGTCTGGTACGAGACCCACTCGACGACGCTGGACAACGAGGCAGGCGTCGCCACCGGCTGGCTGCCCGGCGAACTGTCCGAGGTCGGGCGGCAGCAGGCTCTCACCCTTGCCCGGAGGATCGATCACCGGAAACCGGACGTGATCTTCTGTTCCGATCTGGCCCGCGCCGTGCAGACCGCAACCGTTGCGCTCGAGCAGTCCGCGATCCAACCGCCGGTCCTTTTGGACTGGCGGCTGCGCGAATGCGACTACGGACGATTGAACGGCGCTCCGAGCACCGAGGTCCATCGTGACCGGGTGCGGTACGCCCACCATCCCTACCCGGACGGGGAAAGCTGGCAGACCGCCATAGACCGGGTCGCAGCCGCCACGTCGGATGCCGCTGCCCGCCACGCCGGCGGCACGATCATGATCATCGGCCACATCGCCACCTACCTCGGTGTCCGTCGCGCGGCTGGCGACAGCACGCCGCTCGCCGATCTGATCACTGAGGAATTCGTCTGGCAGCCCGGCTGGGTGTACGACCTGGGCTCCGAGCCTGCAGGGAAAGGACCGGCGCCGTCGGAAGCCACGTGACCGGTTGGCGAGTGACCGACCCGGGCGATTACCGACGCGCGACGCCGGGCAGGATGTGATCATGACGACCTCGAGCACAACGCTGGTGTTCTTCGGCGACAGCATCACCGACGCCGGGCGACGACAGGATCCTGACGGACTGGGCAACGGCTATGTCCGGCTGTTGGCCGGACGGCTCGCCGACACCACAGTCATCAACGCCGGGATCGGTGGCAATCGCGCCGTGGACCTGCAGGCGCGGCTGGACAGCGACGTGCTGGCGTACCGACCGGACCTGGTGTCGATCATGGTCGGCATCAACGACACCTGGCGGCGTTTCGACTCCGACGATCCGACCAGCACCGAGGCGTACGAGGCGACCTATCGGGATCTGCTGAAGCGGATCACCGCAGCCGGCGCCCGGTCGATCCTGTTGGAGCCGTTCGTCGTCCCGGTCACCGAGGAGCAGGCAACGCTGTGGCGAGACGACCTGCAGCCCCGGATCGACGCCGTGCACCAGTTGGGCGCCGAGTTCGACGCGCCGGTGATCCCGCTGGACGTCGAGCTGAACAAGATCGCCGACGAGGTGGGCGCGGCCGCCCTGGCCGAAGACGGGGTCCACCCGACCGAGCGTGGGCACGCCGAGATCGCCCGACTCTGGCTGGAGGTCCAGCAGGCGGGGTGAGCTGTGATGTCGGAGGGGAAGGTGGCCCGGGTCACCGGCCAGGAGCGTACGCCTTGCGGGCCAGGAGCATTGCGGCCGAGCCGGCAATCGATCAGTTCGGCAGTTCAGCCCGGACGTTGATCCGACGAAGAGCCGTACGCTCCCCCGGCAACCGAGGCGCCGGCCAGAGAATGGCGTGACGACCCGCGGCGGGCCGCTGTACGCGATCATGCACGGGCGCGCAGCGGACCGCCGCTGATCAGGGCTCGGGCGTCCTCAACCGACGTTGTCGGCGGTACGTACTCGGTCCGCCAATCGGTGCCGGCCGCAGCCAGCGAGGTGACGTAGTCGATCTCGGCGTCGAGATCGTCGCGGCGGGGGCGACCGCCGACTCGGACTACGAAATGATCATTTCCCTGTCGGCTCGCCTCATCCTTCAGCGCCCGGACGTCGCGGCCGGTCAGGTCGATCCAGTCCGGCGGCGGTGTGCCGTACAGGCACGAACCGTCCCAGCGCAGCGCCCGTCGCCGGGGTCCGGGGAAGGCCGCACATCCGCCGACCCAGATCGGTATCCGCGGTCGCTGGACCGGTGTAGCCGGCAGTGTCAGGTCATCGACCGTGACGAAGCGGCCGTGATAGGTGACCGGCTGGCCGGACCACAACCCCGCAAGCACCTGCAGACCCTCGTCCAGCGCAGCGGCACGATCGGACGGAGCGACCACCTCGCCGACGCCGCGGAAGTCCTTGCTGGCGTCGTCGCCGAGCCCGACCCCCAGCACCAGTCGACCCTCGGACAGCCGGTCCACCGTCATCGTCTCCGCGGCCAGTTTCCAGACCCTGCGCCGGGATACCGGCGTAATACAGGTGCCGAGCGTCATTCGGCTCGTCGACATGGCGACCGCGGCCAGCGTCACCCAGGGGTCGTACGCCGGAACCGTGGGATCGTGGAAGAAGACATAGTCCTCAAGAAAGATCCCGTCCCAACCCGAGTCCTCGGCCAGGGCGGCCAGTGCAGCCATGGTGCGCGGCTCGCCGCACGGGCCGATGGCCGACAGATCCAATCCATACTGCATCAGGCCACCTCCACCGGTGACGCTAGACGCACCCGCCGACAGTCGCCCGCGGCAGCCGCAGATCAGGCCGGCTGCGAGCGGATCGGCGCGCGGAAGTGGTCGCCGATCTCGGGATCGACGATCACCTCCTGCGCGGCCGCGATGCCGCTGACGGTGAACTCGGCGTCGACCGGCACATTCCGCTTGACCAGTCCGAGCCCGATCGGGCCGTCCTCCCAGTGCCGGGCCGAACTGCCCATCCGGCCGACCGGTCTGCCGTCCAGCAGGATCGGAGCGCCGACCTCGGGCAGTGCCTCGGCCGAGCCGTCGAGGTGCAGGCGCACCAGTCTGCGCGGCGGCCGGCCGAGCGCCTGGACCCGGCCGACGGTCTCCTGGCCGGGGTAGCAGCCCTTGTTCAGGTGTACGGCTCCGCCGAGCACACCGATCTCGTTGGGGATGGTGCGGTGATCGGTGTCGACGCCGATCCGCGGCACCCCGGCGGCGATCCGGCGGGCCTCGTAGGCCCAGGTACCGGCCGGGGAACCGGACGCCAACACGGCGGCGATGTCGCTGCGGGGAACGAACAGGTCGCGGCCGCCGAGGGAATCGGCGTAGGACCTGGCCGGATGGTCGACCAGCGAGTCGTCGGTGGTCCAGAGGATGCCGAAGTCCGCGGTCCGATCGGCCACCTCGACGCGCAGCATGAACCGCATCCGGTCGAGGAATCCGACCAGCGCCTCGACGCCACCGGGCTCGGTGTGGGCCCAGAAGGTCTCGCCGTCGTCGACCGCGTACAACACGTGTTCCACGTGTCCCTGCGAGCCGGACAGGATCAGTGCCGTCGTCCCGCTGCCCGGCGCCAGGTCGGTCAGCTGCTGGGTGGTCAGTGAGTGCAGCCAACTCAGTCGATCGGGCCCGGTCACCGTGAGCACGCCGTGATGGGAGAGGTCGACGATCCCGCGGCCCGCATCGATCTCGCGTTGCTCGCGACTCGGGTCTCCGTAGTGCCAGGCGACTCCCTGGTCCGGACCTGTATCGGCGATCACCGCCGTCGTCATGGGCAAACTCCCGTTCGTCGGTTGCTACCAGTGTGCAGCACCGGCGAAGTCACGTTTCTTCCTGCTCAGCCCACCCGGCGCAGGCGACCCCACTGGTAGCTCTGCAACGGCTGGCCGTCGGCCGCGCGGTCGAAGGTCCAGAGCAGGTCGCCCTCGACGTTGCCGTAGAGCCGGTGGCCCGCGGTGTAGTCGGGCGCGCTCGCCGTCCGCACCACGGCGTCTGTACGAATTTCGATCTTGGCGCCCTGGATGTTGCCGTACCAGACCTCGACCCACCCCTCGGGATTGGTCATCACGATCTCGAGACCGGCGTCCCGCTGCGGCCTCCAGAAGCCGGTCTCCATCGACAACGGCCGGACCGGCTGCCCCTGGTCGTCGACCTCATAGGTCTGGGAGAGGAAGTGCAGGTAGCTGCCGCCGTTGTGACTGAAGTCGATCCGCTGGCCGAAGTCGACGTCCTCGGTGCCGGGATAGCTGCTCTTGCCGCTCCCCTCCCAGCTGCCGATCATCCAGGCCAGCGCGACCAGGTCGGGGTTCAGATCGGACGGAATCTCGAAAGCCACCAGCACAGAATCCCACAGGCGTCGAGGTCACAACGTCTTGGCCATGGTGAAACAAACGGTCGCGTAGGAGCGGCCCGGTCCGATCGGCCAGCCGTCCAGTTCGGTGCCGGTCCGCAGGTAGCCGAGCCGCCGGTACAGGGCCTCGGCGCGCGGGTTGTCGTGCTCGACGCTCAGCGTTGCCCGGAGCAGTCCACGGCCGCGTATCCGCTCTTCGAGCGCAGCGATCAGGATGCTGCCGATGCCAAGTGACTGCCAGCCACCGCGGACCGACAGCATCCACAGCTCGCCACTGCCCGGCCGCCGGGTGAAGTCGACGCCGCCGACAGCGATCGAGACCTGGTTCGGCGCGCTGATCATGATCAACGCAGTCTCTTCCGCGTAGCCACGCTGCACCGTCTCGGCCAACGCGGTCAGATGGGACGGGCCACCGGACCATTCAAGATCAACGAGATCCTCCGGTCCGACGTCCCGCACGGTCAACGGGAGTTGCAGCGACACCACGCTGCAGCCTCGGGCGGACTGATCAGCTGCGTCGTCATCAGGTGTCTGGTCGGTCACCCTGCCATCTCCTTCGAAATCTTTGTCGGTATCTCCATCGGATCCGAGGACCGGCCGGCCGGAGCCCGGGCGGACGCGATGTCGAAGCAGACATTAGTGTTTCCGGCGTGACGCGATACGTGGTTGTCGGCGCCGGCGCGATCGGCGGAGCTGTCGGCGGGCTGCTGGCCCGCGCGGGCAGCGAGGTCCTGCTGATCGCCCGCGGTGATCATGGTCGGGCGATGATCGACAACGGCCTGACCCTGCGCTGCCCGGACGGCACCTTCACGGTGGACGCCCCTGCCGCGACCGGACCCGACAACGTACGGCTCAGGGTGGACGACGTGCTGGTGCTGGCCACCAAGACCCACCAGGCCGAGTCGGCGATCAACCAGTGGGCCGACGTGCCGGTCTTCGACGGCGACCGCCAGGTCGGCCGGGCGGCCGACGTACTGCCGGTCCTCACCGCGCTGAACGGGGTGGCGAGCGAGGACATCGCCCTGCGTTACTTCGAGCGGGTCTTCGCGGTCTGTGTCTGGTTCCCTGCGGTGATGATCGAGCCGGGCGAGGTGATCGTCCGCGGCGCACCGTTGCGCGGCGTCTTCCACATCGGCCCGTACCACGCCGGCCAGAGCGGCGCCGGCACCGACGATGCCTCCGACGCGGCGCTGCTGGCCACGGTGCAGGCCGACTGGGCCGCGGCCGGATGCAAGGTCGTCCTGTCCGACAACGTGATGGCCTGGAAATACCGCAAACTGCTCGGCAACCTCGGCAACGCCTTCCAGGCGCTGCTGGGCGACACCAGTGGCGCCGACGACCTGGTCGAGGCAGCTCGGGCCGAGGCACGGGACATTCTCGCAGCGGCGGAAATCGATGTCACCCCCGACGAGGTGGAGCGGGCCGCCCGGCAGGATGCCGCCAAGGTCCGGCCGGTGCCAGGCGTGCCCGAACAGCTGGGCGGGTCGAGCTGGCAGTCGCTGATCCGCGGCTCCGGGACCATCGAGACCGACTATCTCAACGGGGAGATCGCGCTGATCGGACGCCGGATCGGTCATCCGGCGCCGATCAACTCGCGGGTCACCGCACTCGCCCGGCACGCCGCCCGGACCGGCCTGCGGCCCGGCGAGCTGACCGCCGATCGGCTGCGTGCCGAACTGACCCGGTAGCGACCGGGCAACTCGCTGGTCGCCGTACCACTTTGGGAGACTGCCAAGGTGCGATGTGTCATCCAACGGGTCAGCGGGGCGTCGGTCGCGGTCGACGGGGACGTGATCGCCGAGATCGATCGGCCGGGGCTGCTGGTCCTGGTCGGGGTGACCCACACCGACACGGCCGACGAAGCGCGGCGGCTGGCCGACAAGATCTGGCGACTGCGGATCATGGCCGACGAGCAATCGGCAGCCGATCTGAATGCCCCGCTGTTGGTGGTCAGCCAGTTCACCCTGTACGCCGACACCCGGAAGGGCCGGCGGCCGTCCTGGAGCGCCGCGGCGCCCCGGCCGGTCAGCGAACCTCTGGTCGACGCGTTCGCCGCCGCCCTGACCGACCTCGGTGCTGAGGTGGGGACCGGCGTCTTCGGCGCCCAGATGCAGGTGTCGCTGACCAACGACGGCCCGGTGACCATCATCCTCGACTCCTAGCCCGGTTCGTCGTCCAACTGTCTGCCGGCTTCGGATGCCTCGGGGCATCGCCCGGATCGTGTCCGGATCATGTCCGGATCATGGGCGCTTTCGTCTCAGGACGGCCACGGCTTCCGGCCCGGCGTGCCGGTTCGGACCCGCCGAGTTGAACCGTTACTGAGTATGTCCTTTCCCCACGGCCCGCGGAGGACCACCATGGGAGGAGAGGCCGCAGAGGGCGAAGGGGCGAAAGATGACAGACATTCGCACCCGGACCGGCAACGAGAACCGGACCGGATCCGACGGGATCGACGAGCAACAGTACGACCTGATCGTGATCGGGGCCGGGTCCGCCGGCATCGCCGCGGCAGCAGCGGGCCGGCGCACCGGTGCCCGGGTTCTGATGGTCGAACGCAGCCGCCCCGGTGGTAACAGCATCTGGACCGGTACGGTCCCGAGCAAGGCGCTGGTGGCCGCCGCCCGCGCTGCTCACCTGATGCGCACCGCCGACCGTTTCGGGATCACGCCGGTGGAACCGGAGATCGACTTCGGCGGGCTGATGCGGAGTATCGAGCAACGCATCACCGGGGCCGCGCACTCCGCCGCCTCGGATGTGCTCGAGGATTCCGGCGTGGACGTGATCACCGGTACGGCGTCCTTCACCGGCCCGGACACGATCGCCGTCGACGGGATGCCGTACAGGTTCTTCAAGGCGGTCATCGCAACCGGTACGGCGCCGTCGATGCCGTCCATCCCCGGGCTCGCCAACTGTGCGCCGCTGACCACCAACACGTTCTGGGACCTGCGGTTCCTGCCCACTCACCTGACGTTGATCGGCGGTGGGCCGACCGGATGCGAACTCGGCCAGGCGCTGGCACGGTTGGGCAGCCAGGTGACGATCATCGAGCAATCGGAACGGCTGCTGCCCAAGGAGGAACCCGAGGTCAGCGAGTTGATCACCGACCGTCTTCGGGCCGAGGGGCTGGAGATCATGGTCGGCACCACCGTGCTGCGCGGTAAGAGCTTCACCGGCCACACCCGGCTGCTGGTCACCGATGCGACAGCCGACACCCCGCGGATGGTCGAGGCCGGCCGGGTGATGATCACCGCGGGTCGGCGTCCGGTGACGGTCGGACTTGATCTTGCCAAGGCCGGCGTCTTCCTCAACACCCAGGGCTACATCGCGACCGATGACCGGCTCCGGACCAGCAACCGCAAGGTGTACGCCGCCGGTGACGCCTGTGGCGACCGGCCGTTGGCCAGCCTGGCGGAACTGGACGGTGATGTCGCAGCCAGCAACGCGCTGCTCGGGTCGTCGCGCACCGCCCGTCATGATCTTGGTCCCCAGGTGATCTTCACCGACCCGGAGGTCGGCCGGATCGGGCACACCGAGTTCAGCGCCCAGGTGCAGGTCAGCGGCCTGATCTCCAGCCGGCTCGCCGAGGGCCGGGTCGACAGGGCGATCGCGGAGAACGAGCCGGTCGGGCTGACCAAGATCGTTTCCGATGACCACGGCAGGCTGCTCGGCGCCAGCGTCGTCTCACCCCGGGCCGGTGAGGTGATCACCGAGCTGGCCACGGTGATGCAACACCGCGGACGGATCGCCGAGCTTGCCGACGTCCCGCATGCCCACCCGACCTGGTCCGCCCCGGTCTGGGATCTCGCCGTCGCCGATCGGGCCGAGCGCGGCGCCGCGTTCACGCCCGGGAGGCTGACCGCGGCCGTCCGCAAACGCTGAACCGGAAAGGATCGAACAAGAAACGCGCCGGGCCCGTACCCCGGATCGAAGGGGGGACGGGCCCGACGCGTGACAGCTCGGATCGCGGCGCTCAGGCCTCGAGTTCGATGTCGACCTCACTGACGTTGCCGGTGCCGGCGACCACCACACGATCGGTGGTCACGCCGGGTGCGAGGGTCCGCAGCGTCCACCGGCCGTCGGCCGCGAAGAACCGGAAGTGTCCGGTGGCCGAGGTCTGCACCTCGGCGGTGAATTCACCGCCCCCATCCAGCAGCCGCACGTACGCTCCGGCGACCGGGTTGCCGCCACGCAGTACGCGGCCCTGGATCACGGCCTCGGAAGCGACGTCCACGCCGGCCAGGTCAAGTCCACCCTTGGTTGCTCCGCACATGTTCAGACCCCCTGCTTCGGCTCGGCCTCGCCGGGCTCGTCGCCGAGTGCGACCGGCACGCCGACCAGCGAGCCGTACTCGGTCCACGAGCCGTCGTAGTTCTTCACGTTCGGCTGTTCGAGCAACTCATGCAGCACGAACCAGGTGTGCGAGCTACGCTCACCGATCCGGCAGTAGGCGATGGTGTCCTTCTTCCAGTCCAGACCCGCCACGCCGTAGATCTGTTTGAGTTCCTCGTCGGACTTGAAGGTGCCGTCGTCGTTGGCCGCCTTGCTCCACGGGACGTTGACCGCGGTCGGGATGTGGCCGGCCCGCTGCGCCTGCTCCTGCGGCAGATGGGCCGGAGCGAGCAGCCGTCCGGCGAACTCGTCAGGGCTGCGCACATCGACCAGGTTCTGCGCACCGATGGCGGCGACGGTGTCGTCCCGGAAGGCGCGGATCGACCTGTCCTGCTCCCTGGCCACGTAGCTGGTGGGCTCGCGCTTCACCTCGTCAGTGGACAGCTCGCGGGCATCCAGCTCCCACTTCTTGCGGCCGCCGTCGAGCAGCTTCACGTCCTGGTGGCCATACAGCTTGAAGTACCAATAGGCGTACGCGGCGAACCAGTTGTTGTTGCCGCCGTAGAGCACGACGGTGTCGTCGTTGCTGATCCCGCGGTCGGACAACAAGGCCGCGAACTGCTCCTTGTTGACGAAGTCCCGGCGGACCGGATCCTGCAGATCCTGCTTCCAGTCCAGCTTGATGGCGCCCTTGATGTGGCCGCCGTCGTAGGCGGTGGTGTCCTCGTCCACCTCGACCAGGACGACCTTGGGATCGTCGAGATGTTCACTGACCCAGTCGGCTGTGACGAGGGCTTGACCCCTGCTCATGTGTGCTCCTGTTGGTTGTCCACGATCTGTTCACAGATCAGTTCGGCGGATCTATTCACGATGTGGCGTGAATGTTCGATATTCGGATGTCCCCCCGAAGGCGATGCCACGTCGTGGTGCGGCGGCCTGGTTCGGTTCGGGGGCGATTCCTGCGCTGCGACCAGGATCGACGGCCGGGACGGCAGCCGGAACGGCGGGCAGGACTCTCAGCAAGAACGACACAACGACGAGCGCATGCGGCCGAGATCGGTCGCCAGGCGCCGAGTGAGCATCAGGGCCCACGGAGTCGTTGAGATCACACCGTCACAGTACGGGCACTGTCTCCCACCACCAACAGGCTGGGCCAGATTCCGAGACGTTTGCCCACATTTTGGGACGGTCTTATCGGGTTTTCGCCGATGGGACGACGTCCGGGGATTGAGTCGGGCGATGGCCCGGATCGATCAGCCGCCGGCGAAGGGCGGCAGCACTTCGACCGCGACGTCCTCGGCCAGCGGTTGGTCCAAATCGGCCGGGTGCAGAGCGCGACCGTCGAGCAGCAGCGAGCATCCGGAGAGGATCTTGGCGAAGCGCTGGTCGGTACGGGAGCCTCCCGCCTGCGCCAGGGCGTCGGCGATCGTCGAGGCGGTGAAGAGGTCCTCCTCCACCCCGGCGGCAGCTCGAGCACCGGCCCAGTAGTGCAAGCGGACCTGAGTCATAGCGGTATTGTCTCCCACGATGCGTCGAGGCTCGGGGTGACCTCCGGGCCTCAGGTCGTTTACGACGGACTCGCGTTCACGAGGATGTGTCGGCTGACGAATCCATGCATCGTCAGCCGACCGCAGGCACCAAACGGGGAAGGACACATGGTCACCCTGCTGCTCCTGACAAACGACAGGCAGGCCTCCACCGAAGTCCTGCCCGCCCTGGAACTCCTGCCGCACCGGGTCCGCGTCGTCCCCGCCGAACCCACCGCGCTGTTGGACGCACCGCGGGCGGATCTGATCCTGCTCGACGCCCGTCGCGATCTGATCGGCGCCCGCGCACTCTGCCGGCTCATGGAGACGACCGGCAAGGAGGCACCGCTGATCGTCATCGTCGGCGAAGGCGGTCTAGCGGCGTTGGCCAGCGACTGGGGGTTCGACGATCTGTTGCTGCCCGCCGCGGGACCCGCCGAGGTCGATGCAAGGATCCGGCTAGCGCTGACCCCGACCGAGCAGGGCGACGCCGATGCCCTGATCCACAGCGGCAGCATCGTCATCGACGAGGCCGGTTACTCCGCCAAACTGAACGGCCAGCAGCTCGACCTGACCTACACCGAGTTCGAACTGCTGAAGTATCTTGCCCAACATCCCGGCCGGGTCTTCAGCCGGCAGCAGTTGCTCAGCGACGTCTGGGGCTACGACTATTACGGCGGGACGCGGACCGTCGACGTCCACGTCCGTCGGCTGCGGGCCAAGCTCGGGCCGGAGTACGAGTCGGTGATCGGGACGGTGCGCAACGTCGGATACCGCTACGTCATCCCCACCGAGGATGCAACGCCGAACCGGGTCGAGGCCACCTCCTGACCCTGGCTGCCGACCCCCGGCTGCCGGCGGTTGATTGCGCTTTCGAACCGATGACCTGTATCCGATCGCGAAATGTGCATCGTGGGGGTACTTTCCTGTCAGAGAGCAGGTGACGCGGATCACAGTCAGCGGGTCCGATCGGGGGTTCTCCAGTGTCTGAATGGACGACGACAACATTGATCGGGTCGGTCCAGCGCGCGCTCCGGCTGCTCGACATCGTCGGCGCATCGTCCAGGCCGCTGACCGTGAAGGCACTGGCCGGCCGCTCGGGGCTGAATATCGGTACTACGTACAACCTGGTCCGCACCCTGATCCACGAGGGCTACCTGCAGGCCGACCAGGACGGTGTCATCCTCGGACGCCGCTTCCCCGCGCTCGCCGACAGCGGCTCCGACGGGATCTTCCTGGCCCAGGTACGGCAGATCCTGACCGAGGTCTCAGCCGAGTTCGGCGCCGCGGCCTATCTGGCGCGCTTCGTCGACGGGGAGGTCGCGATCGTCGACATCGTCGACGCGCCGAGCCATCCCCGTGCGCCGCTGTGGGTGGGCATCCAGGACAGCGCACACGCAACCGCTCTCGGCAAGCAGATCCTGGCCGTCCTGGACCAGCCCGGCCAACTCGACTATCTCTCCCGGCATCCGCCCGCCGAGCTCACCCCGAACACCATCAGCGACTCCAGGGCACTGCTGGAGCAGCTGGAGCACTGCAGCGGTGTTGCGGTCGACCGACAGGAGTACGCGCTGGGCACCAGCTGTCTTGCGGTGCCGGTGCTGACACCGACGCTGCGCGCGGCGCTGGCCGTTTCGCTCACCTCGGGGGACGAACGGATCGATGATCCCGACGACATCGCCCGGCGGTTGCGGAGCGCCGCGGGGCGGCTGTCGCTCCGGCTGGCCGCCCAGGAATCCGGGTTGTGAAGCTCGGACCCGTCGATCCAACCCAGATCTCCGCTGACCGAGGGCCGGTCAGGCGGTTCACCATCTGAAAATGTCGCCCGTGCAATCGACGGACCGGCCAAGTACAGTCGATATCGGTAGGCGTCGCCCCCGATCCCCCAGATCAGGGAGCGGCGCGCGGCTCCACACAGCGATGCCGCCCACCCCGATCGTTCGGGCACACCTCTCCCCCCAGAACCGAACGATCGGGGACACGGCTGCCGAAGTGATACTCGCCACCTACCCGGACACCCGAGATCTCCCGGCAAGTCGGCGCGGCCGGGTCGATCAGCCGGACTCCCGGATCACCAGCCGATGGCGTACCTTCCGTCGGGCGCGGCGGGAACTGTCCGGGATGCTGCCGTCCAGCCGACCGAGCGCAATGTCGACCGCTGCCGCGGCGACGTCGGTCATGTCCAGCGCAAGGCTGGTGAGCTGCGGGGTGACGTAGGTTCCGGCAGCCAGCCCGTCGATGCCGATCACCCGGACATCGCCCGGCACGTCGCGGCCCTGCAGCCGCAACGCCTTCAACGCTCCGAAGGCCATGATGTCGTTGAAGCACATGATCGCGTCGGTCTTCGGCAGATCCTGGATGATCTTGCCGGTGGCCTCGATGCCGTCCTGGAGCTGATCACCGCCGGCGTGCACGTGACGTGCCCGGACAGCGTGGTCGGCCATGATCCGTACGAACTCCCGGGCTCGGTCACTCGGTCCGTCATGGCTCCTGGTGTCCAGCATCACCGGGTGTTGGACGCCATGGGCAAGAAGTTGATCGACAGCTGCCTGCAGTCCCGGTCGGAGATCGAAGACCACCCCGTTGGGATGATCACGCTTGCCGGCGGCATCCACCCAAACCACCGGGACGCCCGGCATCCGGCGATCCAGTTCCTCCCGGCCGAGATGGATGTAGCCGATCAGGGCGTCCACCTGATCGGCCATCCGCGTGATCATGGTCCGTTCGTGTTCGGCGCCGTTGCAGTCCAGCAGGACGACGTTCCAGTCACGTTCTGCCGCCCTGGCCACCACCGCCGACGCGAACTCCGGATAGTACGGATTCAGCAGGTTGCTGATCACCAGTCCGAGGGTGTGATGATCATGACGGACCAGCCCGCGGCCGAACCTCGACGGGTGATAGCCGAGCGTGCGGGCGGCTTCGAGAACCCGCTGTCGGGTCTCCGCGCTGATCCCGTCCATGTCGTTCATGGCCCGGGTCACGGTCTGCCTGGACACTCGCGCCAGCTCAGCCACGTCGTGGATGGTGACCCGACGCCCCCCGATTCCCAGCCTCGTCAAGCTACCTACTTCCTGATCCCTTGCTGATTCCGGGACGTCTGCTACTGGCGCAGATCCAACCAGGCCAGCTGCTCCGGGGTCAGGTCGACGCCGAGGCCCTGCAAAGAAGACCGAGTCTCGGTGATCGACCGCGGGCCGAACAACGGGAACGTCGGGAACGGCTGGCCCAGCACGAACGCGAGTGCGATCGCGGTGGCCGGCACGCCGAAGTCGGCGCCCAGCTTCTCCGCACGCCGCAGGCGCTCGAAGTTGTCGTCGCTGTAGAAGCAACGGACCAGCTCGGGGTCGCTGCGGTCGTCGGGTCGGGCCGGTCGGGCGAAGAACCCGCGGGCCTGGGACGACCACGGCAGCAACGGGATCTGGGCCTCGGTCAACCACTGCTTGGAGGCGGCGTCGGTGACGTGCCGGCAGCCCGCCCAGGGTACGTCGTACGCCTCCGCGAGACCGAAGTGGTTGCTGAGCACGGTGAAGCCCTGGCGGCCGTTGGCCTCGGCATAGGCGTTGGCCTCCTCGAACCGCTCCCGACTCCAGTTGGATCCGCCGAACACCTTGATCCGACCCTGCCGGTAGTGCTCGTCGAGGACGTCGACGAACTCACCGACCGGGATGTCGGTGTTGTCCCGATGCATCATGTAGATGTCGGCGTAGTCGGACTGCTGGCGATCGAGCGACTCCAGCAGCTGGGAGGTCAGCGATTCGGGATCGCAGTGGGGCGTGTGCGCACCCTTGACGATGACGACCACCTGGTCGCGAACGCCGCGGTTGGCCATCCACTGGCCGAGCAGCTTCTCATGCCTGCCTCCGCCGTAGATGTAGCCGGTGTCGAACGCGTTGCCGCCCAGGCTGAAGAAGTGGTCGAAGACGGCCGAGGCGTGGGCCAGGTCCGGCTGGTTGTCGCAACCGAAGACCAACCGCGACATTTGCTTGCCCAGTCCGTCGATGGTGCCGTACTTCATCGGCGGGGTGTTCGAACCGGGTCCCGGCGTCGCGACGGCGAGTGGTTCACCGGAGACGGTCGGAATGTCGGCGTCGTCGGCCTCGAAGGGATAGACCAGACCGATGGCAGACCGCCACTGGTCGAGCACCTTGGCGTTGCCGAGCGTGTCGGCAAGGCTCATCTCGATCGGACCGGCGGCCGGATCCTCGTCGAGCGCGCGGGCCAGGCCGTCGGCCTCGAGGGCGTACGGGAAGTGGCCGGCATAGCTGCGAGTCTCGGGCTCGGATCCGACGACGCTGATGGTCACCTGCGGGTCGGCCGACAGCGTCCAGGGATCGGCGATCTCGATCTTGCCCCTGGTGCCGAAGATCGTTACAGCGTTGGTGTCCTGGATGCGGACACCGGTCCGAGCCGAGGCGGTGATCCCACCCGGGAAGGACAACTGGGCCACCGCCCATTCGTCGACACCGGTCTCACCGATGGTCCCGCTGCCGCTGATCGACGTGGGATCGACGAACGGCTTTCCGGCAGCGGCGCCGACGATCGCCCGCGCGTAGCTGACCGGGTAGCCGCCGACGTCGAGGATGCCGCCGCCGGCGGTGTTCGGGTCGAACAACCGGCCCTCGGTGCGCCCGGTCCGGAAGGCGAAGCTCGCGTCGATGTGGATCAGTTCACCGATCACGCCGTCGGCGACCAGTTTCAGGACCTCCCGGGTCTGCGGATGGAACCGGTACATGTACGCCTCGAGCAGTCCGTTGCCGGTGTCCCGAGCGACATCGACCATGGTCATCACCTGGCCGTTGTTGGGTGCCAGTGGCTTCTCGCAGAGCACGTGCTTGCCGGCCCGCAGCGCCTTGATGGTGAGCACGGCGTGGGTGGTGTGCACCGTGGAGACGTAGACCGCGTCGACGTCGGGGGAAGCGAGCACTTCGTCGTAGCTTCCGAGCACGGCATCGGCACCGAGGCCGAACTCGTCGGCGAAGGCGCGGGCCCGTTGCAGGTCGGTGCTCCCGGCGCCGACCAGGGTGCCTGATTCGCTGTGCGGGAGCTGGGTGGCGAAGCGACGGGCGATATTGCCGGGGCCGAGCACGGCCCAACGCAGCTGGCGGGTCATCGTTGAATCATCCCTATCGGCGGCACGGCGGCCGGCTGAGCGTGGTGAACAGGAGAACGTCGTACGCGACGACGGCCCTCACGCTAGTTGATCATCTCCGAGCCGGTCAATCGGTGGCGGCAGTTCGTCGGTGGTGACTATTGACATCGGATCGGGGGAATGACACGCTCTCACCGGTGGGGGTCCGTGAACGTTCACGTCCACCCTGCCCGGAACTGTGTTGATCATGGATTCCGACGTACCACTACTCAATGCCGAGAGTGAGAGCCGATGGCCTTCCCCCGAAGATCATTTTTGGCCGGGGCCGCCGGGCTGGGTGCCCTGGCCGCCGCCGGCGGATTGTCAGCCTGCGGGTCGCAGGTTTCCATCTCCAGTGACCCCAAAGAACTCGTCCTGTGGTACTGGGATCGCTCCGCCGATCCGAAGCTCCTTGCCCAGGCTGCGAAGGAGATCCCCGGCACCAACGGGTACCGGCTGCGCGCCGACGTGATCGGCGGCACCTTCGACACCAAGTTGCGCACCAGCCTGGCGGGCAACGCGTTCATTCCCGACCTGACGTTCATCAACTCCAATGTCTCGCTGTACTTCCCCAACCAGGATCTCTTCCTCGACCTGAACTCTTTGGGTGCGGAGAAGTACCGGGAGCTGTACTTCGACTGGAAGTGGCAACTCGGCGTGACGCCGACCAACCGGTTCTGCTTCTTCCCGCTGGACACGGGTCCGACCGGCTTCTACTACCGCAAGGATGTCTTCGACAAGGCCAAGCTGCCGTCGGATCCGGAGTCGGTGAGCGAGGCGATGAAGACCTGGGACGGTTACATCGAACTCGGCCAGAAGTTGAAGCAGAACGTCGGCTCGTTCATGGACATCACGGCCAACCAGATCTTCAGCCAGTACATCAATGCCAGTCCGGAGCGCTACTTCGACAAGAGCGGCAAGCCGCTCTACATGAACAGCACCAGCACCATCCGCGACGCCTGGGACGTCGCGGTGAAGGCGATCAAGGCAGGCATCACCGGCAACCAGCAGAACGGCACCGACCAGAACGCGGCCTGGACGACCGGCAAGACTGCCGGACACATCGAGGCGGTCTGGTGGGCACAGATCCTGGCCGACACCGCACCCGACACCAAGGGCAAGTGGCGGTTGGCGTCCCAACCAGTCCGGGCCGGCAACAGCGGTGGTTCGTTCGTCTGCGTTCCGCACACCAGCAAGAACCCGGAGGCGGCGTTCAAGTTCATCACCTGGCTGAACAATCCGCAGAACCAGGCGCAGGCCTTCAACAACATGCAACTGTTCCCGTCGGCGAAGGACTCGTTCACCTCGGGCACGATGAAGAGCAACAGCGGCTTCTTCGGTGATCAGGACCCGTTGGACTTCTTCCTCAAGGCGGCCGAACAGGTGCCGACCTCCTTCATCAGCACCTATGAGACCCAGGCGCAGTACTTCGGCACCGAGATCACCAATGTCGAGAGCGGCGGAAAGAACCCCGACCAGGCCTGGAACGACGCGGTCAACCAGACGAACCGGACGCTGCGGAAGCGAGGGATCGACGTATGACCATCACCAACCCGGCAGTCACGCCGGCCACCGTCACCCAATCCGCGACACCCGGCCGGAACAAGCCCAATCCGATCAAGCGGTTCTGGCCGCAATACGTCTCGATCGCACCGTTCTACATCCTCTTCCTGGTCTTCGGCCTCTTCCCGCTGGTGTTCTCGATCTGGCTGTCCTTCAACGACTGGGACGGCATGGGCTCGATGAACTTCGTCGGCCTCGCCCAGTACCGGTTCCTGATCACCGACCCACGGTTCTGGAACGCCGTCGGCAACACCTTCATCATCTGGTTCATCTCGACGATCCCGATGCTGTTCCTCGCCCTGGTGATCGCCTTCCTGTTGCATCAGAACATCCGCTTCAAGGGCTTCTACCGGGTGGCGTTCTTCCTGCCGAACGTAACCAGCATGGTCGCGATGGCGATCGTCTTCGGTTCGGTCTTCTCCGACAGCTTCGGCGTGATCAACTCCGCGCTGCAGGCCCTCGGCGCCGCCCAGATCCCGTGGTTGTCCAGCCCCTGGGGCATCAAGATCACGATCGCCTGCATGGTGATCTGGCGCTGGACCGGCTACAACTCGATCATCTACCTTGCCGGCCTGCAGGCGATCTCCACCGAGCTGTACGAGTCGGCCCGGGTCGACGGCGCCAACGGCTGGAACATCTTCTCCCGGATCACCGTGCCACTGCTTCGGCCGGTCATCCTGTTCACCGTGATCACGTCGACGATCGGCGGCCTGAGCCTGTTCACCGAACCGCAGGTGCTGTTGGGCGACAGCGGCGGCCCCGGCGAGGCGGGTATGACGATCGTCCTCTACCAGTACAACCAAGCCTTCACGCAGTTCGACTTCGGTTACGGCTCGGCGATCGCCTGGGCGCTGTTCATCATCGCGGTGATCTTCGCGATCATCAACTGGCGGCTGGTCAGTGAGCGGGAGGTCGGAGGCCAGAAGGTCTTCAAGGTCCGTCGACAGCGCAAGGAGGTGGCGGAATGACCGCGACACTCGACCCCGGCACCACCCGGCTCGCCGATCCGACCGGCTCGGTCAGCAACGCCATGGCCAGGCGGCGCAGCCTGGTCACCCGGATCGTCACCCATGTCTGCATCGTGATCGGCGTCCTGTTCTCGATCTTCCCGTTCTACTGGCTGCTGGTGATGTCCACCCACAACACGGCCGAGATCTTCGGCTACCCGCCCAAGCTGTGGTTCGGCTCGGACTTCGCCACCAACATCAAGAACGTCGTGCAGAGTGTTGCGCTCTTCCGGTCGCTGCTGAACACCTTCCTGGTCTCGGCCGCGGTCGCGATTCTGGTGATGTTCTTCGACTCGCTGGCGGCGTACGCCTTCGGCAAGTACAACTTCCCGGCCAAGAACGTGCTCTTCACGATCCTGCTGGCAACGTTCCTGGTGCCCGGCAGCCTGTCGCTGGTGCCGAGCTTCGTGTTGATGAGCTGGCTGGGCTGGATCGGCAACTTCGCGGCGCTGATCGTTCCGGGCGCGGCCAACGCGTTCGGAATCTTCCTGCTCCGCCAGTTCGCGCAGACGTCGATCCCGGACGAACTCGTCGAATCGGCGCGGGTGGACGGTGCCGGATTCTTCCGCACCTGGTGGAGCATCGCCGTGCCGATGATGCGCGGCGGCATCGCCTTCCTCGGCATCTTCACCTTCATCGCCAGCTGGAACGACTACGTCTGGCCGTTGATCGTGCTGGTCGATCCACAGCGACTGACCCTGCAGGTCGCACTCTCCACGCTGAACTCGATCTACCGGACCGACTACGGCATGGTGATGGCGGGTGCGGTGATCAGCGTGGTCCCGTTGATCGGGATCTTCATCATCGGCTCCCGCCACTTCATCGCCAACATCGCCGCCGGCGCCCTCAAAGGCTGATGCCGAGGGGTCACTAAATCCCCAATATTTGCGGCGTGTCGTCGGCGGCCGTCTCGCACATCGGACATCGGGTCCGTTCTCCGAGCTGAGGAGAACGGACCCGATGAGCGTTCAGCGGAGGCACTGCTCGCGCCGGGCGAAGATCACCAGGGTGCAGTTGGCCGTACGGACCGGGCTGATCGCGTCTCCGGCCGGCGACACGCCGACTCTTCTATGTTTGTCAAGCGGTTGATGGCTCGATCTCGGGCGTGGTGTGGAGTGTCTGGAAGGCGCGGTAGAGCTGGCGGGCGAGGTAGCGCTTGAGGCAGCGTCGGATCTCTTTGGTCGTCCGTCCCTCGGCTCGTCGGCGGGCGACGTAGGCCCGGGTGTCGGGGTCGTGGGTCATGCGGGTGATCACGGCCATGTGTAGCGCCCGGTTGAGTCTGCGGTCGCCGCCGCGGTTGAGTCGATGACGGACGGTGTTGCCCGAGGATGCCGGGATCGGGCTGACTCCGGCCAGGGCAGCGAACGCGGCCTCGGATCGGACCCGGCCGGAGTGTGACCAGGCTGCGAGGGCAACTGCGACGGTGACCGGTCCGATGCCGGTCTTGTCCAGCAGGGACGAGACCTGACTGTGGTGGATCAGGTCGGTGATTTGGGCCTGGTTGGCTGCAATCTCTTGGTCCAGTTCGACGACTCGCTTGGCCAGCCGGACGGCCTCGGCCCGGGCGGTAGCCGTGGCGAGGTCTTCGACGCGGGCACGCCATCGGGCGATATCTGCGACCTGTTTGGCGGTGAGCGGCTTCCGCGCGTCGATGCCTAGGCCGACCACACGCACCAGCGCGATCAGTGCGTTGATGGTCGCGGTGCGTTCGGTAGTCATGTGGTCGCGGGCGGTGACCAGGATCTGCAATGCCGCCCGCAGACCATCGCTGCGCGGACGGCGCAGCTGATGCGGGTGCAGAGACAAGACCGCGGCCGCGATCCGGTGAGCGTCCAGCAGATCAGACTTACCGGTGCCATGGTGGGCCCGGGTGTCCATCCGAGCAGCCTCGACCACTTCGTAACCGAACCGGGTCACCGCTGCTGCCAGCCGGGCACCATAGGTGGCCACACCTTCGATCACCCACAAGGTGGCCAGATCACCACCGGTGCGGCGCGCGGCCCACGCGACGGCCCGGTCCATGCCGGCGTCGGTGGCGGGAAACTGATCGGTCGCGATCAGCTCACCGGTCACGGCGACCACGACGGCAAGGGTGTGAGAGCGGGCGTGAGTGTCGACACCCACGACAAACGGATGAGAATACGCGACGATGGTCACGGCGGTGGGACTTCCTTCCAGACAAGACCGACAGGGATCCGGCCGCAAACGGTCGGCGCAGGCCCGGGTGGAAGTCACTTCGGGGCAACACTGTGATGAGTCAGGCCCACCCGACAGGTGGAACCGACAATCTTCTGATCAAGTCACCGAGGTGGAGCCGGGTCAGCGTCGGCCTTCCGCCCTGAACCGGACAAGTCGGCTTGAAGGCACCCCACAAAGGAGCCACACATATCAAGAGTCACGACCAGGACGAAGCGACCGACGCTAACCCTGCCAGCCAGTCCCAGACCAGCCACCACAAGACTCACAGCGTATATCAGGGATTATGTGACCCCTCGCGGGTTAGCGGAGGGACTGGACCTTGGCGTTCAGCCTGCGAAGATAGGTCGGAACGGTGCCGGGCGGGCCGGAGCGGCGGAGGTACTGGGTGCCGCCGAAGATCTGGCCGAAGATCATCAGTATGAAGGCGATGCCGTCCAGGGTGCCGGCACCGCTGGCGAAGCCCGCCAGCGCGCTGCCCTCGATCGCACTGAACATGCCGACCAGGACCGCCGCATAGGAGACCAGGTGGGCGATCAACGACAGTCGCCGCCGCTGCTGGTAGCCCTCGTCGCCGCCCGAACGCCACTGCCGCAGCTGGCTGTGCCAACACCAGGCGTTGACACCGCAGCACACCAACAGCACGACGGCGGCGATCCAGGACATCAGCCGGAATCCGTAGCCCTCGACCCCTGGCTGATCGGCGATCTTGGCCGCCGCCAACGCCAACAGACTGAGTCCGGTTCCCACGCTCACCAGCGTGCGCTGGTTCGCGGCCCATCCGAGGTCGGGAATCCCGGGAGTGTTCACACTGTGGGTCATAGCCGTTCCAGCCTAGTCCGGGCCGTTGCCACCGAATCGCTACCGTAGGTCCGTGGAGACGGAAGGTCGGCACCAACGCTACGCAGTCGCTGCGACGACGTCGCTGCCCGCAGACGATCGCGAGACGCTGCTGGAAATGGCACGGCAGACCGAGGCGTACGACGGCAAACCGCCGTTGAACGACGAGGCCCTCCAGGCAGTCCAGCATCCGGAATCGCTGTCGCCGTCCCAGTCGCCCCTGCACGTCACGGTGCATCGGGTCGTCGTCGACGAGTCCGGTGAACAGACCCTCGACTGGGTGGGGTACGCGTTCCTCCGCGATCTGCATTCCGACCCCACCGGGTCGTTGTTCGTCATCCCGGATGCCCGCCGGGCGGGTGCCGGTCGACGGCTGCTGGCGGCCTGCATCGAGGCCGCCGAGTCCTCGGTACGGATCTGGGCGCCGGGCAACTCGGTGGCCGCGCAGACGCTGGCCGCCAGTGCCCACCTGGTGCCGGTCCGGGAGTTGTTGATCATGTCCCGGTCGCTGGCGGCACCGATCCTCGACCCGGAGCTGCCGGCCGGCATCAGCCTGCGCCGGTTCCGGCCGGGCGAGGACGACGACCAGTGGCTGGAGGTGAACGCCCGGGCGTTCGCCGATCACCCGGAGCAAGGACGGGTCACCCACGACGCGCTCCGCGCGACGATGACCGAGCCGTGGTTCGACGCCGCAGACTTCCTGGTCGCCGTCGACGAGGCCGGGCGCCTGCTCGGCTTCCACTGGATGAAGCAGCACTCCGATACGACGGGCGAGGTCTATGTTCTGGGTGTCGACCCCGCTGCTTCCCGGCGGGGACTGGGTAAGGCCCTGTTGCGGGCCGGGCTCATCCACCTCCGCGATGATCTCGGGCTCGCTGAGGTGATTCTGTACGTGGAGGGGGACAATGATCCGGCGGTCGGTCTGTACGTCCTGAACGGGTTCGACGTCATGAACCGCGACGTGCTTTATGGCCAGCAGCATCACGAGGAGTGAGCATGGAAACGACCAACACCGGGATCACCGAGCAGACCGCAGTGGACGGCCGGGACCATGATCACCAGTCCGACGGCGAGGGGGCCCCGAGGACCGCGCCGCTCGGCGCATCGCGGGTCCCGGCCTCCGGCAACGGCTCCGAGGAGCAGACGGCCTCCCCCATCACCACCACCTCGGCGACCGCCGGTGCGCCAGTCGACCCCGATCGCGACGAGATCGCGGGCAGCCAGACCCGGTTACTGGACAGCGGCCCGGCGGCTGTCGTCCGGACGTCGCCGGTGGGCCGTGCCCTGGCAGACGCCGAAGACGAGGACATCGTCCGGGATCTGCCGGCCAACCGCTACCTCGACCGCGAGCTGAGCTGGCTGGCCTTCAACAACCGGGTGCTGGCACTGGCCAAGGACAAGGTACGCATCCCCCTGCTGGAACGGGTCCGTTTCCTGTCGATCTTCTCCAACAACCTGGACGAGTTCTACATGGTCCGGGTCGCCGGTCTGAAGCGCCGGATCGCCGCCGGCGTCGCGGTGCCGAGTGTCAGCGGGCTGATGCCGCGGGAGATCCACGAAGCGATCCTGGAGCGGACCCGCGAGCTGGTCACCGAGCAGGCCCGGGTGTTCGCCGAGGAGGTACGCCCCGAGCTGGCCGAGCACGGGATCGAGATCCTGCGCTGGGATCAGTTGACCAGTGAGGAGAAGGCCCGGATGCGGCAGTTGTTCGCCGATCGGATCTTCCCGGTGCTGACCCCGCTCGCGGTCGACCCGTCGCATCCCTTCCCGTACATCTCGGGGTTGTCGCTCAACCTCGCGGTGATGGTCAAGAACCCCGACACCGGTGCGCGACAGTTCGCCCGGGTGAAGGTGCCCGACATCCTGCCGCGGTTCATCTCGTTGTCGGAGGGTCGCTTCGTCGCACTCGAGGACATCATCGCCCGCCACCTTGATCAACTCTTCGGCGGGCTGGAGATCGTTGATCACCATGTCTTCCGGGTCACCCGCAACGAGGACGTCGAGGTCGAGGAGGACGACGCCGAGAATCTCCTGGTGGCGTTGGAGAAGGAGTTGCTGCGCCGCAAGGTCGGCCGGCCGCCGGTGCGGCTCGAGGTCGCCGACACGATGGACGCCAAGATGCTCGAACTGCTGATGTCGGAGCTGGACGTCAGCGAGCACGAGGTCTTCCGGCTGCCGACCCCACTGGACCTTGTCGGGCTGTTCGCCGTCGCTGATCTTGATCGGGCGGAGCTGAAGTATTCGACCTTCGTGCCCAAGACGCATCCGCATCTGGCCGAGGTGGAGACGGCCAAGCCGGCAGACATGTTCGCCGCGCTGAAGCAGCGCGATGTCCTGCTGCACCATCCCTACGACTCGTTCTCGACCAGTGTCCAGCGCTTCATCGAGCAGGCCGCCGATGATCCGCAGGTGCTGGCGATCAAGCAGACCCTGTACCGGACGTCCGGGGACTCGCCGATCGTCGACGCGTTGATCGACGCCTCTGAGGCCGGCAAGCAGGTGTTGGCCGTTGTCGAGATCAAGGCCCGGTTCGATGAGCAGGCCAACATCGCCTGGGCCCGGCGGCTGGAGCAGCACGGCTGCCATGTCGTCTACGGGCTGATCGGGCTCAAGACGCATTGCAAGCTGGCGCTCGTGGTTCGCGACGAGCCCGAAGGGCTGCGCCGTTACGCCCACATCGGCACCGGCAACTACAACCCCAAGACCGCACGGCAGTACGAGGACATGGGGTTGCTGACCTCGAACCCCATCGTCACCGAGGACATCGGCCGGCTCTTCAACCACCTGTCCGGGATGAGTCAGGAGCGGGAGTACCGCCGGCTGCTGGTGGCGCCGCACGGCATCCGCACCGGGCTGATCGAACGGATCGAGAACGAGATCGAGCACCTCCGCGCCGGCCGACCGGCGGGGATCAAGATCAAGGTCAACTCGCTGGTCGACGAGGCGATCACCGACGCGCTCTACCGGGCGTCGATGGCCGGTGTGCCGATCGACCTGTGGGTTCGCGGCATCTGCACCCTGCGGCCGCAGATTCCTGGGCTGAGCGAGAACATCAGGGTGCGCAGCATCGTCGGCCGGTTCCTGGAGCACAGTCGGCTGTTCTGGTTCGCCAACGGCGGGACGCCGAACGTCGGAATCGGGTCCTCGGACCTGATGCATCGCAACCTGGATCGTCGGGTCGAGGTGCTGGTCTCGATCACCAACGGCGCGCACATCGCCGAGATCGAAGACCTCTTCGAGGCTGCGTTCAACGAGCGCACCGGGGCCTGGTGGTTGAGCGGTGACGGGACCTGGCACGAGCGGGTGCTCGATGACAAGGGCCAACCGCTCCGTGATCTTCAGGAGATGTTGATCAACCGATCGTCCCGCCGGCGTACCAAGTCGCCGTCAGCCGACCCTCGACCATGAGGCTGGCCTTGCCGACACTTCTGATCATCAGAGGAACGCCTTGGTGAGGGTGATCGAGGCAGCCGGAGCCGTGGTGCTCCGGCGCACCGGTGATGCCACCGAAGCGCTCGTGGTGCATCGTCCCCGCTA
The DNA here is from genome assembly GCF_009707365.1 of Microlunatus sp. Gsoil 973. Taxonomy (GTDB): domain Bacteria; phylum Actinomycetota; class Actinomycetes; order Propionibacteriales; family Propionibacteriaceae; genus Microlunatus. Next base: position 3,035,590 of record NZ_CP046122.1, read on the forward strand.
CGACGACTGGTCGCTGCCGAAGGGCAAGCTCGAGCCCGGCGAGATCTCGCCGACCGCGGCCGTCCGTGAGGTGCTCGAGGAGACCGGAACGCACATCCGGTTGCAGGCGCCCTTGGACGCCACCAGCTATCTCACGCCGAAGTCTGCGGAGAAGACGGTGTCCTGGTGGCGTGGGACGGTGCTCGATGATCATCAGGTCCGGGCCTCCGCCCACGATGACGAGGACCGGTATCCGGAGATCAGCGAGGTCGACGACGTCGCCTGGTTGTCGATCGACGAGGCCGCCGACCGTCTGCACTACGACCTGGACCGGACCACCCTCGACCAGGCGATGGAGCAGCCGGTCACCACGCCGTTGATCATCGTCCGGCATGCCAAGGCGATCAACCGGAAGGACTGGCACGGCACGGACCCCGACCGGCCGTTGCGGCCCCGAGGCCGGGTGCAGTCCCGTCAGTTGATCAACATACTGGGAGCGTACGGAATCCGGGAGCTCTACACCTCACCGTGGCTGCGCTGCACCGCGACCCTGCAGCCGTACGCTCTGGACGCCCGGCTCAGCTCCACGGCACTGGCGATCTTGAACGAGGAACTCGGTGCGGATGATCCGGCGGGGGTGTCCGAGGCGATGGACGGGCTGCGGGAACGTGCCGTGGTCGAGCACAGACCGATCGCCGTCTGCGGACACCGTCCGGTGCTACCCGCGATGCTCGCCGCGCTCGACGTACCCGACCGCCCGCTGACCACGGCGGAGTGCGTCGTGGTGCACCTGACGGACACCGCGGCTGTGCACGCTGTGGAGTTCCATCGCCCGCTCGCCTGACCCCCGTGCCGGGGTCAACCCGGTCGGCCATCGCGACCGGCGGCCGGGGTTCGGATGATGGCCAGGATCACGCCGGCCGCGGTGACCAGGACGCCGAGAAATCCCAGCACGCCGATCCGGTCGCCGAACATGATCCAGGTCCACAACATCGTCGTCGGCGGACTCAGGTAGAGCCAGGTGCCGACCGCGACCGCACCCTGCCGGCGAATCACCAGCAGGAAGGCGCCATAGCCGCCGAGGCCGCTGAGCAGGGCGATCCAAGCGACGGCGAACCAGAAGTCCGTCGTGGCCGGCGGCCGCAGCTGCCCGGTGAGTGCGGACGCTGCCGTCACCGTCACGGCGGCGGTGCAGGTCTGGGTGGCCAGCGACACCAGCAGCGATCCGGTACGCCACCGCCGGCTGAGCAGCGTGCCGCCGCTGAGAGCGATCACGCCGACAACGACCAGCAGGTACGCCCAGGTCGGCGCCCGCCCGATGCTGAGTCCACCGGAGACCACAACGCCGACCCCGATCAGTCCGATGGCCAGCCCGATCCGCTGCCGTGGACGGGTGCGCTCGCCCAGGAACGGCCCGGCAGCCACCGCGACCAGCAGCGGCTGGAGCGCCGCGATCAACGACGTCGTGCCGCCGGACACGCCGTGCCGGACCGCGATGTAGCAGGCGCTCAGATAGACCGCGACGGCAAGCAGACCGATCACGGCCTGACGGCCGATCTCGTGACGGTCGAACCGCGGGCGGACGATGGCACAGACGCCGAGCAGGATCAGCGATCCCACGACGAACCGCCAGGACAACAGGGTCAGCGGTTCAGCGTAACGGGCGCCGAGTTCCGCGCCGACGAAGCCGGAACTCCACAACACGACCAGCGCGACGCCCGGCAGGACGGTGCCGAGCCGCGTACGGAGGCGGGAGACCGTGCGCACGGCGGGACGATCGGGTGCCCTGAGGGCTTCATCGATGCTCACCCGGACGATGTAACCATACCGGTTGGTATACTTTCAGTATGGTTTCCGGAGTTTCCGCCCGACGCCGTACCCCACCTGGCCGGATCGATCTGGACCGGCTGCCCCCGGCGGGCCGGCGCATCCTCGCAACCGCCGGCGAACTCTTCTATCGGCGCGGGATCGCCGCCGTCGGCGTCGAGGAGATCGCGGAGCAGGCGATGACCACCAAGAAGACCATCTACGACCGCTTCGGGTCCAAGGAGGGACTGGTCACGGCCTACCTGCAGAGCCGTTGCCGCACCTGGCAGCAGTACCTCGCAGAGTGGCTCGACGGGTCGACCAGTGCAGGCCCGGAGCGGGTCCTGGAGCCGCTGCGCGCACTCCACGCGTGGATGATCAACAACGACCGCGGCTGCGGTTTCGTCAACGCCTACGCCGAACTCGCCGGCACCGGGCACGCAGGTTTGCAGGTGATCGCCGAGGAGAAACGGATGGTCCGCGAGGTGTATGCACAGTTGATCACCGAGGCCGGACTGGACGAGGTGGAGCGGCGCGCTGACGAGCTCGCCATAGTCCACGAGGGAACGATCCAGCAGGTCGCCGCGGCGGGCAATCCGCGTGCCGCCGAGCGGGCCATCGATCTGGGCAGGTTGATCCTTTCCTGACCCAGGGACGCCGAGAGTTCCTGTGAGAGCGACTCCGACGCCGCATAGACTCCCTCCGTGGCAAACGCAGGTTGGTATCCGGATCCAGGCGGCCAGCAGGGCATGTACCGCTATTGGGACGGGCACGCCTGGTCGGCGGTGACCACCTCGAACCCGGCCGCGCCACCACCCAGCCAGGGCCTCGGCCAGTCAAGTCCCTCGGGAGGCGGGCAACAGCCCTACGGATCCGGTCAGTCCGGTGGCCAGCAGTACGGGCAGAACCAGTACGGGCAGAACCAGTACGGGGGCATCCCGACACAGCCGAGTGCGTACCAGGCCTATCAGCAACAGACGAAGAAGCGCAGCGGCGTGGGCTGGTGGCTGGGCGGCGCCGCCGTCCTGGTTGTGCTGATCATCGTCGGGGTGATGGTGATCCGGAACCTCGGCGGTGGCGGCGGCCTCAACGACCCGACGGGCGGTGGCGGCGGCTCGTCCAACCCCTGCCCGACCACGACCACGCAGCCGTCAGCCAACCCGAACCATCCCAACGACGGCCGGGTGCACGGTGGTCCGATCTCCTATCCCCTACTGGGGCAACCGTGGGGCGCACCGATGCCGGACTCGCGTGTGCCGTTCGGTACCGACGTACAGGAGCAGGCGATCACCACCGAAGCCAGCTATCAGCCGGGAAGCAACTGGGTCGCGTCGGTGCTGATCGCCCAGTTGATCGCCGGCGACGGCTTCTTCACCCCGAAGGAGGGCACGAGCATCGTCGCCAGGTGCGTGGTCGGCGCCTTCTACGGGGACAACCCGGTCGAGCGGCACGATGAGGTGAGCAAGGCCATGAAGGTCGATGGCCACGACGCCTGGTACTTGCGCTCCCACCTGACCTTCGACATCGAGGGTCTGCAGGCCAAGGGTGAGGTGATGACGATCGTTGTGATCAACGCCGGCGCCACCTCCGGTCTTTACTACGCATCGATCCCCGACAACGCCAAGCGATGGCAGGCGCCCGCGGACCAGGCGCTGGAGGGCATCACCGTCGACAAGTGATCATGAACTGGTGCAATCGGCCAGACCGTGCCGGGCCTTCATGATCAAGACCCTGGTCGCGGCCTGTCGGACCTGGGCACGCAAACCCGGATCGTCGGCTGCATCCTGCCGCACGGCGTCGACCATCGGCTCGACATCGGCCGGCTGACCGACGATCGAAAGGTCGCCACCGGCCCGGATGAACCGCAGCGCACGATGGCGTACGGCGACCCCGTTCAATGCCTTGCCGTCCAGATCGTCGGAGATGATCACCCCGCCGAAACCGAGATCGCCCCGGATCATCCCGTCCAACACGGTTCGGGAGAAGGTGGCCGGACGGTTCGGGTCGATCTTGGTGTAGACCGCCGAGGACACCATCACCATGTCGACGCCTGACCGGATGCCCGCCCGGAAGCCGGCGAGCCTTCTGTCGTGACGGGTGGTCACGTCGTCTGTCACGTCCGTGCTGGTGTCGGTGTTGCCGCGGACGATGCCGAGGCCGGGGAAGTGCTTCACCGTCGTTGCGACACCGGCCGCCTCCATGCCGGTGATGAAGGCGACGTTCTTGCGTGCCACGACGTCCGGATCCGGGCCGTAGCCGCGATGCAACGCACCGATCGGCTGGTTGAGTGTGCCGATCGACGTCGGGACCACGTCCGACACGGGAGCCAGGTTCGCGGTGATCCCGGCCCGCTTGAGCTGACGGCCCCAGTGCCGCGCGTCCGATCGCAGTCGACCGTCGGAGATCGTTGCCTGTTCCTCGGCGCTGGGGACGGTGTCGAATCCGGGGCCGGCCAACCGCTGGACCAGGCCGCCCTCCTGGTCGGCGGCCAGCAGCACCTGCACACCGTGATCAGCGCCGACCCGCTGTTTGATCGAGGAGGTGACCTCGGAGATCGTGGACCGGCCGGCGGTGGAATTGCCCAGCAGCAGCACCGATCCGATCTTGAGCGAGGCGAGCCGGTCGGCCTCGCTGGTGGTCATGCCCGACGAGCTCGTGGCGGCCATGAACAGTTGGCCGACCTGCTGGTCAAGCGACAGTTCCCCGGCGAGGGTCGAGCAGCTTCCTGCGGGGGTGCCGGGCTTGTTGCTGGACGCGGGGTGACTCGGTGTCTTCGGCCCGCCCGCCGATGACGTCGCCTCCGGCGGGCTCGTCGGTGACGTGGAGCCCGCCGAAGTCGGGCCGGAGGAAGTGGGCGACGTCCTGCCGCCGGGCGAGGCCGCCGGGCTGGTCGCGTCGGAATCGGGCGTTACCGGCTGGCCACAGGCGGCCAGCGCAACTACCGCGGCCGCGGCCAGACCTGCAGCACCGACCCGGATGGTACGGCTGCAGCCGACCACAGATCGGCGTGCTGGGTGGTTCCGGGCTCGACGCTGCTCGGTGATCACCCGCTCGACTCTGCCATGCCCGGCAGGTCCGCCCAAACCGGCGACATCTCGCCCGTGTCGGCGCTCTGCCATCAGTCGAATCGCAGGGACAGCAGTGCGTTCTCGACCAGCTCCGGCAGGGCGGGGTGGATCCAGTACTGACCCCGGGCCATCTCCGGCACGGCCAGTCCGAAGCTCATCGCCTGGATCAGCGGTTGGATCAAGGTCGATGCCTGGGGTCCGATGATGTGGGCCCCGATCAGCTGCTTCGATCGGCGGTCGGCGATCAGCTTGGCGAAATGTCTGGTGTCCTCCATCGCCCACCCGTAGGCGACACTGCCGTACTCCTGGACCGCGGTGACGAAATCGCGACCCTCATGGATCGCGTCCTGTTCGGTCAGCCCTACGGAGGCGACCTGCGGATCGGAGAAGACCGCGTGCGGAACGAACCGATGGTCGGACTTGATCATCGAATCAGGGTGCAACAGGTTGTGCTGGACGACCCGGGCCTCGTGATTTGCCACGTGCTTGAGTTGATAGGGCGAAGAGACGTCGCCCAATGCGAAGACACCGTCCGCAGTCGTCTGCTGGTAATCGTCGACGATCACCCGGCCCTCGTCGTCAAGATCGACCCCGGCGGCCGCGACGTCCAGCAGATCACCGTTGGGCCGGCGCCCGATGGCAACAAGGAGCAGGTCTGCCGTCAGGGTCCGTTCCCGGTCGGTGATCATCCGAATCCGCCCGTCGTCGCAAGCCTGCACCTCGGTGACGCGGGTGTTCCTGAGTACCCGCACCCGCTCCCCGATCAGGTCGGTGAACCGGGTCGCGACGTCGTCGTCCTCGTGCCGCAGCATCCGGTGGGAGCGCAGCACGACGGTGACGTCGACGCCGAAGGCGGAGAAGATGTGAGCGAATTCTGCAGCGATGAATCCACCGCCGAAAATGATCATCGACTCCGGGAGCTCGTCGATCCGCATCACGGTATCTGAGGTGTGCACGGTCACCTCGTCCAGTCCCGGAACGTCCGGCAGCACGGCGCGGCTGCCGGCTGCGATGACGATCCGGTCGGCGGTGATCTGATCATCGGCGACCTGCAGTGTCTTCGGGGCGACGAACCCCGCATGCTCGCGATAGAGCGTGACGTTGTGCGCCGCGGCCCGCCACTGCTCGCCGCCGGACGAGATCGGGTCGATGCGACCGAAGATCCGGTCCCGGATGGCTTTCCAGTCGGCCCGGTTGAAGGTCAGGTCGACGCCCAGGCGCGCGCCCTCGACCGGGCTGGTCGCCACGTCGGCGGGAAGGACGAACATCTTGGTCGGGATGCAGCCGAGGTTGAGACAGGTTCCACCGAAGACGGCGTTCGGGCCGACACCCTGATCGATCAGTGCCACGCTCTGGTGGGCGAACTGCTCGTCGACGATCGAGTTGCCGGATCCGGAGCCGATGACGCACAGATCGAAGTGCCGCATGTCCCGATCGTGCCATGCCGGATGGGCGGTGGCCTGCCCCTGGGGGTGTGGACTTGGTAACACATGGCGGGGTTTCGCGGGGCCCTGTCCCTAAAGGTGTGGAATTGGTAACACGTGGCGCGGTTTCGTGGCCGGCCCGCCCCTGGGGGTGTGGATTTGGTAGCACGTGGCACGAATTCGCGGCGGCACGGGCGCGCAGACCGAGTGAGCGGAGCGCGGACCCCCTCCCTGGGCGACAGGGCGTCCCTCGATGTCCCGTCGGGCGACCGTCAGCTCGTGGTCCGAGCCGACCGGAGGCCGCGGTAGTGCCGACGCTGGTCGGGCGCCAGGTGCTCGATGGCGTAACGCAACGTGGTGCGTGGCAGTTCGGCGGCGTGATGATCAAGGAATTCCAACAGCTCCGCACGACTGACTCGCTTACCGGCCTCACGCAGCGACCAGCCGACCGCCTTGTGGATCAGGTCATGGGAGTCGTGGATCAGGATCAGCGCGATCCGGTAGGTGTCCTCGGTCTCGCCGCGACGAATGAATTCGTGGGTGCTGATGATGGCGATCCGGCGCTCCCACAGCGACTCGGATCGGGCCAACCGATCAAGCACCGTACGGTCGCGATCGAACAGATATGCGCCGACGACCGCGCGGCAGGACAGATCGACCAGATCCCAGTTGTTGATGGAGTCGGTGTTGTCGAGGTAGCAGCGGTAGATCCGAGTCTGTTCCCGCGGGTCCGCGCGCGGGAACCGGTAGGTCATGGCCAGCAGTGTCGCGAGTCGGTGTTCGTGGATCTCGCTGCGAAGCAACGGCAGCCAGGCGTCGACGTGGAAGGGCACCCTGGCGTACGGCTTGACGATCGACCGGATGACCGGGACCTTCACGCCGCTGAACCGATCACCGAAGCCGTACTCCCCCGGGCCGGTCTTGAAGTAGCCGGCCAGGAAGGCCGCCGTCTGCGGGTCGGCCGCGGTATGGAGCGCGTCCACCACCTCCGCCGGCGGATCCGGCACTGTCATCCAGCGAGCACCCGGTCGATGATCACGGCGTCCAGCGTGTCGACGTTGTCTGCCTCCGGCTTCGGACCGGGCCTCCACCAGCGCACCGCGGCGATCTCGGCATCCGGTTCGAACAGCGGGACCGGATCGGGGTGTTCGTCGGGAAGTGTCGTCCGGTAGACGGCCACCCGCTCATCCGCTTCGCCCGGCGTCTCATACGAAGAGACCCCGACGAAGATCAACTCCTCGGCGTGCAAACCGGTCTCCTCGGTCAGTTCGCGGACCGCCGCGGCGCGCGGCGACTCGCCGGCCTCGCGAGCCCCGCCGGGCAGTTCCCAATGCTGCCGCCACCGATCGAAGACCAGCAGCACCTGGCCACCGCGCTCGACGACGACGAACGAGGCCGCGAGCACGGCGTCGTGATCATCGTCCAGGCGATCCTCGGTGGCGGGGCCGAAAGACGTCAGACGGTAACCGAAGGAGTTGCTGGCCAGGAACTGGTTTCCCATGGTCGGATCCTGACAGCATCCGCCCCCGGCCTCCACCCGATTCCCGCCTGACTCCTCCAGTGCCGCTGAATGGTTCCGTTGCATGATCAAGTGCGCGTCGTCGAGTTCCCGGAGTCCCCGCGCACCCTGGCCGAGCACCCGGACGGTGGGTTCCTAGCAGGCTGCCATCACCGGCAGGTAGTCGCCGTTGGGACCGGTCGCCGGGCCGTGCAGTGACGACGGTCGGACCCGGCGACCGCGGGCCGGCAGGGGACCCGCAAGACTGTGGTCGTAACACCGGGTCGACATCGAGGTCGCCGAGCGCTTCGGCGGAGACCGCCGCAGCGCTGCACCTCGGGCGTCGGGTTGCCGAGCGGGACCGACGGCGGCTCGTCGTGGACGGGGACGAAATGCCGGGCCTCGTCCGGAGCCGACCCGAGGCGAGGAGCGTCACCTGGTGCAAGCCAGACCCTAAGAGATTGAGGTGAAGTTCGTACCATGACCGACGAAGCCGCAGCCCCGGTGATTGCCGACGAACTGGCGGCGTCCAGCGATGTCCTGGCCCGGGATCCCTACGTGACGCTGGTCGAGGGATCGTCCTTCTGCGTGTCCACCCATGCCGGGGCGATCCAGCCGGCCGGCGCGTACGGCCTGTTCGTCCGCGACACCCGGGTGCTGTCCCGCTGGGAACTGTTCGTCGACGGTGCGCCGGTCGACCCGCTCAGCGTGGTACCCGAGGAGCCGTTCAGCTGCCGCTTCGTCGGCCGCGCACCGGCCCGCCCCGGGCATGCCGACGCCACGCTGCTGGTCGAACAGCGCCGCTTCGTCGGCCAGGGCATGCGGGAGGACATCACCCTGCACAACTACGGTCCGGAGCCGGCCGGCGTCGACCTGCTGCTGCGGATCGAGGCCGACTTCGCCGATCTGTTCGAGGTGAAGGATCGACGCAGCGCAGGTTCGGGCCGTACGGTCGGCAAGCGCTCGGTCGGCCACGACCTGGTCTTCTGGCTCGAGCACACGCCGAACGGTCGCGGGTTGCGGATCACCGCGCCGGACGGCCAGGCGAACGGGGACGGCATCGTCTTCCGCGCCATCGTGCCGGCCCACGGCCGCTGGACGACCACCGTCGAGGTGCTTCCCAGTGTCGACGGCGAGGAGATCGCGGCGGTCTTCCCCGCCGACCGCCCGGTGGAGTCCGCCCGGCCGTCGGAGCGGGTGCGCGGCTGGAACAAGGCGGCTCCCGAGATCGCCGTCGGACATCAGGGGCTCGCCCAGGCGTTGGCGATCAGCCGCCGGGATCTTGGCGCCCTGCGGATCGTCGACGGTGATCATCCCGACGATGACGTGGTCGCCGCCGGGGCTCCCTGGTTCATGGCCCTCTTCGGCCGGGACTCGCTGCTGACCAGCGCCATGATGCTGCCGTACTTCCCCGAGTTGGCCCTGGGCACGCTCCGGACCCTCGCCCGGATGCAGGGCCGCAGGGTCGACCTGATGAGCGAGGAGCAGCCGGGGAAGATCCTGCACGAGGTACGCCTCGGTGCCGATCAGTCTCTGGCGCTGGGCGGCGCCAGCGTCTACTACGGATCCATCGACTCGACTCCGCTGTTCGTCCGGTTGGTCGGTGACGCACTGGGTTGGGGATTGCCGACAGAGGCGATCCGGGAGCTGATGCCGGCCGTCGACGCGGCCATGGCCTGGATCGAGGAGTACGGCGACAGCGACGGCGACGGTTTCGTCGAGTACCAGCGCTTCACCGACCGGGGCCTGCTGCACCAGGGCTGGAAGGACAGCTTCGACTCGATCAGCTTCGCCGACGGCCGCCAGGCCAGGACGCCGATCGCCCTGGCCGAGGTGCAGGGCTACTGCTACGCGGCCTACCTGGCCCGGGCCGAACTCGCCGAAGCGTTCGGCGACGACGCAACCCGCCGCCGGTTTCAGGACCTGGCCGCCGCACTGAAACGCCGCTTCCACGAGGCGTTCTGGCTGCCTGAGCAGGGTTTCTATGCGGTCGCTCTGGACGGTGCGAAACAACGGGTGGACAGCGTCACCTCCAATATCGGGCACTGTCTGTGGACCGGGATCGTCGATGATCGAGTTGCCGGTCAGGTGGTCGAGCGGCTGATGTCGGAGGAGATGTTCACCGGATTCGGAATCCGGACCCTGTCCTCGACGGCCACCGCTTTCAACCCGGTGAGTTACCACAACGGCGCGGTCTGGCCGCACGACACCGCCCTGGTCGCCGCCGGCCTGGAGCGGTACGGGTTCCGCGCCGAGGCGGAGCAGGTGGTTGTTGCCCTGCTGGACGCGGCGGCCGCGTTCGGCGGCCGGCTGCCGGAACTGTTCTGCGGTTTCAGCCGGTCGGATGTGCCGATCCCGGTGCCCTACCCGACCTCATGTTCTCCCCAGGCCTGGGCGGCAGCTGTGCCGTTCGAGCTGATGAACATAGCACTCGGGATCCGGGCCGATCTGCCACGCGCGTCGTTCCTGCTGCGGCCGATCATGCCGGTGATCGGCAGGTTGCGGATCGACGGACTTCGGCTCGGCCCGTACGCGATGTCGATCAACGGCGACCCCGACGGCGTACGGATCACCGGACTCCCCGACGAGGTACGGTCCGGCGTCCAGTCCTGATCCACCGCTGACCCGCCCAGGACCACAAGCGGGTGACTCGCGATGGCAACCCACTGACGAGGGCAACACGCTGCCGGGCATACGCCGGGTCTTGGCCCTCCGCCGGCAGGTCAGGGCGAGTTCCCTCTCGAGATCACCGAGACAGCGATGTCGGTGCTCGTGCCTACCGTGAGTCCGGTGCATTTGTTCCAACAGGGAGGTCGAGATGAGTGGCGGGCTGACGACAGGACCAACGGGCGTTCCGGCACGACTGCCGGACGGCTACAACGACACCGGAGAACAGACACCGCTGGACTGGGCCGTCGTCCGGGTCCGGCTGGAGCAGGCCAAACACTTCTGGTTCAGCACCTCCGACGATCAGGGCGCCCCGCATGCCCGGCCGATCTGGGGAGCCTGGGTGGACGACAGGCTGTACGCCGACGGTGACGTGCACCACACCCGCTGGGGACGTGACCTGCTGGCCAACCCTCGCACCCAGGTCCATCTGGAGAGCGCCACCGAGGTGGTGATCGTCGACGGCGACTTCTCGATGACCAACGACCTGACGCCGGAGTCGTTCGCCCGGGTGCAGGGCAGCTATCTGCGACGCTATGAGAGCTACCAGCCGGAGTCCGCCGACGGGCTGTTCATGGTCAAGCCGCGGCAGGTGCTCGCCTGGACCAACTTTCCCCGCGATGTGACTCGCTTCGACTTCAGCTGATCGATCGTCGGATGGGTGCGGGCGGACCGACGACGATGGCGTTGCCAGAAGCGATCACCGAACCACGTTCTGGCCCGAAATGCCGACCACCGCTTCGGCGAACTCCAGATCGGCCTCGATCCGGTCGGCGGAAAATCCCTCCGTGATGGACCGGCGCGCCCGGTGGACGGCCCAGTGCGCCTCGTAGCTGCGTCGCAGCCCCGGGTCGAGATCGGCCAGGTCAGCATCGATCCGGCTTCTCTGGGCAGCCTGTATGGTGCTCGCCCCGATGCTGCTCCACTGCAGACCGATCAATGCGTAGCGCCGGTCGCCGCGGGCGACGCCGAAGTTCCAGTCGACGACGCCGCTGACCCGGCCGGAGTCGTCGAACAGGACGTTGCCCGGCGTGTAATCGGTGTGGACCAGGTCCTTCCCGCCCATCCGCAGCGGCCGGCCCCCGTCCACCGCTCGCAGCGCACTGAGCAGCCGTCGGCCGCGCCGGCTGCGGCCGATCGTGGTTTCGAAGCCGCCGTACCCGGGTCCGTCGACAGGGAATGCCGCAGGTGGCGGGACCTCCGGATGATCATGGAGCAGTCCGGCGAACCGGTTGTTCGCCGCAACGAACTCCTCCGCGGTCGTCGTGTCCAGTCGCTCCGCATGCCGGCCGGGTAACCGTTCCTGCACGACGGCGAGGTAGCCGTCGGACAGTTCCAGCACCAGTTGATGGGCAGGGACCGGAAGACCGGCCGCCCGTGCCTCGTTCAGCACGGCCGCCGTCAACTGCATCATCGACAGCGGCGTTCGCGAACGGGTGAGCGCCGAACGTCGTCCGTCGGGCCAGTCGACGAAGGCGGCGCTGCTGACGCCGCCCACCTGGTCGGCCAGCCCGGTCAGCACCAGGCCACTGCCGGTCCGGGCGTTGATCTCCTCGACCACCGCGGTCGGCGCCCAGGGATTCTCCGAGAGCCTGAACTCGATCGGATATGCCATCTGTTGTGCCCCTTCCTGCGTTTCGGAGGGGCGCCCTTGAGGCCTGCCTCGCGCAGCGTGCCTCGCCGCGACGACGAGCCGCAACCGATATCGGGTCAGCGGCGCCAGGTGTACGGCGTGGTGGTCGACACCTTGACCAGCCCGGACCGTTCGAGGATCGGTCGGGAGTATTCGGTCGAATCGCTGTGGATGAATGTCTTGCCGATCCGGAGCGCCGACCTGGCCCGTTCGGCGGTGAGTGCCCGGTAGATGCCACGCCCCCGCCATTCCGGCCGGGTGGCGCCGCCCCAGATGCCGGCGAAGTCCGTTCCCGCGACCGGTTCCAGGCGGCCGCAGCTGATCATCTGTCCGGCCACCTCGGCGACCCAGATCTCCCAGTCGGGCCAGCGTTGCATGCCACGCAGGACGGCGGTGGCACGGTGGTCCGAAACCGGGTCGCCGAACACCTCGTCGGCCATCGCGCTCATCGCTCGGACATCGGCTTCGGCGGTGATCCTGCGCAGCATGACACCCTCGGGAAGTGCTACGTCGACAGCAAGGCCGGCTGCCGCGCCGACCATGATCGACTCGGGTTCCTCGGGAACGAATCCATGATCGGCCAGTGCCTCGTCTAGCCCCGGAGCCCGATCATGTCCGCGGGTCTTCCATTCCACGCTGCTGATCTCCGGCAGCCGCCGGTAGTGGTCGACGACCTGACCGACCCAGCCCCGGATGGTCACCTCGTCCGCACCGTGCAGACCCGGGTAGGTGACGAACCCACGACCTCCGGCGAAGGTCACCAGGCGCAGCGGACCCAGGCGTACGACCTCGGTCGCGTTGGGCGTTTCGGCATCGGTCCGGAGTTGTTCGTCGTACGCCTTGAGCAGCACAGCGGGATCCGGCACGGCGGCGGGCCCCACGCCTAGATGCCGGCGTAGGAGTGCAGACCGGCGAAGAGCAGGTTGACCCCGATGAAGTTGAACCAGAAGACGGCCAGGCCGAGGATCGCGATCATGGCGGCCCGGGTGCCCTTCCAGCCCGCTGTCGAACGGGCATGCAGGTAACAGGCGAAGATCACCCAGGTGACCAGGGCCCAGGTCTCCTTGGGATCCCAGCCCCAGTAGCGTCCCCAGGCGTACTCGGCCCAGACCGCCCCGGCGGCGATGGTGAAGGTCCACAGCGGGAAGGCGAAGGCGAGCACCCGGTAGGCGATCACGTCCATCCGCCGGGCATCCGGCAACCGGCCGAGCACGGATCCGACGGTGACCTTCTCCTCGGCGCGCTTCTTGATCAGGTAGAGGATCGAGATCAGTCCGCCGATGTTGAACGCCGACCCGCTGATCGCTGCGGCGGTGATGTGGATGATGAACCAGACCGAGTGCAGCGCAGGCACCAGCGGCGCCACGGCGACGTAGAAGACGGTGATCGCCAGCCCGTTGCCGACCGTCGCCAGCAGGGTGACGGGCAGGCCAAGCCACCGCATGCCCATTCGGGCCAGCACCAGGTAGGCGGCGACGATGATCACCATCGCCATCGTGGTGAACTCGAACATGTTGCCCAGCGGCCAGCGACCTGCCGCGATGCCCCGCGCGACGACGCCGGCGATGGCGCAGGCCAGGCCGATCATGGTGAAGGACAGGCCCAGCCGGCCGAAGGTTTCCGAGCGCTGCCGCGGGGTGAGCGGTGCCGACCGCTCACTGACCGCCGGCGCGGAATCGGTGTTGGGCGCTTCCGGCCCGACCTCGGTTCCGCCGGCGCCGACCAACGCCGGTTCGCGGACGGGTTCGATCTGGTCGTTCTTGATCTTGCGGGCCGACGCCCATTCCACGGTGTGCATGGAGAAGGCGAGCAGATAGATCACCACCGAGGTGACCAGCGCGAGGCTGGAGAAGGTCTGAGCGGTCATGTCGTCTCCTCCGTACGGAGTCCCTTGTTCCTCACGACGTCGTCGAGAAGGTCGGCCAGGTCCTCCTGTAGTCCGGTCCTGGCATCGGCACGATCCAGGCCGGCGATCTCGAACACAGTACTACCTTTCGTAGTACGCAGCCGAGCCCAGACCCTGCGGGGTCTGATGAACAGCGAGAAGCACAGGCCGAGCACGGCGCAGCCGATGGCGACGATCGCGATGTAGACGCCGGGGCTGTCGCCCACCTGCAGCTTGATCCAGCGCTGCACGCCGTCGAGTTGGATCGATCCGCCGCCGGGCAGCTTCTGCACATAGCCGGGCCGGAGGATGAACCGCAGCGGCTGGCCCGGCTTCTTGGGATCCATGATCTGCGTCATGCCGGTCTTGTCCAGCGTGTAGACACTCTCCGGCACACCGGTTTCCGGCCCGGGTCTGCCGGACCAGGCGTTCAGGAACAGCTGGGGATTGTAGAGACCGGGGAAGACCGAATGCGGGCCGGTGTTGTCGATCACTGCGCTGGGCAGGAACAGCCCCTCGAAGCCGAAGCGTTCGGGCCGCGCGTCCGGCGCCTTGATCGCCCCGGCGGAGGTGAAGTTGCCGTCCTGCGGCAGGAAGATGACCGGTCCGGAGTAGGCGACATTGCCGTTGCCGTCCTTGACCGTGACCACCGGCGCGTAGCCCCAGGCGACCAGATGAACCGTGCTGCCGTTGATGTGCAACGGATGATTGACCTGGATGGTCGCGTTGTGCGGCTTCTGCCCCGGCGCGTCGGTGACGGTGACGTTGGCCTTGAACTCCCGTGCCGCGCCGCGCTGGACCGCGCCCGTCTCGAACTTCACGTCGAAGGAGTTGACCTTGATGCTGAACGGTGTCAGCGACTTCTCGTTGAAGAGCGGCCCGGCCTTGAAGTCGTCGTACTGGGCGAGGTTGTTGGCGAACCCGTTGCCGACGACCACGGAACTGGTGCCGCGGAAGTTGGTCAGCCAGACGACGGCGACACCGACCAGCACGAACACCAGGCTGATGTGGAACAACAGGTTGCCGGCCTCGCGGAGGTAGCCGCGCTCTGCCGACACCGAGCCGTCGGCATGGCGTACCACCCGGTAGCGGCGGCGTTTCAGTCCGGCTGCGACCCGACCGATCACGGCGTCGTCGGCACCGGGCAGGTCCGCCGAGACGTAGGCGGGCATCCGGTGCAGGTACCGGGGAGTCCGCGGCGGCCGGGCACGCAGGGCCCTGAGGTAGACCGCGACGCGCGGAATGATGCAGCCGATCAGGCTGATGAACAGCAGTAGGTAGATCGCCGAGAACCATGGCGAGGTGTAGACGTTGAACAGCCCGACCTTGTCATAGATCGGCCCCAGCGTCTTGTGCTGGTCGAGGAACAGGTTCACCTGGACCGGGGAGATGCTCTCCTGAGGCACGAGAGATCCCGGGATGGCGGCCAGCGCGAGCAGGAAGAGCAGACCGAGCGCCGTACGCATCGTGGTCAGCTGGGTCCAGATGAAGCGCAGCCCGCCGAGGAAGCCGAGCGCCGGCGCAGCCGCAGAGCGGTGCTTCGGGCGAGACTCCTCCGACCCGGCGATCACCTCCGGCGCGTCCGCTGCCCGGTCGTCGGTTGTTTCTTCGGTCCTGGTGTCGCTCATGATCAGATCCCCGGTACGAAGTTGCCGGCCCAGCTGACCACGCGCAGCATCAACCGGTTCCAGAATCCGGTGACCAGCAGCAGGCCGACGATGATCATTCCGATACCGCCGATCCGCATCACCGCCTGTTGGTGCCGCCGGATCCGTCCGATTCCGTTGGCGAGCCGGCCGTAGGCCAGCCCCGCAACGACGAACGGCACGCCGAGGCCCAGCGCGAAAACGCCCGCAAGGATCGCGCCGCGCAGCGCGGTCCCCTCGTTCAGCGCCAGGGTCAGTACGGCGCCGAGGGTCGGCCCGATGCAGGGCGTCCAGCCCAGGGCGAAGACGATTCCGACCAGGGGCGCGGCGGCGACCCCGATCGCCGGAACGGAGGACAGGCGCAGGTCCCGCCGGCCGAACTTGATCACCCCGGCGAACATCAGGCCGAGCAGAATGATCACCACACCGAGGATCCGGCCGATCAGGTCACTTCTGGCGTACAGCAGGCCGCCGACCCGGCCCGCGATCACACCGGTGCCGACGAACACCGCTGCGATGCCCAACACGAAGAGGCTGGTTCCTGCCAGGATGCGGCCGCGGTGTCGCCCACCGCCCTCGATCACCTCGGCTGCGCTGAGTCCGGAGGCGTAGGTCAGATATCCCGGTAGCAGAGGCAGCACGCACGGTGAGAAGAAGGAGACCAGGCCGGCGATCAGAGCGACCGGGATGGCCAGCACCATGGTGCCTCCGACGGCCGATGCCGCCCAATCCCCGATGTCCAAGGGATCCATGATCACCACCCGCTCATTTGCCGGCCGCCACGTCGTCGACGATGTCGACCAGGGTGTCCGTGCTGATGGTGCCGAGGATCCGCACGGCCAACCGGCCCTGTTCGTCAATCACCAGGGTCGACGGGATCGCACTGGGAGGGAGGTTGTCGAATTTGACCACCTGGCTGCCGTCCGGGTCGTAGATGCTGGGATAGGTGATCTTGTGGGCCCGCAGGAACGCCTGGGGTGCCGCTTTCGCCGGGTCGCGGCTGTTGATGCCGATGAACTGTGCCTTGGCGCCGAGCTTGTCACTGGCCGTCTGCAGGTCCGGCGCTTCCTTGCGGCAGGGTGGGCACCACGAGCCCCAGACGTTGATCACCAGCACCTTGCCGGCATAGTCCGCGCTGTCGATCGTCTTTCCGTCGGTCAGCGACGGGCCGCTGATCACCGGTGCCTTCACCCGCTTGGCGACGGGTACCCGGGTGAGTTGTTGATCATGACCGACGTACCCGTTCTCGGTGCCGGTCTGGGCATCCCGGCCGGCGGAGTCGGTGCTGCAACCGGAGATCACCAGCAGGGCGCTGATGATCACCGCGGCGGCGGCCGTGAGCGAGCGGAGGCGGACGGACATCAGGCTCCGGCGACGAACTTCTTCGACCTGTGGTCAGGCAGCAACTCGGCAGCCGGTTCGCGATACTCGATCCCGGTGATCCGGCCGTCCCGCAGGATGAAGGTGGTGATGCTGGCCAGGCTGCATTGGCGCTTGCGCGGATCGTGGGCGAAGCGACGACCCTCGACGTCCAGCCGGGCGATCCAGATCGGCAACTGGTGGGACACGACCAGCGCCTCGTGTCCCTCGGCCTGCTCGGCCGCATCGTGGATGGCCACCCGCATCCGGGTCGCGATCTCGGTGTACGGCTCACCCCAGGTGGGCTTGAACGGGTTGCGGAAGTAGAGCCAGTATCGCGGATTGGTGAACGCGGAGTTCTTCGATCCGTCGAACCGTCGGCCCTGGAGATAGTTCTCCGCCTCGATCACCCTGCCATCGGTGATCACCGGCACGTCGAAGTTGGCCGCGATCGGCGTCATCGTCTCCTGGGCACGTTCCAGCGGGGAGCAACGCAGATGGACGATGTCCCAGTCCTTGACCGCCGACGCGACGAGGTCAGCCATCTGTCGACCGACCTCGGACAGGTGGAAGTCCGGCAGGCGGCCGTACAGAACGCCGGTCGGGTTCTCCACCAGACCGTGCCGCACCAGATGGACCAGTGTCTTGGTCG
Organism: Microlunatus sp. Gsoil 973; assembly: GCF_009707365.1. Classification (GTDB taxonomy): domain Bacteria; phylum Actinomycetota; class Actinomycetes; order Propionibacteriales; family Propionibacteriaceae; genus Microlunatus. Next base: position 3,053,207 of record NZ_CP046122.1, read on the forward strand.
ATTCGCTCATCGTCTCCTGCCCGTTCGGTCCGCGCGTCAGTCGTGTTGGGCCGACTGTGCCGCGGCCTCGGCGGCACGCGGCAACGCCGCAACGATACGGTCCAGCGCGGCGGAATCGTGAGCCGCCGACAGGAACCAGCCCTCGAACGCGCTCGGTGGCAGGTAGACGCCGTCGTCGAGCATGGAGTGGAAGAAGGCCTTGTACGCCTCGACCGACTGCGCCTGGGCAGCGGCGTAGTCGGGCACGGCAGTCACACCCTCGGCCACGAAGAAGACGCTGAACAAGTTCCCGGATCCGGACACGAGGTGCGGGACGCCAGCCTTGTCCAAGGCGGCGTGCACCTCGGCCTTGAGTTGTTCGGCGGCCTTGTCGACGGTCTGGTAGACGTCCTCGGTGGCCAGCCGCAGCGTGGCCAGGCCGGCCGCGGTCGCCACGGGATTGCCCGACAGCGTGCCGGCCTGGTACACCGAGCCGACCGGCGCCAGATGCGCCATGATGTCGGCCCGGCCGCCGAAGGCCGCGGCCGGGAAGCCGCCGCCCATCACCTTGCCGAAGGTCATCAGGTCGCCCCCGATGCCGTCCAGCCCGTACTGCCCGGACCTGCTGACCCGGAAACCGGTCATCACCTCGTCGGAGATGAACAGTGCACCGTGCTCGTGGCAGATGTCGGCCAGGAACCGGTTGAAGCCGATGCCGTCCCGGGTTCCCGGCTCGATGACGCCCATGTTGCCCGGCGCCGCCTCGGTGATCAGGCAGGCGATCTGCTCACCGAAGGTGGCGAACGCCTCGCGGACCGCCTCCCGGTCGTTGTAGGCCACGACGATGGTGTCGGCCGTTGTTCCGGCCGTGACGCCCGGAGTGCCCGGGATGCCCAGCGTGGCCACTCCGGAACCGGCCGAGGCCAGCAGCGAGTCCACGTGCCCGTGATAACAGCCGGCGAACTTGATGATCTTGTCCCGGCCGGTGAAGCCCCGGGCCAGCCGGATGGCGCTGAGCGTCGCCTCGGTTCCGGAGTTGACCAGGCGGACCTGGTCGACCGGTGTCCGGTCGATGATCTCGGCGGCGAGCTCGACCTCGGCTTCGGTGGGAGCTCCGAACGAGGTGCCGCGCTGGGCGGCGTCGGCAACGGCCGACAGGACCTCGGGGTGGGCGTGGCCGAGCAGCATCGGACCCCAGGAGCAGACCAGGTCGACGTACTCGTTGCCGTCGACGTCGGTCAGATAGGCGCCCTTGGCCTGTCTGATGAACCTGGGGGTACCGCCGACCGCGAGGAAGGCGCGTACCGGTGAATTCACGCCTCCCGGCGTGACGGTTCGGGCGCGCTCGAAGGCGGCCGCGGAACGATCGACGTTCATCGTTGCAACTCCGGTCTGGTCGCGTACTCCAAAGCCCAGTAGGTCAAGATGATGTCCGCGCCGGCCCGGCGGATCGAGGTCAAGGTCTCAGTGATCGCCGCGTCCCGGTCGATCCAGCCGCGTTCGGCGGCCGCTTCCACCATCGAGTACTCGCCGGAGATGTTGTACGCCGCAACCGGCACGTCGACCGTGTCGGCGATCCGGGCGATCACGTCCAGATAGCTGAGCGCCGGCTTGATCATCACGATGTCCGCGCCCTGATCAAGATCGAGCCGGACCTCGCGCAACGCCTCGCGGACGTTGGCCAGGTCCTGCTGGTAGGTCCTGCGGTCCCCTTGTAGTGAGGGAGGCCACCGCCTCACGGAACGGGCCGTAATAGGACGAGGAGTACTTCGCTGCGTAGGCCAGGATCCCGGTGTCGATGTGACCGGCCTGATCGAGTGCTTGGCGGATCGCGGCCACCTGGCCGTCCATCATGCCGCTGGGCCCGACCAGGTGTGCGCCGGCCTCGGCGTGCATGACCGCCATCCGGGCGTAGAGCTCGACAGTGGCGTCGTTGTCGACGGTGCCGGCCTCTGTCAACACCCCGCAGTGTCCGTGGTCGGTGAACTCGTCCAGGCAGACGTCACTCATCACCAACAGGTCGTCGCCGACCTCGGCCCGGACCGCGGCGATCGCCAGGTTGAGGATGCCGTCCTCGGCCAGTGCTTGCGAGCCGGTGGCGTCCTTCTTGTCCGGCAGCGGCACGCCGAACAGCATGATCCCGGCCAGTCCGGCCCGAGCGCTGTCGTGCGCCAGCTTCTTGATCGATTCCAGGCTGTGTTGATCAACACCGGGCATCGATCCGATCGGCCGAGGATCGGCGAGTCCCTCCGCGACGAACGCCGGCAGGATCAGTTGCCGCGGCTGGACAGTCGTCTCGGCGACCATCCGGCGGGTGACGGGGTTGGCGCGCAACCGGCGCGGCCGGTCGGGAAGGTTCAAACCAGGCATGACAGGCACGAGTTTACGACCCGACGTAGTAGTCGCCTCATCGCGTACCGCGCCGGTCGGTCGTTCCCGCGTCGACGGCAGCGTGACGGCCGATGAGATATAACGGCTGTTATTCTCCGGTGGTAACACCTGAGGAGTTGTCGATGACTTCGTACGCCCTGTTCGCGGCGGTATTCCTTGCCTGCCTGGTCGAGGCTGTCGAGGCGACCACGATCGTCGTTGCGGCCGGCGCCAGCCGCAACTGGCGATCCGCCCTGACCGGCACTGTCGCGGCCGTGGTCGTGCTCGCGGTGATCGTCGCCGCCGCCGGTCCGGCGATCATGATGTTGCCGCTCGCGGTCCTGCGGGTGGTGATCGGCGGCCTGCTGTTGGTCTTCGGGCTGCAGTGGCTCCGCAAGGCGGTACTCCGGGCCGCCGGGGTCAAGGCGCTGCACGACGAGGACGCGATCTACCGGCGGGAGGTCGCCGCCGCATCCGCGGCCGCATCAACCCGCAGGGCCGGCGTCTCCGACTGGTACGCCTTCACGCTGTCGTTCAAGGGCGTCCTGTTGGAGGGTCTCGAGGTCGTCTTCATCGTGCTGACCTTCGCCACCAACCAGGGCAATCTCCCGGTCGCGGTCGTCGCCGCCGCGGCCGCGGTGTTGGTCGTGGTGACGATGGGAGTGATCGTTCGCGGTCCGCTGGCCCGGGTCCCTGAGAACGCGCTCAAGTTCGTCGTCGGCGTGATGCTCACCTCCTTCGGACTCTTCTGGGGCGCCCAGGGGGTCGGCGCCGACTGGCCGGGATCGGATGGGGCGCTGTTGATCATCGCTCCCGGTGTACTGGTCTTCTGCCTGCTGATGACCCTGGCCTTCCGGCGCCGACACGCCGCGGCTGTCGTGACCAGCACACCGGCCACTGGGCAGCCGACCACCACCAGGTCAGTCGTCGAGACGTCCACCGCGTCCACCGCGACCGCCACGGCGACCCGGACCGAACCCGGCCGGCTCGCCCGCTTCGGGCTGTTCTGGTACGACTTCGTGATCGGCGACGACTGGCAGATCGCCGCCGGCGTCGCCATCGCGTTGATCATCACCGGACTGGCAGCGGGTTGGACCGCAGCGTGGCTGATCCCGGTCGTCGTTGTCGCGTTCTTGATCCCGTACGGCACCGCACGGGCCGCCCGCAGCTGATCTTCGTCGGCGGACCTCCCCCGCTCGGGGATGAGGTCCGCGCTCCGCTCACTCGGTCTGCGCGCCCGCGCCGCCGCGAGTTCGCGCCACGTGTTACCAAGTCCACGCTCCAGGGGCTGGGGCGCGGCGAATTCGTGCCACGTGTTACCAAATCCACGCCCGCAGGGGCAGGCCCCCGCGAAACCGCGCCACGTGTTACCAAATCGACGCCCGCAGGGGCAGGCCCCCGCGAAACCGCGCCACGTGTTACCAAATCCACCCCACGGGGCCGGGGCGCGGCGAATTCTGCCACGTGTTACCAAATCCACCCTCCAGTGGCCGGGGCGCCGCGAATTCCTGCCACGTGTTACCAAATCCACGCCCGCAGGGGCGGGCCCCCGCGAAACCGTGCCACGTGTTACCAAATCCACCCTCCAGGGTCGGGGCGCCGCGAATTTGTGCCACGTGTTGCGGAATCCACCCCCGGAGTGACCGGGCACCTCGGTGACCGGGCACCTGATGACCCCGGCAAGGGTCACCGGCCATTCGGGCGACCCGGCCATTCGGGCGACCGGGTCATTCGGGCGACCGGGCACCGGGCACGTGGGGCACCCGCCATCCCGCGGAGGCTGCGTCAGTGGCCCTCGGGTTCCTCGGCGTAGACCCGGGCGGCGTACTCCTCGAGCGCCTGCTCGCACCGGGCCAGTGCGGCGTCGGCCTCGTCCCGGCCGGGGGCCCCGAACCGGTCCCTTGCCTTCACCTTCTCCAGCCAGTTGACCAGTTTGGTGTAGTCGACCTCGTTCTCCTCGAGTTCGGCGTAGGTGAAGTGGTTCTTGGCGTACTCCTTCTCCACCTCGGCAAGGAAGCCCTCACAGCGGTCGACGATCTCCTCGTACTCGTCGGTGCGGGCTGCCTGGAAACTGCCCAATACGCTTTGCTCGCCGGACAACACGGACGATTCCAGCAGGACGCCGGTACCGTCCATGCCGACGATCTCCCGCTGGAGTTTCCGCAGTGCCCGCTCGTTGGCCGGAGTGTGCGGGAGGGCGGCGACCGAGTTCTGCAGGTAGACCGCGCCCAGGGCCTTGATCCGCCGCCACACGGTCGCCCGCAGCCTGGTCGGCTCCGACGGGATCCGATAGATCAGCACCAGCCAGGACCCGCTGCCGCCTGAGGACTCGGGCGTCGCACGGGAAGTGGCCACGGCAGGCAGCATAGGCCGCTCATCCGGGCGGGCCATGCGACCGGTCGGGTCGGTACTAGGCGGTCCAGCCCAGCCATGCCTCGCCGGCGCTCATCCCGCCGAACCATACGACCGCGGCGATGAACGGCAGCGGGATCGTCCGCAGTGGTCGGCGCCGGATGACCCACAGACAGCCGAGACCGAACAACACCACCCAGATGCCGATGAAGGTCGCGACCGCCCAGCCCGGCGCCATCAACCCGGATGCCAGGAAGAACGGAGCGAGCGCGACCATTGCCGCCAGGGCAAGCCCGCCGATCACGTACTGCACAACCCTGCGCCTGTCCGCCATGGCAACATCCTGGCAGCAGCCACGCCGATCCGCGGGCGATTCGCGAAGCGGATAGGGCCGGCACGGACGACGAGCTAACCGGTGTAGTCGGGAAGATCGATCGCCGAATGGGCGGGCTCGTCGTCGGAGGGTAAGGCGGGAAGCTGTTGCAGGATCCGGTTGCGCTGTTCCAGCGCCTCCGGAGTGCTGGGGAACATCGTCGCGTCGCCGGCGGTGACCAGATTCTGGTTGGCCTCGACGAACGGCCGGGCAAGCTTCTCGTAGCGATCGAAGGCGGTCGCGTAGTCACCGGTTGTCGCCAGCTCTCCGGCAAGCAGGTACGCGCCCACCAGGGCCGTACTCGATCCCTGTCCGGTCAGGAAGGACGGGGCGAAGGCCGCGTCGCCCACCAGCGCCAGCCGACCGGCCGACCAGCGAGGCATGCGGATCTGGGTGACCATGTCGAAGAAGAGATCCTCGGCCGACCGCATCGCCTCCACCATCCGCGGGACGAACCAGCCGTCGGACGCAAACGCCCGGCCCACCAGGTCACGTTGGGCCTGCGGATCCCGGAATGCGCCGAACGGCGGAATTGCGAGCGACAGGTTGAGGAAGCCGTGGACCAGCGGCCGGTCACCGACGGCATACAACGCAGCGGCCCGGCCGACCTCGTTCCAGATCACCGCCTCGTGGGAGAGTCCGAACTCGTTGCGCAGGGTGAACCCGGCGAAGCAATAGCCGAGGTAACGGTGCAACGGCTCCTCGGGTCCGAATCTGATCGCCCGGGTGCTGGAGTGCACTCCGTCCGCGGCGATCACCAGATCGAACCGCTGCTTCGAACCGCTGCGGAACTGCACATCAACACCGTCGGCCCTCTCGTCCAATCCGGTGATCGATTCGTTGAAGCGATATTCCACACGCTCCTTCGTCGCGTCGTACAGCACCCGGGCAAGATCACCGCGGGGCACTTCGAGATCCCGGTCTCGATCTCCGTCCACCAGACGGTGCGGCCGGAGCGTGGCGATCGGGCTCCCGTCCGGCTCAACGAAGGTGACTGCCCGAGTGTCGATGTGCGCCTTCCCCAGCTCCCCGTGGATGCCCATCCTGCGAACGACTTCCACGGCGACGCCGCGGATGTCGATGGGATATCCGCCGCCGCGCAGTTGTGCCCCGCGCTCGACGACGGTCACCTCGAAGCCGTGACGCTGCAGCCAGTAGGCCACTGCCGGCCCGGCGATACTGGCGCCGGAAACAAGGATCTTCATCGGTTCCTCCGAACCGAGCGGCGTCCCGCCGCCCCGAAATAGCTACCTTTGGTCCATATCGGAGGCCGCTCGATGGTGCGTACGCCTCGAACCACAAAGATACCTAACTTAGGTATCTAATCAAGGAGTTATATGCCGAGCAGTCCTCTCGAGGATCAGTTCGCCGATGTCATGGCCGTACTTCCGCGGATCAGTCGGCTGGGCTCGAGCCTGAATCGCGGCGAACTGGTCGAGCGCGCGTTACGGGCGTCCGGCGTCAGTCTCGATCGGCCGTCGATGACCGTGCTGATGTCGCTGCGGATGGCCGACGGCCCGCTACGCATCGGGGAGATCGCCCGGCGGATGGAGGTTGCGGGGCCGCACGTGACGCGGCTCGTCCACGAGTTGGAACGGCGCGGACTGGCGAAACGGGTCGCGGATCCCGATGACAGGCGCGCCCGTCTGGTGGAGCTGACACCGGCCGGGGCCGACGCCGCGACCGGCTACATGCACGGGATCTTCGGGTGGTTCGGTGAAGCGCTGGCCGATTGGTCGGCGGACGACCTGCGCACGCTCGGCGCGTTGCTGTCGCGGCTCATCGACGATCTCTCCGCACACGCGGCGCGAACCGACGACCGGACCGGCTAGCGACAGGGAATCCCGTCCGCGTCGCTCGGGCGGCCGACACGGCCTCAGCAGACGATCGCGGACGCGATTCCTGTCACCGGATCAGGATGATCGGCGCCGGCTGGTGCGGCGTTGCGACGGCTTGGTGACCGGCTCGCCGGCCGCGACCAGGGCCTCGCGCCGCTCGGCGGCGAAACCGGCCAGCGCGTCGGCCAGTTCCAGCGCCGAGGGTTTGGCCGCGATGACGTCGACGCGCAGACCGTGTTCCTCGCAGGTCTTGGCCGTCGCCGGACCGATGCAGGCGATGATCGTCGAAGTGTGCGGCTTGCCGGCGATGCCGACCAGGTTCCGTACCGTCGAGGAGGAGGTGAAGACAACCGCATCGAACTTGCCGGTCTTGATCGCCTCGCGAACCGGCGCCGGCGGCGGGGCCGCGCGGACCGTCCGGTACGCGGTGACATCCTCGACCTCCCAGCCGAGATCGGTCAGCGCAGCTGACAGGGTCTCGGTTGCGATGTCCGCGCGCGGCAGGAAGACCCGGTTGATCGGATCGAGAACGTCGTCGTACGGCGGCCATTCGGCAGCCAGGCCGGCGGCGGACTGCTCACCGGTCGGCACGAGGTCCGGTTCGATCCCCCAGGCCTTCAACGCGCCGGAAGTGGTCTCCCCGACCGCTGCCACCTTCAGGCCGGAGAACGCCCGCGCGTCCAAACCGTATTGCTCGAACTTCTCCCGTACGGCGCGGACGGCGTTGACCGAGGTGAACGCGACCCATTCGTAGCGACCCTCGACCAGCCCGCGAACCGCCTTGTCCATCTGCAGCGGACTGCGCGGCGGCTCGACCGAGATGGTCGGCACCTCCTCGCTGTGCGCGCCGTAGGTGCGCAGCCGCGCGGTCATCGAGGCCGCCTGGTCCTTGGTGCGGGGCACCAGCACGCGCCAGCCGAAGAGGGGCTTGGTCTCGTACCAGCTGAGCGCCTCGCGATTCTCCACTGCGGCGCCCAGGGTGAGGTGCACCAGTTCGGTGGCCTGGCACGGCACCGTCTTGAGTTCGGCGGGGATCCGGCCGAGCGTTGTGGTGATGCTGATCTGTTCGGTGCTGCCACCGTGCAGGGTGACGAGCGCCGGTTCGTCAGCCTCGCGCCCGACCGCGGTGGCCACGTCGACGAAGTCGCCGATCATGCTCACCCGGGTGCTCACCACCAGGGTTGCGACACCGGTCCATTCGGCGGCTGCGGTCTTGGCGAACCTGCCCTCGGTCGCGGACACGAAGTGCACGCCGCCGGCGTTGTTCAGGGCGACGCCGGCGTACTCCGGAACCGCTGTCAGGGAGCTGACACCGGGGACGACCTCGAAGTCCACCCCTCCGCGGACGCAGGCCGCTGCCTCGTCGGAGACGGCAGCATCGAGGAACGGGTCACCGCTGACCAGGCGCACCACGCGGGCTCCGCCGCCGGTGTGCTTGAGCACCGCCTTGGCGCGCGCCGACGGCGGCAGCGGCTTGCCTGCCTCGGACAGCCCGAGGATGGCGACCTCGGCACCATCGGCGAGCTTGATCGCCGGATGGTCGAGGATCTCGCGCTGGCTCTCGGAGTCGAGGATGACCGCGGTGGCCTCGCCCAGCGCAGCGATGGCACCCAGGGTCAGCAGGTCCGGGTCACCTGGACCTGTGCCGACGAAGATCACCCGGCCGCGTGCGGCAGGGGCAGCAGTAACGGAACTATCTCTAGGACGGGACTTGCGGGCCGACGATGTGCTCACGGGCGATTCTCGCGTTCTTCCTTCCGGATGAGATCGGAGTTGATCCCTCCCGGATGAACGAGCCCGGCTGACCGCGTCCACCTGTCGTGGGTAGCTCTCGTGGCGTGCGTGCTACGAACTACAGATGTGGCCGGATCGGCCGAGTACGCTCTTAGGTTTCTGGGTCTGCTGCTGAGTAGGAATTGTTGATCTTCAGTTTTTGATCTTCAGTTGTTGGCTCACGGGCCTATTCAGTTGTGCGCTGGTTTGCGCAACTCCTCGGGATCGATGATCGACAACACCCGCCGTGCCAGGCGCTCTCCCAGTTCTGCCGGATCGCCTTGCTGTCCGCGTCCGGAGATCTTGATCAAACCGCCGCGCCGGACCAGGTCGTCCGCCCCGGCAGGCCCTTGGTCAGGGACATCGCCGTGCGGAGGGTGTTGCGACTCGCCGTCCCCCTTCGTTCTCCCAATTACTCCGACCAGAGTCAAATCCGCGCCCGCATCGCGGACGGGCCCACCGTCGGCGATATCGGCGCCGGAGGTGATCTCCGCGCGCGCTCCCACCGGTGCAGTGCAGCCGGCCTCGAGAACGGCCAGGAAGCGCCGTTCGGCCAGGACTTCTGCCCTGGTGGCAGCGCTGTCGAGCCTAGTCAAAACGGAGCGGATATCCGAATCGAGTTTCCGGGCCGCCTCGACGGCAAGCGCTCCCTGTCCGGGCGCCGGCAACAACTCCTCGTACGACAGCAGCCGGGCCGGCAGCCCGGAAACGGTCAACTCCGCAGTCCGGCCCTCGATCCGGCCGTCGATCCGGCCCTCGATCCGGCCGAGCCGGCGGAGCCCGGCGGCGGCCAGCACGGTGGCGTCGTACCGGCCCTCGCGCACCCGACGGAGCCGGGTGTCGACGTTGCCCCGGATCGGCTCGATCCGGACCTCGACCTCCCGCTCGTCGGCCAACTGCTGCAGTTGGGCGGCCCGCCGCGGAGCGCCGGTCCCGATCACCAGCGGCCGGCCGGCGGGAGGATCGTCGAGCCAGCGACCGACGATCACCTCGTGGGTGTCCTCGCGATCGGGGTAGGCGACGATCTCCAGTTCGGTGACCGGCGCGGTCGGCAGGTCTTTCAGTGAATGCACGCCGATGTCGGCCGTACCGTCCAGCAGCGCGTCGCGGACGGCGCCGGTGAAGACCCCGGTTCCACCGATCTGGGTGAGTTCGCGCCGGTCGACATCACCCTGGGTGCTGATCGGGACGAATTCCGATTCCACGCCGTACGACGCCAGCGAGGCGGCGATCAGGTCCGCCTGGGCGCGGGCCAGGGGCGAATTGCGCGCGCCGATCCGTACCCGGGACCCCACGGTCACTCCGATCCCGTGATCAGCTCGGTGGAGGCGGCGGCGTCGGCCACCTCGGCCGCCTGGGTGGCGGCATCGGGCGACATCACCGCGGCGACCGTCTGCGGATCAAGGGCGAACAGCTCCCGGAGGGCGGCGGCGTAGTCCACCTGGCCCTGGTTGGCGGCGAACTCCTGCACCCGGACCGTCGGCTGGTGCAGCAACTTGTCGACCACGCGGCGTACGGTCTTGGCGATCTCGGCGCGTTGCCGGTCGTCAAGATCGGGCAGTCGCCCGTCGAGTCGCCTCAGCTCGGACTCCGTGACCTCGGCAGCCATCGACCGCAGGGCGACCACGGTCGGCGTGACCTGCGAGGCCCGGCGCCGCGCCAGGAAATCATGCACCTCGAGGCGGACCAGCTCCCGCGCGGCGTCCACCTCCGCGGTCGACACACTGTCGTCGCCGGCTCGCAACAGTCGATCCAGATTGATCAGCGGGACGACCTCGGCGATCGCCGGCTCCGCGTCGGCCGGCAGCGCGAGATCGATCACTGCGCGCAGCGGCGTGTCGGCGATCAGCCCGCTGGTCAGCACCAGGTCGCGGGCACCGGTGCAGCTGATCACCAGGTCGGAGCCGGCGAGCACTGCCGGCAGGTCCGCCAGTGGCCTGGCGTGGCCGCCGATCGCGTCGGCCAGCCGGACCGCCCGGTCGAACGTCCGGTTCACCGCGGTCACGTCGGCTCCTTCGGCCGCAACGGTGCGGGCTGCCAGCGACGCCATCGATCCGGCGCCGACGACGGCCACCCGCACCCCGTCGAGGGATCCGGCCAGGGACTGGTACTGGCGCAGGGCCGCCGTGACCATCGACCGTCCCGCCGACCCGATCGCGGTCTCGGTCTGCACCCGCTTCCCAACTCGGATGCCCTGCTGGAACAGGGAGTTGAGCACCGTGCCGACAGTGCCGACCTGCTGCGACCCGGACAGTGCGGCACGGACCTGGCCGAGGATCTGGTTCTCCCCGATGACCATCGAGTCCAGCCCGCCCGAGACGTTGAAGGTGTGGGCGACGGCACCCTCGTCGAAATAGACCGAGCAGATGCCCCGGAGCACGGTGGTGGCGACACCGGTCGCCTCGGCCAGTTGCTCGGTGATCTCGTCCAGGCCGGCGTGGAAGCGTCCGACCTCGGCATAGACCTCGGTGCGGTTGCAGGTGGACAACACCACGGCCTCGTCGATGTGTTCGCTGCGGGTCAGCGACTCGGCGAGCTTGGCCGATGCATCGGCGTCCATCGCCAGTCTCCCGAGCACCTCGAACGATGTCGTCTTGTGGGAAACACTGACCACCAGGATGCTCACGACGCAGTTGCCTTCTCGATGCTGCTCTTCTTGATGTTGACGCCGGTCGTGGCGACAACCGTCTCGCCGGTCTGTTCACCGGCCTGTTGTTCGTGGTAGGCCAGGATCTGCAACTCCTGGCCGAGATCAACCTTGCGCAGGTTGACGTCCGGCGGCACCGTCAACGCTGTCGGTGCAAAGTTCAGGATGCTCCTCACTCCGCAGGCGATCAGCCGATCGGTCACATCCTGGGCAGCCGAGGCAGGGGTGGCGAGCACGGCGATCCGCGGCGCGGTCCGGCGGACGACCTTCTCCAGATCGGCAAGATCGGAGATCGGTACGCCGACGACCTCACGACCGATCAGCGCCGGGTTCGGGTCGAGCAGGGCGACGATCCGGAAACCGCGAGATCCGAAGCCGGAGTAGTTGGCCAGTGCGGTGCCCAGGTTTCCCAGGCCGACGATGATCACCGGCCACTCCTGGGCCGAGCCGATCTCCCGGCCGATCTGAAAGCGCAGGTATTCGACGTCATAGCCGACACCGCGCGTCCCGTAGGTGCCCAGATAGGAGAGGTCCTTGCGAAGCTGGGCGGAGTTCACACCCGCGGCATCGGCCAGTTCGCCGCTGCTGATCGTGGTCACACCCTCGTCGGCCATCGCGTTCAGCGTGCGCAGATAGACCGGCAGCCGTGCGATGGTCGCGTCGGGGATGCCCTTCTCAGAGGCCGGCCGCTCGGAACGCATCTGCTCGCCCTGCTGGCCGATTCCCCCGCCGTGTGGCCGGGGCTGTGAGGGCGTCACGTGCCTTGTGCCTCCGATGTGTTCCAGTGCTCCGCGAACTCACTCTAGGAGCTTGTGAACGCGATAACAAACCATCTGGTCGGCTGTTGCTCAGGCGTGAGGCACGACCTGTCCATTTCGGGTGAACTCGGCGTGGGGTTCTTGCCAAGATCAGCAAACCGGTGCTTGTCTGGGTTCGTGGCTGGGGCACAGAAGCTTCCGGACGTCGACGGTGCGGCGGGACGAGCACTGCTGGATACCGCCCGATTCTTCACGCGCTGGGAGGAGTCCGACGATCGCCGAGCGGTGTTTCGTCGGGGCGGCCGGTCCGGTGATGCGTTCTATCGGGACCGGTGGAGCCACGACAAGATCGTCCGATCCACCCACGGCGTCAACTGCACCGGATCGTGTTCCTGGAAGGTATACGTCAAGGACGGGGTGATCACCTGGGAGAGCCAGCAGACCGACTATCCGTCGGTCGGCCCGGACCGCCCGGAGTACGAGCCCCGCGGTTGTCCGAGAGGAGCGGCGTTCTCCTGGTACACCTACTCTCCGACCCGGGTCCGGTATCCCTACGCGCGGCAGGTGCTGGTCGAGGCCTATCGGAGCGCCCGTCGGCAGAACCGGGACCCGGTGGACGCTTGGGCGGCGGTGGTCGGAGATCCCGACACGCGTCGCCGCTACCAGCAGGCCCGGGGCAAGGGTGGCCTGACCCGGATCAGTTGGGACGAGGCGCTGGAGATCATCGCGGCGGCCCACGTCCATACGATCAAGACCTACGGGCCGGACCGGTGCGCAGGGTTCTCCCCGATCCCGGCCATGTCGATCGTCAGCCATTGCATCGGCACCCGCTTCATCCAGCTGATCGGCGGGGTGATGACGTCCTTCTACGACTGGTACGCCGACCTGCCGGTGGCCAGCCCGCAGGTCTTCGGCGACCAGACCGACGTCCCGGAGTCCGGTGATTGGTGGGACAGCACCTACCTGATGATGTGGGGCTCCAACGTTCCGGTCACCCGGACCCCGGACGCGCACTGGATGACCGAGGTCCGCTATCGCGGCACCAAGGTGGTCAGCGTCAGCCCCGACTACGCCGACAACACCAAGTTCGCCGACGAGTGGCTGCCTGCACAGGCCGGCAGCGACGCCGCGCTGGCGATGGCGATGGGTCACGTCGTCCTCAAGGAGTTCTTCGTCGACCGGCGGACACCCTTCTTCTCCGACTACGTCAGCCGGTTCACCGATCTGCCCTTCCTGGTGCGGCTTGACCAGCGGGGCGACGGAACGTTCGTCCCCGGAAAGTTCCTCACCGAATCCGACCTGGTGCCGGCCCGCGGCCCGGAGAGCGATTGGAAGACCGTCGTCCTGGACGACGGCACCGGCCAACCGGTCGTGCCGAACGGCTCGATCGGCTTCCGCTACGCCGACTCCGGCGAAGGACGCTGGAACCTTGATCTCGGCAACGTCACGCCCCGGCTGACCCTGGCCGACAGTGGCGCCCCGGTCGAGGTCGCACTACCCGCCTTCACCGCCGCCGACGGAACCGGGGAGGTGCTTCGCCGCGGAGTGCCGGCGCAGCGCGTCGGTGATCATCTGGTCACCACGGTCTTCGACCTGATGTTGGCCCAGTACGGCGTCGGCCGGCCCGGGCTGCCCGGCGAGTGGCCGACCGATTACACCGACGTCGATCATCCGTACACGCCGGCCTGGCAGGCCGAGATCACCAGCGTGCCTGCCGAGCAGTGCATCAGGGTGGCCCGGGAGTTCGCCCGCAACGCCATCGACTCCGGTGGCCGGTCCATGATCATCATGGGCGGTGGGATCTGCCAATGGTTCCACGGCGACGCCACCTATCGGGCGGTCCTCGCGCTGTTGATGTTGACGGGTTGCCAGGGCCGCAACGGTGGCGGCTGGGCGCACTACGTCGGACAGGAGAAGTGCCGCCCGCTGACCGGCTGGCTGTCCCTGGCCAACGGGCTCGACTGGTCCCGGCCACCGCGCACCGTGCCGGGAACGTCGTACTGGTACATGCATACCGGGCAATGGCGCAACGACGGCTACAGCGCCGATGCCCTGCTCTCCCCGCTCGGATCCGGCCGGATGGCCGGCCGGCACACCGCTGACCTGATCGCGCAATCGGCCCGGCTGGGCTGGATGCCGTTCTATCCGCAGTTCTCCGCCAATCCGCTTGATGTCGCCGACCGGGCCGAACAGGCGGTCGCCGACGGGCAGGCGCCGGACACTGCAAGCTTTGTGGCCGCGGAGTTGCGGGCGGGCCGGCTGGAGCCGGCGATCGCCGACATCGACGCGGAACAGAACTGGCCTCGCACCCTGGTGGTGTGGCGATCCAACCTGATCGGATCGTCAGCCAAGGGCAACGAGTACTTCATCAACAACCTGCTCGGCACCCGGTCCAATCTTCCGGAACCGCCTGATCAGCAGGCCGGGCCGCACCCGGCCGAGGTCCGCTGGCGGGATGACGCACCGCAGGGCAAGTTGGACCTGTTGGTGTCCGCGGACTTCCGGATGACGTCGACCACGTTGCACAGCGATGTCGTGCTGCCGGCCGCCACCTGGTACGAGAAGCACGACCTGTCGTCCACCGACATGCATCCCTTCGTCCATGCCTTCAACCCGGCGATCGAACCGCCGTGGCAGGCCCGCACCGACTTCCGGCTGTTCACCGATCTGGCCCGCAAACTGTCCGAGCTGGCCGCCGGTCACCTGGACACGCGCAAGGACCTGGTGTCGGTGCCGATGCAACACGACACCGCGGGCGAGACCTCCCAGCCGCGCGGCGTCGTCCGGGACTGGTTGACCGACGATCAGGTGGAGGCGGTCCCCGGCCGGACTATGCCGATCTTCACCGTGGTGGAACGGGACTACACCGCCATCGCCGACAAACTCGCCGCGGTCGGACCGCTGGCGGACCAACTGGGGTTCACCGTCAAGGGCACCACCTTCGAGTTGTCCCAGGCCTTGGACGGGCTGTCCCGCAGCAACGGTGTGATGCTCGGCGGCCGGACCGACGGCCGACCAGCCATCGACACCGACGCCAAACTGGCCGAGGCGATCCTGCGGTTCTCCGGAACGACCAACGGAGCTCTTGCGGTCCAGGGATTCCGGCAGCTGGAACGCCGGGTCGGCAAGCGGCTCGCCGATCTTGCCGAAGGCTCGGAGGAGCGTCGGATCACCTTCGCCGACACCCAGGCGGCACCCACTCCGGTGATCACCTCGCCGGAGTGGTCAGGATCGGAGACCGGTGGCCGCCGTTATGCGCCGTTCACGGTCAACATCGAACGCCTCAAGCCGTTCCACACCCTGACCGGGCGGATGCACTTCTACCTTGATCACGACTGGATGGCCGATCTTGGTGAGTCCCTGCCGCTCTACCGACCGCCGCTGGACATGCACCGACTCTTCGGCGAGCCGCGACTCGGCCGCAACGGCGCCCAAGTCACTGTGAGGTACCTGACACCGCACTCCAAGTGGTCGATCCACTCCGAATATCAGGACAACCTGTTGATGCTGTCACTGTCCCGCGGTGGTCCGACGGTCTGGATGAGCTCGGACGACGCAGCCTCGATCGGGGTCGCCGACAACGAATGGGTCGAGGTGGAGAGCGGCAACGGTGTCTTCGTCGGCCGGGCGATCGTCAGTCACCGGATCCCCGACGGAATCGTGTTCGTCTATCACGTGCAGGAACGCACCATCGACGTACCGAAGTCGGAGCGCACCGGGCGCCGCGGCGGCACGCACAACTCGGTGACCCGGCTGATGATCAAGCCCACACATCTGATCGGCGGATACGCCCAGCTGTCCTACACGTTCAACTATCTGGGACCGACCGGCAACCAGCGCGACATCGTCGCGACCGTGCGGAAGCGCAGCCAGGAGGTGACCTACCGATGAGGGTGATGGCCCAGGTCGCGATGATCATGAATCTCGACAAGTGCATCGGATGCCATACCTGTTCGGTGACCTGTAAACAGACGTGGACCAACCGGGCCGGCATGGAATACGTGTGGTTCAACAACGTCGAGACCCGACCGGGCCAGGGCTACCCACGCCGGTATGAGGATCAGGAGCGGTGGCGCGGCGGCTGGCATCTCACCAGCCGCGGGAAGCTGCGGCTGCGTACCGGCAGCCGCTTGCGCCGGCTGGCGACGATCTTCGCCAGTCCGGTCCAGCCCAACATCTCCGACTACTACGAGCCGTGGACCTACGACTACAACATGCTGACCGAGTCACCGCTCGGTGACGACGCACCGGTCGCCCGCCCGAAGTCGCTGCTCACCGGTCACGACACCAAGATCAAGTGGTCGGCGAACTGGGACGATGATCTTGGCGGCTCGCAGCAGTACGGTTCGGCCGATCCGCTGGTGCAGAAGGTCCGGGAGCGTTCGGAGGAGAAGATCCGCTTCGAGTTCGAACGGACCTTCATGTTCTATCTGCCGCGGATCTGCGAACACTGCCTCAATCCCAGCTGTATGGCGTCCTGCCCGTCCGGTGCGATCTACAAGCGCTCCGAGGACGGCATCGTACTCGTTGATCAACAACGCTGCCGCGGGTGGCGGCAGTGCATCACCGGCTGCCCGTACAAGAAGATGTACTTCAACCACAAGTCGGGAAAGGCGGAGAAGTGCACGCTCTGCTACCCGCGGGTGGAGGTCGGTCTGCCGACCGTGTGCGCGGAGACCTGCGTCGGCCGGCTGCGGTATCTGGGGATCTTCCTCTACGACGCGGATGCGGTGACCGCGGCCGCATCGGTGCCCGATGAGAAGGACCTCTACCAGGCGCAACTGGACCTGATGTTGGACCCGAACGATCCGGCGGTGATCGCCGAAGCTCGCAAGCAGGACATTCCCGACTCCTGGTTGGATGCTGCGCGACGTTCGCCGGTCTATCAGCTGGCCAAGGTCTACAAGATCGCTCTGCCGCTGCATCCGGAGTACCGCACCATGCCGATGGTCTGGTACGTGCCGCCGCTGTCGCCGGTGGTGGACCTGCTGTCGGAGCAGGGTCACGACGCCGAGGACGCCGGCGTGCTGTTCGGCGCGATCGAGTCGCTGCGTGTCCCGGTCGAATATCTGGCCGAACTCTTCACCGCCGGCGACACCAACGTGGTGCTCGGCGTACTGCATCGGTTGGCTGCGATGCGTTCCTACATGCGTGACGTGACGCTCGGGCGGCCGACGGATCCGGGGATCCCGGAGGCGGTCGGGATGACCGAACAGCAGGTGCAGGCGATGTACCGCCTGCTGGCGCTGGCCAAGTACTCCGAGCGCTATGTGATTCCGCCGGCCCACCTGGAGGAGGCACACAATCTGGAGGAGATCGGCTGCTCGCTGGAGTTCGAGGACGGGCCGGGCATGTACGGCGCCGGTCCGATGGGCGAGGCCAGCGGCCAACCGGTGCCGGTAGCCGTGGAAACCTTCCACAGCCTGCGACAACGGCAGAGTTCCGACAGCGCCACCGATGCATCCGAGCTTCGCGGCCGGGTCAATCTGCTGAACTGGGACGGCAACGGCCGGCCACCCGGTCTGTTCCCCGAGACCCCTCCCGGAGATTCCACCCTCGGTCAGATCGACGCATCCGATCAGTCCAACCAGTCCGACCAGCCGAGTCGACCCGACCACGCAGCAGGATCATGACGCTCAAACGCAGGCGTGCCGCCGTACCCGCTGCCGACCGGCTGATCAGGCAGGTGGCCTCCTTCTGTCTCTGCTACCCCGACGACCTGGTCTCGGCCCGGCTCCCGGAGCTCGTGGCGATCATGGAATCCCAGCCGACCGGTCGCGGCAGGGATGCGCTGCTGGATTTCTTGCACGCATGGACCGCGATTGATCCCGATGAGCGTCGTCGTCGCTACGTCGATCTTTTCGATCTTGATCGTGGCCACGCGCTGTATCTGTCCT